>NZ_JALRNF010000053.1 GCF_030272895.1 Pseudomonas sp. BGr12 | reverse complement strand
CTGCACCTGCCAAGCACTGTAGGAGCAACTGTCTTTGTGGGAGCTGGCGAAGCCTGCGATGCGAACGACGCACAACCTCTGACTCTGCGTCGATCCCATCGCCAGCTCCGCTGGCTCCCACAGTTACAACCGAGGGTCTGCACCTGCCAAGCACTGTAGGAGCAACTGTCTTTGTGGGAGCTGGCGCAGCCTGCGATCGACTGCGCAGCAGTCGCAATCGGTTCAGCTTGGTGGGTCTGAAGGAATTGCGCCGACAGGTTTTGCGGCCGTTTCACGGCCGATCGCAGCCTGGCGGCAGCTCCCACAGATACCCGGCAATCGCCCGCCGACCGTAGGAGCTGGCGAAGCCTGCGATCGACTGCAAAGCAGTCGGCTACAAGTACGGCCTTATTGCACCGGCGCGCTCGACGGCTGGGCAATCAACCCCTTCAGCTCGCTGGTCATCGGAAACTCCAGGTTCAGGCCCTTGGGCGGAATCGGTTGTTCGAACCAGCGCTGGTAGATGCCCTCGATCCTGCCGCTGCGGTAGACCTCCGCCAGCGCCTCGTTGACCGCCGCCAGCAACTGCTCATCGCCCTTGCGCACCATGCAGCTGTAGATTTCCTTCGACTGCGCCTCACCGACCACCACCCAGTCATGCGGATCGCGCGCCTTGGCCCGCTCGCCATAGAGCAGCGCGTCATCCATGTAGAACGCCGCGGCGCGACCGGACTGCAGCATCATGAATGCCTCGCCATGGTCCTTGGCGCTGATCACGAAGGCACCGAGGTTGTGCTCGACGTTGTAGTTTTTCAGGTACTTCTCATTGGTGGTACCTGCGGTGCTGACCACATTCTTGCCCTTGAGGTCATCCATCCCCTGGATACCACTGCCTTTTTTGGTCAACAACTGGCCCTTGACGAAAATAAAGCCGTAGGAGAAGTCCACCTGCTTCGCACGCTCGGCGGTAACGCCGGTGGTCCCGCACTCCAGATCGACCGTGCCGTTCTGCACCAGCGGAATCCGCGTCTGCGAGGTGACCAGGTTGTAGCGCACCTTCAGGTCCGGCATCGCCAGCTTGCTTTGCAGGTGCTTGACGATCTCCCCGGCCAGGTCCACCGAGTAGCCCATGGGCTTGCCGCTGTGGTCACCGATATAAGAAAAAGGAATGGATGAATCCCGGTAGCCCAGGGTGATGCTGCCCGAGTCGGCGATTTTCTTCAGGCTGCCGGTGAGTGGTGCGCTGTCGGCCAGGGCCGAATGGGCAAACACCAGCGACAGGGCAAGCAGAGCGGGTTTGAACATGACGACCTCTTAGCCGCGCACGGCAGTGACAGTGATTTCCACACGCACGCCGGGGCGCGCCAGTTCGGCCTGCACGGTGGTGCGGGTCGGTGCATGGCCGGGTTCGAGCCAGGCCGACCAGACCTCGTTCATCGCCTCGAAATCGCCGGCGATGTCCTTGAGGTAGACGGTCGCGCTGAGCAACTGGCGCTTGTCGCTGCCCGCCTCGGCCAGCAGTGCGTCGATTTTCGCCAGCACCTCGCGGGTCTGTTCGCGGATATCACTGGCAGCAGTCGGCACCTGGCCGGACAGGAACACCAACTGCCCGAACAGGGCGGCGGCACTCATGCGCTCGTTGCTGTGCAAACGGGTTATCGACATCGGGACACTCCTTGCGGTTGTTGTTCTTGTGAAGGTCAGGCCGCCCTTGGGGACAGCCCGTGCAAGTCGATCGACGGCGCGCGGCCGGCAATCAGTTCGGCCAGCAGCGCGCCACTGGCACAGGCCAGGGTAAAGCCCAGGGCACCGTGGCCAAGGTTGAGCCAGAGGTTGCGGTAGTGCGTCGCGCCCAGCAAGGGCACGCCACTGGGGGTCGCCGGGCGCATGCCGGCCCACTCCCGGGCCTGACTATAGTCGGCGGCATCGGGGAAGGTCGTCGCCGCCAGCTGGCGGATGCTGGCCAGCCGCGCCGGGTCCAGGGACTCGTCGAAGCCGACGATATCGACCATGGCCGCAACGCGCAGTTGATCCTCCAGACGCGCATAGACGATCTTGCGGTCGTAGTCGGTAATACTGACCTCCGGCGCCTGCTGACCGGCCAGGATCGGTGCGGTGAGGCTGTAGCCCTTGAGCGGATAGATCGGCAGTTGCAGGCCCGGCAGACCGAGGCTGGCGCTGCGGTGCCCGGCACAGAGCACCAGGCGCTCCACCGCCACGACCTGTCCGCCCAACTCCAGCGCCTGGATAGCGCCATTCGCATGACGAATGCCGGTTACCGGCTGCCCCAACATCAGGCGACACTGGCCGGACGCCTGCAGGCGCTCGACCAGGGCCAGGCAGAAGCGATGGCAGTCGGCGACTTCTTCGTCGGCGGTGAACACCCCGCCAATGAACGGCGCATCGCCCAGGGCCGGCTCCAGCGCGGCGATATCCGCGGCATCGAGCACCTGCTGGCCCTGCGGATCGCTCAGATGACTGCGCGCATGGGCGAAGCTGGCCGGGTTGCGAAAGGTCACCAGCTTGCCGTTGCGCCGCCAGGCGAAGCCCTCCAGCCGGTCGCTTTCACGCCACTGCGCCAGGGTGGCCTGGCTGTGCAGGGCCAGGCGCAACAGGTGGGCGGCATTGCTGCGGTTGACCGAGCTCCGGCAGGCCGCCATGAAGCCCGCCAGCCAGCGCCACTGGGCCAGGTCCAGGCGCGGGCGCAGCTTGAGCGGTGAGTCGCTGCGCAGTAACCAGCCCAGGGCTTGCAGCGGGACGCCGGCATCGGCCAGGGGCGAGACGTAGCGATAGGACAACTGCCCGCCGTTGGCGAAGCTGGTGCCCGCGCCGAGGCTGTCGCGCGCCTCGATCAGGTCCACCGCAAAGCCTTCGCGTACCAGGGCATAGGCTGTTGCCAGGCCGATGACGCCGCCGCCGATAACCGTTACCCGCTGTGCCATGAGAGTTCATCCACAAATCCGAAGGCCTTCAGGTTAGGGCCGGTGACAGCCGCCGGATAATGAATAAAAATGGCCCGGCCATAAACAAAGGTTATGGGGTCCAGCATGCGTTTGCGTCACATCGAAGTGTTCCAGGCCATCCGCCAGACCGGCTCGATCAGCGGCGCAGCGCATTTGCTGCACGTGACCCAGCCGGCGGTGTCGAAGATTCTCCAGCACGCCGAAGCGCAACTGGGCTTCCCGTTGTTCCTGCGCGTGCGTGGCAAGTTGCAGATTACCCCCGAGGCCCTGGCCCTGGAGCGCGAGGTGGACAAGGTCAGCGACAGCGTCGAAGGCGTGCGCCGCCTGGCCGCCAGCCTGCGTCGCCAACCCGGCCTGCAGTTGCGCATTGGCGCCACGCCGGCCCTGGCCCTGTCGTTGTTGCCGCCGGTGATCAGCCAGTGGTCCGAGCGCCATGCGCAGTCCGAATGCGAACTCTCGAGCCTGCACAGCCGCGAGCTGGTGCAGCAATTGCTGATGCGTGAGATCGACGTCGCCCTGACCTTGCGTCACCCCGACCACCCCGGCCTGAGCGTGCAACCCCTGGCCCATGGTGTGCTGGTGGCCCTGGCGCCCAAGGGCTACTGGCGCGAGACGAGCCTGGACTCACCGCTGGCGGTGGAAGACCTGGCCGGCGCACCGCTGATCGGCCTGAGCAGCAGCGATCCACTGGCCGCGCAGGTGGGCAGCTACCTGAAGAACCTGGAACCGGCACCACGTATCGGCATTCGCGTGCAGACCTATTCCCTGGCCCGGGCCATGGTCGAGTCCGGCGCCGGGCTGGCGCTGATCGATCCCTTCACCGCCCTGGGTTCGCAGCACACGGAGGTACGCCCTCTCAATCCACCGCTGCCGATCACCTTGTATGCCCTGACCCGGGCCAACGAAAGCCATCCACACACCCTGGACGACCTGTTGCAGCTGTTCGGCGAGCATGCCCGTGAGCAGATCGCCCGGGTGCCTGCCCTGCCCCGCCCTTGAGCCCGGCCGGCGATCAGCTCGGGCAGCTGTGCTCGCCGTTGTTCAGCCCCTGCTTGTAGTTGCGGCTGAGCAGGCTGGCCTTGCCGTCGTGCCAGGTGAGGGTCAGTACATACATCGAATCGAAATCCTCACCGTCCCAGTCCTCGGTGATCACCCGCTTCTCGCCCAGGGCCTTGCCGGCCACGGTGTTGATCAGTTCGGGCAGGTAGCCGTGGGACCAGGCGGTGTAGACGGTGGCGTTGCGGTACTTGTCCTGCAGCAGCTCGTCGGCCAGTGCGGCGGTGTCGTTGGCGCCAAAGTCGATGTTCACCGGCAGGCCGAGCTTGATGGCGCTGGGGCTGATGGTCATCAGCGGGCGGATGTAGCTGTAGGCGTCGTCCTTGCTGCCTTCTTCCACATGACGGGACGGATCGGCGGCAAACACATAGTCGGCCTTGCCGAATTTTTCCGGTAGCAAGGTGGCCAGGTCCAGGGCGCGGTTCAGCCCCTGGCAATTGAGCTGGCCCAGGCCTTCGCCGGGCTTTTCGGCATGGCGCAGGAACACCAGGGTCTGGGTGCCATCCACAGGTTCGGCGCGGCTTTCGATAGCCTCGCTGGCCAGTAGCGTGACACCTGCGAGCGCAACCAGGGAACACAGGACATGGCGGTGACGCTTGAACAGGGTGGGCAACTTCATGAAACGAACTCTTTACGGCAAAAAGGGGTGTGGCTGACCCGCCGGCGACACACCGCGACCGAAGCCGCGGGTGATCCCTGTCTGTCGTACCGTCCATGGTGCGGGGCTATCTGAGAGTGCGATAAACCCGATTGGTTCGATCCCTGGTTGCTCAACCCTGAGCACAAGTAATTGTAATACCTTGATATTGCCGAATTACGACCGTCGATCAGTCGTCGCGGGTGAGGACTTCCAGCAGCTCGATTTCGAATGTCAGGTTCGAATGCGGGGTGATCGCGCCCATGCTGCGCTCGCCATAGGCCAGGTGCGACGGCACCAGCAGCTTGCGCTTGCCGCCGACCTTCATGCCTATCAGGCCCTGGTCCCAGCCCTTGATCACCCGGCCGGTACCGATCACGCACTGGAACGGCTTGCCGCGGTCGTAGGAAGAATCGAACTTGGTACCGTCATCCAGCCAGCCGGTGTACTGGGTGGTGATCAGGGCGCCCTTGACGGCCTCCTTGCCCTCGCCCAGCTGGATATCGATGATTTGCAGCTCGCTGCTCATGTTTGACCTCGTGTTGTGGGATGTGGGAGCGGGCTTGACCCGCGATGGCGTACTGTCAATCACATCGCTTCGCGGGGCAAGCCCGCTCCCACAGGGCTGTGCTGGCGCATGGACCAGCAGACACCGCCGATCACCAGCACGATCGCCGCCGCTTCCAGCAGGCTCGGCCCGCTCTGGCGCCAGATGAAGGCATACAGCAAGGCGAACAGGGTTTCGAAGACAATCAACTGGCCGCTCAAGGTCAGCGGCATGCGCTTGGACGCGGCGTTCCACAACAGCGCCGCCAGCCACGAACCGAAAATCGCGCAGCCCAGGCTGTACAGCCAGAACAGGCTCCAGCGCTCAATCGGCGCATCCACCTGCAACTGGGCGGGCTGCCAGAGTGCCAGCGCCGCCACCAGCACCAGGCTGAACAGGCCGGTCATCACCCCGCACAGCACCGACCACTGGTGGCTGTCGAAATGCCCGCTCAGTTTCAGGCAGCGGCTGTTGTGCACCGCGTACCAGGTCCAGCAGGCCAGGGCCACCAGGGCATAGAGCACGCCGGCGATCTTGTCGCCCACAGGTCCCTGCTCGACCGCGAAGGTCTGCAGGTTGATGCACAGCATCCCGGCCAGAATCAGCGCCAGCGGTCCGATCAACTGCTTGAGCGCCACCCCGCCGCTGTCATGCCGCCCGTAGAGGGTGATGGTCAGCGGCAAGACCCCGACGATCAGTGAAGCCGGCGCCACGCCAAGGCGCTGGATGGCCGCCACCAGGCAGATGAAATACAGCAGGTTGCCGATCAGCGCCAGGCGCCCGAGCATCCACACGTCCTTCAAGGTCAGCCGTCCCAGGGCCTTGCGCATGGGGATGGCGAGCACCAGAGTCACCACGCCGAACAGCACGAAGCGGGCGCAGCTGAGCAGCACCGGGCTGAACTCGGGCAACAGCTGCGGCACCATCAGTACCAATCCCCACATCGCGCCAGCTATACCGGCATACGCCACACCCAGTCTCACGTGCCTGCTCCTGTTCGAAGAAGTGCGCAGGCTATCCCTTGCACAGGCGCCGGGCAAAAGATCATTCGGCATGCAGGCATTCCTCTTGAGAATACCTTCCCCGCGCAAAGCATCGATTCTATGATGCAGCCATTCCCCAGACCGGATAGTCAGCATGAGCCGCTTCAGCCGTCACCTGCCCCCGCTCGATACCCTGATCGCCTTCGAGGCGGTAATGCGCACCGGCAGTTTCACCCGTGCCGCCAGCGAGCTGTACCTGACCCAGAGCGCGGTGAGCAAGCAGATCAAGCTGCTGGAAGAACACCTCGGCGCCATCCTGTTCGAACGCCGCGCCCGGGGCATCGCCCCGACCACGGCAGGCAGCGAATTCAATGCCATTGTCGAACCCATGCTCGAACGCCTGCTGGCCAATGTCCTGCGCCTGAAAAGCGGCCATGGCAGCCGCAATGTCAGCGTCATCTGCACCCATGCGGTGGCCCAGTACTGGCTGTTCCCGCGGCTGTTGCGCTTCAACGAGCAGCACCCGGAACTGACCGTCAATATCCACGCAAGCAACGAGATCGGCGAAAGCGACATTGCCCACTACGACTTCGGCATTCTCTACGGTCATGGCCAATGGAGTTCGCTCAAGGCCGACAAGCTGTTCGATGAAACCATCTACCCGATCGCCAGTGCCAGGCGGCCATTGCCCGAAGTCGAGTCATTGAACGAACTGCAGGCCCTGCCCTTGATCCAGCTGGATGCCTCGGCCTGGAACTGCCTGGACTGGCAGGACTGGTTCGGCCATCAGGGCCTGGCGTACAAGGCACCGGCCGATGCGGTGACCTTCAACCAGGTCAACCTGGTGTTCGAGGCCGTGATGCAGGGGATGGGCGTGGGGCTGGGCTGGGAGTTCATGGCCCGCGAGCGCATCGAACAGGGTTCGATCCGCCAGGTCTCGCCGTTCGTCGTGCACACCGGCCAGGCCGACTACCTGGTGCACGACAAACAGGCCAGTTGCTCGCCGGCGGCGCAGGTGTTCGCCGCCTGGTTGCTGGCGCTCAGCTGAACAGGGCCTCGACCTCGGCGCCGGTCATGGTCTTGGTCTGGTTGGCAAAGCAGTAGTACTTGGGTTTGCTGTCGACATACACCTGCAGGTCGAAGATCCAGTCGGTATCGCCGTCCAGCACCCCGACCGACACCGAGTCGAACGTGCCGTTTTTCAGGCGGTACAGCAGGTGGGTGCCGCACTGGTCGCAGAAGCCGCGCTCGGCCCACTCGGAGGAGTCGTAGAACTTCGGCGTGCCGGCGGTGAATTTTACCGGCTCCGCGCAGTGCACCGAGAACAGCGGCCCACCGGCCCATTTGCGGCACATGCTGCAATGGCAGGCATCGACGCTGGCGTTTTCCAGGCTGACGCTGAGTTTGATGGCACCGCACAGGCAGCTACCGTGCTTTTCCAGGGACATGGTCAAAGCTCCTTGCTGGGAGAGGGAGCGACTGAGTCTAGCACCTGGCCGGATGGGCCTCATCGCAGGCTACGCCAGCTCCCACAGGTTCGGTATGCACCGCGCCCCTGTGGGAGCTGGCGTAGCCTGCGATGGGTCAAGCTGTCACCGGGGTCAACACCGGCTCGCCGGCAAAGAACGCCTGCAGGTTCTTCAACACCAGTTCCACGGTATCGCGCGCCGCATCCGGCGACTGCCCGGCCACATGCGGTGTGAGCACCACATTGCCCAGGGTTTTCAGGGCATCCGGCACCGCCGGCTCGTCATCGAACACATCCAGCCCGGCACCGGCAATGGCGCCAGTGCGCAACGCCTCGACCATGTCGGCGGTGCTGACCACACTGGCACGGGCGATGTTCACCAGAAAGCCGTCCGGCCCCAGCGCTTCGAGCACAGGCTTGTCGATCATCTGGCGGGTGTTGGCACCGCCAGGGGTGGCGACGATCAGGAAGTCCGAGGCTTGCGCCAGCGCCAGCGGGCTGTCGCAGTAGGTGTAGGGCACATCGCTGCGCGGCGTGCGGTTGTGGTAGCTGACCTGCATGTCGAAACCCAGCGCCGCCCGTTTGGCAATCGCCAGGCCCACCGCGCCCAGGCCGAGGATACCCAGGCGCTTGCCACTGACCGAGGGGCTGATGACCCGGTTCCACTCGCCACGCCGGGTCGAGGCATCGGCGCGGGGGATGTCGCGCACCACCGCCAGCAGCAAGGCCATGGCATGGTCGGCCACCGCCGCAGCGTTGGCCCCGGCGCCATTGGTGACGGTGATGCCGCGTGCCGCTGCGGCAGCCAGGTCGACCTGCTCGTAGCCGGCGCCAATCACACAGATGATCTTCAAGGCCGGCAAGGCAGCGATTTCATCGGCGGTAAGCCCCAGCGGACCACGAGTCAGCACCGCATCGATCGCGCCGCCCTGGCGGGCGATGGCCTCGGCGCGCAAGGCCGGGGTCTGGGCGCGAACCAGGCGAAAGCCCTGCTGCTCCAGCAAGGGCAGGTAGTCGTCGACTGTCTCTACCAGCACCAGTACCGTCTGTGTCATTTCATGCTCCCGGGCAAATGGCCAGGGCGCATTATGCGGACTTCGACCTACTGCGCGAAAGCCCGGCCCAGACCGCCTGGCACGCCGCTGCTGTCGGTTTCCTGCCAGGGGCCGTTGAGGTTGGTCGACCAGCTCCAGCCGTTGTTCCAGCGGTAGTAGGTGCGCTGGCGGTAGAAGGTGTTGGTCTGGCCTTCAAGCACGTAGACGCCCAGGCGCGGGTCCCAGTGGCTGGCCCCGCCCGGTGGCGGCGCGAAGCTGGCCGAGGTGCGTGGCATCGGCTTGGACGCCGGGGTGACCGCAGGCTTGCTCGGCGCCGTGCCCGGCACTGTGCTCGGACGCGGTGCCGGCTTGCCGGCCGGCGCCGGTGGCAGCTTTTCGATGGGCGGAGTAGAGGGTTCGTAGGGCTGAACAGTACACGCACTCAGGCCCAGGGCCAGGGAAAGAAGGGTCAGGCGTGCGATGCTGTTCATAAGGGGTCTCTTACTTGTCCGGGCTGTCGATGGTCAGGTGCTGGGCAGCGGTGGTGCTGCTGGCCAGCGGACTGCTGCGACCGATCCACTCGCCCTGGGTCGGCTGGCCTGCGCGCGAGACGCGTGCAACCAGTTGGACTTCGGGAAAGCTGGACAGTTTCATGCTCGGCATCATCGCGTCGCTGTCGCTGAGCTCGACCTCGACCGGCAGCTGGGCCACGGTCACCCGCTTGGCCGCCAGCGGCATGGGCGGGCCTGCGCTGGCGCGGGCGAAGATGAATACCGTGTCGTCGGGCTTGACCTTGTCCTTGAGCGCCGCCGCCAGTTCCACCCGCACCTTGAGCCGGGGCCCGGCAGCCACGGCCGGGGCTGTCTTGCCCTCACCGGCCTTGAGCTTGTCCCGGGCGCGCTCGATGCCGCCCTGCAGGGCCGCCCGCGAGGCATCGCCTTCAGGCAGTTGCACCAGCAGACGATTCCAGTAGTCGATGGCCTGCTGGTAATGCTCGGACTCAAAGGCGGCGATGCCGAGCAGGCCCAGGCTGGTGACCTCGTTGGGGTCGGCCTTGAGCGCTTCGTCGGTCAGGCCCTGCAGTTGCTCGCTCCACTGCTTGCCGTTGGCAAAGTACAGCGCCTGGGCCCACTGCCCGAGCAGCTCCGGCTGACGACCGGCCAGGTTGGCGGCTTTCTCGAAGACTTTGGCAGCATCGGCCGGACGCTCCTGAGCCATGTAGGCACGACCGAGGAAGTACAGGCCTTCGGCCGAATCCGGCTGGGCCTCTACGGCGCGCTCAAGCCGTGTGGTCATCTCTTCCATGGAGTGCGGCGCATTGGCGAACTCCTGGGTCAGGGCGACCTCCTCGCTGGCACCGAAATGCAGGTACAGGCCCAGGCCCATCAGCGGCACCAGCACCGCCGCCAGCAACGGCAGCGGCTTGCCCAGGCGGCCCAGGCGCTGCGGCTCGGCGTTCTCGGTGTCGGCCAGCAGCTCGCGGGCGGCTTCATCCCGCCCCTTGGCCAGTTGCGCCTCATCGAGCACACCGGCCGCTTGCTGGGCGCTCAGCTCGGCGACCCGCTCCTGGTACAGGGCGACGTTCAGGGCGGTGCGGTCTTCTTCCAGTTGCGCACGACGGCCACGCAACACCGGGATCAGCAGAAAGCTCAGGGCCACCAGTAACAGCAGGCCTGCGGCAAGCCAGAAATCAGTCATGGGTCTGTTCTTTATCCAGCAATTTGGCGAGGCGCTCGCGCTCCTCGGGAGAAAGGTCGACAGGGCCACCGGCGCTCTGCGCGCGGCGCTTGCGCACGATCAGCGCGAGCAGGCCGAAACCACCCACCAGCAACACGCCCGGGCCGAACCAGAGCAGCCAGGTGCGCGCCGTCAGCTCAGGCTTGTAGCGCACGAAGTCACCGTAGCGATCGACCATGAAGTCGATGATCTGCTGGTTGCTCTTGCCCTCGCCGAGCATGCGGAAGATTTCCCGGCGCAGGTCGGCGGCGATCGGTGCGTTGGAGTCGGCGATGTCCTGGTTCTGGCACTTGGGGCAGCGCAGTTCCTTGGTCAGGTCGTGGTAACGCTCGCGCTCGGCGTCATTGGCGAACTGATAGGTGTCGATGGCCGCCTGGGTCACCCCGGCAAGGCCCAGCCCCAGCACCGCGGCGGCAAGCCAGCGCTTCATTGTTTGGCCTCGTCGACCAGGCCCTGGTACAGCGGCGCCAGTTGTTCGCGCCAGACCGTGGCATCGACCACACCGACATGCTTGTAGCGGATGATGCCCTTGGCATCGATCACGAAGGTTTCCGGCGCGCCGTACACCCCCAGGTCCAGGCCGAGGCTGCCCTGCTCGTCGCGGATATCCAGCTGGTAGGGGTTGTGGAACTCGGCCAGCCACTTGAGCGCGGCGGCATTGTCATCCTTGTAGTTGACGCCATGGATGACCACGCCCTGCTCGGCCAGCTTGTTCAGGTACGGGTGCTCGACCTTGCACGACGGGCACCAGGTGGCCCAGACGTTGACCAGGGCCGGCTTGCCGATCAGGTCGGCCTGGGTCAGCGGCTTGCCGTCCACCGACTGCAGGGAGAACGCCGGGAACGGCTTGCCGATCATCGCCGACGGCAGTTCGGTGGGGTCCAGGAACAGGCCCCGGTAGAGAAACACCGCCACCAGCAGAAACACCGCCAGCGGCAGTACCATGATCCAACGCTTCATGCAGTTGCTCCAGACATGCCCAGCACTTCACGCACCCGGGCTTTGACCTTGACTCGATAACGTCCGTCCATGGCCGCCAGCAGGCCACCCAGGCCGGTCAACAGACCGCCCAGCCAGATCCAGCGCACGAAAGGTTTGACATGCACGCGCACGGCCCAGGCGCCATTGTCCAGCGGCTCGCCGAGGGCGACATAGAGGTCGCGGGTGAAACCGGCGTCGATGCCCGCTTCGGTCATCATCGACTGCTGCACGGTGTACAGGCGCTTTTCCGGGTGCAGCACGCTGATCTCGCGACCGTTCTCGACCACCCGCACCGTGCCCTTGTCGGAGGTGAAGTTCGGCCCCTCGAAGTGCTTGGCGCCTTCGAAGATGAACTGATAGCCGGCCAGTTCCACCGACTCGCCCGGTGCCAGGCGCAGGTCGCGCTCGGCGCTGTTGTTGCTCGACAGCACCACGCCCAGGGCGCAGACCGCCAGGCCCAGGTGCGCCAGGTGCATGCCCCAGTAGCTGCGGTTGAGGCCGCGCAGGCCCTTGAACAGGCCCTTGTGACGGGTCTTGTCGAAAATGTCGCGCACCCCGGCCAGGACAATCCACGCCGCCAGGGCGAAGGTGGTCAGCACCGGCCAGTCGAAATCATCCACCAGCAGCCCGCCGACGGGCGCCAGCACCGCGCTGGCAATCAGCACCGGGGTGAGCATGCCGGCCAGCCAGCGGGTCGGCGTGTCTTTCCAGCGCACGATCACGCCAATGGCCATGACCACCATCAGCAGGGCCATCAGCGGAATGAACAGCGCATCGAAGTACGGCGGGCCCACCGACAGCTTGGCACCGGTCAGGGCGTCGAGGATCAGCGGGTACAGGGTACCGAGCAGGATCATCGAGGCGGCGACCACCAGCACGATGTTGTTGGCCAGCAGCAACGTTTCGCGCGACCACAGGGCAAAGCCGACCTGGCTCTTGACCACGGGTGCGCGCAGGGCGAACAGGGTCAGCGAGCCGCCGACCACGAACAGCAGGAAGATCAGGATGAACACGCCGCGCTCGGGATCGGAGGCGAAGGCGTGCACCGATGTCAGTACCCCGGAGCGGACCAGGAAGGTGCCCAGCAGGCTCAGGGAGAACGCGGCAATGGCCAGCAGCACGGTCCAGCTCTTGAACACCCCGCGCTTCTCGGTGACCGCCAGCGAGTGGATCAGCGCGGTGCCCACCAGCCAGGGCATGAACGAGGCGTTTTCCACCGGGTCCCAGAACCACCAGCCGCCCCAGCCCAGTTCGTAGTAGGCCCACCAGGAGCCCAGGGTGATGCCGATGCCCAGGAACGCCCAGGCAACCAGGGTCCAGGGCCGCGACCAGCGCGCCCAGGCAGCATCCAGGCGACCGCCGAGCAAGGCGGCGATGGCGAAGGCGAAGGCCACCGAGAAGCCCACGTAGCCCATGTACAGCATCGGCGGGTGAACGATCAGGCCGATGTCCTGCAGCAAGGGGTTAAGGTCGCGACCGTCGGTCGGCACCTGCGGCAGCAGGCGCATGAACGGGTTGGAGGTGACGATCAGGAACGACAGGAAGCCGACGCTGATCATGCCCATCACCGCCAGCACCCGGGCCAGCATCACCTGCGGCAACTGTCGGGAGAAGATCGACACGGCGAAGGTCCAGCCGCCGAGGATCAGCGCCCAGAGCAGCAGCGAGCCTTCGTGGGCACCCCATACGGCGCTGAACTTGAAGTACCAGGGCAAGGCGCTGTTGGAGTTGCTGGCGACATAGGCGACCGAGAAGTTGTCGGTCATGAAGGCATGGGTCAGGCAAGCGAAGGAAAACGCCAGGAAAGCGAACTGGCCCCAGGCCGCCGGGCGTGCCAGGCTCATCCACAGGCTGTCGCCGCGCCAGGCGCCGAGCAGAGGGACGATGGCCTGCACAGCGGCGAAGCAGATCGCCAGGATCATGGCCAACTGGCCGAGTTCGGGAACGATCAGCGCCGCGTTCATGGCTTGGCTCCAGCATCGGTGGCGGCCTGGCCGCTTTCCTTGAGGGCCTTGGTCACTTCCGGCGGCATGTATTTCTCGTCGTGCTTGGCCAGCACTTCATCGGCCACCACCACGCCCTCGGCATTGAGCTTGCCCAGGGCGACGATGCCCTGCCCTTCGCGGAACAGGTCGGGCAGGATGCCACGGTAGGTGATCGGCACCGACTTGTTGAAGTCGGTGACCACGAAACGCACGTCCAGCGAGTCGCCGGAGCGTTGCAGCGAGCCCTTCTCGACCATGCCGCCAGCGCGGATGCGGGTATCGAGCGGTGCCTCGCCGTTGGCGATCTGGGTCGGGGTGTAGAACAGGTTGATGTTCTGCTGCAGGGCGCTCAGGGCCAGGCCCACGGCAATACCGACGCCGGCCAGCAGGCCGAGGATGATGATCAGGCGCTTCTTGCGTTGCGGATTCACTGGTTGCTCTCCCGGCGCAGACGGCGCGCCTCTTCTTGCAGGTAACGGCGCCGGGCCAGCAAGGGCGAAGCGACGTTGACGGCCAGCACCAGCAGGCAGATGCCGTAGGCCGACCAGACATACAGGCCGTGATGGCCCATGGCGAGAAAATCGCTGAAGGAAGCGAAGCTCATCGCGCCACCTCCCGACCCAGGCTGTTCAATACCTCCTCCCTGACCCAACTGGCGCGAGCTTCGCGCTTGAGCACTTCAAGGCGCATGCGCAGCAACAGCACGGCGCCGAAGAAGCAGTAGAAACCCAGCACCGTCAGCAGCAGCGGCAGCCACATTTCGGCGGGCATGGCCGGCTTTTCGGTGAGGGTGAAGGTGGCGCCCTGGTGCAGGGTGTTCCACCACTCCACCGAATACTTGATGATCGGGATGTTGATCACCCCGACGATCGCCAGCACCGCGCAGGCCTTGGCGGCGCTCTCACGATTGCTGATGGCCTGGCCCAGGGCAATAAGACCGAAGTACAGGAAAAGCAGGATCAGCATCGACGTTAGGCGGGCATCCCAGACCCACCAGCTGCCCCAGGTCGGCTTGCCCCAGATGGCCCCGGTGACCAGCGCCACGGCGGTCATCCAGGCGCCGATGGGGGCGCCGCACTGCAGGGCGACGTCGGCGATCTTCATCTTCCATACCAGACCCACCACCCCGGCCACGGCCAGCATCACATAGATGGACTGGGCCAGCATGGCGGCCGGCACGTGAATGTAGATGATGCGAAAGCTGTTGCCCTGCTGGTAGTCCTGGGGCGCGAAGGCCAGGCCCCAGATCACGCCGACGCCGATCAACAGGATCGCCGCAACCGCCAACCACGGCAACATGCGGCCGCTGATGGCATAGAACCACTTGGGCGAACCCAGTTTATGAAACCACGTCCAGCTGATTGCGCTGCTCTTCATCACGGTACATCCAGGGTCTTTGCTGGGCTGCGCCCAGACCTCATTATTCGCCGACGCTGATCTTCAGGCCAGCCGCTATTGCAAAGGGTGCCAGAGTTACTGCCAGGGCGGTCAGGCTGCCAAGCCAGAGCAGATAACCGGTCGCCGGCATAGCTTGCAATGCCGCCTGCAAGGCGCCACTGCCCAGGATCAATACCGGGATATATAACGGCAAAATCAGCAGCGCCAGCAGCAGGCCGCCGCGTTTCAAGCCGACTGTCAGGGCCGCACCCACGGCGCCCAGCAGGCTCAGTACCGGGGTACCGAGCAACAACGATGCCAGCAGCACCGGCAGGCACGCCGCAGGCAAACCTAGCATCAGTGCCAGCAAGGGTGCCAACAATACCAGCGCCAGGCCGGAAAAGGCCCAGTGTGCCAGCACTTTTGCCAGCACCAGAAGAGGCAGGGGGTGCGACGAAAGGACCCACTGTTCCAGCGATCCATCCTCGAAATCGCTGCGAAAAAGCCCGTCCAGCGAGAGCAGAACCGATAAAAGTGCCGCGACCCAGACCAGTCCCGGAGACAAGGTTTGCAACAATTGAGTCTCGGGACCGACCGCCAGCGGGAACAGGGCGACGACGATGGCGAAGAACACCAGGGGGTTGGCCAGCTCCGCCGGACGGCGGCACAACAGACGCGCTTCGCGGCGCAACAACAGAACAAAGACACTCATGCCGCCCACTGCCCCAGGTTCAGTTCACGGTATCCGGACGGCTTGCGTTCCAGGGTGTGGTGGGTGGTCAGCACGACCATGCCGCCCTGCTCGCAATGCGCCGCCAGGTGCGCCTCAAGCTGAGCCACGCCCTGTTTGTCGAGGGCGGTGAACGGTTCGTCGAGAATCCACAAGGGCGGGCTGTCCAGGTACAGGCGGGCCAGGGCCACGCGCCGCTGCTGGCCGGCCGACAGGGTATGACAGGGCACATCCTCGAAACCGCGCAGGCCCACGGCCTCCAGGGCTTTCCAGATCGCCTCGGGCGCGGCCGGACGGTGCAGGGCACAGAGCCAGGAGAGATTTTCCTCGGGGCTGAGCAGGTCCTTGATGCCGGCGGCATGGCCGATCCACAGGAGGATCTTGGCCAGTTCATGGCGTTGTTCGACCAACGGCTTGCCGTCGAGGAGGATCTGCCCGGCGGTCGGGCTCATGAGGCCGGCCAGGAGGCGCAGCAGGCTGGTCTTGCCGCTGCCGTTGGGGCCGCTGATCTGCAGCATGTCGCCGGCAGCCAGGTGCAGTTCGAGGTGTTCGAAGAGCATGCGCCAGTCGCGCTCGCAGGCCAGGCCCGAGGCTTGGAGATGAGGGGTCACAGTTTCGCCTTATGCTGGGGATGCCTGTCTCAAGTCGGTCCCGGCCCTGCCGTTATACTGGCAACGCAGAATGGGCCCAGCCGCTCGGATCGCGAGGGATCGGGCGGCATTATACATGTGATGTCCTACTGCAAAGAGGGCTATTTCAACAGGTTGCGAGCGGATGACAGGCGAAATCAACACCCTTGGCGCGCAGATTCCGGCCAACTCCCAATTGCGTCCGGCGCTGGCTGGCGAACTGCTGCGTCTGCTCCAGCCGCAACCCGGCCTGCTGGCGCCCGGGGAGACCGCCAGCGCCGAGGTCCTGTCGCTGCGCCAGGTCGGCCAGGACCTCCAGTTGCTGCTCAGGCTGACCCAGGACAACGGCCGCCAGACCACGCTCCAGGCCAGCAGCAACCTGCTGCTGCCCCAGGGCAGCCAGTTGACGGTCAGCCAGCACAACAGCGGCAACCTGACCATCAGCCTGCAGCAGGCCATCGCCAGCAACGTCGCCAGCCTGACCCGCATCGATACCCGGCAGATGCCGGTGGGCACCCTGCTGCAGGGCAAGGTGCTGACCAGCCAGCCCCTGCCAGTGGCAAGCGGCCAGGTCGCCCAGTACCGCTCGCTGGTGACCTTGCTCGGCGGCCTGCAGGCCGGCACCACCCTGACCCTCGACAGCCCGCGCCCGCTGGCGGTGGGCAGCCTGCTCAGCGCCCGCGTCCAGGGTGACCAGTCCTTGCAGTTCGTGCCCTTGAGCGCCCGCCACGACCAGTTGGCCATCGCCCAGCAACTGGTCACCCAGCAAGGCCGCCAGGCCTCCTTGCAGGGATTGCTCGCGGCGTTGCAGCCGTTGCGTGAAGACAACACACAGGCGCCGCAGCTACGCGCCGTCGTCGACAAACTGCTGACGAGCCTGCCGGAAGTGCGCCAGCTCACCGAACCCAAGGCCGTGGCCCAGGCCCTGAACAACAGCGGCGTGTTCCTCGAAGCCAAGCTGCTGGCCGGATTGCCGCAACCGCCTGGCACCGACCTCAAGGCCCAGGTGGTGCGCCTGGTGGCGCAATTGCTGCCGGGATTGCCGGCCAACTCCACCTTCAACCCGACGGCCGCCGCCAGCACCCTGGCCCAGGTCATGCCGGGAATGGTCCGCAATGCCTTGGGCATGCTCGGTCAGGTCAGTCCGCGACCGCACCCCGGCAGCTTTCCCCTGCCCTCCCGGCTGTTGCCGAGCCGGGAGCAGGACAACGACCTGGAGCATCTGCTGCGCCTGGCGGCCGCCGCGATTTCACGGGTACAGAGCCATCAGCTGGCGAGCCTGGAGCAGACCGGCACCACCGCCGACGGCAACCTGCAGACCACCTGGCAGCTGGAGATACCCCTGCGCAGCGGCCAGGACTTCATGCCCCTGCAGCTCAAGCTGCAGCGGGAAGAAACCCCGCAGCAGCAGAGCGATCCGCAACGCGAACAGCGTGATCCGCTGGAAATGATCTGGCGCATCGAGCTGGCGTTCGACCTGCATCCGCTGGGCCCCTTGCAGGTCCAGGCGCAGATCAGCCAGGGCAGCCTGTCCAGCCAGCTGTGGGCCGAATTGCCGAGCACCGCGCAGTTGATCGACAGCCAATTGGGCGACCTGCGGGCGCGCCTGCAGGCCCGCGGCCTGAAGGTGAGCGAATTGCACTGCCATCACGGCACGCCGCCCCAGGGGCCGCGTACACGCCTGGAGCAACGTTGGGTGGATGAAAACGCATGAACGACATGAATGCCAGGCAGCAACCCGAGTGGCAGCAACTGTCTCTGTGGGAGCGGGCTTGCCCCGCGATCGCGTCCCGCCAGCCCCAGCGCATCGCGGGGCAAGCCCGCTCCCACAGGGTGGCTGAAAACCCATGAGCGAGAAGAACCCGCGCCAGGCCATTGCCCTGAGCTACGACGGCCAGCAGGCCCCGACCCTGAGCGCCAAGGGCGACGACGCCCTGGCCGAGGCGATCCTGGCCATCGCCCGCGAGCATGAAGTGCCGATCTACGAAAACGCCGAACTGGTGCGCCTGCTGGCGCGCATGGAACTGGGCGAGCAGATCCCCGAGGCGCTGTACCTGACCATCGCCGAGATCATTGCCTTTGCCTGGCAACTGCAGGGCAAGGTGCCGGTGGGGTTTGTCGATGAAGAACCGCAGGAGCGGGACATTACCCCGCCTTGAACAGCATCGCGGGGCAAGCCCGCTCCTACACAATCGGTAGGAGCGGGCTTGCCCCGCGATCAGGTTCAGCTGCGGTGCACCTTGCTCATCAACTCCGCCTCGGCCTGGGTCAGGCCGCAGGACTGGGTCAGTTCTTCGACGCTGGCGCCCATGCCCACCAACCGCGCCGCCTGCGCGAACGACAGGCTGTTGGGGTCGCGCTGCTCCAGCTGCAACAGCTTGTCCGGCAGGGGCGCCACCACCGCGCGCAGCTCGTGCAGGGCTTCGCCCATGCTCACGCTGCCATTCTGGTAGTCATCCAGGCGCTTGGCCAGGTCCTTGATGCGCTGGTCGCGCAGCGCATCGCCCTGGGCCTGCTGCGCAGCCAGCTCGCGCTGGCGCTTGCTGTAGTTCAGGAAGTACCACAGGCTCAGCGCCCAGAGCAGCGCCAGAAATATGACTGCTACCTCGAAGATCAACTCAGATGTTCTCCAGCTCGGACCACTCTTCCTCGGTCATCATCTTGTCCAGCTCGACCAGGATCAGCAGTTCGTTGTTCTTGTTGCACACGCCCTGGATGAACTTGGCCGACTCTTCGTTGCCGACGTTCGGCGCGGTCTCGATTTCCGACTGGCGCAGGTAGACCACTTCGGCCACGCTGTCGACCAGGATGCCGACCACTTGCTTGTCGGCCTCGATGATGACGATGCGGGTGTTATCGGTGATTTCCGTCGGCATCAGGCCGAAGCGCTGGCGGGTGTCGATCACGGTCACCACGTTGCCGCGCAGGTTGATGATGCCCAGCACGTAGCTCGGGGCACCCGGGACCGGGGCGATTTCGGTGTAGCGCAGGACTTCCTGCACCTGCATCACGTTGATGCCGTAGGACTCGTTGTCCAGTTTGAAGGTTACCCACTGCAGGATCGGATCTTCGGAACCTTGCGCAGACGACTTTTTCATTCCCCTATCCCTCAAAATCCGCCTTCGGCGGTGTGCTCAGTGCGATCGCTGGTGCGACCGTTCATTTATGGGTGGCGCGCAGCTGCTTGACCGCACCGCTGGCGATCAGCCCGGCCAGTTCGGCGACGTCGAGCAGCGCGCACATGTGTTCGATGACCGTGCCGGCCAGCCACGGCCGCTGGCCGCGCTGGCTGCGCCATTTGATCTCGTTGGGGTCCAGGCGCAAGGAACGGCTGACCTGATGCACCGCCAGGCCCCATTCATAGCCCTGGACCGAAATCACGTATTGCAGGCCCTGGCGAAAATCCTCGCGGTAGCGGTCGGGCATGACCCAGCGTGCGGTATCCAGCACCTTCAGGTTGCCGGCCTGGCTCGGCAGGATGCCCAGGAACCAGTCCGGCTGGCCGAACAGCGGCGTCAGTTCCTGACCGGCCAACGAATAGATCGAGCCCAGGCACACCAGCGGCACCGCCAGGGTCAGCCCGGCGACATCGAACAACAGGCACTCGAACGGCTCGGCGGCCCAGGCCGGACGACCGTCGACGCTGGCCGGCGGTACGGGCTGGTCGGGGGCCGCTGGCAGGTGGACTTCCACCAGCGGTTCGACAGGGGTGGCCGGCTCGGCGACTGCCTCGCTAGCGACCACCTCGGCGACCGGCACGGGCATGGCAACCGGCATCAGCGCCGGGCGCACCAGCGCTGCCGGTTCGGCAAAGGGCAAGGTCGCAGCCGGGGCCGGCGCAGGCTTTTCCTGCCGGGCTACCCGCGCATCGCGTACCTGCTCTTCGAGCACGGCGGCCTGGAATTCGTCGATCTCGGGCTCGGGCTCGGCCGCGAGCTGGGGTTCAACCAGCTCGAACGCTTCGGTGGCTTCATGCAACAGGCCGTCGAGGTAGGACTGCAACGCCAGTTGCGGGCCGGTGGCGAGCTTTTGTGGAAGGCTCATCAGGCCACCTGCTGGGCGATGTTATGGGTCAGCAACTGCTTGAGCAGGGCCCGGTAGGCCACCACCCCGCGGCTTTTGCCGTCGAACTGCGACGGCGTCTGCCCGGCCCGGCTGGCATCACGCAGGCGGGTGTCCACCGGAATGTAGCCTTGCCAGATGGTCTCGGGATAGGCATCGCGCAGCACCCGCAGGGTGCCCATCGACGCCTGGGTGCGACGGTCGAACAGGGTCGGCACGATGTGATAGGGCAAGGCCTGCTTGCGCGAGCGGTTGACCATGGCCAGGGTGCTGACCATGCGCTCCAGGCCCTTGACCGCCAGGTACTCGGTCTGCACCGGGATCACCAGCTGCTGGCTGGCCGCCAGGGCGTTGACCATCAGCACGCCGAGCAACGGCGGGCTGTCGATGATGGCGTAGTCGAAATCCTGCCACAGCTGCGCCAGAGACTTGGCGATCACCAGGCCCAGGCCACTCTGCCCCGGCGACTGGCGTTCGAGCACGGCCAGGGCGGTGCTGGACGGCAACAGGGAGATATTCTCGTCGCTGGTGGGCAGCAGCAACTGGCCCGGCAGGCCTTCGGGCACGCTGCCTTTGTGCAGGAACAGGTCGTAGCAGCTGTGCTCCAGCGTGTCCGGATTGTGCCCGAAGTAGCTGGTCATGGACCCGTGCGGGTCCAGGTCGACCACGACCACACGCTTGCCCGCCTCGGCCAGCAAGCCGGCCAGGGCGATGGAAGTGGTGGTCTTGCCGACGCCACCCTTTTGATTGGCTACTGCCCAGACTCTCATTACGTCGCTTCCTCCCACCAGGGCGACCTGCCCTGCCGGGAATGGTTATAGGTTCGGTGACGGAGGATTGACGCGATTGCCTCCCACCGTCGGTGATTGCGCAGGCGGTGCAGTTTGTGTGCCAGCCCGCCTCAAGGCCGCATCCGGCGTGGCATTGGCGCTACCGCTGGCGGTCAGGCTGCGGCGCACCTCCAGGTTGCGCGAGATCACCAGCACCACCCGGCGATTGCGTGCCCGGCCTTCGGCCGTGTCGTTACCGGCAATCGGCTGGAATTCGCCGTAGCCCACCGAGGCCATGCGCGCCGGGTTCACCCCGTCCATCGCCAGCAGGCGGACGATACTCGCGGCCCGCGCCGACGACAGTTCCCAGTTGGTCGGGTACTGGGCGGTGCGGATCGGCAGGTCATCGGTAAAGCCTTCGACGTGCACCGGGTTGGCGAAGGGTTTGAGGATCCGCGCCACCTTCTCGATGATGTGGAACGCCACGTCGCTGGGCATGGCATCGCCACTGCCGAACAGCAGCGAGGAGTTGAGCTCGATCTCGACCCACAGTTCGTTGCCGCGCACGGTCATCTGGTTGGACTTGATCAGGTCGCCAAAGGCATCGCGGACATCGTCGGCGATGCTCTTGAGCGGATCGATGCTGGCCTGCGCCAACCCCGCATCGACCTGCTCGCTGTCCTTGATCAACGGCTCGGCCGGCTTGACGCTCAAGGGCCGCTCATCGCCGATGGGGATCGGCTTGACGCTGCGCTCGGGGTCGTTGAATACCCCGATCAGCGCCTGGGAGAGGATCTTGTACTTGCCTTCGTTGACCGAAGAAATCGAGTACATGACCACGAAGAAGGCGAACAGCAAGGTGATGAAGTCGGCGTAGGACACCAGCCAGCGTTCGTGGTTTTCATGTTCCTCGGGTTGTCGACGGCGCGCCATGCGTTACTCCATGAAGCCCTGAAGCTTCAGCTCGATCGAGCGCGGGTTCTCGCCTTCGGCAATCGACAGCAAGCCTTCCAGGAGCATTTCCCGGTAGCGCGACTGGCGCATGGCCAGGGCCTTGAGCTTGTTGGCGATCGGCAGCAGGATCAGGTTGGCACTGGCCACACCGTAGATGGTGGCGACGAAGGCCACGGCGATGCCGTTGCCCAGCTGCGACGGATCGGCCAGGTTGCCCATGACATGGATCAGGCCCATCACCGCGCCGATGATACCGATGGTCGGCGCGTAGCCGCCCATGCACTCGAACACCTTGGCCGCCTGGATATCCCGGCTTTCCTGGGTGTAGAAGTCCACTTCGAGGATGCTGCGGATGGCCTCGGGCTCGGCGCCGTCGACCAGCAGTTGCAGGCCCTTGCGCGCATAGGGGTCGGGCTCTGCATCGGCCACGCCTTCCAGGCCCAGCAGGCCTTCCTTGCGTGCGGTCAGGCTCCAGTTGACCACCCGGTCGATACCGCCGGCCAGGTCGATGCGCGGCGGAAAGAGGATCCAGCGCACGATCTGCAGCGCCCGCTTGAAGGCACTGATCGGCGTCTGCAACAACGCCGCGGCCAGGGTACCACCGAGCACGATCAGGGCCGCCGGGCCGTTGATCAGCGCCGTCAGGTGCCCGCCTTCGAGGAAATTGCCGCCAACGATGGCGACAAAGGCCAGGATGATCCCGATAAGGCTCAAGACATCCATCAGACGCAGGCCTCGACCAGGTGCTTGCCGATCTCGTCCAGGCTGTAGACCGCGTCGGCCAGGTTGGCCTTGACGATGGCCATGGGCATGCCATAGATCACGCAGCTGGCTTCATCCTGGGCCCAGACCGTGCTGCCGCCCTGCTTGAGCAGGCGCGCGCCTTCACGGCCGTCGGCGCCCATGCCGGTGAGCACCACCGAGAGCACCTTGTCGCCGTAGGACTTGGCTGCGGAGCCGAAGGTGATGTCCACGCACGGCTTGTAGTTCAGGCGCTCGTCACCCGGCAGGATCTTCACCGCACCGCGTCCGTCGACCATCATCTGTTTGCCACCGGGTGCCAGCAGGGCCAGGCCCGGACGCAGCATGTCGCCGTCTTCGGCTTCCTTGACGCGGATCTTGCACAGCTTGTCCAGGCGCTCGGCAAAGGCCTTGGTGAAGGCCGCCGGCATGTGCTGGATCAGCACGATCGGCGCCGGGAAGCTGGCCGGCAGCTGGGTCAGGACCCGCTGCAGCGCCACCGGGCCGCCAGTGGAGGTACCGATGGCCACCAGCTTGTAGGGCTTGCGCTTGGGTGCCGGCGAGGTCGCCGCCGGCGCACGCACCGGCGCAGTGGCGCGCGGTGCTGGGCTGGCGCCCAGGCTACTGACGCTCGGTGCAAGGTGCGGGGTCGGCTGCGCTGCCGGCGCAGGGCTGGCGTAGGCGCTGGAGCGACGGTTGCTGCGGGAAATGGTGTGGACCTTTTCGCACAGCAGTTGCTTGACCTTCTCCGGGTTGCGGGAGATGTCTTCGAAGTTCTTCGGCAGGTAATCGACGGCCCCGGCATCCAGGGCATCGAGGGTTACCCGCGCGCCTTCGTGGGTCAGCGAGGAGAACATCAACACCGGGGTCGGGCAACGCTGCATGATGTGACGCACGGCGGTGATGCCATCCATCATGGGCATTTCGTAGTCCATGGTGATGACATCGGGCTTGAGCGACAGTGCCTGGTCAATCGCTTCCTTGCCGTTGGTCGCGGTGCCCACGACCTGGATAGTCGGGTCCGCTGAAAGAATTTCCGAGACACGGCGGCGGAAGAAACCGGAATCATCCACCACCAGGACCTTGACTGCCATAAACACTCCATTAGGGGGCGCGGCGTGCGGGCCGCGCCACCAGAATCAAATACGCCGGGCAGCGTAACGCTTGAGCATGCTCGGTACGTCGAGGATCAGCGCAATGCGCCCGTCACCGGTGATGGTGGCGCCCGACATGCCCGGGGTGCCCTGGAGCATCTTGCCCAGCGGCTTGATGACCACCTCTTCCTGGCCCACCAGCTGATCGACGACGAAGCCGATCCGCTGGGTGCCCACCGAAAGGATCACCACGTGGCCCTCGCGCTGCTCTTCATGAGCGGCGGAACTGACCAGCCAACGCTTGAGGTAGAACAACGGCAAGGCCTTGTCGCGCACGATCACCACTTCCTGGCCGTCGACCACGTTGGTGCGCGACAGGTCCAGGTGGAAGATCTCGTTGACGTTGACCAGCGGGAAGGCGAAGGCCTGGTTGCCGAGCATGACCATCAGGGTCGGCATGATCGCCAGGGTCAGCGGCACCTTGATGACGATCTTCGAGCCCTGGCCCTTGGCCGAGAATATGTTGATCGAGCCGTTGAGCTGGGAGATCTTGGTTTTCACCACGTCCATGCCCACGCCACGACCGGACACATCGGAGATCTCGGTCTTGGTCGAGAAGCCCGGGGCAAAGATCAGGTTGTAGCAGTCCGACTCGCTCAGGCGATCGGCCGCATCCTTGTCCATCAGGCCTTTTTCCACGGCCTTGGCGCGCAGCACGTTGGGGTCCATGCCCTTGCCGTCGTCGGAGATCGACAACAGGATATGATCGCCTTCCTGCTCGGCCGAGAGCACCACCTTGCCACCCCGGGCCTTGCCCGAGGCTTCGCGTTCTTCAGGGGTTTCGATGCCGTGGTCGACGGCATTGCGCACCAGGTGCACCAACGGGTCGGCCAGGGCCTCGACGAGGTTCTTGTCGAGGTCGGTTTCTTCACCGACCAGCTCCAGGTTGATCTCTTTCTTCAACTGCCGGGCCAGGTCGCGAACCAGGCGCGGGAAGCGCCCGAAGACCTTCTTGATCGGCTGCATGCGGGTCTTCATCACCGCGGTCTGCAGGTCGGCGGTGACCACGTCGAGGTTCGACACCGCCTTGGACATGGCCTCATCGCCGCTGTTCAGGCCCAGGCGCACCAGGCGGTTACGCACCAGCACCAGTTCGCCGACCATGTTCATGATCTCGTCCAGGCGCGCGGTATCGACCCGCACGGTGGTTTCCGCTTCGCTGGCGGCCTTGTCGGCAGCCGGAGCGGCCTGGCGCGCAGGGGCTGGCGCTGGGGCCTTGGCCGGTGCAGCGGCAGGTGCTGGCGCAGCTTGTGGCTTGGCCGCAGCCGGTGCGGGTGCCGGCTTGGCAGCTACAGCCGCGGCTGCGACCGGAGCTGCGGCAGCGACGCTGTCGGGCGCGAACTTGCCCTTGCCGTGCAGCTCATCGAGCAGCGCTTCGAACTCGTGCTCGGTGATGTGATCGTCGGCCGCGGCCGCTGCCGGCGCCTGGGCCGGTGCCGCAGCAGCGGGCAAGGCGTCGACGGCGAAGGTGCCCTTGCCATGCAACTGGTCGAGCAGTGCCTCGAATTCGTCGTCGGTGATCTCGTCGCTGTCGCTCTGGGCCGCCTCCGGCGCAGGCGCCGCTGCAGGCAGCCCCTCGGGGGCGAACTGGCCCTTGCCGTGCAACTGGTCGAGCAGCGACTCGAATTCGGCATCGGTGATTTCATCGCTGGCGGCGGCAGGTGCCTGCGCCTGTGCTTCAGCTTCGGCCTTGACCGCATTGAGCGAGTCGAGCAGCTGTTCGAATTCGGTGTCGGTGATGTCCGCTTCGGCGGGTGCCACCGGCGCTGCCTCGACCACCGGCTCAGGCGCCGGTGCCTGCTCGGCGCCACCCGGCTCGGCCAGGCGCGACAGCGCCGCCAGCAGCTCGGGCGTGGCCGGGGTGATGTCAGTGCGCTCACGCACCTGGCCGAACATGCTGTTGACCGTGTCCAGGGCTTCCAGGACCACATCCATCAGCTCGGCGTCGACGCGACGCTCACCCTTGCGCAGGATGTCGAAGACGTTCTCGGCGATGTGGCAGCACTCCACCAGCTCGTTGAGCTGGAGGAAGCCGGCGCCCCCTTTTACAGTGTGAAAACCGCGAAAGATCGCATTGAGCAGGTCGGCATCATCCGGACGGCTTTCCAGCTCGACCAGTTGCTCGGACAGTTGCTCAAGAATCTCGCCGGCTTCTACCAGAAAATCCTGGAGGATTTCTTCATCGGCGCCGAAGCTCATTAAACGTGCTCCCTAAAAACCCAGGCTGGACAGCAGATCGTCGACATCGTCCTGACCGGACACGACGTCTTCACGCTTATCGGCATGAATCTGCGGACCTTCACCCCGAGTCGGATGTTTTTCTTGATCTTTTTCAGCACGCAGCTGCTGGTGGTCGTGTTCGATACCGGCAAAACGGTCGACTTGACTGGCCATCAGCACGAGCTTGAGCAGATTGCTTTCTACTTCGGTGACCAGTGCGGTGACGCGCTTGATCACCTGACCGGTCAGGTCCTGATAGTCCTGAGCCAGCAGAATGTCGTTGAGGTGGCCGGCGACCTTGCGGTTGCCCTCCTCGCTGCGCGTCAGGAAACTGTCGACGCGCCGGGCCAGCTCGCGAAACTCCGGCGCCGCCACTTCGCGACGCATGAAGCGCTGCCAGTCGACGCTCAAGGCCCGGGCTTCGTCGCCGAGCTCATTGAGCACCGGTGTGCTGGCCTCGACCAGGTCCATGGTGCGGTTGGCCGCGCCCTCGGTCAGCTTGACCACATAGGACAGGCGTTCGGTGGCGTCGGTGATCTGCGACACTTCCTCGGCCTGCGGCATGTGCGGGTCGATCTGGAAACTGACGATCGCGCTGTGCAGCTCGCGGGTCAGTTTGCCGACTTCCTGGTACAGGCCACGGTCACGGGTCTGGTTCAGCTGATGGATCAGTTGCACCGCGTCGCCGAATTTGCCGCGCTCGAGGCTGTCGACCAGCTCCTGGGCATGTTTTTTCAGCGTCGACTCGAACTCGCCCAAGGATGAATGTGATTGCTCCATAGCGCCCCCGTGGCGAGTCTTAGCTGTTCACGCGCTCGAAGATCTTCTCGATCTTTTCTTTGAGCACCTGTGCGGTGAACGGCTTGACCACATAGCCGTTGACGCCGGCCTGGGCCGCTTCGATGATCTGCTCGCGCTTGGCCTCGGCAGTCACCATCAGCACCGGCAGGTGCTTGAGGCGTTCATCGGCGCGCACTTTGCGCAGCAGGTCGATACCGGACATGCCGGGCATGTTCCAGTCGGTCACGAGGAAATCGAAATGACCGCTTTCGAGCATCGGCAACGCGCTGTTGCCGTCATCGGCTTCCTGAGTATTGGTGAAGCCCAGGTCGCGCAGCAGGTTCTTGATGATCCGCCGCATCGTCGAGAAATCGTCGACGATGAGGATTTTCATGTCTTTGTTCAATTAGACCTCCAAGCAGTCTTAGACGCGCTCAGCACTGAACGCGCATTCAATCAATTCGGGTAATGCCTTTCGCGACTGCATCGAACCTGGGTTCAACGCGCCCGCCATTCTCCCAGGCGACTGCGCAGACGCGCCGCGCACTGGCTGTGCAACTGGCTGACACGTGACTCGCTGACCCCCAGCACCTCGCCGATTTCCTTGAGGTTCAGCTCCTCGTCGTAATACAGCGCCAGTACCAGGCGCTCGCGCTCCGGCAGGTTGGCGATGGCCTCGGCCAGGGCCTTCTGGAAGCGTTCATCTTCGAGGTCGCGCGAAGGCTCGAGCTGGGCACTGGCGCCATCCTCGTGCAGGCCTTCATGCTCGCCGTCCTGCAACAGGTCGTCGAAGCTGAACAGGCGGCTGCCCAGGGTGTCGTTCAGAATCCCGTAGTAATCATCGAGACTCAATTGGAGTTCGGCAGCAACCTCGTGATCTTTAGCGTCGCGGCCGGTTTTTGCTTCAATGGCGCGAATCGCGTCACTGACCATGCGGGTGTTGCGGTGCACCGAGCGCGGCGCCCAGTCGCCCTTGCGCACTTCATCGAGCATTGCTCCGCGGATCCGGATACCGGCATAGGTTTCGAAACTGGCACCCTTGCTCGCGTCGTACTTGTTGGCGACTTCGAGCAGGCCGATCATCCCGGCCTGGATCAGGTCCTCCACCTGCACACTGGCCGGCAAACGTGCCAGCAAGTGATAGGCGATGCGCTTGACCAGCGGCGCGTAGCGCTCGATCAATTCGTATTGGGCATCGCGTGAAGCCTTGCAGTACATTCGGTATCCGCTGGCATTCATAGCACAGGTCCCGCGCTGGTCGGTTGCACCAGACGCTCGACGAAAAACTCAAGGTGGCCACGCGGATTGGCAGGCAGCGGCCAGCTGTCGACCTTCTGGGCGATGGCCTTGAACGCCAGCGCGCACTTGGAGCGCGGGAAGGCTTCATAGACCGCACGCTGCTTCTGCACCGCCTTGCGCACGCATTCGTCGTAAGGCACCGCACCGACGTATTGTAGGGCCACGTCGAGGAAGCGATCCGTGACCTTGGTCAACTTGGCGAACAGGTTGCGCCCTTCCTGCGGGCTTTGCGCCATGTTGGCCAGGACGCGGAAACGGTTCATGCCGTAGTCGCGGTTGAGCAGTTTGATCAGTGCGTAGGCGTCGGTGATCGAGGTCGGTTCGTCACACACCACCAACAGCACTTCCTGGGCGGCGCGCACGAAGCTGACTACCGAGTCACCGATACCCGCAGCGGTGTCGATCACCAGCACATCGAGGTTGTCGCCGATTTCGCTGAAGGCCTGGATCAGGCCGGCGTGCTGGGCCGGCGCCAGGTGCACCATGCTCTGGGTGCCGGACGCAGCCGGCACGATGCGCACGCCGCCCGGCCCCTGCAGCAATACGTCGCGCAGTTCGCAGCGGCCTTCGATCACATCGGCCAGGGTCCGTTTCGGGGTCAGGCCCAGCAGAACGTCGACGTTGGCCAGGCCCAGGTCGGCGTCCAGCAGCATGACCCGACGGCCAAGCTCTGCCAGCGCCAATGACAGGTTCACCGACACGTTGGTCTTGCCGACGCCACCTTTGCCGCCAGTTACG
Organism: Pseudomonas sp. BGr12; assembly: GCF_030272895.1. GTDB lineage: Bacteria > Pseudomonadota > Gammaproteobacteria > Pseudomonadales > Pseudomonadaceae > Pseudomonas. Next base: position 3,837 of record NZ_JALRNF010000053.1, on the reverse strand, counting down.
GCGATCACCTGTACGGGATGCATGCTACCCATGTTTGTTCATTACCTTGTCTTGCTTAGACCGAGGCCACATGAACGGCTGCGCTTTCAACACCTGAAAAATGCATGGCAGACCATCTATGCAGATACTTTGCAACGTCTTCACAATCACCTCAGCCGACACGTTTGCCGGAGCTGTGGTAGAGATCAGCGAACATATCGGCCATGGCCTCTTCGCTGGGCTCATCCTGCATCTGCACGCTGACGGCGCGGCTGACCAGCTGGTGGCGGCGCGGCAGGTGCAGATCGTCAGGAATGCGTGGCCCATCGGTTAGATAGGCCACTGGCAGTTCATGACTGATGGCCAGGCTCAGGACTTCGCCCAGGCTGGCCGTTTCATCGAGTTTGGTCAGGATGCACCCGGCCAGTCCGCAGCGCTTGTAGCTGTGGTAGGCGGCGGTAAGCACCTGCTTCTGGCTGGTCGTGGCCAGCACCAGGTAATTCCTGGCGGCGATGCCGCGACCGGCCAGGGTCTCCAGCTGCATGCGCAGGGCCGGATCGCTGGCCTGCAGGCCGGCGGTATCGATCAGCACCACGCGCTTGCGCAGCAACGGCTCCAGCGCCTGGGCCAGGGACTGGCCAGGGTCGACATGGGTCACCGAGACATTGAGGATCCGTCCCAGGGTCTTGAGCTGCTCCTGGGCACCGATGCGGAAACTGTCCATGCTCACCAGGGCCAGGTTCTGCGCGCCGTACTTGAGCACGTAGCGCGCCGCGAGCTTGGCCAGGGTGGTGGTCTTGCCCATGCCGGCCGGGCCGACCATGGCAATCACCCCGCCCTCTTCGATCGGCTCGACTTCCGGCACCTCGATCCGCCGCGCCAGGTGCGCGAGCAGCATGCGCCAGGCATGGCGTTGCTCATCGATACCGACGGTCTGGTCGAGCAGCTCGCGGGCCAGCGGGCCGGACAGGCCGATACGCTGCAGGCGTCGCCAGAGGTTGGCCTGCTGCGGCTGGTTGCCTTGCAGCTGGCTCCAGGCAAGGGAGCCGAGCTGCACTTCGAGCAGCTCGCGCAGGCCGCTGAGCTCCGAGCGCATGGCATCGAACAGGCGCGGGTCGACCGGCGCGGCAGGGGCGACAGCCGGGGCGGCCGGCACGTCGACATGAGGCTCGACCAACGGCTCGGAAGCGGTCAGCGGCAGCCCGGCGAACAACTGGCGATTACCGTCCTCGCTTTCGCTGCGACTGCTGAGCTCGGCCTGGGCGGTGACGATGCGCGACTGGGTCTTGCGCAATTCATCTTCGAGCTCGACGTTCGGAACCCGTGGCGCCAGGGCGGACAGCTTGTAGTCCAGCGCAGCCGTCAGCTCGACACCGCCAGCAATCCGTCGGTTGCCGATGATGGCGGCGTCAGCCCCCAGCTCATCTCGAACCAGCTTCATGGCCTGACGCATATCGGCGGCGAAAAAACGCTTAACTTGCATAACCCACTACCTCAGCCGTTGGGGCCTACTGTGGCAACGATGGTGACTTGCTTGTTGTCAGGTATTTCCTGATACGCCAAAACATGCAAATTCGGTACAGCCAGGCGGCCGAAGCGCGACAGCATCGCTCGTACCGGTCCTGCGACCAGGAGGATCGCCGGCTGCCCCTGCATCTCCTGACGCTGGGCCGCTTCGATCAACGAACGCTGAAGCTTTTCGGCCATGCTCGGCTCCAGAAGAACACCGTCTTCCTGACCTTGCCCGGCCCTTTGCAGACTATTGAGCAAAATCTGTTCCAACCTTGGCTCAAGGGTGATCACAGGCAGCTCGGACTCAACGCCGACAATGCTTTGCACGATGGCGCGACACAATCCGACGCGCACCACGGCGACCAGCGCGGCGGTATCTTGACTCTTGGCCGCATTGTTGGCGATGGCCTCGGCAATGCTGCGGATATCGCGCACCGGCACCTGCTCGGCGAGCAACGCCTGCAGGACCTTGAGCAGGCCCGACAACGAAATGACACCCGGCACCAACTCTTCGGCAAGTTTAGGTGACGCCTTGGCCAGCACCTGCAGCAACTGCTGGACCTCTTCGTGACCGATCAGCTCGTGGCAGTGCTTGTGCAGGATCTGGTTCAGGTGCGTGGCGACCACCGTGCTGGCGTCGACCACGGTGTAGCCCAGCGACTGCGCCTGGCTGCGCTGGTTGACGTCGATCCACACCGCTTCCAGGCCAAAGGCCGGGTCGCGGGCGGCGATGCCATTGAGGGTGCCGAACACTTGCCCGGGGTTGATCGCAAGCTCCCGGTCCGGGTAGATCTCGGCCTCGGCCAGGATCACCCCCATCAGGGTCAGGCGGTAGGCGCTGGGGGCCAGGTCGAGGTTGTCGCGGATGTGTACGGTGGGCATCAGGAAACCCAGGTCCTGGGACAGCTTCTTGCGCACGCCCTTGATCCGCGCCAGCAACTGGCCGCCCTGGTTGCGGTCGACCAGCGGAATCAGGCGATAGCCCACTTCCAGGCCGATCATGTCGATCGGGGTGACGTCGTCCCAGCCCAGCTCCTTGGTTTCCAGGGCGCGCTGTGGCGACGGCAACTGGTCCTGCTGGCGCTGGACTTCTTCCAGGGCCTTGGCCTTGGCCTGGTTCTGCTTGCGCCAGACCAGGTAGGCGCCGCCACCGGCCAGCAGGCCGAGGCTGAGGAAGGCGATGTGCGGCATGCCCGGCACCAGGCCCATGACGATCATCAGGCCGGCCGACACGGCCAGGGCCTTGGGCGAGTCGAACATCTGCCGGTTGATCTGCCGCCCCATGTCTTCGGAACCGGAGGCACGGGTCACCATGATCGCGGCGGCGGTGGACAGCAGCAGCGATGGCAATTGCGCCACCAAACCGTCACCGATGGTCAGCAGCGCATACACCTTGCCGGCGTCGGCGAAGGCCATGTTGTGCTGGAACATGCCGACGGCCATGCCGCCGATCAGGTTGATGAAGAGGATCAACAGGCCGGCGATGGCGTCACCACGCACGAACTTGCTGGCACCGTCCATCGAACCGTAGAACTCGGCCTCCTGGGCCACTTCGGCGCGGCGCGACTTGGCCTGGGTCTGGTCGATCAGGCCGGCGTTGAGATCGGCATCGATGGCCATCTGCTTGCCGGGCATGGCATCGAGGGTGAAGCGCGCGCTCACCTCGGAAATCCGCCCGGCACCTTTGGTCACCACCACGAAGTTGATGATCATCAGGATCGCGAAGACCACGATACCGACCACGTAGTTACCGCCGATCACCACCTCGCCGAAGGCCTGGATCACCTTACCGGCGGCGGCGTGACCGTCGTGGCCATGGAGCATCACCACCCGCGTGGAAGCCACGTTCAGGGCCAGGCGCAACAGGGTCGCCACCAGCAGGATGGTCGGGAAGGCAGCAAAGTCCAGGGGGCGCAAGGCGTAGACGCAGACCAGCAGGACCACGATCGACAGGGCGATGTTGAAGGTGAAGAACACGTCGAGCAAGAACGGCGGGATCGGCAACATCATCATTGCCAGCATCACCAGCAACAGCAGCGGCACACCCAGATTGCCCCGACCCAACCCGGCCAGGTTGTTACGGGCACTGCTGATTAACTGAGAGCGATCCACCGGTATTCCTCGTTGAGCTCAAGCAAAACTTTGACGCGAACGACGTGCGTTGCGCAGCTCTCTGCAAAAAGCTTTCCAACTTTGAAATTGTGTTGAATGGATCGCGGAATCATGTGGGAGCGGGGGTTTCCCCCCCGATAGGTGATGGGGGGGAAAAAAAACAAACGGCGCCACCCCCCCACCACCCCCCCCCCCCCCCCACCCCCCCCCAAAGAGAACACCCCAAAAACCACC
>NZ_JALRNF010000052.1 GCF_030272895.1 Pseudomonas sp. BGr12 | reverse complement strand
AGGAGCGAGCGGTTTTGGTTCCTTTTGCCAAGACAAAAGGGACCCGCCGTAAGGGCGGAAGGGGCCGGCAGCCTCGCTGCATTGAATGGATAAGCTCGCAGCTTCAAGACCCAAGCCCAAGCCCAAGCCCAAGCCCAAGCCCAAGCCCAAGGATCATAATCCCCAGGATTCCACGAATAGCCATAAAAAAGGCCGCTACAAGGTAGCGGCCAAGGTAAGACGCAGATCAAGGAGCTTCAAAATCAACGTCGGTGAACCTGTTGCCGGGCGGCGGGGTGTACACGCCTCAAAGACCCGGGCTGGAGCGCGTCCGGTGGTGTTTCCGGTCCAGCTGCAAACAGGATAAGACGCTGACCTGAAAGGAAAAATAGCCGATTGTGACAATCACTGTTGCAACCCCGGCAACAGTGCCTGGCGCCTTAACGCGGCGCTTCGTAGCCCATGCGCCAGCTGATCTGCTGCGCCGCCGCCAGCAGCTGTTTTGCCGCCGGACCCTGCTCGTCGGCATGGAAGATCGAGGTGGGGCCGACCACGGTCAACACCGCGGCAATCTGGCCCATGGCGTTGAACACCGGCGCCGAAAGGGCATCGACGCCGGGCATCAGCAGGCCATGGACGTGGTGCAGGCCACGCTGGCGGATGTCGGCGAACAGGGTCTGGTAGTCGCTGGCGCTCTGGCCCGAGGCGGCCAGTTCCTGGTCGCGCAACTCGACGGTTTCGCGCTCCGGCAGGTAGGCACCGAACACCAGGCCCGTCGATGAACTGAGCAATGGCAACACCGAGCCGATCTGGGTGACCACGGTCACCGCCCGCACGGCCGGCTCGATGTTGACCACGGTGGCGCCCTGGTTGCCCCACACGGCAATGAAGCAACTCTCGTTGAGCTCGTCGCGCAGTTGCGACAGCGGCATCGCCGCGACCTTCAGCACATCCATCCCGCCCAAGGCCGCCAGGCCTACGCGCAAGGCTTCGCGACCCAGGCCATAGTGATTGGTGGCCGGATCCTGTTCGGCGAAGCCGCTGGCGATCAGGGCCTGCAGGTAGCGGTGGACCTTGCTCGCCGGCATGTCGACATGCTCGGCCAGGCGCGACAGCGACGTCGAGGGCGACAGCTGGGCCAGGGCCTTGAGGATATCGGTGCCGACTTCGGCCGAGCGGACCTTCTGTTTGCCGGCGCTATCGGCGGTGGAGCTGGCTTTGGCCATGGTGGATTCGATCCGGGTAGTCCAGGTGGGCGTCTTTATAGCTTGACGGTCTTCGTCAATCAAATTACGTTATGCGTAATGTAATTACGATAAAAATAACGCAGAGGCGCTGCGCCGGTGAACAGCTCGCAGCCAACTGCCATCAACCGGCCTGCATTGGGCCCGGAGGCTCGATGAACCTCGAAAGCACCCCCGTCCTCGATTATCTAAGCGGTTTCGGCAACGAATTCGCCAGCGAAGCCTTGCCCGGCGCCTTGCCGGTCGGGCAGAACTCGCCGCAGAAGGCCCCTTATGGCCTGTATGCCGAACTGTTTTCCGGCACCGCCTTCACCATGGCCCGCAGCGAGTTGCGCCGTACCTGGATGTACCGCATCCGCCCCTCGGCCCTGCATCCGCGCTTCGAACGCCTCGAGCGTCAGTTGGCCGGTGGCCCGCTGGGCGCGGTGACGCCCAATCGCCTGCGCTGGAGCCCGCTGGAGATTCCGGCCGAGCCGACCGATTTCATCGACGGCTGGGTGGCCATGGCCGCCAACTCCGCCAGCGAGAAACCCGCCGGTATCAGTGTTCACAGCTACCGTGCCAACCGATCCATGGAGCGGGTGTTCTTCAACGCCGACGGCGAACTGCTGCTGGTGCCGCAACTGGGCCGCCTGCGCATCGTCACCGAGCTGGGCGTGCTGGCGGTCGAGCCGCTGGAAATCGCCGTGCTGCCGCGCGGCTTGAAGTTCCGCGTCGAACTGCTCGACGGCCAGGCGCGCGGCTACATCGCCGAGAACCATGGTGCGCCGCTGCGCATTCCGGACCTGGGTCCGATCGGCAGCAACGGCCTGGCCAACCCGCGGGACTTCCTTGCCCCGGTCGCCCACTATGAAGACCTCCAGGGCCCGGTGCAGTTGGTGCAGAAGTTCCTCGGCGAACTGTGGGGCTGCGAGCTCAATCATTCGCCGCTGGACGTGGTGGCCTGGCACGGCAACAACGTGCCGTACAAATACGACCTGCGCCGCTTCAACACCATCGGCACAGTGAGTTTCGACCACCCGGACCCGTCGATTTTCACCGTACTCACCTCGCCGACCAGCGTGCCGGGCATGGCCAACCTCGACTTCGTGATTTTCCCGCCGCGCTGGATGGTGGCCGAGAACACCTTCCGTCCACCATGGTTCCACCGCAACCTGATGAACGAGTTCATGGGCCTGATCAAGGGTGAGTACGATGCCAAGGCCGAAGGCTTCCTGCCCGGCGGCGCGTCCCTGCACAGCTGCATGAGCGCCCATGGCCCGGACGCCGAGACCTGCGCCAAGGCCATCGCCGTGGAGCTTGCACCGAACAAGATCGACAACACCATGGCGTTCATGTTCGAAACCAGCCAGGTGCTGCGCCCCAGCCAGCACGCCCTTGAATGCCCGCAGCTGCAGGCCGACTACGATAGTTGCTGGGCCTCGCTGCCGAGCACCTTCACCCCGAACCGGAGATAACCCATGAATCAGTCCGCCATTGCCCGTAGTTGGGTCGAACACGCCAACGGGCATCGCGATTTTCCGCTGCAAAACCTGCCGCTGGGGATCTTCAGTCACAAGGATGCGACCCGGCGCTGTGGCGTCGCCATTGGCGATGCGATTCTGGACCTTGAAGGTGTGCTGGCTGCCGGCCTGTTCGACGGCCAGGCCCGTGCGGCGGTCGAGGCAACTCGCGGCGGCGCGCTGAACGCCTTCTTCGCCCTGGGCCGTGGCGCCCGCGTGGCGTTGCGCGAGCGGTTGCTGGAGCTGCTGGGCGAGCACAGTGAACACCAGGCGGCGCTCAAGCCGTTGTTGCTGGCCAGCCACGCGTGCCAGTTGCACCTGCCGGCCCGCATTGGCGACTACACTGACTTCTATGTGGGCATCGAGCACGCCAAGAATGTCGGCAAGTTGTTCCGTCCGGACAACCCGCTGCTGCCCAACTATAAATATGTGCCTATCGGCTACCATGGCCGTGCCTCGACCATTCGCCCTTCGGGCACCGACGTGCGTCGACCCAAGGGCCAGACCCTGCCGGTCGGGGCGAGCGAGCCGAGCTTCGGCCCGTGTGCGCGCCTGGACTACGAGCTGGAGCTGGGCATCTGGATCGGCCAGGGCAACGAGATGGGCGAGTCGATCCCGGTGGCGGAGGCTGGCGAACACATCGCCGGCTACTGCCTGCTCAACGACTGGTCGGCCCGTGACATCCAGGCCTGGGAATACCAGCCGCTGGGCCCGTTCCTGTCCAAGAGCTTCATCTCCACGGTATCGCCCTGGGTGGTGACCGCCGAGGCCCTGGCGCCGTTCCGTTGTGCGCAACCGAGCCGTCCCGAGGGTGACCCGCAGCCGCTGGCCTACCTGCAGGATGCACGCGACCAGGCCGAAGGTGCCTTCGACATCGAGCTGGAAGTGCTGCTGCTGACCGAGCGCATGCGCGAGCAGAACCTGCCGGCCCATCGCCTGACCCTGAGCAACACCTTGAGCATGTACTGGACCGTGGCCCAGATGGTCGCGCACCACAGCGTCAACGGTTGCCAATTGCAGCCGGGCGACCTGTTCGGTTCCGGCACGCTGTCCGGTGCCCAGCCTGGCCAGTTCGGCAGCCTGCTGGAGATCACCCAGGGTGGCAAGGAGCCGGTGCAGCTGGCGTCGGGTGAGGTGCGCAAGTTCCTCGAAGACGGTGACGAGATCATCCTGCGTGCCCGTTGTGTACGTGAGGGCGTGGCATCGATCGGGTTCGGCGAATGCCGCGGCAAGATTCTTCCGGCCAATTGAGAGGTCAGTGTCATGGATCTGTTCAACTATTTCCGTTCGACCTCGTCCTATCGGCTGAGGATCGCATTGGAACTCAAGCAGCTGGAGTACCGGTACGTACCGGTCAACCTGCTCAAGGGTGAACAGCGAGAGGCCGACTTCCTGGCACTCAACCCCCAGGGCCGGGTGCCGGCCCTGATGATCGATTCCGGTGAACTGCTGGTGCAGTCACCGGCGATCATCGAGTACCTGGAGGAAGTCTATCCACAGCCGGCGCTGCTGCCCGAGGAGCCTGTGGCGCGTGCCCAGGTCCGTGGGGTGGCGGCGTTGATCGGTTGCGACATCCATCCGCTGCACAACGTCAGCGTGCTCAATCAGTTGCGCGGGTTGGGCCATGGTGATGAGCAGGTCAACGCCTGGATCGCTCACTGGGTCAGCCAGGGGCTGGCGGCGGTGGAGAAGTTGATCGGTGACAGCGGCTATTGCTTTGGCGATGAGCCGGGGCTGGCGGATGTCTACCTGATTCCGCAGCTGTATGCCGCCAAGCGTTTCAACATCAGCCTTGGCGACTTCCCGCGAATCCTCCGGGTGGCAGCGCTGGCCGAGAAACACCTGGCCTTCATCAAGGCCCATCCATCGAACCAGCCCGACGCACCGGCACCAGCGGCTTAGTGCACTGAGGGCGGCACCGGGTGCAACTGGCCCAGGCGCTCGGTCAGGCGCAGGCGCTGGATCGGGTCGTCACTGAGCAGCAGGGCATGCTCCAGGTCGAAGCGTTCGGCCTGGGGGCAATCCAGGTGCTGGTACAGGGTGGCGCGTGCCAGGTAGTCGCTGGCGGTGGCCGGCCCGAGCTGCAGTACCCGTTCGGCATCCTTGAGGGCCGCCAGGTCATCATCGTGGGTCGAATGCAACTGGCGCAGGTTGCGTGACAGGCGCTGGAGCATCTGCCCGGGGCTGGCCGCGACCAGGTGTTCGGCGCTGAGCAGCAGTTGCGGGCCGAACTGACGGCCGAGCAGTTCGCGGCAGTCCGCGGGGTAGAGCCTGCGTCCACCGCAGGGGTCGAGCAGGTGATCGGCACCGGGAACGCGCAGGAGGAAATGACCGGGAAAATTCACCCCTTCCAGCGGTATCGACAGGCCTCGGGCCAGCTCCAGGGTCAGCAGGGCCAGGGCCAGGGGTTGCCCGCGGCGTCGTTCCAGCACTTTATCGAGCAGGGCCGCCTGTGGGCGCAGCGGGTGATATTCGTCCTGCTGGAAGCCCAGGGCATTGAGCTGGCGCAACAGCGGCTGGGCCAGCTCGCTGAGCGGCAACATGGGCAGGTGGTTGCTGACCTCTATCTGCAGGTCATGGACCTTGCGCATCTGCAAGGCCGGATCGACGCTGGCATCGTGCTCGGCAGCGATCCACAACGCCGCTTCCAGCAAGGCGACGGGGTCACGTTCTAGGCAGGCCAGGCAGGCTTGGCGTGGGGTCATGACAATCTCCGCTCAAGCTTTTGTTTTAGCGCTGGCAAAGGCTTTCGTCCAGTGGTCCGGGTGCTGTCATCATTCGGCAAAGTGCAGCCTATACTGGGAGCAGCACCTCACTGAGGAGCCCGCTGATGTTCGCGCTCATGCAAAGCACCCGCACGCAATCCTTGCACCTGTGCATCGACCCGCCCACAGGCCTGAAGGCCGTGGTTGCCATTCACAGCGAGCACCTGGGGCCGGCCATGGGCGGCTGCCGCTACCTACCCTATGCCGATGACGAAAGTGCCATGGCCGATGCCATTCGCCTGGCCCAGGGCATGAGTTACAAAGCGGCACTGGCCGGCCTGCCGGTGGGGGGCGGCAAGGCGGTGATCATTCGTAACCCCCATGTGGAAAACCGTGCGGCGCTGTTCGAGGCCTTCGGGCGCTTCGTCGATACGCTGCAGGGGCGTTTCATCACCGCTATCGACAGTGGCACCTCAACGGTGGACATGGACTGCATTGCCCAGTCCACCCCGTATGTGACCAGCACCACGGCCTCTGGGGATCCCTCGCCCCATGCGGCGATGGGAGTGTTCGCCGGCATTCGCGCCACCTCCATGGCGCGCCTGGGCAGTGACAACCTTGAAGGTCTGCGAGTGGCGGTGCAGGGCCTGGGCAATGTCGGCTATGCCCTGGCCGAGCAGTTGCACACCGCCGGCGCCGAGCTTTTGGTCAGCGACCATGACCCGGGCAGGGTGCAACTGGCCATCGAGCAGTTCAATGCGCGGCCGGTGGCCAATGAGATGCTCATCAGCACCCCCTGTGACATCTTTGCCCCTTGCGGGGTAGGGCCGGTGCTCAATGGCCAGAGTGTGATGCAGCTGCGCTGTGCCGCCGTGGCCGGGGCCGCCAACAACCAGCTGACCACCCTGCAGGTAGCCGACCAGCTGGAAAGACGCGGGATACTCTATGCGCCGGACTACGTGATCAATGCCGGTGGCCTGATCTACGTGGCGCTCAAGCACCGTAACGAGGAGTTGAACACCATCACGGCCCACCTGGCGCGTATTCCTTCGCGCCTGACCGAGGTATTCGCCCATGCCCAGGCCGAGAAGCGTTCGCCGGCTCGGGTGGCGCAGATGCTTGCCGAGAAGCTGATCTACGGCTGAAGGGGTTACTCGGCGGGAACCTCGGCGAGCAGCTCGGACAGGGCATCGGGCTGGCTCTTGAAGGCCTTGGCAAAGACGTCGCGATTCTTTGCCATATAAATGCCGGCATCCTCGACCTGCTGTTCGCTGAGCGAAGGGACGGCTTTTTTCAGGACCTCGGCGAGCAGCTCGGCCAGTTCGAGCATCTTGTCGTGACGGTCAGCTTCGGCTTTATCCATGAACAAGCGCTCCAGATCGCGGCTGCTGCGGTATACCACTTCGACGGCCATTCATCACCTCACGTGCCTTTTGTCTATCGATGGTTACGATACTGTTTATTCGTACAGTATTAATGATAGGGTAATCCACAGGACTAAGATAGTGGCAATTGACTGATCTGCTTCCCGGGGGCGGCTGATTCCAGCCTGCGTTGCTCTGGCGCGGCACTTTTGCCCCTCTCTACGGTCTTCATGTGCGTGTAGAATTCCGGACAGGCAGTCGAGCCATTCAAGCCAATCAAGGATATGCAATGAACGAGCAAACATCGCGCCTGAACCGGGAACGGCGCTTTCTGGTACTGCTGGGAGTGATCTGCCTGGCCCTGATCGGTGGCGCCCTGTACATGCAGGTGGTGCTTGGCGAAGCGCCATGCCCGCTGTGCATCCTGCAACGCTATGCACTGCTGCTGATCGCCGTGTTTGCCTTCATTGGCGCCGCCATGCCGGGCCGGCGTAGCCTGACCCTGCTCGAAGGCCTGGTGGTGCTCAGCGCCATCGGCGGTATCGCCGCCGCCGGCAACCATGTCTACATCCTGGCCAACCCTGCAGTCAGCTGTGGCATCGATACCTTGCAACCGATCGTCGATGGTTTGCCGCTGGCATCGGTGTTGCCCCTGGTGTTCCAGGTCGATGGATTCTGCTCCACACCCTATCCGCCGGTACTGGGGTTGTCGCTGGCACAATGGGCGTTGGTGGCGTTTATTCTGACCGCCGTTCTGGTGCCCCTGGGCATCTACCGCAACCGTCGCAAGCCTTAGACAAAAGTCCCGTGTTGATGCAAGTCTGGTAAGCAATGGATTTTTCTTTCGGTGTCGCACCCGGGTTGATCTGAATCAAGCTTTGACCCTTGTAGAACAAGGGTTTCAGCGGTGTCGCAGAGGGTGCGACAAACTGTCGCGAAACTGATTTTCAGGGCTTGATTGTTACAGTTTTGGTAAAAGACTGTTGCGCAATTAGTCATAGTCATTGAATGTCGACCTATCTACAATCGCCCCCAATTTCCGTTCGGCACTGCTTGCGAGTCGCAGGATTAAAGGAGCTTCAGGCTCTTTTCGCTGACTCTGAAGCATCGCCTGCGGCGATGCCGGGCTGACCCCCCTCCGTGATTTCCCGCACCAAATGGAATTGGTCTGAAGACAGGCCTGTTGCCTGCGAAGTCAAAATAATAACCACCGCAATACCCGGTCTATGCCGAGCCGCCGCAGCTGGCCTCAAGGTATGACCGTATTCGATCCCAAAATGCTGACGCTTGGCAGGACGAAGTGTTGGCTACCAAAACACAAATTGCATTGAAGCAAGCTGCTCTAGAGGTCGTGAGATGAGTAAAAAGCGTTACCCCAGACTGTTTGGCATTCTGCCCTTTTTAGGCATGCTTTTACTCAGTGGGTGCAACTGGACCCTGCTCGACCCGAAGGGCCAGGTCGGCATTGAGCAAAAGAACCTTATCCTGATCGCTACCGGCTTGATGCTGCTGGTGGTGATTCCTGTCATTTTCATGACCATCGCGTTCGCCTGGAAGTATCGCGCTTCCAACAAGGCGGCGACCTACACCCCTGACTGGTCGCACTCGACCAAGATCGAAGTGGCGGTGTGGACCATTCCTGTACTGATCATCATTGCCCTGGGCTATGTGACCTACAAGACCACCCACGAGCTGGACCCGTATCGTCCACTGGTTTCCGACGTGAAACCGGTGCAGATCGACGTGGTCGCCCTGGACTGGAAATGGCTGTTCATCTACCCGGAACAAGGCATTGCCACGGTCAACAAGATCGTCTTCCCGGCTAACACTCCGGTCAACTTCCGCGTGACCTCCGACTCGGTGATGAACTCGTTCTTCATTCCGGGCCTGGGCGGCCAGATCTACGCGATGGCCGGCATGACCACCAAGCTGCACCTGATCGCCAACGAAAACGGCGAGTTCGACGGTATCTCGGCGAACTACAGCGGTGCCGGCTTCACCGGTATGAAGTTCAAGGCAACCGCCACCTCCCAGGCCGATTTCGAGGCATGGGTGAACGAAGTCAAGCAGTCGCCTAAACAGCTGGATTCGGCTGAATACGCGGCATTGGCCAAAGCTAGCGAAAACAATCCAGTCGCGCTGTACAGCGTGGCCTCGCCTGACCAGTTCCAGACCATCGTCGACAAGTACGAAGGCATGAACCGCGGTCGGCCGGTCCACGAGAAAGAGCAGAGCAAAGAAGCGGCCGGTACCGAAGGGATGGACGTGAGTATGCATTCAGCTGCTGGGGCAGAGGAGTAAGAGATGTTCGGTAAACTAAGTCTGGATGCGATTCCGTATCACGAGCCGATAGTCATGGTGACACTCGCCATGATCGCGCTCGGCGGTATTGCGGTGATCGGTGCAATCACCTATTTCAAAAAATGGTCCTACTTGTGGACCGAGTGGCTGACTACGGTCGACCACAAGAAAATCGGGGTGATGTACATCATCGTCGCGATGGTCATGCTGCTGCGCGGCTTTGCCGACGCCATCATGATGCGTACCCAGCTGGCTGCGGCCACTGGTGGCTCCGAAGGCTATCTGCCGCCTGAGCACTATGACCAGATCTTCACCGCTCACGGTGTGATCATGATCATCTTCATGGCGATGCCATTCTTCACCGGCCTGATGAACCTGGCCCTGCCTCTGCAGATCGGTGCACGTGACGTTGCCTACCCGTTCCTGAACTCCCTGAGCTTCTACCTGCTGCTGGCAGGCGTGCTGCTGGTCAACATCTCCCTGGGTGTTGGTGAGTTCGCCAAGACCGGCTGGGTTGCCTATCCGCCGCTTGCGGGGATCCAGTACAGCCCTGGGGTCGGTGTCGACTACTACATCTGGGCGCTACAGCTATCGGGTCTAGGTACGACACTTACGGGCGTCAACTTCCTGGTCACCGTGCTGAAAATGCGCGCGCCTGGCATGAAGCTGATGGACATGCCGATCTTCACCTGGACCTGCACCTGGGCCAACGTTCTGATCGTCGCTTCGTTCCCGATCCTGACCGCCGCCCTGGCACTGCTGACTGTTGACCGTTATCTGGACTTCCATATTTTCACCAACGAGCTTGGTGGGAACCCGATGATGTACGTCAACCTGTTCTGGGCCTGGGGTCACCCTGAGGTTTACATCCTGATCCTGCCGGCCTTCGGTGTGTTCTCGGAAGTCACCTCGACCTTCGCCGGCAAACGCCTGTTCGGCCACAAGTCGATGATCTACGCTTCGGGTGCGATCGCGGTACTGGGCTTTGCGGTATGGCTGCACCACTTCTTCACCATGGGTTCTGGCGCCAGCGTCAACACCTTCTTCGGTCTGGCGACGATGCTGATTTCGATCCCGACCGGTGTAAAACTGTTCAACTGGCTGTTCACCATCTACCAGGGCCGTCTGCGCTTCACCGCGCCAGTCATGTGGACCCTGGGCTTCATGGTTACCTTCTCGATCGGTGGTATGACCGGCGTACTGCTGGCTGTTCCAGGTGCTGACTTCGTCCTGCACAACAGCCTGTTCGTAATCGCTCACTTCCACAACGTGATCATCGGTGGTGCGGTATTCGGCTACATCGCCGGCTTCGCCTTCTGGTTCCCGAAAGCCTTCGGCTTCACCCTGAACGAGAAGTGGGGCAAGGCTGCCTTCTGGTTCTGGCTGTCCGGTTTCTACGTGGCCTTCATGCCGCTGTACGCACTGGGCTTCATGGGTATGACCCGTCGCCTGAACCACTCCGACAACCCACTGTGGGAACCCTACCTGTACGTAGCCGTAGTCGGCGCCGTGCTGATCCTGTTCGGTATCGCTTGCCAGCTGATCCAGCTGTACGTATCGGTTCGCGACCGCAAGGACAACATGGACGTGACCGGCGACCCATGGGGCGGCCGTACCCTGGAATGGTCGACTTCGTCGCCACCTCCGTTCTACAACTTCGCCCACATGCCTGAGAAAGTCGGCCTGGATGCCTGGCACGAAGCCAAGGAAGCCGGTGTTGCCTACAAGGTTCCTGGCAAGTACGAAGCGATCCACATGCCGAACAACACCTCGACCGGTCTGTTCATGGGTCTGCTGCTGACCGTATTCGGTTTCGCCTTCATCTGGCACATCTGGTGGCTGGTGGGCGCGAGCCTGGTCGCTACCATCGCGGTCTTCGTTGCTCACGCTGCACGTGACGACCAGGGCTACATGGTGCCTGCCGAGGAAGTGGCGCGTATCGAAGGCGAGCGCTTGAAGTCCCTGGGCCTGGCTACCGGTTCGCCGGCCGGCGCACGTGTCAAATCGTTTGAACGGGTTTAATCAATGTCCAGTCATGTAATCAATGCAGACACTCATGCTCATGGTCACGACCATGGGCATGACGATCACCACCACGACTCGGGCCAGATGACCGTTTTCGGTTTCTGGCTGTACCTGATGACCGACTGCATCCTGTTTGCGTCGCTCTTCGCCACCTACGCGGTGCTGTCCGGCAGTTTTGCCGGCGGCCCGTCGGGTCACGACATTTTCCAGCTGGACTTTGTCGCGGTTGAAACCGCACTGCTGTTGCTGTCGAGTATCACCTTCGGCTTCGCCATGTTGCAGATGTTCAAGGGCAACAAGGGCGGCGTGCTGGGCTGGCTGGCCATCACCTTCCTGTTCGGTGCCGGCTTCATCGCGATGGAAGTCTATGAGTTCCATCACCTGATCGCCGAAGGCTACGGCCCGCAGCGCAGTGGCTTCCTGTCGGCGTTCTTCGCGCTGGTCGGTACCCACGGTCTGCACGTAACCGCAGGTCTGATCTGGATGGCAGTCATGATGTACCAGATCAACAAGCACGGTATCACCGGCACCGCCAAGACCCGCATGAGCTGCCTGAGCCTGTTCTGGCACTTCCTGGACGTGGTCTGGATCTGCGTGTTCACCGTCGTGTATCTGCTGGGAGTTCTGTAAATGGCTAACGCACATAACGCCCACGCCGAGGGCAACCACGGCAGCGTGAAGTCCTACCTGATCGGCTTCGTCCTGTCGGTGATCCTGACCGCGATTCCGTTCGGCCTGGTGATGTTCCCGAGCATGCCCAAAGACATCACGATCATGATCGTGGTGGCCCTGGCGGTCATCCAGGTGGTAGTCCACCTGGTGTACTTCCTGCACATGGACCGCTCGGCCGAGCAACGCTCCAACGTGTCGACCTTCCTGTTTACAGCGATGGTCATCGCGCTGCTGGTCGGTCTGTCGCTGTGGATCATGTTCAGCATCCACACCAGCATGATGGCGAAGTGAGGTAAGACGACATGTCCGTTAAGCACTTTATCCAAATCACCAAACCGGGGATCATTTTCGGTAACGTGCTTTCTGTGGCAGGCGGTTTCTTCCTTGCCGCGCAAGGGCATGTCGACTTCCTGCTGTTCCTGGCCACGGTAATCGGCACTTCGCTGGTGGTGGCGTCCGGTTGCGTGTTCAACAACTGCATCGACCGTGACATCGACATCAAGATGGAGCGCACCAAGAACCGTGCCATGGTTCAGGGCGAGATCTCGCTCGGCGTCGCGCTGGCCTACGCCACCCTGCTCGGGGTGGCGGGGCTCGGCCTGCTGTACGTGCAGGCCAACGCCCTGGCTGCGCTGTTCGGCCTGATCGGCTTCATCATCTACGTGGGTTTCTACAGCCTGTACCTGAAGCGCAAATCGGTGCACGGCACCCTGGTTGGCAGCCTGTCCGGTGCCATGCCTCCGGTGATCGGCTACTGCGCCGTGAGCAACAGCTTCGACCTGGCTGCATTGACCCTGCTGGTGATGTTCAGCCTCTGGCAGATGCCGCACTCCTATGCCATTGCGATCTTCCGCTTCAACGACTACCTGGCTGCCTCGATTCCGGTCCTGCCGGTCAAGCGTGGCATCGAGGTGGCCAAGAAGCACATCCTCTGGTACATCCTGGCCTTCCTGGTCGCGACCTTGATGCTGACCCTGGGCGGTTACGCCGGCGTCAGCTACATGGCCGTTGCCGCCGCCATGGGCATGTACTGGCTGTACATGGCCTGGACCGGCTACAAGGCTGCCGATGACCGGGTCTGGGCGCGCAAGCTGTTCGTGTTCTCGATCTTCACCATCACCGCCCTGAGCGTGATGATGTCGGTGGACACCAAGCTGCCGACCGATGTGCTGATGACGTACGCGCATTGATACTGGTGCGCTGAACAAAAACGCCCCGTGCTGCGAAGCACGGGGCGTTTTTGTTTGTGGGCGGCAGGGCTGCCCTCTGATCCCGCCTGCCAAGGACCCATAGCCTGTGCCTCACATTCACCTGGGAGGGATCACACCATGAGTATCTTGACTGTCTACTTCTGCGGTACCGGCTCGCATCGGTTCGATACCGCCAACCCCAACTTCTGGAATGGCGAACTGGTCTCCACCCTGGCCAGCAACGACCAGGGCCGGGAGTTCGCCCACTGGATTGCCATCGACGGACCGGGCAGCGGTAATCTGCAAGCCGACGACCTGTTTACCAAGACCAGGGAATATGGGCTGAGTGGGACGTTGTTCGGCAAGGGCTGGGAACAGAATGTCGAGCACGCCCTGCAGATCATAAAGGGCAAGTGTGACTGGAGGCGCAAGGCCTTGAGCAGGGACGAGTACAACCGCCTCAAGGCTGCCGGCGTGCCGATCGAGGATGTCGAGAGGACCGGCTCCTGGTTATGGCGCACCTATGACTACGGCGAGCGGCGAGTCACGCCGCAACAGTTGCAGGAGCAGATCATCAAGATCTTCCGCAAGGATGGCCTGCTGCCGACCCAGGTCAACCTGGTGGGCTGGAGCCGGGGCGGGATCAGCTGTCACATGCTGGCCAATGCCATGTTCAAGGATCCGCAGTTGAAGGGCATACCGGTGAACATCTTCGCTGTCGACCCGGTGCCCGGCGTGCTCAACCTGCAGCCCCATCGCATTCGCCTGGAGGGCAACGTGCGCCAGTACGTAGGCTTCTACTCGCGCGATGAGCGCTCCAGGGGCTTTGCCTGTGTGATCCCCGAAGCCGGCCCGCAGACCCGGATGCATATCTTCCCGCTGCCCGGGCGACATGCCACCCTGGTCGGCAACGCTTCGGCGGATGGTGCGGGGGCGGGCAGGATGCTGGCCGAGCCGGGCATGATCGTGCGGCATTTCGCAGAAGTCTGCCTGACGCGCTGGGGGGTGAAGCTGGACAAGCGCCTGGCGCTCAGCGACAAGCAGCTCAAGGACTACCATCAGGCGCTGGTGCGCGACGATGCCCGTTACCAGTCCATGCGCAGCCATTCCTATACCGTGCTTACCGAGTCGCAGAAGGGCGACCGCTTCGTACATCTGGGGGGCAGGGACACAGCGTTTTCGCAGGTAACGGGGAAATCGTTGAGTCCTGAGCTTGGCTTGGCAGCGACGCAATGGAGCGCGGTGAGCTATCGGGAAATCCGCTGAGCTTTCGCCGACCTTATCGCGGGGCAAGCCCGCTCTTACAGGCCTGCTTGCCATCCGTGGGAGCGGGCTTGCCCCGCGATTGCGCTCAATTCCCTTTACATCGCTACCCGACAGGTACTATTGTCTGCCTCGGCCACCGCAGTGGCCAACGTCGCTCGGACGGTTCCGGGCGCTTACGTCTTCGAGGAAGCCATGGCTGACCAAGGTTCGCCGCGCCGCTTTGCGCGCATCGATCGTCTCCCCCCCTACGTCTTCAATATCACCGCCGAACTCAAGATGGCCGCGCGCCGTCGTGGCGAGGACATCATCGACCTGAGCATGGGCAACCCCGACGGGGCCACGCCACCGCACATCGTCGAAAAGCTGGTGCAGGTCGCCCAGCGTGAAGACACTCACGGCTACTCGACTTCCCGCGGTATTCCGCGCCTGCGCCGGGCGATCTCGCGCTGGTACAAGGAGCGCTATGAGGTCGACATCGACCCGGAAAGCGAAGCCATCGTTACCATCGGCTCCAAGGAAGGCCTGGCGCACCTGATGCTCGGCACCCTGGACCATGGCGATACGGTGCTGGTGCCCAACCCCAGCTACCCGATCCACATCTACGGTGCAGTGATCGCCGGTGCCCAGGTGCGCTCCGTGCCGCTGGTGCCGGGCGTCGACTTCTTCAACGAACTGGAGCGGGCGATCCGCGAGTCGATCCCCAAGCCGAAGATGATGATCCTAGGCTTCCCCTCCAACCCGACCGCCCAGTGCGTCGAACTGGATTTCTTCGAGCGGGTGGTGGCCCTGGCCAAGCAGTACGACGTGCTGGTGGTCCACGACCTGGCCTACGCCGATATCGTCTACGACGGCTGGAAGGCGCCTTCGATCATGCAGGTGCCGGGCGCCAAGGATATTGCGGTGGAGTTCTTCACCCTGTCCAAGAGCTACAACATGGCCGGCTGGCGGATCGGCTTCATGGTCGGCAACCCGGAGCTGGTCAGCGCCCTGGCACGGATCAAGAGCTACCACGACTACGGCACCTTCACCCCGCTGCAAGTGGCCGCCATTGCCGCCCTGGAAGGCGACCAGCAGTGCGTGCGGGATATCGCCGAGCAGTATCGCCAGCGCCGCAACGTGCTGGTCAAGGGCCTGCACGAGCTGGGCTGGATGGTCGAGAACCCCAAGGCCTCGATGTATGTCTGGGCCAAGATCCCGGAACAGTACGCGCACCTGGGGTCGCTGGAGTTCGCCAAGAAGCTCCTGGCCGAGGCCAAGGTCTGCGTGTCGCCGGGCATCGGCTTTGGCGACTACGGTGACGATCATGTGCGTTTTGCCCTGATCGAGAACCAGGACCGGATTCGCCAGGCGGTGCGCGGAATCCGGCAAATGTTCCGGGCTGACGGGGTAGAGGTGAAGTCGCACAAGTAAGCGGCATTTATCCACTTATCGGCATGAAAGAAACCGTCCGTCAGCGACGGTTTTTTTCTGCCTGGCCCCCCTTCTCAAAATCGGGCCGAAGCATAGAATAGCGGCGGGTTCGCACCCAATAACCATAATTTGCCCCCCGTCTTCCTCATCATGTCCGAATACAATCCTTGCTTGAACTGCGGCGCCTGCTGCGGGTATTTCCGTGTGTCTTTCTTCTGGGGCGAGTGCGAGTCGGCGGGCGGCCTGGTGCCCGACGATCTGGTCGTGCAGATCAATCCGACCCGTGTGGCGATGATCGGGACCGACAGTAAACCCTGCCGCTGCATCGGCCTTGAGGGCGAGATCGGCAAGGGCGTGAGCTGCTCGCTCTATGAGCAACGCTCCAGTCCGTGCCGCGAGTTCGAGGCGGCCTGGGTCAATGGTCAGCCCAACCCCAGCTGCGATGCCGCCCGCGCCGCCTATGGCCTGCCGCCGCTGGAAGCCAACGAGCCGATCTGGCCGGAGGACGAAGAGCCGGAAGTCGCCTGAGGGCGCT
The DNA here is from genome assembly GCF_030272895.1 of Pseudomonas sp. BGr12. Taxonomy (GTDB): domain Bacteria; phylum Pseudomonadota; class Gammaproteobacteria; order Pseudomonadales; family Pseudomonadaceae; genus Pseudomonas. Next base: position 18,650 of record NZ_JALRNF010000052.1, on the reverse strand, counting down.
GGCAGGGGCATGGGGATCTTGCGGTAGACTGTTCGGCTTTGGGGCCTGAACAGGAGTTCTTCCCGTGCCAACATCACAGTTTCCTCTCGACCTTGATCGGCGACAGGAGAAGGGCGAGTGAAGATCGCCCGGCACTACATCGCACTCACCTTGCTGCTGTTTCTGGCAAGCCTGTGTTTCAACGCCATGTACCTCGCTGGCGGGGGGCGCATGCATGCCCTGCAGGCCCTGTTGTACGGGCCCTGGGGCGTGATGTTCGGTATCCACGGCTGGTTTGCCAATCCGTTGCTCGGGCTGGCCATCCTGCTGCACCGCCGCTGGCGCCGTGTGTCGCTGGTGCTTGGGCTGGCGGCGCTGTACCTGGCGTTGGCGAGCCTGGGGATCGAGCGCCTGCCGGACAACCGCAGCTACGAATTCGTCGACTTGATCCACTTCGGGCCTGGCTACTACCTGTGGCTGGGGGCGATCCTCGGCTTCTGCCTGGCGCAGGCCTGGTGGTGTCACCTTGCCCGTCAGGGTGAACCGGTGCCAGGCTGGCACTGGGGCGACGGCCTGCTGGCGGTGGCGTTGGGCGTTCTCATCAACTTCGGGCTCCAGGCCCCCAGCCTGCGCTTTGAAATCGAGCGGGCGCTGGAGCCACCGCCCATACTCCAGCCCTCGAATCCCAAGGCCATCTAGCGCGAAGTCGAGGTGCCCCATTGCACCACCAGCATGCCGACCACGATCAGCCCGACCCCGGCCAGGCGCAGGCTGTTTACCGGGCGCTGTGCCAGGCCCATGAGCCCCCACTGGTCGATCAGCAGGGATGACAGCACCTGGCCGGCAATCACACAGACGATAAATCCGGCAGCGCCCAGGCGTGGTGTGAGCACCAGTGCGGCGGTGATGTAGGCGACGCCGGCCACACCGCCCAGCCAGGCCCACCAGGGCGCCTGGGCCAGGGCACCGAGCTGCGGCAATGGAGCGCGCAGCACCAGCAACGCCGGGATGACCATCAGGACGCTGACCCCGAGGGACACCAGGGAGGCCCACAACGGGTGCCCGAGGAGGCGCCCGAGGGTGGCGTTGCTACCGGCCTGGAAGGGCACCGCCGCACCCGCCAGCACGGCGATGGTCAAGGGCAAGAAGGCGGCGGGGGAAAAAGACAGGCTCATGGCAAGACTCCTTGAAAGTGACTTGCTAGAGTCTTGGCTATCGATACCGGTAATGGAAATTCGAACGATGCACGGGAGTTATTCGCCTGATGGATGATCTGCGCCGCATAGACCTCAACCTGCTGCTCACCTTGCATGCCTTGCTGGCTGAGCAGCATGTGTCCCGCGCAGCCTTGCGCCTGCATCGCAGTCAACCGGCGGTGAGCCATGCACTGGCGCAGCTGCGAGAGGTGTTCGCCGACCCCTTGCTGGTGCGCCGGGGTGGGCGTCTGCACGCCACGGCCCGTGCCCAGGCCTTGATCGAGCCACTGCAGCAGGCCCTGGAGCAGCTCGACGGCTTGATTGCCCGGCCCGGCTTCGAGCCGGCGAAGGCGCGGCGCAGCTTTCGCCTGGCGATGTCGGACTACGGCGCCCGGGTAGTGTTGCCGGGGCTGATGCGAGTGCTGCGTGAACAGGCGCCGGGGATCGATCTGGTGGTCATCCAGGGTAGCCGCGAGGCGATGCTGGGTCATCTGTTCGATGGCGAGGCCGACCTGGCGCTGGGGGTGTTCCCGCAGGTGAACACCGAGCTGCAGGTTGAAACCTTGTTCGAAGAACGCTTTACCTGCGTTGCCGACCGTAGCGGCCTGCCGCCGCGTGGTGGCCTGAGCCTGGTCGACTGGCTGGCACGGCCCCATGTGCTGGTGGCCGTGCGACCGGGCATCGACAACGAAATCGACCTGGCGCTCGCCGAGATCGATGCCCGCCGGCGGGTGGCGTTGGCACTGCCTCACTGGGCGGCGGCCCAGGAGGTGATCGCCGGTACCGACCTGGTCCTCACGGTGGCACGGCGCAGCCTGGATAGCGGCAAGCTCGACCCGCGTCTGCGCCGGTTCCAGCCGCCGCTGCCGATCAAGGCATTCGGCTTTCAGCAGGCCTGGCACCAACGTCGAGCAGGGGATGCCGGTCACCGCTGGTTGCGCGAAAAGGTAGTCGCAGTCTGTAGGAGCGGGCTTGCCCCGCGATGCGCTGTAACTGACAGCCCCTGATCATGTAACTGCAGCCCATTGTGCAAGATCGGTGCGCCCTGCATCCTGACACCCCCTTACAAGGAGTTCCCCCCAATGAAGCACACGCTGCTGCCCATCGCGCTGATGACCACCATCGCCCCCTTAGCCATCGCCCAGGGCGATTCGCCTGCCTACAGCCAATGCATGAAAACCGCCACCACCACGCTGGACATGAATAACTGCAACGGCGCCGAGATCGAACGCCAGGACGCTCGCCTCAATAGCGCCTACAAAACCGCCATGGCCGGCCTGGAGACCGACCAGCAAGGCAAGTTGCGCGATGCCCAGCGCCTGTGGATAAAGTACCGTGATGCCAACTGCGGCCTGTACTACGGCCTCACTGGCGGCACCATGGACCAGCTCAACGGCGCAGGCTGTGTGCTGGAGATGACCAAGGCCCGGGCGGACGAACTGGGGAAACTGCTCGGACCTTGAGTGGCATCCGATCAGTGTCTTGCGGCGCGTGCCCTGAGGTATTCACGCACCTCGATCTGGTCGCCGGAAAACTCGATGCGTTCAGCCTTGCTGTCACGCTGGTAGGCATACATCGGGTCGTAGTACTCGCTGAGCAGGTCGCTGATCCAGGCACGATGCAGCGCGACATCGCCGCTGCGCCGCTGTTCGTCCAGGGCTTGCTGCAACAGGGCTGACAGGCGCTGGTAGCGCTCGCCGCCCAGGCGCTTGAGGATGTTCCCCATGCTCTGTTGCAGGCGCTCGGCAAAGCGCAGGAAGCCGTGCTCGTCACCATGCAGGGCGACGAACTCGGCGCACAGCTGGGTGACGTAGTCGTCCAGGATCCGCTCGACGCGACTGTCGAAGCTGTCTTCCAGCCACACCAGCGGGTAGTGGCGCATGCCCTGGTACAGTTCCAGGGGCACGGCGCAGCTGCCGACGATACGCCCTTCATCTTCCAGCACGAATTGCTCGATGCCACGGGCACGCTTTTTCAGCAGATCGATGGCCAGGCCGTTCTCGAAGTCGATCTGCGCCGGCTGGCCGGTGGCGCGCTTGCCAAAGCTTGAGCCGCGGTGGTTGGCGTGGCCTTCCAGGTCCAGGGCGTTGTCCAGTGTGTGCAACAGCTCGGTCTTGCCGGTGCCGGTGAGGCCGCCGACCAGCACGAAGCTGCATTCGTCAACAGCGCCCTGGGTCGTCTGCAGCAAGAAATTACGCATCGCCTTGTAGCCGCCGACCACTTTCGGGTAGTGGATGCCGGCTTCTTCCCTGAGCCATTGCTGGACGATCTGCGAACGCAGGCCACCGCGAAAGCAATAGAGGTAACCCTCGGGGTTGGCCCGGGCGAAGGCGGCCCAGCCGGCAATGCGCTCATCCTTGCTGCGGCCGTTGACCAGTTCATGGCCCAGGACAATGGCCGCCTGTTGGCCGTGTTGCTTGTAACAGGTGCCGACCTTCTGCCGTTCCAGGTCGTTCATCAGCGGCAGGTTGATGGCGGCGGGGAAGGCGCCCCGGGCAAACTCGACCGGGGCACGCATGTCCATCATGGGGACATCGTTGAGAAACAGTTGGCGATAGTCGCTGCTGTTGTCACGCATTACCGCACCTCGACCGCATGTCTCTGTCGCTCGACCAGTTCGCCGATCGGTGCCAGCGCAAGGCCCAGTTCGGCGGCGACGGCGAGGAATTCGGCTTCACCCTCTGGTGTCACCGCCACCAGCAGGCCGCCGCTGGTCTGCGGGTCGCACAGCAGGTGCTTCTGCTCTTCGCTCAGGGGGGCGATCTTGTCGCCGTAGCTGTCGAAGTTGCGCAGGGTGCCGCCGGGGATGCAGCCTTCGGCCAGGTAATGCTCGACTCCTGGCAGGCGTGGCACTGCGTTGTAGTCCAGGCGCGCGCTCAAGCCACTGCCGTCGGCCAGCTCCACCAAGTGACCGAGCAGGCCGAAACCGGTGACATCGGTCATGGCGCTGACCCCGGCCAGCTTGCCGAAGCGGCTGCCGGGGGTGTTGAGGGTGCACATCCAGTCGCGGGCCAGGCCTTTGTCCTGTTCGCGCAGTCTGGATTTCTTCTCGGCGGTGGTGAGAATGCCGATGCCCAGTGGCTTGGTCAGGTACAGCCGGCAACCCCGGGTGGCGGTATCGTTGCGCTTCATGTGGCGCTTTTGCACCACGCCGGTGACGGCCAGGCCGAAAATGGGCTCGGGGGCGTCGATCGAGTGTCCCCCGGCCAGTGGAATGCCCGCTTCGGCGCACACTGCACGACCGCCACGAATGACTTCGCGGGCCACTTCCGGGGCCAGTACGTTGATCGGCCAGCCGAGAATCGCGATGGCCATCAGCGGATCACCGCCCATGGCGTAGATGTCGCTGATCGCGTTGGTGGCGGCGATGCGGCCGAAGTCGTAGGGATCATCGACGATCGGCATGAAGAAATCGGTGGTCGACACCACGCCGCGCTCGTCATCCAGGGCGTAGACGGCGGCGTCGTCGCGTGAGGCGTTGCCGACCCAGAGTTTAGGGTCCAGCGCCTGGGTGCCGCTTTCGGCAAGAATGACTTCCAGCATCTTCGGTGAGATCTTGCAGCCGCAGCCGGCTCCGTGGCTGTACTGGGTCAGACGAATCGGTTCGCTCATAGGCACCTCGAACTAGGGTTAGGTGCGAGTGTATCAAAGCTGGCCTTTGCACCGAGGCCTCTTATAATTCCCGGGGCGGCCTGATGCCGGCTGCATCTGCCATCGAACTGGAGAAGTCCCTATGCTCAAACGTCCCCTGGCGCTGTTCGCCGGCCTTGTGTTGTCGTGCTCCACTTATCTGGCCCAGGCGGGAGATACCCTGAAGGTGAGCGCCATTCCTGACGAGGCGCCCACCGAGTTGCTGCGCAAGTTCAAGCCGCTGGGCAAGTACTTGGAACAGCAGTTGGGCATGAAGGTGGAGTTCGTGCCGGTGGCCGACTATCCGGCCGTGGTCGAGGCACTGGCTACCGATCGCCTGGACATGGCCTGGCTGGGCGGTTTTACCTTTGTCCAGGTGCACTTGAAGAGCCCGAACGCCACCCCGCTGGTGCAGCGTGAGCAGGACGCCAAATTCACCAGCAAATTCATTACCGCCAACCCCAAGGTCAAGAGCCTGGCCGACCTCAAGGGCAAGACCTTTGCCTTCGGTTCGATTTCGTCCACCTCCGGCAGCCTGATGCCGCGTTACTTCATGCTCAAGGACGACAACATCAAGCCTGAGACCTACTTCAGCCGCGTCGCCTATTCCGGGGCCCATGATGCTACCGCCGCCTGGGTCCAGGCCGGCAAGGTCGATGCCGGTGTGCTCAATGCCAGTGTCTGGCAAAAATTGGTCGACGCGGGCAAGGTCGACACCAGCAAGGTCAGGGTCTTCGCCACCACGCCCAGCTATTACGACTACAACTGGACCGTGCGCGGCAACCTCGACCCGGCCCTTAAGGAGAAGATCAAACAGGCCTTCCTCGCCCTCGATCCGGCCAAACCGAAAGACAAGGCGATCCTCGACCTGCAGGCTGCCAGCCGCTTCATCGAGACCAAGCCGGACAACTACAAGGGTATCGAGGAGGCCGCCCGGGCCGCTGAATTGCTGAAATGACCATCCGCCTCAGTGGTGCCGGGCTGCGTCATGGACAGGTCCAGGCCTTGCTCGGCGTCGATCTGCAGATCGACGCCGGTGAACGGGTGGCGATCATCGGCCCGTCCGGTGCGGGCAAGTCCAGCCTGTTGCAGTTGCTCGCCAGCGCCATTGCGCCGGATACCGGTAGTGTCGAGTTGCTGGGCGAGGCGCCGTGGCGGCTGTCGGCGTCCGCCCGTCAACGTCTGCGGGCCCGTATCGCGCTGATCCATCAGGCTCCGCCCTTGCCGCCCCGGCAACGGGTGGTGACTGCCGTGCTGGCCGGGCGCCTGGGGCAGTGGAGCACCTTGCGCGGCTTGCTCAACCTGCTGCATCCCTCGGATATCCCCGGCGTACGCGAGGTGCTGTCCGGCCTGGGCGTCGCCGACAAGCTGTTTGCCCAGTGCGGGCAACTGTCCGGTGGCCAGTTGCAGCGCGTCGGTATTGCCCGGGCGCTGTACCAGCAGCCGGAGATCCTGCTCGCCGACGAGCCGGTGTCGGCCATGGACCCGGTGCTGGCCGAGCACAGTCTTAAAATTCTCAACCAGCACGCCGGCGAGCGCGGCGTGACCCTGGTCGCCAGCCTGCATGCGGTGGAGCTGGCGCTGGCGCATTTCCCGCGGGTGGTCGGCATTCGTGAAGGGCAGGTGGCGTTCGATCGTCCGGCAGGGGAGGTGTCCGGCGAACTGCTCGATGCCCTGTATGCCAACGAACACCTGGCCTCGCCGCCCTTGATAGTGCCGGCCCTCAACCTGCAGATTCCACGATGCTGAAGGCGCACGCCCGCGACCCGGCAGCGCTGCCCAGGCTGTTGCTGGCCTTGCTGGCCGTTGCCCTGTTGTGGCCAGGAATCCGTCTCAGCGAGCTGGACCCCGGAGTCTTGCTGCAGGCCGACAATCGCCGGGAAATGGCCAACTTCGTCAGCGCCTTCTGGCCGCCGGCCCATGATCGGGACTTTCTTGGCCTGTTGTTCGAGGCCACATTACAGACCTTGGCCGTGGCGACGGCGGGCATGGCCCTGGCCTTGCTCCTGGCGATCCCGGCCAGCCTGCTGGCCAGCCGTGCCTTGTCGCTGCGGGCCGCGTCCCGGGGAGGGCGCCTGGGGTTCTGGTCGCGCGCGGTGCGCCTGCCGGTGCGCGGCCTGCTGATCTTCCTGCGCAGCGTGCCGGAAATCGTCTGGGCGCTACTGTTCGTTCGCGCCGTGGGCCTGGGGCCGACCGCCGGGGTGCTGGCCATCGCCATCACCTACAGTGGCATGCTCGGCAAGGTCTACGCGGAGATCTTCGAATCGGTCAACCAGCGCCCGGCCCATGCCCTGTTGCAGGCGGGCAGCAGCCGCTTGAGCGCGTTTTTCTACGGCGTCCTGCCGGATGCGGCGGCGGAGCTGGTGTCCTATACGGTGTACCGCTGGGAGTGTGCAATTCGCGCTTCGGTGGTGATGGGCTTCGTCGGCGCCGGTGGCCTGGGGCAGCAGATCGACCTGTCGATGCGCATGTTCGCCGGGGCGCAAGTGGCGAGCATGTTGCTGACCTTCCTGGTGCTGGTCTGGTTGGCCGATCAGCTCAGCCGCTTGCTGCGTGGGAGGCTGGCATGAGAGCGCTGGTCAATGCCGCGTTGATCCTCGCCGTCGTGGCGGCGGTACTGGCGTCGTTCACCTACCTGAGCCTCGACCTGCAAGCGCTGTTCGGTGGTGACGGGTTGAGGCAGATGGGGGCCTATGCGCTGCGTTTTTTCAGTCCCGACCTGAGTCCGGATCATCTTCGGGCGGTGGCCAGGGGGGCGCTGGAGACCCTGGCCATGTCTGGTCTGGGGACCTTGCTCGCGGTTGTTCTCGGGCTGTTGCTGGCCTTGCCGGCGGCAGGGCGTTTCGGCTGGCCGCTGCAGGGCGCTGCGCGTCTGCTGCTCAATGCCCTGCGGGCGATCCCGGAACTGGTCTGGGCGGCGCTCACAGTGCTGGCGGCAGGCCTGGGACCGAATGCCGGTACCCTGGCGCTGGCGCTGCACACCAGCGGCGTGCTTGGTCGCCTGTTCGCCGAAGCCCTGGAGAACGCACCGCCCGAGCCTGCTGCGGCGATCCGCCTGCAGGGCGGCAGCCAGGCCGCGGCATTTTGCTTTGGCACCTTGCCCAACCTCTGGCCGCAATTGCTGGCCTATAGCTTGTACCGCTGGGAGAACAACATCCGCATGGCCAGCGTGCTGGGGTTTGTCGGGGCCGGTGGCCTGGGGCAGATGCTCTATACCACCCTGAGCCTGTTCCAGGAGGCCCAGGCCAGCACGGTGATCATCGCCATGCTGGTGCTGGTGTTGCTGGTGGATGCCCTGAGCGACCTGCTCAGGCAGCGCTTCGTACGCGCCTGACCTTTGTAGGAGCGGGCTTGCCCCGCGATGAGGCCATCCAGCTACTTTGGTCAGGGAAACAGACTGCAGCCAATACCGAACTGACTGAATCCAGCAACGCTTTCCCCCGTGTCATTGTCGGCTCCGGCAGAAGCGATCAGCCGGTGACGCCGAGCGTCGGGGATTGGCTTGCGGATATGTATCCAAAAGGATACGATCGGGTACGGTATGAGCTATCGCGTTTTACAGACATCCAGCTTTTCTTCCTGGTTGATATCGATGCGTGATCTGCGCGCGAAAATGGCAATTGCTCGAAGGATCGAGCGTGCAAGTGCCGGGAATCTTGGCGACGTGAAGTCAGTAGGTGGGCACGTGTCTGAAATGCGAATGGATGTCGGGCCTGGCTATCGGGTTTATTTCACGAGGCGAGAGGCCGTCGTCATTGTTCTGCTGGCGGGTGGGGACAAGTCATCCCAATCCGGTGATATTCAACTGGCCAGAAAGCTGGCCGAGGAAATCTGGTCATGAGTCTGGCACTCGTCGAATTCGATATGGCCTCACTGCTGGACAGCGATGAGGCGATCAGTGAATACCTTTCTCAAGTGCTGGCTGCGGGGGATCATGAAGAGCTCATTCGCGCGCTTGGCTATGTGGCCAGGGCTCGAGGCATGGCACAGATAGCCAGTGCCAGTGGCCTGGGGCGTGAAAGTCTGTACAAGGCGCTGTCTCCAGGCGCCAAACCGCGCTTTGACACGGTGCTCAAGGTTGTTCGTGCCTTGGGGATCGACCTTCTGGCCCAGCCTCACAGCCCATCCAGACGCTGAGCACCGACAGCACCTACAGCACCTGTTTCATCTGCACCAGCGCCACCCGCGTGTTGCCCGGCCCCTGGCGCTCCTCGACGGCGAACGGCAGGAACCCCAGCTGTGGATAAAGCAGCAACCCCGCGGTGTTGTGGTTGAAGCAGGACACCCACACCTCTCGGGCATCGAACTGGCTGCGCGCCAGCTCGATCATGCACTGCACCAGGTACCGCGCCACGCCGTGACCGCGTGCGGCGGGGGCGACCACCACATTGCCCAAGGCGCAGACACCACCCTGTTCAGCCTTGTAGAAGTTGGCAAAGGCCAGCACCGTGCCGTCACCCTCGACCACGGTCGAGCCGCTGCGGCTGGCGATGGCGTCGCTCAACTGTGCCGGCGTCAGCGGGTGCTCGGCCTTGGGGAACATATAGAACAGTTCATCCGCGCCCTGTGGGAAGCAGCAGATCGTAGCGATGTCGTGGGGCTGGACGGGGCGGTGGGTCAACTGCATGGGGCGGCTCTCTCTCGGGGCAAGGGCGTTGCAGGGATCGTACACACAATCCCTGCCCGGCCCCTAACCCTAGACCGTGGAGCTCACCCGTGCCGGCTGCCCGTGCTGTCGGGTCAGGACGATGCCGACCAGCGATATCGCCAGTGCCAGGCCGATGGTGGTGGTCACTTCGGCGCGGTGTTCCGGGGTCATCAGCATGACGCCCAGGGCGGCGATGATGAAGACGATCACCGCGTAAGTGAGCCACGGGAACAGCCACATGCGCACCTCAAGTTGCACCTGCTGGCGGCGCAGCATCCCGCGCATGCGTAGTTGCGAGATGGCGATGACCAGGTACACCAGCAAGGCGATGGCTCCGGAGCTGGCCAGCAGGAACTCGAACAGGCCCGCCGGGGCGAAGTAGCTGACCACGGTAATGACCGCACCCAGCACCGTACTGGCCATCACCGCCATGCGTGGCACGCCGGCCGAGGAGGTGACTTTCACCTGTTTCGGCGCCTCGCCGCGCTTGCCCAGGGAGTAGAGCATGCGCGAGGCGATGTAGATCGACGAGTTCATGCAACTGGCCACCGCGACCAGCACCACCACATCCATCATGAACTTGGCGTGGGGAATGTTCATCAGCTCCAGCGCGCGCTGGTAGGAGCCCACCTCGGCCAGCAGCGGGTCGTTCCAGGGCACGATGGAAATGATCACGGAAATCGACAGCAGGTAGAACACACCGATTCGCCAGATCACCGAGCGGGTGGCCCGGGCGATGTTCTTTGCCGGGCTTTGCGATTCGGCGGCGGCGATGGTCACCGCTTCGATACCGATAAAGCTGAACATCACCGTAATGAAGGCGCCCACCACGGCAGAGGCGCCATTGGGTGCAAAGCCGCCGTGCTCATCGAGCAACCGGCTCAAGCCGCTGACTTCGCGATCCGGCACCCAGCCCATCAGCGCGGCAAAACCCAGGGCGATGAAGGCGATGATCGCCAGCACTTTGAACATGGCGAACCAGAATTCGAACTCGCCGTACTTGGATACGCTGAACAGGTTGGTCGCCGCCAGGACGATGATCGACAGCAGGGCGAACAGCCAGGCCTCGACCTGGGGGAACCAGTTGTTCAGCACATGCCCGGCTGCCAGGGCCTCGATGGGAATCACCAGGACCCAGAACCACCAGTACATCCAGCCGATGGTAAAGCCCGCCCAGGGCCCGATGGCCTGGTCGGCATAGGTGGAAAAGGAACCGGTATCGGGCCGGGCCACGGCCATCTCGCCGAGCATGCGCATCACCAGGATGACCAGGATGCCGGACAGGATGTAAGCCAGGATGGCCGCGGGGCCGGCGGCGGCAATGGCATGCCCGGAGCCGACGAACAACCCGGCACCGATGATGCCGGCAATTGAAAGCATGGTGACATGGCGCGGCTTGAAGCCCTGCGCCAACTGACCTTTCGAATCTTCGGAGCCCAAGCTGATCATTATGCTTATTCTCTTTGTGTTTGATCCTGGGAGGCGTTGACCGATCGTCAGGCGAGCATCACTAGTTGCCTTCAAACACCTTGGAAGTGGCATGGCTAAAACGTGTAAGTTGTTCTGATCGATCAGTCAACACAACGAATGCATGGTTGAAAGAGGCCGGGCAACATTACCTAGGAGTATCGTCTGGCGTGTTTGTCGATTACGCCGTGATCGAGTCCGATTGCGACATCGGGGCGAGGACTTTTCAGCGCTCGGGATGGCCTGAAAGCGAGTGCTGAGGCCGACTGGAGAGGTTTGCCGGTTTTCCGTATAATCGCGCTTCCGCCAGAAAGGCGGTGTTTCATAATTTAAAGGACTTTGTATGAAAAAGCTGTTGAAAGCATCGGTTGCTGTCGCTGTAGTTTCGGGCGTAGCACTGCTCTCGGGTTGCACTGGTCAAGTCTACAACCAGCCAAAGAACTGCTCTTACGACTACCTGTTCCACCCTTCGGTTTCCATTTCTAAAGTTATTGGCGGTTGCGGCCCGATCGACAAGCTGCCGCAACAGCAATAACTTTAGCGCTGCACTGATCAATCCGTTTCAGGGTTGATCCAAGGCCCCCTGCTACCCGATGTAGCAGGGGGTTTTTGTTTTCTGCTTTCTGCTCGCCATGCGCGTGATGGCTCATCGGCTACGTGCGCCAGAAAAGGTTGGAAATGCAATCCACAGGCGGCCTCGGCGACCACCTTGTTAAGGTGGGTTGGGCATCCCAGGCCTGTCGCTTTTCTACCCCGACTATGGAGCAACATCATGAAGGTATTCTTGTTCGGCGCATTGCTGAGCGCAGCGGCCGTGGCCCAGGCACAGACACAGACAGTGGAAATGGCCCTGGTGGGCGCAGACGGCGTCACCAACCCCATCGGTACGATCACCCTTGAACAAGGCAAGTACGGAACGCTGTTGATCCCCGACTTGCGCGATCTGCCGCCCGGCGTGCATGGCTTTCATTTGCATGAGAAACCCTCCTGCGCAAGCACCACGGTCGATGGCAAACGCATACCGGCCGGCGGCGCGGGCGGGCATTGGGATCCGGACAATAGCCAGCGTCACAAGGGTCCTTACGATGATGCCGGGCACAAGGGCGATCTGCCCGCGCTCTATGTCACCGCCACAGGCACTGCAACCTACCCTGTGCTGGCGCCACGTCTGAAGGTTGCCGAGTTCAAGGGGCATGCGCTGATGGTGCATGCCGGTGGTGATAACCACAGTGATCACCCGCAGCCGCTGGGTGGGGGCGGGGCGCGCGTGGCGTGTGGCGTGGTGCGCTGAATCGCGCCCACAAAAAAGCCGACTTCTCAGTCGGCTTTTTCATGCGTTTGGTGCCCCGAGGGAGACTCGAACTCCCACTCCTTTCGAAAACGGATTTTGAATCCGCCGCGTCTACCAATTCCGCCATCAGGGCTTGTGGCGGCGAAGTATAGAGAGGCGCCTACCGTTGGTCAATCAGGTTTCATGGTCAATTTTCGTGGTTTCGGCTAAACTTTGCGACCCTGTCGAACCGAACACCATCATGCGCGTCGCCGATTTTTCCTTTGAGCTTCCTGATTCCCTGATCGCTCGCCATCCGCTGGCGCAGCGCCACAGCAGCCGGCTGTTGACCCTGGACGGGCCGAGCGGGGCGCTGGCCCATCGCCAGTTCACCGACCTGCTCGAGCATTTGCGCCCGGGCGATCTGATGGTGTTCAACAATACCCGGGTGATTCCGGCGCGCCTGTTCGGCCAGAAGGCCAGCGGCGGCAAGCTGGAGATTCTCGTCGAGCGTGTGCTGGACAGCCATCGTGTGCTGGCCCACGTGCGTTCGAGCAAGGCGCCCAAGCCGGGTACGCAGATTCTGGTCGATGGCGGTGGCGAGGCCGAGATGGTCGCCCGTCACGACACGCTGTTCGAGCTGCGCTTTACCGAGGAGGTGCTGCCGTTGCTCGACCGGGTCGGGCACATGCCGCTGCCGCCTTACATCGACCGTCCGGACGAAGGCGCCGACCGCGAGCGCTACCAGACGGTGTATGCCGAGCGCGCTGGCGCCGTTGCCGCGCCTACTGCCGGCCTGCACTTCGATGAAGACCTGCTGGCGAAGATCGCCGCCAAGGGCGTGGAAACCGCCTTCGTCACCCTGCACGTTGGCGCCGGCACCTTCCAGCCGGTGCGGGTCGAGCGCATCGAAGACCACCACATGCATAAAGAGTGGCTGGAGGTCGGTCAGGACGTGGTCGACGCCGTGGCCGCCTGTCGCGCCCGGGGTGGCCGAGTGATCGCCGTGGGCACCACCAGTGTGCGTTCGCTGGAAAGCGCCGCCCGTGATGGCGTGCTCAAGGCCTTCAGCGGCGACACCGACATCTTTATCTTCCCGGGCCGGCCGTTCCATGTGGTCGATGCCCTGGTCACCAACTTCCACCTGCCCGAATCCACGCTGCTGATGCTGGTTTCGGCCTTCGCCGGTTACCCCGAGACCATGGCTGCCTACGCGGCGGCGGTGGAGAACGGATACCGCTTCTTCAGTTACGGTGATGCCATGTTCATCACCCGCAATCCGGCGCCGCGCGGCCCCGAGGATCAAGCATGAGTCGCACCTGTCGTATGTCCTTCGAGTTGCTGGCCACCGACGGCAAGGCCCGTCGTGGCCGCCTGACGTTCCCCCGTGGCGTGGTCGAGACCCCGGCGTTCATGCCGGTGGGCACCTATGGCACGGTCAAGGGCATGCTGCCCCGGGACATCGAGGCCATCGGCGCGCACATGATCCTGGGCAACACCTTCCACCTGTGGCTGCGTCCCGGCACCGAGGTAATCAAGGCCCACGGCGACCTGCATGACTTCATGAAGTGGCAAGGCCCGATCCTCACCGACTCCGGTGGTTTCCAGGTGTTCAGCCTGGGCGCCATGCGCAAGATCAAGGAGGAGGGCGTGACCTTCGCCTCGCCGGTCGACGGCTCCAAGGTGTTCATGGGCCCGGAAGAGTCGATGCAGGTCCAGCGTGACCTGGGCTCGGACGTGGTGATGATTTTCGACGAGTGCACCCCGTACCCGGCAGACGAGGACGTCGCGCGCGTTTCCATGGAGCTGTCCCTGCGCTGGGCCCAGCGCTCCAAGAATGCCCATGGCGACAACACTGCGGCGCTGTTCGGCATTGTCCAGGGCGGCATGCACGAGAACCTGCGCATGCGCTCGCTCGAAGGCCTGGAAAAGATCGGCTTCGACGGCCTGGCCATCGGCGGCCTGTCGGTGGGCGAGCCCAAGCACGAAATGATCAAGGTGCTGGACTACCTGCCGGGCCGGATGCCGGCTGACAAACCTCGTTACCTTATGGGGGTAGGCAAACCGGAAGATCTCGTTGAGGGTGTGCGCCGCGGCGTCGACATGTTCGACTGCGTGATGCCGACGCGCAATGCGCGCAACGGTCATCTGTTTGTCGATACCGGCGTGATCAAAATCCGTAACGCGTTCCATCGTCATGATGATTCGCCACTGGATCCGACCTGCGACTGCTACACCTGCCAGAACTTCTCCCGCGCTTATCTGCACCACCTGGATAAATGCGGCGAAATGTTGGGTGCCATGTTGAATACAATCCACAACTTGCGCCATTACCAGCGTTTGATGGCTGGTTTACGCGAGGCTATTCAACAAGGTACATTGGCCGCCTTTGTCGATGCCTTTTACGCCAAGCGCGGGCTGCCTGTGCCGCCCTTGGACTGATGTTCTGTCGATCCCTAACAAGTACTGATTGCAACTGGAGTGCCACATGAGCTTTCTGATCCCTGCCGCTTACGCGGACGCCGCTGCCCCTGCCGCCGGCCCAGCCGGTACCGGCTTCGAGTGGATTTTCCTGGTAGGTTTCCTGGTCATCTTCTACCTGATGATCTGGCGCCCGCAGGCCAAACGTGCCAAAGAGCAGAAGAACCTGCTGAGCAACTTGCAAAAAGGTGATGAAGTTGTCACCAATGGCGGCATTGCCGGCAAGATCGTCAAAGTAGCCGACGACTTCGTGGTCCTGGAAGTTTCCGATAACGTCGAGCTGAAGTTCCAGAAGGGTGCCGTTGCCGCGACCCTGCCAAAAGGTACGCTCAAAGCGATCTGATTTACGTTTTTTACCAATCGACGGGGCGCGCAAGGCGCCCCGCGTCTTGAACGGGCGGCGTGATGCTGAACAAATACCCTCTGTGGAAATACGCACTGATCCTGGTGGTACTGGCGATCGGTTTTATTTATTCCGCTCCCAACCTCTACCCTGATGATCCGGCCGTCCAGGTCAGTGGTGCCAGCACGGCGCTGCAGGTCACTCAGGCGGATCTGGACCGCGCGAGCAAGGCGCTCGTCGAGGCCGGTATCCAGGTCAAGGCCGCGAGCCTGGGCGAGAAGGGCAAGGGCGCACTGCTGCGCCTGACCAAGCAGGAAGACCAACTGCCAGCCAAGGATGTAGTGCGCAAGGCACTGGGCGATGACTACGTGGTAGCCCTGAACCTGGCCCCGACTACCCCGCAATGGCTGCGCAACCTGGGCGCAAGCCCGATGAAGCTGGGTCTGGACCTGTCCGGTGGCGTGCACTTCCTGCTGGAAGTGGACATGGACAAGGCCATGGCGGCCCGCCTCAAAGTCTACGAAGGTGAAGTCAAGAGCCTGCTGCGCAAGGAGCGTGTGCGCTACCGCAGCCTGCCGCAACAAGACGGCGGTATTGTGCTGGGCTTTGCCGATGATGCATCCCGCGAACAGGCGCGTAGCCTGATCCGCAAGAATTTCAACGATTTCGAGCTGACCACTGCCGAGCGTAACGACATGGCGGTCCTGCGCCTGGCGATCACCCCGGCCAAGGTCGCGGAAATCCGTGAATACTCGATCAAGCAGAACCTGACTACCGTGCGCAACCGGGTCAACGAACTGGGCGTGGCCGAGCCGCTGGTCCAGCGCCAGGGCGCCAACCGTATCGTGGTCGAGCTGCCGGGTGTGCAGGACACCGCCGAAGCCAAGCGTATCCTGGGTAAAACCGCGAACCTGGAGTTCCGTCTGGGTGCCGAGCCAGGTGCTTCCAAGGCCACCACCGAAGTCTTCGAATTCCGCGAAGGCGGTCGTTCGGCAGCGGTGGAGCGTGGCCTGATCATCACCGGTGACCAGGTAACCGATGCCCAGGCCAGCTTCGACGAGCAAGGTCGCCCGCAGGTGAACATTCGCCTGGACGGCCATGGTGGCGAACTGATGAGCCGCGCGACCCGCAGCAACGTCGGTCGCAGCATGGCGGTGATCTTCATCGAGCAGCGCCCGATCACCCGCTACGAGAAGAAGGTGGTTGACGGTGTCGAGAAAGACGTCGCCATCCAGACCTTCCAGGAAGAGAAAAAGATCATCAGCCTGGCGACCATCCAGTCGCCACTGGGCAGCCAGTTCCGCATCACCGGCCTGAATGGCCAGGGTGAGTCCTCGGAACTGGCCCTGCTGCTGCGTGCCGGTGGTCTGGCGGCGCCGATGTACTTCGCCGAAGAACGTACCATCGGTCCTAGCCTGGGTGCCGACAACATCACCAAGGGTATCGATGCATCCCTGTGGGGCATGCTGTTCGTCTCGCTATTCATCATGGCCATCTACCGCTTCTTCGGCCTGATCGCCACTGTCGCCCTGGCCGGTAACATGGTCATGCTGCTGGCGCTGATGTCCCTGCTGGGCGCCACCCTGACCCTGCCGGGTATCGCCGGTATCGTCTTGACCATGGGTATGGCGGTCGACGCCAACGTGCTGATCTTCTCGCGGATCCGCGAAGAGCTGGCGGCCGGTATGTCGGTGCAGCGCGCCATCCACGAAGGCTTCAACCGTGCCTACACGGCGATCGTCGACGCCAACCTGACCACCTTGCTGGTCGGCGGCATCCTCTTCGCCATGGGTACCGGTCCGGTCAAGGGCTTCGCGGTTACCATGTCCCTCGGGATTTTCACCTCGATGTTCACGGCCGTCATGGTTACCCGCGCAATGGTCAACCTGACCTGCGGTGGGCGTGATATCAAGAAGCTGTGGGTTTAAGGGGCTGCCATGCTACGTACCATCAACTTCATGGGTGTACGCAACGTCGCGTTCGGCGTCACCCTGCTGCTTACCGTGCTGGCGCTGTTCAGCTGGTTCTACAAGGGCCTCAACTTCGGCCTGGACTTCACCGGCGGTACGCTCATCGAGCTGACCTACGAGCGTCCGGCCAACCTCGGCCAGGTGCGTGAGGAGCTGGTCAAGGCCGGCTTCCAGGACGCCGTGGTGCAGAGCTTCGGCGCTACCACCGACCTGCTGGTGCGCATGCCGGGCGACGACCCGATGCTGGGCAACCGTGTGGCCGAGGCGCTGCAGAAGGTGAGTTCCGACAACCCGGCCGTGGTCAAGCGCGTCGAGTTCGTCGGCCCGCAGGTGGGTGAAGAGCTGCGTGACCAGGGTGGCCTGGGCATGCTGCTGGCCCTGGGTGGCATCATGATCTACCTGGCCTTCCGCTTTCAGTGGAAGTTCGCCCTGGGCGCGATCCTGTCGCTGGTGCATGACGTGGTCGTGACCATGGGCATCCTGTCGTTCTTCCAGATCACCTTCGACCTGACGGTGCTGGCGGCGGTGCTGGCGATCATCGGCTACTCGCTCAACGACACCATCGTCGTCTTCGACCGGGTGCGGGAGAACTTCCGCGTGCTGCGCAAGGCTTCGCTGATCGAGAACATCAACATCTCGACCACCCAGACCCTGCTGCGCACCATCGCCACCTCGGTGTCGACCCTGCTCGCCATCGCTGCGCTGCTGTTCTTCGGTGGCGACAACCTGTGGGGCTTCTCGCTGGCGCTGTTCATCGGTGTCATGGCCGGTACCTACTCGTCGATCTACATCGCCAACGTGGTGCTGATCTGGCTGAACCTGAGCAGTGAAGACCTGATTCCTCCGGTCAAGGCCGAGGGTGTGGACGACCGTCCATAAGGGTTGTTCCCGCACTGATCGTCGTAGAAGAAGGCGCGAGTATTGAACTCGCGCCTTTTTTTTTGCTCCAAGGCAAGGAGAAGGCGGGTTAAGTCCCGCAGGTACGATCAGGAGGTTCACGTGAACAAGTCAATGCTGGTGGGTGCGGTTCTGGGTGCTGTCGGTGTGACTGCCGGTGGCGCTGTGGCCACCTACAGTCTGGTCAAGAGCGGTCCGGAGTTCGCCCAGGTAATGGCGGTACAACCGGTCACGCAGACCGTCAAGACTCCACGGGAAGTGTGCAAGGACGTGACAGTGACGCGTCAGGCGCCGGTCAAGGACCAGCACCAGATCGCCGGTACCGTGCTGGGCGCGGTGGCGGGTGGTTTGCTGGGTAACCAGATCGGTGGTGGTACCGGCAAGAAGATCGCCACGGTGGCCGGTGCGGTCGGTGGTGGCTATGCCGGTAACAAGGTGCAGGAAGGTATGCAGGAACGTGATACCTATACCACCACCCAGACCCGCTGCAACACGGTCAACGACCTGAGCGAGAAGGTCGTCGGTTATGACGTGAAGTATTCGATTGGTGACAAGGTCGGTCAGGTTCGCATGGATCGTGATCCGGGCTCGCAAATTCCGCTGGATAAGGAAGGCAAGCTGATCTTGAGCGAGGCGCCGCCGCAGCAGTAAACCTCATCGCGGGGGGCCCCCCCCCCGACACACGGGGGGGCGGGGTGGGCCCCCGCCCCATTTCCACCAAAAAAAAAGACCCCCCGCGGGGAAGTGTTTAATGAGAGAAGGAAAAAAA
>NZ_JALRNF010000051.1 GCF_030272895.1 Pseudomonas sp. BGr12 | reverse complement strand
GCCGGATGCAGGAGCGAGCGGTTTTGGTTCCTTTTGCCAAGACAAAAGGGACCCGCCGTAAGGGCGGAAGGGGCCAGTAGCCTCGCCGCATGGAATGGATAAGCTCGCAGCCTCAACAACCCAACCCAATCCAACCCAAGGACCATACCCCAGGATTCCGTGAAGAACCTGAAAAAAGCCCCGGCGACAGGCGTCCGGGCTTGCGCAGGGCGCACCCATCGCCTCAAAGCGGATTCGTCAACCCTGGTCTAGACTCGCCATGACTCGTCCGACCCATCGTCTGGTGCTACGCAGCATCGGTGACGCACCAAAGGAATGCCTATGCGATTGACACCCATGCGTTGCGTTTCCTCTACCTGCCTGGGCGCCCTGCTTGCCGTGCTTGGCCTGTCCGGCAATGCCTGGGCAGGTGGCATCCTGATCTACGAGGCCGGCCAGGAAGGCAATGGCCTGGCCAACGCCGGTGCCGCCGCCCTGGCCACCGACCCCAGCGTACTGATGAGCAATCCCGCCGGTATCACCCAGTTGGCCGGCACCCAGATCAGTGCCAACGCCCAGGTGATTCTCGGCGACCTGGGCTTCTCCCGCGACAGCAATAACCAGTTCGATGGCAACGAAGGCGGCAACGCCCTGCAATGGCTGCCCGGCGCCAGCTTCTTCATCAGTCACCAGCTCGACGAACGCTCGGCGGTGGGTTTTGGCATGTACGGCAACTTCGGCCTGGCCCTGGACTACGACGACGACTGGGCCGGGCGCTACTTCACCCAGGAGGCGGCGGTCATCGGCGTGTCGTTCCAGCCGACCATTGCCCACCAGTTCACCGACCAGCTTTCCGTCGGCGTCGGCCCGCGCATCGTCTACGGCTACTACCGCACCGAGGTGGCCATCAACAACAACCTGCTCGGCCTGCTCGACCGCCCGGACGGTCAGCTGGAGTACAAGGACACCGATGTCGGCACCGGGGTCAATCTTGGCATGCTGTATAAATTCGACGAGCGCACCCAGGTCGGGCTCGCCTACACCAGCAAGGTCAAGTTGGAGTTCAAGGACAGCCCCGAGGTGCGCGATGTCAGCAACCCGATCATCAACGCAGCCCTGCGCCGCCTGGATGTCGATTCGCTGGAACTGGACATGAACGTGCCGCAGACGGTGCTGCTGAGCGTCGCCCATCAACTCGATCCGCAATGGAAGCTGCTCGGTAGCCTCGGCTGGCAAGACTGGAGCGACTTCGGCGAGATCGGCGTGGAGGTGGATGCCAATGCCGCCGGGGTCGATCGCACCGTCGACCGCCAGTACAAGGACACCTGGCACGCCTCCCTCGGTGCCCAGTACCAGGCCACCCCCAAGCTGCGCTGGAACATGGGCCTGGGCTACGACAGCTCGGCCGTGGACGACGAAGACCGTACCGTCGACAACCCCATGGGCGAAGCCTGGCGCCTGGCGACCGGTATCAACTATCAAGTGGAACAGGGCCTGGACCTGCACATGGCCTACACCCTGGTGTGGCTGGGTGACATGGACGACGAACAGACCAAGGCGCGCTCGGGTACCACGCTGTCGGGCACCTATCGCAACAGCGCGCTGCATATCCTCGGCGGTGGCGCCACCTGGCGTTTCTAGGAAGCACACCGGCACGGTGAAAAAATTCAGTAAAAGTGACCACAAGGAGCACTACCATGAAGTTGAAGTCGCTAGCAGTATCGCTGTGCCTCGCCTCTCTGGCGCTGACGGGCTGCGCCAGCAAATACGTGGAACCCGAGCAGTATTCGGGCTTTCTCAAGGATTACAGCATGCTCAAGGAAGAGAAGTCGCCTACCGGCGCCCCAGTGATGCGCTGGATCAAGCCGGGCATCAACACCAATGGCTTCACCAGCGTCTTCATCGAACCGAGCCAGCTCTATCCCCGTCCGCAGCCCACCGAGAATGTCCCGGCCAGTACCCTGCAGGGCATTACCCAGTACTATGATCAGGCGCTCAAGCGCGAGTTCTCCACCGTCCTGCCACTGGCCACCTCTGCAGGCCCTGGCACCCTGGTGGTACGCCCGGCAATCACCGCGGTGAGCGCCAAGACCAAGGGCCTGCAACCCTACGAAGTGATTCCGATCGCCCTGATCGCCGCCGGCGTCAGCACCGCGACCGGCATCCGTGACCAGGACACCAGCATCGCCACCGAAGCCCAGTTCCTCGATGGCCGCAGCAATCAGGTACTCGCGCAAGTGGTCCGCAAAGGCGCCGGTGCCGAACTGGACAACTCCGATCAGAAGATGACTGCAAAGGATGCCAAGGCCGTGCTCGATGGCTGGGCCAAGGACATGGTCAAGTCGTTCCAGCAACTGAAAGCGAAGTAAGCCTCACCGATTGCACTACAGCAAGGCGCCGATCTTCAGCCTGGAGCGAAGATCGGCGCTGTTCCTCTCCGCTGCAAGGGCCTTATCCATGAACCATTCGATGAAGCTGCTTTCGGCCGCCCTCCTGCTGACGTCGGGCACCTGGTCATTGCCAGGCATGGCCGCGCAGGTCGCCTCCCCTACCTCGGACATCACCCTCCCTGCCAGCGGCATCCAGATGCACCCCGAGTACGCCAAAGCCATCGCGCGCATGGCCTACCTCTGGGGCTGGCCGATGGTGAACATGCTCAACCGCAACGACACCATTACCAAGGCACCGCACCCCGGGCTGCTGGGCGGCATCCTGCCGGTCGCTCCGCGCGGCCAGCTGGGCATGCTGCACGACTACATCACCCCGCAGGAGACCTTCGTGACCTGTCCGAACCAGGACGTGGTCTACGGCCTGGGCTTCTTCTCCCTCGACGAAGAGCCGGTGATTGCCCAGGTGCCCGACTTCGGCGAGCGCTTCTGGGTCTATTCGCTGTATGACCAGCGCACCGACCAGTTCGGCCAGTTGGGCAAGGCCTACAACAGCAAACCCGGCTTCTACCTGCTGGTGGGGCCGAACTGGCAAGGTGAAAAGCCCGCCGGCGTCGAGGCCATCATCCACAGCCCGACAGCCCTGGCCAACGCCATTCCGCGCATTTTCATGGATGACACCGCCGAAGATCGCAGCGCCATCCAGGACACCATCAACCAGGTGGTGTTCTATCCACTCAAGGACTTCGACGGCAAGATGAAGACCATTGACTGGAAGAACACCCCGGACATCCCCAACCCCAACGCCGGCAAAGCCAGCGGTGGCGAAACCAAGTGGGTGATTCCGGAAAAGTTCTTCGACCAGTTACCCCGCGTACTGGACATGGTGCCGCCGTTGCCAGGCGAAGAAGCGCTGTATGGCCAGTTCCGCCTGTTGCTCGAAAGCGCAGAGAAAGACCCGGCCCTGAAGAAACTGCTGGTACAGACCGCCGTGCAGAGCGAGCAGGAAATCATCAAGCCGTTCTTTGAGTGGAAACACAATGGTCGTCCTGCCGGCAACGGCTGGAACCGCTCCACTAACAACGCCCGCTTCGGCCTGGACTACTTCAACCGTACTGGTACGGCCAAGTCGAACATGTTCGACAACCGGCCCAACGAAACCCAATACTTCTATACCGACTTCGACGGCGCGGGCAAGCAACTCAACGGCAACAACCGCTACGAAGTAACCTTCGCCGCAGGCCAGGAACCGCCGGTACAGGGCTTCTGGTCGCTGACCCTGTACAACAGGCACCACCTGTTCAGTGCCAACACCCTCAATCGATACTCCCTGGGCACCAAGAACAAGGACCTCAAGCGCAACGCCGACGGCTCGCTCACGCTCTATGTCGGCCCGAACTCCCCGGGCAAGGACAAGGAAAGCAACTGGCTACCCTCCCCACGCGAACCGATCTCGCTGTATCTGCGTGCCTACTGGGGCTCGCAGGCGATCCTCGACGGCAGCTGGCAGCCGCCGGTGATCAAGCGGATCAGGTAAATCCCCTGGGTCGCTGGCAGCCGTTTACGTCGTATTGCACCGCTGTAGCCTACGCCTGTAGGAACCTTCATACGCATTGAAAAAATACGTCTAGTCTTTCTTTGTTGCGAATGATTCGACAGCGCATTTTCCCTTCTCGGGGACTGCCGATTCGCGGTAGTCCCTCGTTAAGGAAGAAGCAGCCGTCGCTGATACCGGTACTGCTCCAGGGCCGGCAAGGCCCTCCCAGGATGATGTTGGTAACGAGGTGGACATGACGACCCGACTCCGTGCTGCAATTCCAGCTGCATTCAAGCCAAAACGCCAGGCGGTGGCACTTGAACCGCGCATCCTGTTCGACGGCGCAGCGGCGGCAGCGACAGCGGACCAGCAGCACCAGGACAACGGCGACGCCGGCAAGACCGACAGTGCTCACGCCACGGCAAGCGATGCACGCAGCGAACCGGGCCAGCAACCTTCGGCGGCGCGCCACCTGCTGGTACTCGACAGCCGGATCGAAGGCCGCGAACAGCTCACCGCCAACCTGCCCGGCAATGTCGAGGTGCTGGTGGTCGAGGCCAACCAGGATGGCCTGGCGGCTATTTCCTCTGCCCTGGCCAAGCTGGGCCAAGTCGACTCCATTCAAATCCTCTCTCACGGTGCCTCCGGCGAGTTCACCCTCGGCAAAACGACACTGACTGCCGGCAATATCGAGCAGTATGCCAACCCGCTGAGCCAATGGAGCCAATCCCTGAGCGAAGGGGCCGACATCCAGTTGTATGGCTGCAAAGTGGGTGAAGGCAAGGATGGACGCACACTGGTCGATGAGTTGGCGCGCTGGACAGGCGCCGATGTCGGTGCCTCCGATGACAACACCGGCAGTACCCGGGTCGGCGGTGACTGGAACCTGGAAATCAGCAACGGTCTGATCGACAAGTCCATTGCCCTGAGCAGCGCGGCCCTGAGCAGCTATGACCGCCTGCTGGCGGCCGGCCCCACCACTGATCTGTCCGGTGGCGCCAGTGTGCTGCTGGGCGACACCTTCACCTTCACCGTGACCTTCAGCAACAGCACGACCGATACGGGCTATGCGCCTTTTATCGACCTGTTCTTCCCGGCCACCGGCAAGGACGGTGCAGGCGCCGAGATCGATGACGGGATCACCTTCGTCTCCGCCACCTACCTGGGCCAGAACCTGGTCGCTCACGTCTTGACCTTCGACGCCAACGGCCAGGCCAGTCACCCCCTGGCCGTGGGCACCGATGGCAAGCCGCTGATCATCAATGCCGCCGACTTCGGCATGCGCGCGGGCGATCAGATGGTGGTGATCGAATTGCCGTTTGCCAGCGTCAGCCAGGGCCAGCCGGCCATTCCCGTACAAGTGACGGCAACCCTGAGCGACCTGGCGGACACCGACTTTTCGTTCTCCGGCTCGACACCGGACCTGACCATTCGCGCCCGCAGCGGCTTCCAGTACGGCAACGACTCGCTGAACAACCCGGCCAGCGACCCCAGCATCCTGGAGCCTTCGGCCAACGCCGACAGTTATCTCGTGCACCCGACGGTCATCATTGTCGATCAGGTGGTCACCACACCTGAAGGCGAAACCGCAACCGGCCCCAACTTCAAGCGTGAACTGACCTCCACCCTGACACCGGCCGATGGCCAGACCTTGAGCAACGTGGTGGTCACCCAGCCGGTGCCTGGCAAGGTCATCGTCACCAATATCACCCCGGGTGCAGGGGGCACAGTTGTTTCCATCACCCTCTACGATGGCCGCACCATCACCGACCCGGCCCTGATCCAGGCAATTCGCGACCGCAACAACGATGCCGACCTGAGCAACGACGTGTACATCAGCGAGTTCAGCGTGCAGTACGCATCCGTCACCGGGCCGACCAGCACCACCGTGCAGTTCTTCGTGCCCGATGACGATGCCGACGGCGCACCGGTGCTCAACCCGATCACCGGCGATGACGTCACCATCACCTTTGACGGCCCCACCACGACCGGCACCTGGGTGCCGCTGGACCCACGGGACGTCACCTCCGGCCAGATCAACTTCACAGAAACGGGGCAGGATGTCAGCTTCATCGCCAAGTCCATCACCCTGCAAAAACAGGTCACGGTGACGGTAGACGGCGGCGCTGCCGGGATCAGTCCCGGCGACACCCTCACCTACACCCTGAACATCGCCCTGTCGGACTACTTCGCCTATGGCAAGACGCTCTTCGACCAGGGCAGTTTCGTCATTGCCGACACCGCCAGTGACGGCCAGACCCTAGTGCAGGGCAGCGCAACCCTGACCATTACCGTCAATGGCGTGACCCTGTCCATTGCCTTGCCCAACACCCCTGTGCCTCCCAATGCCGATGGCACGACCTCACTGCTGTTCGACATCGCCAAGGCGATTCGCGATGCCACCGGTGCCCGCGCCTGGCTCAACGGCGACCTGGCCTTCGACGATTTTCTCCAGGGCGCCACCCTGGCGGTCATCAGCTACCAGACCAAGGTCGCGCAAAGCTACACCCCGCCCGCCGGCGCACCGCACAGTGAAATCAACGAAGGTGACCCGCTGGGCAACAACGCCACCGTCACCGCGACAGTACTGCTCGACCCGTTGAACCTCAGCGGCGAGGATGAGAGCGACGGTTCCAACACCACCTCGGTCATCCCTACCAGCCAGGTCGAGATCGACCTGGTCGATCGCAACGGCAACGGCGCCCCGCCCCCCGGCACCGAGTTGCGGCCTGGTGACGAGGTCACCTTCCGCCTGAGCTACGACCTGGTGACCGGCGACTACGAAAATTTCAAGCTCACGGCCTACCTGCCATTGCCGCTGTTCGATCTCAGCGGCGTGGACCTCTCCACCATCTGGCGCCTGGCCAGCGACAACACCAACCCCAACAGCCCGATATCGGTGACCCTCGGCCCCGGCAACTCGCTGGTGTTCACCTTCGCCGACTACGTCAATCCCGGGGTCAACGGCAGCCGTGTCTCGATCGACTTCACCCTGAAAGTCAGTGACCAGCCGTTCGCCGACCAGCGCGCCTTCAACGTGCTCGGCGAGTCCACCCAGACCCGGACCCTGGACAAGAGCGTGCTGCTGACCACCGACGACGTGACCCTGATTGCCTCGGTCGCCGAGCCGGTGCTGTCGATCAGCCACGGCGTGGTCTCTGCCAGCAATGGCACCGTGACCGGCACTACCGGCAGCTGGAACCCGCCAGGCAGTGGCGGCGTGCCCTTCAACGGCAGCATCACCGACGTCACCGCGGTCAACGGCAACGTCACCGGCATCGATGCCAATGACCGCCTGCGCCTGGTGACCGCCATCGAAAACAGTGGCGGTGGCAATGCCTATGACGTGCGCACCAGCATCACCCTGCCGCCGGGGCTGGCCTTCGTCGGCGGCAGCCTGTCGACCGCCAACCTGCTGATCTATCGCGGCGATGGCACCTTGCTGGTCGCCGGCACCCACTACCTGGTGGACAACGCGACCAATACCATCACCTTCATCGACAGCCCCGGCGTCGGCGCCCTGCTCGCCGGCCGACCGGGTACGGCGGCCGACACCAGCGGCGCCAACCTGGTGGTCATCAGCTATGACGTGACGGTCAATGCCGCCATCGCCGCCAGCGCAACGCTGCAGACCAACGCCCAACTGCTCAATTACGCCAGCGTCGAAGGCGGGCAGAACTTCCTCGGCTCCGCGCCCTTGAGCGACCTGGCCGGCCAGCAGGTCGCCGCCCCGACCGTCGCCAAGAACTATGCCGGCGGCAGCCTCGACGAGACCGACTCCAGCGCCAGCCACACCACAGGCGCCAACCTGGTGGTGGGCGAAAGCATGCTCTACGACATCGTCGTCACCCTGCCCGAAGGCACCACGCAAAACCTGCGGATCGACGACCTGATTCCGCCCGGCATGCGCCTGGATACCAGCTTCAATGGCCAGGGTTATCAGTTGATCCTCACCGCCGGCGGCCTGTTGGCGCAGAATTTCGGCGGCACCGTCACGGTCGGCAGCCTCGGCGCGCCGTCCGGAACCCTGGGTGATGACGGCGTCGATGCACGCTTTGTGTTCACGGTCGCCAGCGCCACCGGCGACAACAACACCGGCAATAACAGTTTTGTCATTCGCCTGCGCCTGGTGGCCAGTAACGTGACCGCCAACCAGACCAACGCCGTGCGCCAGAATGATGCCACGCTCAACTACAGCGACCCCGATGGTGACACCCCCAATGGCAGCACGCCGGTCAGCCGCGACGTGGCGATCAGCGGGGCCAAGCCGAGCATCACGATCCAGGAACCGACCCTGCAACTGGATCAGACACTGGTTACCCCGCCCGGGCTCGGCTTCGACGAAGGCGACGCGGTCGAGTACACCATCACCATCAGCAACGGCAACGCCGGCTCCGATTACGATGCGTTCGATATCAACTTCAACAGCGTGCTGCCCACCGAGCTGGACCAGTTGACCCTGGTCAGCGCGATCTACACCGTAAACGGTGTCAGCACCGACATCAGTGCCAGCTTCAGCCTCGACCCCAATGGCCGCACACTGGTCAACATCGGCAACGTCGATATCGCCAAGGGCGGCACCCTGGTCTTGCGCATCACCGGTGTGGTCAATGCCAGCGGTGCGGCGGTGCCGCAGTTCGACAACCAGGCCGAGGTCCGCTGGACCAGCCTCAACGGCACCAGTAGCACCAGCGCCGACCCTGCCGGCGAGCGCACCGGCCAGGACGGCTTGCTCAACAGCGGCGTGCTCAACGATTACCGCCAGGCCGACATCCTGATCATCCCGGTGGCGCAAGGCATCAAGCTGTCGCGGGTGGGCGGCCTGCCCGACACCAGCGCCCCCAATCCGACCAATGCCCTGGAAGAAACCGTCGCGGTCGGCGAAGTCATCCGCTACCGGGCCGCGGTGCTGGTGCCGGAAGGCAACAACCCCAACTACCAACTGGTCATCACCCTCGGTCACGGCCTGACCCTGGGTGACCTGGCCAGCATGCGTATCGCCTTTATCTCCGATGGCGGCCTGGTCACCGACCTGACCGACCTGATCATCGGCGGTACCTTGCAGATCCTGGGCAACGAGAACAGTCCCGAAGCCCAGTTCATCACCCCGGACCTGTCCGGGGCTGCACCGACCGGTGTGCTCAACCCGGACTATGTGCTGATCACCATCGATGGCAATGGCAACCAGGTCATCACCATCAGCCTCGGCAACCTCGTCAACGGCCCCCATGGCGGCGGTGACGACGGCAACGACGACGACCTTGAAGGCGTGGTGATCGAATTCAACGCCCGGGTGACCAACATCGTCGAGAACCAGGATGGCGTGCGCCTCGGCGCGTTCGTCCAGGATGTGGTCAACGGCAACCTGCGCGCCACCAGCGCCGTCCTCACCGAACGTATCGTCGAGGCGGGGTTCACCGGACTGAACAAGCAGGTTACCGACTTTACCCCCAACCCGGCCGGCACAACGGGCAACGCCACCGTGACCATCGGCTTCACCGCCAGCAGTGGCCTGCCCGCCTACGACGTGCACCTGACCGACGGCTTCCCCACCGGCAGCAACTACAACCTGGTCAGTATCACCATCGGTGGCACCACCTACGGCCCGGGCAACCTGCCGGCCGGGGTGACGTTCAGCACCGCGGGCGGCTTGACCGTGGACATCGCCCAGATCAATGTCGGCACCCAGGTCAGCGTGGTGTATACGGTCGATGTGCCCAATGGCGTGACCATCGCCAGCAGCGACGCCAGCCTGAGCTGGAGCAGCCTGCCGGAGACCTTCACCAGTTGGGGCGGCACCAGCGTCGGCGTCGACAGCACTGAAAACGGTGAACGCACGGGGGCCGACGGTCCAGGTGCCGACGCCACCACCCTGAACAATTATGTGCTGCGCGAAGGTGCGGGCCTGGGCATCATCAGTGGCACCCTGTGGAACGACACCGCTACCGCGGCAACCGATCCCAACAACGCCACACCGGATGCCGACCCGGATCCGGGTACCCCGGCCTATGACCTGGCCATCGCCAACCAGACCATCAACCTGATCTGGGCCGGCAACGATGGGGTGCTTGGCAGCGCAGACGACAAGACCTTCAGCACCATCACCGACGGCAACGGTCGCTTTACCTTCGGTGTGCTGCCCTCCGGGCTGTACCGCCTGGATGCACCGACCACGGTTACCAGCCTCAGCCAGTTCGGCGAGCTGCGCATGCGCATCGATACCGATGGCGGTACGCTGGGCCAGGTCAGCGTGACCCTCGGCGAAGGCAGCAGCCAGCAGGCCAACTCCGGCTATGTCGAGGTCAACGACGCCCCGGTCAACAGCCTGCCGGGCTTTCAGCAGGGCCAGGAGGACACGCCGCTGGCCATTGGCGGGATCAGCGTCAGCGACGTGGATGCCGAACGCGACCCGGATATCAACGGCCGGGCGATCCAGGTCACCCTGAGCGTTACCCATGGCACCCTGTCGCTCACAGGCCCCACAACCGGAGTGACCGTGTCGGGGTCCGGCACCCTGGAACTGGTGCTGGTCGGCCGCATCGCCGATATCAATGCGGCGCTGGCCGGGCTGAGCTACCTGGGCAACCAGGACTTCAACGGCAACGACTTCCTTACGGTCCTCACCAACGACCTGGGCAACTACGGCGATTTCGACGGCAACGGCATTCCGGGACAGTTGACCGATGCCCGCGAGGACCGGGACTTCCTGGTGATCAACCTGGAGCCGGTCAACGACCGACCGGATGCCGTGGATGACCTGGCCACCGCCGTGGAGGCCGGCGGCACGGACAACCAGGTGATCGGCACCGATCCGCGCGGCAACCTGCTGGACAACGACACCGATATCGACCTGACCACCAACCGCGAAGTGCTCAACGTCATTTCGGTCACCTCGCCGCTCGGGGTCGTGCTGGCACTGCCGTCACTGGGTTCGATCGAGGTGATCGGCCGCTACGGCAAGCTGGTGATCTCTGCCGACGGCGCCTACCAGTACATCGTCGACAACAATAATGCCGAGGTCCAGGCACTGCGCCGGGCCGGCGACCAGCTGGTCGAAGTGTTCAGCTACACCATCTCCGACATCGGCATCGGCGGCCCGCCCCTGCAGGACAGCGCCACCCTCACCGTGACCCTCCAGGGTGCCAACGATGCCCCGGTCGGTAACCTCGACATCGCCGTCGCCACGGAACAAGGCGGCGTCGGCAATAGCGACATCGGCAAGCCCAACGACACCACGGTGCCGCTCACCAGTGGCAATGCCACCGGCAACGTGCTGGACAACGACAACGATGTCGATGGCGGTGCGGGCGATCCGATCGACTATGGCGAAACCATCGCCGTCACCGGCATCCGCTTCGCCCCCTTGACCTCTACCGCGCCGCTCACCCTCGTGCCTGCCGGCGGCACCAGTGGCCCGATCGTCGGCCTCTACGGCACCCTGACCATTGCCGCCGATGGCAGCTTCACCTACGTCATCGACAACAGCAACACCACGGTGCAGCGCCTTGGCCCCAATGACACCCTGGTCGAGATCTTCAGCTACCAGGTCACCGACGCACTGGGCCTGAACGACCTGGCCGAGCTGCGCATCACCGTACGCGGCAACCATGACAACCCGGTCGCCAGCGACGACCAGGCCGCCGCCCAGGCCGGCGCCAGCAACAACGACCCGGAAAGCAACCCGACCGGCAACGTCATCCTGTTCCCCAGCCGCCCGGACAACTCCGGCCCGCCCGGCAACGGCATCGACCTCGACGTGGATGCGGCCGACCGTCCCAACACCGTGCTGCAGGTCAATGGCATTCGCAGTGGCCTGGAAGCGGCCAACGGCATTGAACCGGCCAATGGCGCGCTGACGCCGGTGACCACGGGGCCGGTGACCATCGATGCGACCTTTGCCCGGGACATCAATGACGTCCCGATTGTCAGCGCCGAAACCTTCGGCACCCTGACCATCAACCCCGATGGCTCGTTCAGCTTTGACGTCAACAGCGACAACGATGCGATCATTGCCCTGCCCCGCGGCGTCAGCATGGAGGTGGTGTTCACCTACCAGATCGTCGACTCCGCCGGGCTGACCGACACCGCGCAACTGGTGATCGTGGTCACCGGCGCCAACAACCCGCCTCACGCCCAGGACGCCATCGTGCTGGCGACCGAGAAAGGCGGCGTCAACAACACCTCGCCCGGGCTCGACCCTGGCGTACCGCCGGCGCCCATCCGCCAGGTGACCTTCGTCGACCCCGATGGCGACCCGGTCAGCGTAACGGGCATACGCACCGGAACTGAAAGTGCCACCAACGGTGTGGCCGGTACGGTTGGCCAGGCGCTGATCGGCAAGTACGGCGCGCTGACCCTCCAGGCCGATGGCACCTACACCTATGTCATCGACAACAGCAATCCTGAAGTCGAGGCGCTGCGCGGCATCGATGACCTGCTGGTGGAGGTGTTCACCTACACCGTCACCGATTCGGAAAACGAATCCGACAGCGCCCAGATCATCATCGTCATCCGTGGCCAGAACGACAACCCGGTGGCCAGCGACGACGGCAATCTCGCCGTGGAAGCAGGCGGCGTGAACAACTCCAGCGGCGGCGTCGACCCCACCGGCAATGTGCTGGACAACGACAACGATGTCGATGGCGGAGCCGAGGATACGATCGATTACGGCGAAACCAAGGCAGTGGCCTCGGTGCGCACCGGCGCCAGCGAGGGCGCCGGCACCGCCGGTACCCTGGGCAGCGAACTGCGCGGCACCTATGGCTGGCTGACCCTCAATGCCGATGGCAGCTACAGCTACCGGCTGGACAACAGCATGGCGGCCGTCCAGGCCCTGCGCCCCGGCAACACCCTGATCGACAGCTTCAACTACAGCGTGATCGATACCGCCGGGACCACCGACATTGCCGTGCTGACCATCACCATCCAGGGCAGCAACGATGCGCCGGTGGCCAACAACGACAGCGCCATTGCCGTGGAAGCCGGAGGCCTGAACAACGGCACCCCCGGCAGCAACCCGAGCGGCAATGTGCTGGCCAACGACATCGACGTCGATCAGTTCGGCGAAACCCTGACCGTGGTGTCGGTGCGTCAAGGGCCCCGCGCGGGCACCGTGGGCAGCAGCTTTGCCGGGCAGTACGGCAGCCTGACCCTGAACGCCGATGGCAGCTACACCTACCTGGTCGACAACAGCAATCCGCTGGTGCAGGCCTTGCGCACGGCGGGCAATACCCTGAGCGAATCCTTCACCTATACCATCCGCGACCTGTCGGGCGCACTCAGCGCCGCCAACCTGACCATCACCATCCAGGGCCGCAACGACAACCCTGTGGCGGTCAACGACAGCGCCGTGGCGGTGGAAGCCGGTGGCACCAACAACACCACCCCCGGGGTCAACCCCACGGGCAACCTGCTGAGCAACGATACCGATGTCGACGCCGGCGACAGCAAGACCATCAATGGCATTCGCACCGGCACGGAAGCGGCAGGCGGCGCGTTTACCGCGGTCGCCGGCGTCCAGGTCATCACCGGCACCTATGGCACCCTGACCGTATTCGCCAACGGCAGCTATAGCTATCAGGTCGACAATAGCCTGGCAGTTGTCCAGGCACTCAAGCCTGGCGACACCCTGCAGGAGTTCTTTACCTACCGGATGCGCGATACCGCCGGCGCCGAGGACACCGCCCAGTTCAGCCTGGTCGTCCAGGGTGCCTGGGACGCGCCGGTGGCACGCGACAACGTCAACATTGCAGTGGCCGACAATGGCGACGGCCTGACCCTCAACCCCAGCGGCAATGTGCTGCCCAACGACAGCGACGTCGACCAGGGCGACGGCCTCACGGTCACCGGTATCCGTACCGGCCCCGAGGCCGGTAGCGGCACCGCAGGTACGGTCGGCAACGTGCTGGTGGGCCAGTACGGCACCCTGGTGATCAATGCCGACGGCAGCTACACCTACACCGTCGACAGCACCAACCCGGCGGTACTGGCCCTGGACTTCCTGCAAGTGCTGGTGGACGACTTCACCTATGAAATCACTGACCTTGGCGGGCTGACCGATCTTGCCCAGCTGTCGATCATCGTTATCGGCCGCAACGACGCCCCCGATGGCATCGACGATGCGGCCACCGCCGTCGAAGCGGGCGGGCTGAACAACGCCACGCCCGGATTCAACCCCAGTGGCAACGTGCTGAGCAACGATATCGACCTGGAAAACAACGACCTGAAGGTATCGACCATCCGCACCGGCAGTGAAGCCGGCACGGGCACCAGCGGCACCGTGGGCACTAGCCTGCGCGGGCTGTATGGCGACCTGGTGATGAACGCCGACGGCAGCTGGACCTACACCGTCGACAACAGCCTGGCCGCCGTGCAGGCCCTGCGCACCAGTGGCCAGGTGCTGGTGGACGTCTTTACCTACACCGTGGTCGATAGCCACCTGGCCGACGATACCGCGCAACTGACCATCACCATCGATGGTCGCAACGATACGCCGATTGCGTTCGACGATGACACCGTCGCCATCGAAGCCGGTGGTGTCGGCAACAACCAGCCAGGCCTGGACCCCACCGGCAACGTACTGGACAACGACACCGACGTGGACAGCCCGGCCCTGGGCGAAACCCGCCAGGTGCTGTCGGTCACCAGCGAAACCGGCAATGCCGCCACTGCCGGCCAGGTATTGACCGGCCGCTATGGCAGCCTGGTGCTCAACGCCGACGGCAGCTACCAGTACGTGCTGGACAACAACAACCCTGTGGTACAAGCACTGCGTACCGCAGGCGAAACCCTGCGCGAGGTGTTCACCTACCGCATGCGCGACACCGCCGGCGCCGAGTCCGAAGCCCGCCTGAACGTACTGATCCAGGGTGCCAATGACGCGCCGGTGGCACTCGACAACAGCAATACCGCCAGCGACCAGGTCAGCGCGCCGCAGGCATCGGGCAATGTGCTGCCCAACGACAGCGATGTCGATGGCGGCGACGCCTTGAGTGTCAGCGCCATTCGTACCGGCCCTGAAAACGGCACCGGCACCAGCGGCGTGATCGGTCAGCCGCTTGCCGGACGCTACGGCACCCTGGTGATCAACGCCGACGGCAGCTACACCTACAGCATCGACCTGACCAACCCTGAAGTGCTGGCCGCCGCAGGCCTGGGGCCGGTGCTCCAGGATGTGTTCACCTACACCGTGATCGACCGCGCCGGCGCCACCGACCTTGCCCAACTGACGATCACCCTGGATATCACCGCGCCGTTCATTCCTGCGCCGGTCGGCCCGTTCTTTGATCGCGACCCGCTCGATCCGTTCCGCCGCCTGCCATTGCCCGACGTCGATCCGGTGGTGTTCATCGCCCCGGTAGTGGAGCGTCAGAGCCGCGCGCTTGAGCTCTCCAGCTGGCAAGCCGACGGTAGTAATCTGAGCTATGGTAAAACCCCAGAAATCCTTAGCGAAACCCTGAACCAGCGCCTCAGCCAGGTACCGGGTCAGTTCGTTGCCGGGGCGGTGCGCAACAGCCGCGTGGCCAGCGAAAATGACATGGCCTGGATTCTCGGACGTCAGTCACGCATCAACCTCAGCGCCGACGGGCTGCTCCCCGACCCTTCGGTATTCGCCACCGATCCCGCCCACCTGACTAAAGGAGATGCCCAGTTACCACCACCTTCCGAGGCACGCGTAGCACCCGGTTTCCGCGCCCAGCTGCGCGAAGCCGCCGAGCGCCTGCGGGCCATGGACAACCGCACCAGTGAATAAGCCAGGACCAAGGACAGACCATGCCAAAACTGCCGCAAACGTTGTTCAGTACGGCCATCGCCTCAACAGTCTTATTGGCCGCATGCTCTGCGACCAAGCCCGTCGAGTACACCGAGGAAGAAACCCGGCAACGCATCCTTCACGACCAGGCGCAGATGTATGCGAACCAGGAGCCGGTGACCACCCCCATCACCTTCTACGAGGCCGCTGCCCGCGCCCTGAAGTACAACCTGGACTACCGCCTCAAGCTGATGGAAAGCGCGCTGGCCAGTGACCTGCGCGATGTCTCCAGCCACGAAATGCTGCCGCGCGTGGTCGCCTCGGCGGGCTACGCCGGGCGCAACAACGACTCCGGCGGTACCTCGATCGGTATCGAAGACCGCGAGCAAAGCTTGCGCGCGTCCACCTCCGAAGAGCGTTACCGCCAGCTCTATGGACTGGGCATGAGCTGGAGCCTGCTGGACTTTGGCGTGGCCTATTACCGCACCCAGCAGAAAAGCGACCAGATCCTCATGGCCGAAGAACGTCGGCGCAAGGTCGCGCAGAACGTGCTGCAGGACGTGCGCAACGCCTACTGGCGCGCCCTCAGTGCGCAACGCCTTATGCCCCAGGTTGATCGTTTGCTGGTGCGCACCCACCAGGCCTTGCTGTCGGCACGCCAGGCCGAGACCCAGGGCCTGCTGCCGCGCCAGGAAGTGCTGGCCTACCAGCGCGCGCTGCTGGACTCCATCTACCTGTTGACGGTCCGTCGCCAGGACCTGGAGTTCGCCCGCGCCGAACTGTCGGCGTTGATGTCACTGCCGCCGGGCTCGCGCCTGGTGCTGGCCGACGAAACGGAACCGGTGCTGCCGCAGATCGCCCCGGACATGGACAAGCTTGAGCAGCTGTCGTTGAAACACCGCCCGGAAATCATGGAAGAGTGGTACCGCAAGCGGGTCAACGCAAACGACCTGAAGATCGCCAAGGCGCAACTATGGCCCAACGTGACCCTGGACTACGGCTACAAGTACGACTCCAACAAGTTCAACTACAACAGCGACTGGACGGAAACCGGCGTACAGGTCTCGATGAACCTGCTGCGTCTGCTGCAACTGCCGTCGCTCAACAGTGCCGCCGAGTCGCAGACCAAGACCGACGACATGCGCCGGGTGGCGCTGTCGATGGCCATTCTCACCCAGGTACGGGTCGGCACCTTGCGTTATCAGCTGGCGCGCCAGGAAGTGGAGTTTGCCGATCAGAGCCTGCAAGTCGACGAGAGCTTGTTGAGCTACGCTGAAAAAGCCCGCAGCACCTCCTATGGCTCGGAACTTGAGGTGATTCGCGCCGAGGGTCGCTACCTGCTGTCGCGTTACCAGCGCGAAGCGGCCTACTCCAGTGCCCAGGCGGCCTGGGGCCGGTTGTACAACTCGGTCGGCCTGGACACGCTGCCCAAGGAAATCGAACGACACGACATCAAGACCCTGGCCAGGGAGATCCAGCGGACACTCGATGATCAAGAACGCTCCAACCTTCTCGCCAGCTCGCAAGGAACGCCGAATGTCATACAGCCCTGAGCGCAGTTTGCTCGCAGTGATTCTGTCCCTGATGATCACCCCGGCCTTGGCCGATGATGTATCGCCAGCCACCAACGACGACCCCGGCACCATCCGTGTGCTGTTGGTCGCCGGCCTTGAAACCACCCTGTCCAGCCAGATGGCCGGTACCCTTGGCGAGTTCAAGGCGGCCCTCGGCCAGGCGGTGGCCAAGGACGCCGTGCTGGCCCGCTTCGACTGCGCAGAAGCGCAGGCGCGCACGCGGGTCGCCACGGCCGAGCTGGCCATGGCCCGGCAGAACCTCGAGGCCAAGCGCAACTTGCGCAAGCTCGACGCCGTGGGCGACCTAGAGGTCGCCGTGGCCAACACCGAAGTGCAGAAAGCCGACGGTGCCCGCGCCCTGGCCCAGGCCCAGAGTGGCTACTGCGTGGTACAGGCGCCCTTTGCCGGGCGCGTGGCCAAGGTCCATGCCAAACCGTTTCAAACGGTACCGGCCGGCACGCCGCTGTTCGACCTGGTCAGCGACGGTGCGCTGAAGGTCCGTTTGAATGTGCCGTCCAACCTGCTGCCCAAGCTTCAGGCCAACCAGGCGCTGGACGTCGACATCCTGGAAACCGGCAAGCGCTACCCGGCCCATGTCAGCGCCATCAACGCCCGGGTCGATGCCGTGGCCCAGACCGTGGAACTGGAAGCGCGGCTGGACGCCGCGCACCCGGAACTGATCGCCGGCATGAGCGGCACCGCCCGCTTCCCTAGCGCCAATGAGTGAGCCACTACCGCACCCGCAGCTGCTGTTGGCCATTGCAGCCCTGCGCGACCGTGCCCTGGCCGCCGACTCACTCAATGCGCTGGCGTTCTCGATCGCCAACGATCCCTACGCGCTGCTGCAATACCATCAGGCGCTGGTGTTCCAGCAACAGGGACCGAACCTGGTGCTGTCATGCGTGTCGGGCCTTGGCCGTCCAAGCGAAGATTCGCCTTACCTGGTGTGGCTGCAGCGTGCCATCCGCTGGGTGGCTGCCCAGCTTGAGGACGACAAGCCGCGCTGGCTGGCACGCGATGCCGTGACCCCGCCGCCGGACATCGAAGAAGACTGGGCCGAGTGGTGGCCCACGGGGCTGTGGTGCATCCCGCTGCACGACCGCGAAGGCCAGCGCCTGGGGCTGGTGTTGTTCCTGCTGGACAACCCGCCGGCACCGGCGCTCGAGCCCGTGTTCGACGGCCTGTGGCGCACCTGGGCCCACTGCTGGGCAGGCTTTGCCAGGCAACGCCGGCTGACGCGATGGCGGCCGAGCAAGCGCCAGGTGTTGCTGGCCCTGGGTATCGGCCTGGCCCTGTTGCTGGTGCCCGTGCGACAAACCGCCCTGGCCCCGGCCGAGATCGTCTCGCGCGAAGCCATGATCATCAGCTCACCGATCGATGGCGTGATCGAGCGCATGCAGGTGCGTCCCAACCAGCCGGTCGACAAGGACACCTTGCTGTTCAGCCTGGATGAAACCACGCTCAGGAGCCGCGCCGAGGTACTGGGCAAGGAAGTGGCCGTGGCCGACGCCGAGCTGGCAGCGGCCAGCCAGCGGGCCTTCGACAACCCGCAAAGCAAAAGCGAGCTGACCTTGCTCAATGGCCGCGTGCAGCAGCGCCGCGCGGAGCTTGCGGCAGTCAGGGCCCAGTTGCAGCGCACCCAGGTGCGTTCGCCGCGGGCCGGCGTTGCGGTCTACAGCGACCCTAACGACTGGCTGGGCAAACCGGTGTCGACCGGCGAGCGCATCCTGCTGATCGCCGAGCCCAAGCAACCGGCGATGCTGATCCAGCTGCCGGTAGCCGACGCCATCGCCCTGGAGCCAGGCGCAGAGGTGACCTTGTTTCTCACCGCCTATCCGCTCACGCCACTCAAGGGCAAGGTACTGGAGACCAGTTACCAGGCCCGGGCCAATGAAGAAGGCGTGGTGGCTTACCGCCTGCTCGCCAGCATTGACGGTCAACCGGAACATGCGCGCCTGGGCCTGCACGGCACGGCCCGTCTGTACGGCGAACGCGTAGTGCTGGGCTATTACCTGCTGCGCCGGCCCTTTGCCGCGCTGCGGGCCTGGAGCGGCCTGTGATCGGCAACCCGGCGGAACTGGCGTCGCAGCCGCTGCGCGACGACCTGCGCCTGCTGGAAACGGCGCCGGACAGCAGCGGCGAACCGGCCTGGGTGATTCAGGACATCGTGCAAAACCGTTTCTATCGCATCGGCTGGCTGGAATTCGAATGCCTGCTGCGCTGGGAGCAGACCCCCAAGGCCATCTGTCAGGCCCTTCACGCAGAGACTCCGCTGCGCCCGGACGTGGAGCAAATTTTGGAATTTCGCCAGTTCCTGGAACACCATCAGTTGGTTCGACCCGGTCGCGAGGCCCTGGCCCGCCTGGCCGCACGCAGCCAGGGCAATGCCTGGCTGAACTGGAACTGGTGGCTGCACCACTACCTGTTTTTCCGCATCCCGCTGTTACGCCCGCAGCGCCATCTGCAACGGCTGGCTGAAAAGCTCGACTGGCTGTTCCAGCCCCTGACCGGGATGCTGGTCGTGCTGCTGGGCCTGACCGGCGTGCTGCTGGTGCTGCAACAGTGGGATACCTTCACCACGGCGGTAGTGGAGTCCTTTTCGGTCTCGGGCCTGGCAAGCTTTGCCGTCGCCCTGGTGCTGGCCAAGACCCTCCATGAACTGGGGCACGCGTTGGTGGCCACACGCCTGGGCCTGCGCGTGGGCCATATGGGCATCGCCTTCGTGGTGCTATGGCCGATGCTCTACACCGACACCGGCGAAAGCTGGAAGCTGCGCAGTTCCAGGCAACGCCTGGCCATCGCCTCGGCCGGCATCCTCACCGAGCTGGCCCTGGCCGGGCTTGCGACCCTCGGCTGGGCGCTGAGCGACCCGGGCCCGTTGCGCAATGGCCTGCTGTACCTGGCCACCACTAGTTGGGTGCTGTCACTGGCACTCAATGCCAGCCCCTTCATGCGCTTTGACGGCTACTTCATCCTCTCGGACCTGCT
This sequence comes from Pseudomonas sp. BGr12, assembly GCF_030272895.1. Taxonomy (GTDB): domain Bacteria; phylum Pseudomonadota; class Gammaproteobacteria; order Pseudomonadales; family Pseudomonadaceae; genus Pseudomonas. Next base: position 15,512 of record NZ_JALRNF010000051.1, on the reverse strand, counting down.
GGACTTCCCCAACCTGCACGAGCGTTCCTCGGCCCTGGCCCGCGTCACCTTGCGCCGGGTGCTGTTGGGGATGAACGAAGACTGGCCGGAAAGCTTCAGCCCAGGCAAACGCCGGGCGCTGGTGGCGTTTGCCATGGTCACCTGGGTCTACCGCCTGGTGCTGTTTCTCGGCATTGCCGTTGCGGTGTACCTGCTGTTCTTCAAGCTGTTGGGGATTGTGCTGTTTGCCGTGGAAGTGGCGTGGTTCATCCTGATGCCGGTGTGGCGCGAACTGAAGTACTGGTGGAAACATCGCGAAAGTATCGACAGCGGCCACCGCCGCGCCTGGTGGGTGATCGGGGCGCTGGTCCTGCTGCTGTTGGCGGTGCCCTGGCGCACCCAGGTACAGGCCTTGGGCGTGGCCCGCGCCGAACACCAGTTGCGGGTGTTCGCCCCCTATCCTGCCCGCTTGCAAGCACTGCACCCGGCCGGCCAGGTCGCTGCCGGGGCGACCCTGGTGACACTCGATGAACCCGATATCGCCTCACGGCTGTTGAGCAGCGAGGCCGGCGCGAAAGGCTACCAGGCCAGGCTCGGGGGGCTGATTGCCGACCCTTCGGGTGCCGAGCAGGCCATCGCCACCCGCCAACGCCTCGATGTCCAGTTCGAAGAGGTGCGCGCCGCGCGTTCGGAAATGGCCCGCCTGACCTTGCAGGCACCGTTCGCCGGCCAGTGGCTCGACCTCGATCCGACCTGGCAACCCGGCCAGTGGGTCCACAGCCGTGAACCCATCGGCATCCTGGTCGACCCCGCTCACTGGCAGGTGGACGCCTATGTCGAACAGGATGAGGTGCAACGCCTGGTGCAGGATGGCGCGGTACTTTTCTACCCCGAAGGAGAACCGACCCCCCTCAACGGCAAAGTGCTGGCCATCGGCAGCACCCGGGTCAGCCAGCTGCATCACGCCATGTTGGCTTCACGATTCGGCGGCCCCCTGAATGTTGCCAAGAGCGGCAAGGAGCTGGTGCCTTCACCGGCCCTGTTTCATGTCCTGATCCAGCTCGACGGCGCCCCGCCAAGTCTGCGCGAAACCCGTGGCAGGCTGCAGATCGACGGCCAGCGCCGCAGCTTGCTGGGTGAAGGCCTGATTCATGTGGCCGCGGTACTGCTGCGCGAGAGCGGGTTCTGAATGGCGGGTGGGCGATCTACTGCCCACCGCCCATGAACCAGCGAAAGTAGGGGTTGCGCCCCTCCTCCTGCATTAACTGTCGCGCCTCTCGCGCCCATGCCTGGCGGTTACCGCTGTAGGCAAACAGCGACAGGCCATAAAAGCGCTGCAGCACACGCCACTGATCCTCCACCGCCGCCTGCTGGGCAATATCGGCGTTCTTCAAGGGCGGTGCCTTGCGCAACGCCAGCAACTGCGGCAATACCCGGGTGATCTCCCTGGCTCGGACCCAGGGCGCATATTCGATACGCGGCCGGTCGTCAGTGACGGCCTGGGCGTCGGCGGCGAAACGCTCCAGGCCATCGCGGTCGGTCACCCAGGTGGCGAGCAAGGCACTGACCGAACCGATCCCCACTTCGGCCAGGGCGCCCGCCACCTCGGGTTGGGCAAAGCGCTGGCCGATCCGGGCCACGTCCAGCTCCAGTGGCGTCAGCGAGCCGACTAGGAGCATTTCGTGAAACTCGGTGGTCCACAACGAGGCATGGGGAAACACGTCGAGGAAGCTGCGCACCAGTGAGCGGCTTTCGTCTTCGTTCTGGGTCGGCAATGGCAACCACTGGGCGACGATGCCGCCCTCTTCCAGACGCGATGCCGCCAATTGATAAAAGTCTCTGGAGTAAAGGTTCACCACCCCGGCCGCTGAAGGCGGTGGTGGTTCCAGGGTGATCAGGTCATAGCGTTCGGCGCTGCGCAGCAGTTCACGGCGGCCGTCGCGCAGGCGGATGTCCAGGCGCGGGTCATCGACCGCCTGGTAGTTGCCCTTGAACAGCGGCGCCGCCGCCAGCACCTCAGGCAGCAGTTCGGCCACCACCGGGCGCTGCAAGCCCTGGTAGCGCAGCATGGCACCGGCGGTAATGCCGGTGCCGAAACCGATGACCATGGCCGAGCGTGGCTCGCGGTTGTGGATCAACAAGGGCAGCAACGCCTGCAGGCGCATGTAGCGCAGCGACGGCATGGCGTCGCCGGTGTTGGACACGCCCTGGATGTACAGGCGGTTGAACGCGCGGCCCTGGTGCTGTTGGGTCACCACCGCGACGGTGCCACCCCGGCCTTCCTCATAGAAGGTGATACGGCCGCTGCGTGCGCCCGGCAGCAGTTCAGCCAGGCGCTGCGGCGGGGTCAGCACGCCGATGACCAGGATGGCCAGTGTCACGCCCAGGATGGCGGCACGCATGCCCCGACCGACACCCACACCACGCCAGACCACCAGGCAACCGACGGCCGCCGCCACCAGTGCCAGCACCACCAGCGTGCGCACCAGGCCGATGCCCGGCACCAGCACAAAGCCGGTGCACATGACACCGACAATACCGCCCAGGGTATTGAGTGCGACCACGGTACCGATGTCCCGGCCCACGTGCCCGCTGTCCACGGCCAGGCGTACGGCCAGGGGGAACGCCGCGCCCAGAACCGTGGTGGGCAGGAACACCACACACAACGCGGCGGTGGCAAAGCGCGCGCACATCCCGGCCAGTTCGTTGCCGGTGGCCTGCAGCACCAGGGCTTCCACCTCGGTCTGGGCGAAGATCAGCCAGCGCCCCAGCCCCGCGACCTGCACCAGGGCCTGCAGGCCGGCAACGGCGATCAACAGGCCGAACAAGCCCCAGGGGTCACGGATGCGGTCGGCGCGCCGGGCATACAGCGCACTGCCCAGCACCAGCCCGGCAAGATAAGTGGCCAGCACCACGGAAAAGGCAAAGGCCCGGGTGCTCATGAACTGGACGATCGATTGCGTCCATACCACTTCGTAGCCCAGGGCCACACCGCCGGCCACGCAGTACAAGGCGATCGCCAGGCGTGCGGCAGCGGAGCGTGGCGCAGCAGCCGCCCGGGGTTCGATCGGCTCATGCACATCGCTGCGGCGGGACACACAGGCGATGACCGCCGCCAGCAGGTTGAGCCCGGCGGCCACCAGCGCACTGCCGGTGACGCCCAGCAGCGGCAACAGAACGAAGGCCGCCAGCAAGGTGCCGGCGATGGCGCCAGCGGTATTGGCGGCATACAGCCCGCCCCCGGCCTTGGCCAGTTGGCCCTGGCCCGGGGTCAGTACACGCATCAGCACCGGCAGCGTGCCGCCCATGAGAAACGCCGGCCCCCCCACCAGGGTGAACGGCAGCACCCAGGCGAGCAGCCCGACCTGGTCTTCCAGGCGGGCAAACAGGCCGGCAGTGTTGGCCAGCGCCAGGGTGGTCAGCACCGCCAGAACCGCAATGGCCAGCTCAAGACCGGCATAGAGCCTGACCGGGCGGCGCAGGCGATCGGCCCAGCGACCGAACAGCAGGCTGCCCAGGGCCAGGCCGACGAAAAAGGCACTGATGCCGGCGGTGATGGCGTACACCTCGACGCCCACCACCAGCGACAGTTGTTTGATCCACAGCACCTGGAACACCAGCGCTGCCGTGCCTGACACGAACAGCAGCAGCACAGGCAGCCACATTTTCAGGGGGAGTGATTTGTTCACCGCATCGGCAGCGGCTTGAACCGGGGATGGACTGACTACTGAACGCATCAATCAACCTTATCGGCAGCGCAACGCGATCGCCGAGAATGCAGGTGGGGGAACGCGCCCGTCGGTGACGGGCGCGCGGTACCTATTGCTTCTTCATTTTCTCTTCGATTTTCTTGTCCACATCGGCGCGCACCTGGTCGATGCTGAAGCTGGCCGGGCGCTGGCTGGGTGGATAGTCAACGAAGGTCTGCAGGAACGCTGCCGCCTTGCGCGTGCCGTTGAAGATCAGGTAGTCGTTCTTGGCCAGCCAGTCGTAATACTGGTCGGAGACGACATCGGCCCTTTCATACGGGTCCATGCGCAGGTTGAACAGCTTCGGTACCCGAAGGCAAGTGAAGGGTTCGCTCCAGACCTTGAAGCCACCCGGGGCGCGCTGTTCGCAGAACACCAGTTTCCAGTCGCCATAGCGCATGGACACCAGCTCGCCATCGTCGTTGAAGTAGTAGAACTCGTCACGTGCGCTCTTGGGGGCCTTGCCGGTCAGGTAGTCCAGCTGGTTGAAGCCGTCCAGGTGCACCTTGAAGTTCTTGCCGCCGACGTCCGCACCTTTGAGCAAGCGCTCCTTGATGTCGGTATCACCCGCAACTGCAAGCAAGGTCGGGAACCAGTCCAGCCCGGAGAACATCTGGGTGGAAACGGTGTCAGCCTTGATCTTGCCTGGCCAACGGACGATCGCCGGCACCCGGTAGGCGCCTTCCCAGTTGGAGTTCTTCTCGTTGCGGAACGGCGTGGTCGCCGCATCCGGCCAGGACCACTGGTTGGGGCCGTTGTCGGTGGTGTAGACGACGATGGTGTTGTCGGTAACCTTCAGATCATCGAGGGTCTTGAGCAGCTTGCCGACATCGCCGTCGTGCTCGAGCATGCCGTCGGCGTACTCGTTGCCGACCATGCCGCTCTGGCCCTGCATGGCTTCGCGTACGTGGGTGAAGGCATGCATGCGGGTGGTATTCATCCAGACGAAGAACGGCTTGTCGGCCTTGACCTGCTTGTCGATGAAGTTGATCGCCGCCTGGGTCGTCTCGTCGTCGATGGTCTCCATGCGTTTCTTGGTCAACGCGCCGGTGTCTTCGATCTTGCCGTCGGCACTGGACTTGATCACCCCGCGTGGCGAGGCGGCCTTGACGAACTCGGCGTCATCCTTGGGCCAGTAGGGCCGCTCCGGCTCTTCTTCGGCATTGAGGTGGTAGAGGTTGCCGAAGAACTCGTCGAAACCGTGGTTGGTCGGCAGGTACTCGTCGCGGTCGCCCAGGTGGTTCTTGCCGAACTGGCCGGTGGCGTAGCCGTGGGCCTTGAGGGCCTGGGCGATGGTGACATCGCGGGCCTGCAGGCCGACCGGCACGCCAGGCATGCCGACCTTGGACAGGCCGGTGCGCAGCGCCGACTGGCCGGTGATGAAGGTGGAGCGACCGGCGGTGCAGCTGTTCTCCGCGTAGTAGTCGGTGAACATCATGCCTTCCTTGGCGATCCGGTCGATGTTCGGGGTCTGGTAACCGACCACGCCCTTGCCGTAGGCACTGATATTGGTCTGGCCGATATCATCGCCAAAGATCACCAGGATGTTCGGCTTGTCCGCGGCCTGCGCCGCCCCCACGCCCATCGCCACCGTCGCGGCGAAGGTCATGGTCGTCAACCACCTTCTACTGAGCTTCATAAGGCCATTTCTCCGTTTCACGTTACTGGCATCTGCCACGACTACGTGCACGTGAGGGTTCGACTGCTTGACGGGTTCCCTGTGCGCCTGCGGTGTCTTGTTTATGGGTTGTCCAAAGGTTCGAAGGGGTAGATGCGCTGCCATTCGCGCGCCATGTCGACGACGGTCCAGCCATCGTCCCGGGCGGCGGTCAACGCCTTGTCCAGGCGCCCGACCTTGCTGTCGCGATCGTAGGCCCATTCGCGCCGGGCATCGGTGTGGTGCACGATGCCTGCGAAGCGTTTGCCGGTGCCGGCCGTCGTCCACTGCAGCATCTGCAGGTCGCCATCGGAGTTGCCGAAGGCCAGGATCGGCCGGCGGCCAATGATCGATTCGATGCTCACCGGCTTGCCCGGGCCGTCATCGTTGTGTTGTAGCTTGGGCAGGCGCTGGATCGACAGCTTGCCGTTGCGGTCCTCGAAGCGGGCATCGAAGGTGGTGCCGATGACTTGCTCGGGCGGAATGCCGTAGACCTCTTCGGCAAAGGCGCGCATGAACGCCACTTCGCCACCGGAGACGATATAGGTCTTGAAGCCGTTGTCGCGCAGGTACTGCAGCAGCTCCAGCATCGGCTGGAAGACCATCTCGGTGTAGGGCTTTTGGGTCTTTGGATGCACGGCGGTGGCGAGCCACTTCTCGGTGCGGGCCATGAACTCCTCGGTGCTAATGCCCGAGTGAGTCGCGGCGACGATCTTCATCAAGCCGTCCATCCCGCTCGCCGCCAGCGCCTTCTGGTCGCCGTCGAGCACGGCCTTGAACGGTTGCTGGGTCTTCCACTCGGGATGTTGCGGGGCCAGGCGCTTGACCTCGTCCAGGGCGAACAGCACTTCGAAGTACAGCGGCTGCTCGCTCCACAGGGTGCCGTCGTTATCGAACACCGCGATACGCGCTGCCGGCTTGACGAAGTCCTTGCTGGTCTGGTCCGTCACCGCCGTGACGAACTGCTCGATGGCCCGGCGCGAGCCACTGTCGTTCCAGGACGGCAGCGGGCCGGCGGCGTAGCTCAACAGCGGGACCAGCAACAGCAGGCTGAGCAACCAATGCATGCGGTGTACTTGAGGCATAGGGCGTCCCTGGACGTTGCGTCGTACCTGATGCAAGCGCATCAGGGATTCAACGGTTTTAATCCGTACCGCGTCGTCGCGGTCCCGCGTTTACTCATCTGCAGCCGTACGTCTTGCAAGTCGCCGAGCAACTGCGGTGGTACCTCGGCAGCGGAACCGGGGTTGCCGTAGCAGTTCTGGAGCAAGTCTAGTGAACGATTTTCGTTTGTGGCGCTGGCGCCTGTAAAAAATCCGCCCAGGGTCCGTTTGCCACTGATACGCCGCACCCACAGGTACAGCGCCCCCAACTGCAATGGCCGGGTATTCAGTTGCTGGCGCAGGCGTTGCCAAGCGTAGTCCGCCGACAGCAACCAGGCCGTGCGCCGGGCCGCCTGCCAGCGCCGAAGCGTCGCGCCGAGGTGACGAAGCCACGGATAACCGAACCAGACCAAGCCGCCCCCGGCCAGCAATACCACCGCCAACAGCAACCCGTGCCCGGAAACGCGCATGCGTGCCTGCTGGCCCAGGGCGCGTAGATCGTCACTGATGGAAAACGGCGCAGTGTAGACGGCTGCGGCCGCATCCACGGTGATCGCCTCCAGCGAGGCCCGTTGCGCTTGACCTGCGTTGTCCCACCAGGTCAGCTCGATGGCCGGCAGGGTGATCTTGCCGGCCTGGCTGATGACATAAGTGGCGCTGTCCTCGCGCACGCCCCCCGAGGTGCCGCCCCGGCCATCGCTCAAGGGCCTGACCTGGGGCGATTGCACATACCGTTTGCTGCCCTGGACTTCGGCGAAGACCGGCGGCGGTATCAGCATGGCCTGCGCCCCCTCGGCCTGCAGGGTCACATGACGGGTCACGCTGTCACCCACCCGCAGTGGTTCATGGGAGCGCTCCAGCGTCTGGGTGAGCGTCACCTTGCGCGCCACCAGTTGTTGCTGCCCTCCTGCGTTTGCCAGGGCCTTGGCGACAAAGCTCAGCGGCGGGCTCTTGACGGTCACCGGGCCACTGCCCTGCCCGGGCTGGAGCACAAAGTCCAGCGCCGGAATGCTGAACGACCGGGCCTGCTGCGGCGTGATCTGATAGGCGTAACGGAGACCGAAGAAGGTGGTGCCATCCAGCTTTTCGTTCAAATGCTGGGCCTCGCCGCTCGGTGGACTGACCACCGCACCGGGCAACTCGAGCTTGGGCAGCACCGGCGCCGCCGTGAACCAGGTGTCCACCAGCAGATCCACCTCCAGGTTGACGGTAGCCCCGACCAGGACACCGGTTGCCGGCACCAACCGGGCCTGCACCCGGACTTGCGGGTCGGCGGCGGCCAACAGGGGCAGGCACAGCAGCAACAGCCAGGCGATCGCTTTCATGGTGCACCTCCCGCTGTTTGCTGGCGTGCAGCGTCCTGGAGCATGAACTTGCGCTTGAGGAACTGCGCCGGCGAGGTCGTCAGGTTGTTCAGCCACTGTTGGTCGGACGCGGCCTGCGGGGTGGTCTGGTCCTTCTGCCGGGCGCCCTTGGAGGGGGTCTGGTCTTCCACCACCTTGTCGGCTTTCTCGTCGGGCGTGCCCGCCTGCTGCTGGTCCTCGTAGTCCTTCTCCAGCGCCTGGGCAAGGGCCAGGTTGGCCTTGGCCTGGGGGAAGTCGGCCTGCTTGTGCAGGGCCTGCTCATAGGCCGCGATGGCCTGGGGAAACTTGAACAGGCGCACATAGGTATTGCCCAGGTAGAAGTCGGCCTGGGCCGAATCGAGCCGGGCAAAGCCGGCCAGCGCCACCTCATAGTCCGCCGCGTTGTAGGCCGCCACGGCTTTCCAGTACGGGTCGTGGAAATGCGCGGCCGCCTGGGGAAAATGGCCGTGCTCGAAGGCCCAGCGTCCTTGCTGGTCCGGGGTGAAGAAGGCATCAAGCAGTGCACCTGCCCGGGCAGGCTGCGGCGTGCCCGCAAGCAACCCGAGCAGCACCAGGCCGAGCCATTGCACCCGCCAGCCGCGGCGCACGCAGCACAGGGCAATCAGCGCCAGGGGCCAGCACAGCCAATAACCGGCGTCTTTCCAGTGCACCTGCTGGGCATCGCCCTGCACCGCCTGGAAGTGCTGCTGGGCATGCAGTTCGATCCAGTCCAGGTCGTCATCATCCAGGGTCAGGCTGCCCAAGGGGGCATTGGCGGCCTTGGCCAGCTGCTTCAGGGCCTCGGCATCGAAGCTCGCCTGCAACGGCCGGCCATCGTCGCCGATCCTGGGCCGCCCCTGGGCATCATGGAGCACGCCGCGGTCCTGGCTGCCGACGGCCAGTACCAGCACTTGCAGGTTGCTGCCGTCCAGGCGCTTGGGGATCTCGCCGAACTGTTCGGCATCGGCACCATCGGTGACCAGCACCAGGGTACCGGGCATCTTTTCCGCGTCGAGCAAGGCCCGCGCCTGGTCGATCACCCCCAGCACATCCTTGCCGGATCGACTCATCAGTGTGGTCGACAAGGCCTGCAGGAAGCTGTCCAGCAGCACCGGGTCTTCGGTGGCCGGCAGCACCAGGTGCGCACTGCCGGCGTAGGCGATCAGCGCGGTACGGGCCCCGGCCCGGCGTTGCAGCAGGTCGTGCAGCTTGTGCTTGGCGGCCTGCAGGCGCGAAGGCGGAAGGTCATCGGCGTCCATGGACGGCGACAGGTCGACCGCCAGGATCAGCGGCGCACGGTTATCGAAAAAGTCCGGCGTGTCCCGTGTCCAGGTCGGCCCGGCGGCGGCCAGCGCGCCAAGGCCCAGCAATACGGCCAGCAGGTGTACCGGGCGCAGGTGCTGCTGGTCTTGTGGGGTAATCACCAGGGCGTCGATCAGGTGCGGGGCGATCACCTTGTTGAGCTGGCGCTTGAGGTCATGACGGCGCAGCCACGCCCAGGGCAGCAGGATCGCCGGCACGATCAGCAGCAGCCACAGCGGTCGCAGGAAGTGAAAGGCGCTGAAGTCGAGTTCCATCTCAGCCTCCCTTGGCCAACGGCCCGGCTGCACCCCGGCCAAAGCGGCCGGACAGCGCGGCCAGTCCATGACTGACCAGCAACAGCAGCAGCGCTGCGCCCAGCGGTAGCCAGAACAGGTCGCGCTTGGGCTGGTGGCTCAGGGTCTTGACCTTGTGCGGGGTGATCTGGTCGAGGGTGGCGTACACCGCCTTGAGGGCGTTGCGGTCATCGGCGCGGAAGAAGCGCCCGCCAGTCGTGCGCGCGATGTTCTGCAGGGCCTGCAGGTCGACCTTGGCCTCGCCGCTGGCCAGGGGGTCGCCGATGCCGATGGTGTGCACCACGATGCCCTGCTCTTTGGCCAGGCGCGCCGCGTGATCGGGGGTGATGGCGCTGCCGGTATCGTTGCCGTCGGTCAGCAGGATCAGTACCTTTTCCTGCTCTTCGGCCTTGGCCAGCAGCTTGATCGTCAGGCCGATGGCGTCGCCCAGGGCGGTGTTGGGCCCGGCCATGCCGATCCCTACCTCGTCGAGCAGCACCCCGAGGCTGGCGTGGTCGAGGGTCAGCGGTGCCTGGGGATAGGCCCCGGTGCCGAACACGATCAGGCCGATACGGTCATCCTTGCGCTGCACGATAAAGTCGCGCACCACGCTCTTGACCGCGCTCAGGCGGTCCGTGCGCTGGCCGTCGGCGCCGGTGTAATCGGTGGTTTCCATCGACTGGGAAATGTCGATGGCCAGCATCATGTCGCGAATCGGCTGCTCTTTCTCGATGGCTTTTTCCACAAAGACCGGGCGCGCACAGGCCAGCACCAGCAACACCCAGACCAGCAGGTTCAACAGCAACTGCCAACGCCCGCCCGAGGCGCTGCCGTTCTGCGGCGTCAGCCCCGCCGCCCGGGTCATGGCCGAGAAGAACGGCACCCGCAAGGCACTGTGGGCCTCCCGGTAGGTCCCCAGGTAGCGGTAGGCGAGCCAGGGCAATGGCAGCAGTAGCAGCGCCCAGAGGTAGTCAAACTGCCACATGATGCGCCTCGATCCAGTACCGGCCGGCTGCGAACAGTGCCCAAACCTCGTCCTCTGGAATAGCCAGCACCTCGGCATCGGGGGCATAGGCCAGGGTATGCAGGCGTGCGGCGAACTGTTCCGGCAGGGGTTTGGCGGCGCGTTGCGCCAGGAAGGCCTGCCACTGCCCACCACTGAGGGTCGCGGCCGGCGGCGCACCGGTGATCGACATCGCCACCCGCTTGAGCAGCGTCGGCAGTGCGCGCAGGGCCGGCAAGCGTCGCTGCGGGTCCGCCAGGTCGAGGGCGAGGCGGTCGAAGGCCTGCAACGCTTCGCGGCGATAACGGTCACGCTGCCAGCGCCACCAGCGTCGGACCGTCCAGGCCGCAACGGCGAGCAGGATGATCAGCAACAGCGCCAGCCAGCCCCAGGTCTGCGGCCAGTAGCTGAACGGCGGCGTCACCAGCGGCAGTTCCTGAAGCTGGTCGATGCCCGGCAGCACCGGCGCCGTCATCGCGCCATCCCGGACAGCCGGCCCAGCTCGCGGCGGATCTGTTCGAGCGGTTCATGACCGGTGCTGATCATCATCACCGGCACCTGGCTGCGCCGGAGCATGTCGGCGACATCGCGCAGGCGACCGGCCAGGAACGCGCCCAGCGGTCGGTTGACCTGGCGACGCTCCACTTCCAGCTCCACCTGCAGCTCGCCCTGGGTGACCATCACCCGGCCTTGCTCGGGCAGCGCCAGGGCGATGGGGTCGAACACCTGCATGGCGATCACATCGTTGTGGGCGCTGAGCTGGCGCAGCAGCTGCAGGGTCTGCGCCGATGCACCGCCGAAGTCGCTGATGATACATACCAGGCAATCGTGGCCGGCGAGCGCGATGCAATTACGCAGGGCCGTGTCCAGTTGCGTTTCGTCCTCGGCGTCGGGGCCGTTGGCATTGAGCGTGTGGTTGCTGCGGATGATCGCTGCGCACAGTTCCTGGACCCGCGCACGGCTGCGCAGCGGTTTTATATGCCGCACCTGCTGGTCATCGAACACCAGGCCACCGACACGGTCACCGGCATGCAAGGCAATCCACGCCGACAGCGCTGCAAGCTCGGCGGCGACCACCGACTTGAAGCTGCGCTGCGAGCCGAAGAACATGCTCATGCGCTGGTCAACCAGCACCAGGGTCGGCCGGTCACGCTCTTCGGTGAAGGTGCGCACGAAGGGTTTGCCGAAGCGCAGCGAGGCGCGCCAGTCCAGATGGCGCAGGTCGTCGCCGGGAATGTAGCGACGCAGTTCGTCGAAGCTCAGGCCGCGCCCGCGCAGGCGCGAGGCATGGGTGCCGGAGAGGATGCTGGCCAGCGGTTGCCGGGACAGGAAGCTCAGGCCGCGTACGCGATGCTCCAGCGCCATGAGCTGGCTGAGCGAGGCGTAGACGAAGCCATCGGCAACCGGTGAATCGACCTGTGGCCTGTCCATGGGCTCAGGCCGGGATGGCGACGTGATCGAGCAGGCGGTCGATCACCCGGTCGGCGTTGATCCCCTCGGCGATGGCGTCATAGGACAACTGCAGGCGATGGCGCAGCACCGGATGAACCACGGCGCGCACATCGTCCGGCGACACGAAGTCGTTACCGGACAACCAGGCGTGGGCCCGCGACACCCGGTCCAGGCTGATACCGCCGCGGGGGCTGGCGCCGATCTTGATCCAGCGGGCCATGTCGGCATCGTAGTCGGCGGCATGGCGGGTGGCATTGATCAGGTCGATCAGGTAGCGGTCGATCGCCTCGGACACATGCACGCCGGCAATCTCGGCGCGCGCGGCGAACACCACCTCCTGGGGCAGTTGATCCGGCGGCTGCCTGGCACCCTGGCTGCTCTGCTCCTCGGTACGCACCAGGCGCAATACCTGGGCTTCGTCGTCCACCTTGGGGTAATCCAGTTGCAGCTTCATCAGGAAGCGGTCCATCTGCGCTTCGGGCAGCGGGTAGGTGCCCTCCTGCTCGATCGGGTTCTGGGTCGCCAGGACCATGAACAGCGCCGACATCGGGTAGCTCTGCCCGGCCACGGTGATCTGCCGCTCTTCCATGGCTTCGAGCAGGGCCGCCTGGACCTTGGCCGGCGCCCGGTTGATCTCGTCGGCGAGGATGACATTGCCGAACAGCGGCCCGGGCTGGAACTTGATCTGGTTGCCTTCGGCGGTTTGCTGGAGGATCTCGCCGCCGGTGATGTCCGAGGGCAGCAGGTCCGGGGTGAACTGGATGCGCCGCATCTGCGCATCCAGGTGGGTCGCCAGGGCCTTGACCGTGCGGGTCTTGGCCAGCCCCGGCAGGCTTTCCAGCAGCACGTGGCCGTTGGCCAACAACCCCAGCAGCACATGCCGGATGGTCTCGGCCTGGCCCAGCACCTGCTGGGCCACGCGCGCTTCCAGTGCAGAAACCTGCTCGCGTATGCTCACCTGTTCGCTCCCTGACTGTCCGGCAATTGGGTAAATCTAGCAGCCTTCCCAGCAGGCGCCAGACAAAGCCCGGGTCACGGCTTCTGCCAGTACGGCTCGATCGCTTGCAGGCGCGGGTCATCCGGCGCGACCTTGCGCATGCGCTGCACATACTCGAAAGCCTCCTTGCGCTCACCCGCCAGGGCATGCAGGTACAACAGCGAGTACAACAGGTCGGGGTCCTCGGGAGCCTGCTCAAGACCACTGCGCAGTGCCTGGATCGCATCGTCGCGGCGGTTCAGGCGCGACAGCAGCAGGCCCTGGTTGTAACGGATGCGCACGTTTTGCGGCAGGGCCACGGCGGCGGTTTCCATCCACTGCAGCGCTTGCTCGGCCTTGCCCTGCTCGACCAGCAGCAAGGCCAGCATGTAGGCCAGGTTGCCGTGGTCGCTCGCCGGCATTTTCTCCAACGCCACACCTTCGCGCAGTAACTGCTCGGCCTCATCGAGGCGTTGCGCGGCGCTGGTCAGGGTCACCAGGTTGACCCGCGCGGGAACGAAGTACGGGTCGAGCTTCAGGGCCTGGCGGTACTCGTCCATCGCCTCGCTCTCACGCCCCTGGCGGCTCAACAACACGGCCAGGTTCAGGCGTCCGCCAGGCAGGTCGGCGTTGCCGCGCAGGCGCGTCTCGTAGTCCGCCAGCATCGTCTTGAACGACTCCCGTGAGTCTGCCGGCAACTGCTCGGGCGGTACGTCGGCCAGCACCCGCAACGTTTCATCGCGCACTGCCAGGGTCGGGTCCTTGAGCAGCGGCAGCAGTGGTTGCAGGCGTTGCGCCGGGGGCACGCTGGCAAAGCCGGAAACGGCATAGGCACGCACCAGGTCACTGCTGTCTTTCAGGGCCCAGCCCAGGCTGATCACCGACTGGCTGCCAAGATCGGCCAGTTGCTCGGCCGCGGTGGCGCGAACGATGGCCGGCTTGCCTTTGTCGGCCAGCAGCGCATTGAGCTGGCTGAACGCGATGCCTTTACCGCTGCGCACGGCGTGGAAATTCTCGCCGTAGTGGGGGGGACGCTGCGGCTGGCCGAACCAGCCTTCGATGGCCTTGGCCGCCCATTGCGGCTTCTGGTCCTTGTGGCAGGTGGTGCAGGCATCGGGGCTGTCGTCTGTTGCGGCCAGGTCCGGGCGCGGGATGCGCAGGCTGTGGTCGCGGCGCGGGTCGACCACCATGTAGGTCTTGGTCGGCATATGGCAGTTCACGCACTGGGCGCCGGGGGAACCTGCCGGGTGATGATGGTGCGCCTCGCTGTCATAGTCCTTGGCCTGCAGGCTGGCAAAGCGCGCAACCGGTGGCTGGCCGTTATGACACTGCAGGCACAGGCCGTTGCCTTCGATCTTGACCTTGGCCGTGTGCGGGTTATGGCAGTCGGTGCAGCCCACCCCTGCCGCGTACATCTTGCTCTGGGTGAACGAGCCGTACTCGTAGACCTCGCCATCGATCTGGCCGTCGGCGTGATACAGGTCGGGGCGCAAGGTGGCGGGCAGGCTCTGGTCCAGTTGCTTGTGCCCCGGCAACTGGCCAACCCCCAAGGTCTGGCGGCGGCTGTGGCAGAAGGCACATTGCTCGACCTGGCCCTGGCTGCCCAGCGCCTTGTAATCCACCGCCAGGCCCACGTCCTTGGCCGAGGCATAAGTCTGTTGACCGGATTTGGCGGCTTTCGCCCAGTCGACATGGGCCTGCCCCGGCCCATGGCAACTCTGGCAGCCGACGGTCTGCTCCTGCCAGGTGGTGGCGAAGCTGTCTTCGCGGTCGTTGTAGTTCTTCATCAACCGGGTGGAATGGCAGTCGGCGCACATGCCGTTCCAGTTCTGGTAGCGACCGGTCCAGTGCAGCGGATCGTCGGGGGCGAAACGCTGGCCGGGGTACAGCGAGAACCAGCGCTGCCCGCCTTCGCCCTTGCTGCGGCTGTCCCAGGCGATGGTCAGGGCCTGCAGCCGCCCGCGGGGCAGCGACACCAGATACTGTTGCAAAGGGTAATGGCCGAAGGTGTAGAGCACCTCGAAGTCCACAGGCTTGCCGGTTTCGCCTTCGGTGTTGACGAAAAAGCGCTCGCCCTTGCGGAAGAAGCGTGCCTGGACGCCGGCGTCATCGAAGCGGGTATTGGCGAAATTGCCCAGCACATTGGCGGGTTTGGCTTCGCGCATGGCCCAGCCATGGTCGGAGTCTTTCCAGGCTTTGGCCTGGTCGGCATGGCAACCCAGGCAGGTGGCGGTCGCGACGTAGCCTTGCTCCGGGCTGCCTTGCGCGGGCTCACGCGCTGTGGTTTCACTGGCGGCCCAGGCCGGCACGGTGATCAGCGCTACTGTTGACAGAACCAGGCCGCGCAACCATGACCAACGCCTTTCCCTAGGTGTTTCATGCCCCATTCCCAACTCCACGGTCAATTCGATTCGCCCTGTTCCGGACGTTTTTGCATACCGATGCAAATGGTTGCGTGCTAGAGGCTAGTGCATCTTTCAAGCGACGGGCGGCAAAATTCGGTTCTTCACGGAATCCTTGGGCTTGGGCTTGGGCTTGGGCTTGGGTGGCGAGGTGGCGTGCTTATCCATTCCATGCAGCGACGCTGCCGGCCCCTTCCGCCCTTACGGCGGGTCCCTTTTGTCTTGGCAAAAGGAACCAAAACCGCTCGCTCCT
>NZ_JALRNF010000050.1 GCF_030272895.1 Pseudomonas sp. BGr12 | reverse complement strand
GCTTCGTCGTATGGTGCACTCAGGAGGATTCGAACCTCCGACCGCTCGGTTCGTAGCCGAGTACTCTATCCAGCTGAGCTATGAGTGCAGGGTTGGCGCTTGATGGACCAGATCACCTCTGGTTACAGCTGAAGCAATTTTCAATAAGAAACCGCTTCGTCGTATGGTGCACTCAGGAGGATTCGAACCTCCGACCGCTCGGTTCGTAGCCGAGTACTCTATCCAGCTGAGCTATGAGTGCATTTGTTGCCGCGCATTATAGGCCGCTAAATCATTTTGCCAAGTACTTTTTCGTTTAATTTCAACGACTTAAGTGATTCAGGCAGATTACAGCGTCCTACATGAATAATGGCGGAGAAGGGGGGATTCGAACCCCCGATACCCTTGTGAGGTATACTCCCTTAGCAGGGGAGCGCCTTCGGCCACTCGGCCACCTCTCCGCAACACGGGGCGTATAATAACCAGACCCTTCCCCGTTTGCAAACTCTTTTTTGAAAAAAAATCGATAAAAATTAATGGGTTGGTTCTTCGTCCTTCTCTTTCTTGATCCGCAGGTAGATTTCCTCGCGGTGGACGGCTACTTCCTTGGGGGCATTTACCCCGATTCGCACCTGGTTTCCTTTGACGCCGAGCACGGTCACGGTGATTTCGCCGTCGCCTATGATCAGGCTCTCGGCGCACCGTCGAGTCAGAATCAACATACCTTTCTCCTAACGAAATTCAGTTCAGGGATAAACAGTCTGCAAAAAAAAGGGCTTCGGCCCGCAACCCGCCAGGGCAGCCGACCTACGCCTAAGTATTGACCAGCGCGCACGAAACGAAAGATTTCTCACACCAGCCAGAAACACGAAGGGCGCGGCATGGCCGCGCCCTCTTGAGACAACGCCTTACTCGCCCTGGCGGGCCGGGGCGTCCAGCTCGAAGGCGGTGTGCAGGGCGCGCACGGCCAGTTCCAGGTACTTCTCTTCGATGACCACGGAGACCTTGATCTCGGACGTGGAGATCATCTGGATGTTGATGCTCTCCTTGGCCAGGGCTTCGAACATGCGGCTGGCAACACCAGCGTGGGAACGCATGCCGACACCGACGATCGAGACCTTGGCGATGTTGGTGTCGCCTACCACTTCGCGAGCGTTGAGCTCCTCGGCGGTCTTGTCCAGGACCTTGTGGGCCTTGTCGTAGTCGTTGCGGTGCACGGTGAAGGTGAAGTCGGTGGTGTTATCGTGCGAAACGTTCTGCACGATCATGTCGACTTCGATGTTCGCGGCACTGATCGGGCCGAGGATCTTGAAGGCAACGCCCGGGGTATCCGGTACGCCACGAATGGTCAGCTTGGCTTCATCGCGGTTGAAGGCGATGCCGGAAATGATCGGCTGTTCCATGGATTCCTCTTCATCAATAGTAATGAGGGTACCCGGACCCTCCTGGAAGCTGTGCAGCACGCGCAGCGGAACGTTGTACTTGCCGGCGAACTCGACGGCACGGATCTGCAGGACCTTGGAACCGAGGCTGGCCATTTCCAGCATCTCTTCGAAGGTGATCTTGTCCAGGCGCTGTGCCTGGGACACCACGCGCGGGTCGGTGGTGTAGACACCATCGACGTCGGTGTAGATCTGGCATTCGTCAGCCTTGAGCGCCGCCGCCAGGGCCACGCCGGTGGTGTCGGAGCCACCGCGACCGAGGGTGGTGATGTTGCCGTGCTCGTCGACACCCTGGAAACCCGCGACCACGACCACGCGGCCGGCCTTGAGGTCGCCACGGATACGCTGATCGTCGATCTGCAGGATGCGCGCCTTGTTGTGCGCGCTGTCGGTGAGGATACGCACCTGGTTACCGGTGTAGGACACCGCCGGAACGCCCCGCTTGATCAGCGCCATGGCCAGCAAGGCAATGGTCACCTGCTCGCCGGTGGAGACGATCACATCCAGCTCACGCGGAACCGGTTGCTCGCTCACCTGCTTGGCCAGGTCGATCAGGCGATTGGTTTCGCCGCTCATTGCCGACAGTACAACCACCAGGTCATCGCCGGCATCGCGGAATTTCTTGACCTTGTCGGCAACCTGCTCGATTCGCTCGACCGTGCCGACCGAAGTGCCGCCAAATTTCTGTACGATCAACGCCATTTCAAAGCCGCCTCAGCCCATGAAGGGCACCCAATAAACATTCAAACGACACCGTGGCCCGCCACTAGACGACGGGCCGATCGATGCCTTAAACGCCCTGCTCCACGAATGGAACGGTCAGGGCCAGTGCGTTGTCCAGCGCGGCGGTGTCTACGCCACCACCTTGCGCCATGTCCGGACGACCGCCGCCCTTGCCGCCCACGGCAGCAGCGGCTTGCTTCATCAAATCACCGGCTTTGAGTTGGCCAGTCAGGTCCTTGGTCACGCCGGCAACCAGCACGACCTTTTCCTCATGGACACTGCCGAGCAGGATCACTGCGCGGCCGAGTTTGTTCTTCAGCTGATCGACCAGCGCCAGCAGCGCCTTGCCATCCTGGCCGTCCAGGCGTGCAGCCAGGACCTTGACGCCCTTGACCTCGACCGCCGCGTTGGACAGATCGTCACCCGCAGCGCTGGCCGCCTTGGCCTGCAGTTGCTCCAGCTGTTTTTCCAGCTGGCGGTTGCGCTCCAGCACAGCCGACAGCTTGTCGATCAGGTTGTCGCGATTGCCCTTGACCAGCTGCGCGGCCTCCTTGAGCTGCTCTTCGGCAGTATTCAGGTAGGCCAGTGCCGCTTCTCCGGTGACCGCTTCGATACGGCGCACGCCGGAGGCAACGCCACCTTCGCTGATGATCTTGAGCAGGCCGATATCACCGGTACGCTTGGCGTGGATACCACCGCACAGCTCGACGGAGAAATCGCCGCCCATGCTCAGTACCCGGACACTGTCGCCGTACTTCTCGCCGAACAGCGCCATGGCGCCCTTCTGCTTGGCGGTGTCGATATCGGTCTCTTCGGTTTGCACCTCGGAGTTCTTGCGCACTTCGCGGTTGACGATGTCTTCCAGGGCCTTGAGCTGCTCCGGCTTGACCGCCTCGAAGTGGCTGAAGTCGAAACGCAGGCGCTGGCTGTCGACCAGCGAGCCTTTCTGTTGTACGTGATCGCCCAGCACCTGGCGCAGGGCTGCGTGCAGCAGGTGAGTGGCGGAGTGGTTCAGCGAGGTGGCGTGCTGGACATCGGCATCGACTGTTGCCTGGACCTTGGCACCGACCACCAGGTTGCCGCTGGCAACCACGCCGTGGTGCAGGTAGGCACCACCGGTCTTGGTGGTGTCGCGCACGTCGAAGCGCACGTTGCCGGCCTGCAGGTAGCCGGTATCGCCGACCTGGCCACCGGCCTCGGCGTAGAACGGCGTGCGGTCGAGGATGACCACGCCCTGCTCGCCTTCGCCCAGTTGCTCGACGACCTTGCCATCCTTATAGATAGCAACGATGCTGGCTTCACCTTCAGTGTTGGTGTAGCCGGTGAACTCGGTGGCCACATCGACCTTGACCAGGGTGTTGTAGTCCAGGCCGAAGGCGCTGGCGGAACGGGCGCGCTCGCGCTGCGCTTCCATTTCGCGCTCGAAGCCTGCCTCGTCGATGGTCAGCTCGCGCTCGCGGGCGATATCGGCGGTCAGGTCCATCGGGAAGCCGTAGGTGTCGTAGAGCTTGAACACCACGTCGCCCGGCACCACGGTGCCCTTGAGCTCGGCCAGGTCCTGCTCGAGGATCTTCAGGCCCTGCTCCAGGGTCTTGGCGAACTGCTCTTCTTCAGCCTTGAGCACGCGCTCGATGTTGGCCTGCTGCTGCTTGAGCTCCGGGAAGGCCTCGCCCATCTCGGCCACCAGGGCCGCAACGATCTTGTAGAAGAAGCTACCGGTGGCGCCCAGCTTGTTGCCGTGACGGCAGGCACGACGAATGATGCGGCGCAGCACATAGCCACGGCCTTCGTTCGAAGGCAGCACGCCGTCGGCGATCAGGAAGCCGCAGGAGCGGATGTGATCGGAGACGACCTTGAGCGAGGACTGCTCTTCGTTCTTGCAGCCGATGGCTTCGGCAGCGGCGGCGAGCAGGTTGCGGAACAGGTCGATCTCGTAGTTCGAGTGCACGTGCTGCATGACCGCACTGATGCGCTCCAGGCCCATGCCGGTATCCACCGACGGCGCCGGCAGCGGGTGCAGTACGCCATCGGCAGTACGGTTGAACTGCATGAAGACGTTGTTCCAGATCTCGATGTAACGGTCACCGTCTTCCTCTGGCGAGCCGGGTGGGCCGCCCCAGATGTCCGGGCCGTGGTCGTAGAAGATCTCGGTGCAAGGACCGCACGGACCGGTATCGCCCATGGTCCAGAAGTTGTCGGACGCGTAAGGCGCACCCTTGTTGTCGCCGATACGCACCATGCGCTCGACCGGGACGCCGATTTCCCGGGTCCAGATGTCGTAGGCTTCGTCGTCGCTGGCGTAGACGGTGACCCAGAGCTTTTCCTTCGGCAGTTTCAGCACGCCGGTGAGGAAGGTCCAGGCGTAGGTGATGGCATCGCGCTTGAAGTAATCACCGAAGCTGAAGTTACCCAGCATTTCGAAGAAGGTGTGGTGACGGGCGGTGTAGCCGACGTTTTCCAGGTCGCTGTTCTTGCCACCGGCGCGTACGCACTTCTGGCTGCTGGTGGCGCGGGTGTAGGCGCGCTTTTCCTGGCCAAGGAAGCAGTCCTTGAACTGGTTCATCCCCGCGTTGGTGAACAGCAGGGTCGGGTCGTTGCCCGGAATCAAGGAGCTGGAGGCAACTCGGGTATGTCCCTGCTCTTCGAAGAAGCGAAGGAAGGCTTCACGGATTTCTGCGCTTTTCATAGGTTCTTCCACGGAAACGGCGGCCTGAGGCAAATGCTTGCGTCAAATTGACGAAACGACGGCAAAGGGCCGCATTATATCGGGCCTTAGGCTTGGGTGCAGTGTGTTTATGCTATGGAAACCGTCAATTGGACGGCTTGCAACGACAATGTCAGACAAAAGCAGAAAAAAATCGTAGCGAAACACGTACTGGTACCGGGCCCTGGCTGATGTTGCTGCTGGATATTAGGGGTACGCCCCTGGCCATTGGCAAGATTTCCCGGATGAAACGTCGTAAATCCCGGAAAAATCGTTAGCAGCCTATACGTTTGCTGGAAATCTGTGTTAATAATTCCCCGCCACCGATGACGGTGGCAACGTTCTCAGGGCGGGGTGCAATTCCCCACCGGCGGTAATTGCGCACCTTGCGCATAGCCCGCGAGCGCTTGCAGGCACCCTTGCAAGGTCAGCAGACCCGGTGTGATTCCGGGGCCGACGGTCATAGTCCGGATAAAGAGAGAACGGGATAGGCACGTCCGTGCCTGTCGTTGCGCACCTGCGTGGCGAAGTCCCCTTCGATCCAGATGCCCTGTTTCTCATACAAACAGGAGTCCGTTTCAATGCAACCCACCGCAATCGATAGCAAAAACCCTACCCACGAGCGTATCGCCTTCATCCAGGCCTGCTGGCACAAGGATATTGTCGACCAGGCACGCAAGGCCTTCGTCGAAGAGATGGGCAAACAAGGCTATCAGGCGAGCGACATCGATTTCTTTGAAGTCGGCGGTGCCTTCGAGATTCCCCTGCATGCCAAGCTGCTGGCCCGTACCGGCCGCTATGCCGGTATCGTTGCCGCGGGCCTGGTGGTCGACGGCGGCCTGTACCGCCACGAGTTCGTCGCCCAGTCGGTGATCAGCGGCCTGATGCAGGTACAGCTGGAAACCGAAGTGCCGGTGTTCTCCGTGGTCCTGACCCCGCACCACTTCCACGCCGGTGACGAACACCAGAACTTCTACTTCGAGCACTTCCTGGTCAAGGGCGCGGAAGCTGCGCAGACCTGTGCCGATACCCTGCAGAAGCTACGCGCCCTGCGCCGCATCGAGCCGGTACAGAAACGCGCCGTCTGACCTTCGCTGCACAGCGGGCGCCGTCGACAACGACGCCCGCATTCCATGCCTTGTACCAACAACTATGTATCGCCTTTGCAATCGCCGCTGATCGTAGGCTCGGATCTCACTAGAACCAAGAGATCGGCAACATGACCAATGGCACGGAATCAACCCCCATCAGGATCGACGGCAAGGTCGCGACACCATCCGCAGTCATAGAGGAACTGGATGAGCAAGTTCCCGGCTTCTGGGTAACTCGCGAGCGCTACCCGCTGCACAAGGATGCCCGCGTATACATGGAGCGCTGGCTGCAGTCGGCGCTTGAAGACTGGGAAGATGCTGGCGAAAGTGACGAAATCGTCGTCTGGTCCCGCTCCTCGGCTGTCGGCCTGAGCCAGCAGGATAATCAGCTCACGCTGCGCATTGATGATCAGGATTACCTGATAACCCCGTCCTCTCCCGCGCAACGACTGACGCTGCAACTCATGAAAAGTGAACTACCGCCCGGGTTGGGAGAAGGCATCAGCTGGCCCTTGCGGATAGACAGCGCTGCTAGCAGCAGCAAATCCGTGGCCCACACCGAAGACCCGGGGCTGCAGATCTATGGCACACCGCAGTTCCAGTTCAGGGTATTGAGCCAGCTGGCTCTGCTGGACGGGAATAAAGAACTCAAGGCCCTGCTGGACGACAGCCGACAATCCCTGGGGGACAGGCACACCAGGGTGCTGATCATGGAGTTGTATGTCCAGGAGAAAGGCCGTTTCGGCCCCACCCACTCCACATTCAACCGGGAAGGTGATGTAGCGTTGCTCTACAACCCTTACCAGAGCAGCGAATCCGGCCTGGAACTGTTCAAGTTGCTCTATCGCCTCTTCACAGCCCTGGCCACGCCGTCCCCTCTCCCGTAACCAGGCTCAGCCCAGCTGATCCGGGTTGGCCGGCACAATGAGGATGCCCGCGCGCAAGCCATTCTTCACCTTCGGATTGGGGAAGATGATGCGGGCCCCCTCCTCCTCGACCACCCAGCGCGACTCAGCGAGGTCTTCGGCCAGCAGGTAGCCCTTGGACAGCTCGGAGAAGTTTTCGATATCGGCCGGCAGGTGCAGGCGGAAGCTGTCACTGTGCTTGATGATCTCGCGGGCCACGCTGAACAGCTGCAGCCCGTCCAGGCCAGAGGGCTCTTCAGGCTCGTTGCCTTCGATGATCTGTTTGAGGCGGGTTTCCAGGCGTTTCAGGTTGACCTGCGCGTTCTGCCCGAACGGCCGCGCCTTGCCCAGTTCCAGGGTAAAGGCTTCGGCATCGAGCTGCTCGTAGGTGAAGGCGGTGAAGGTGATCGATACCTTGCTCTGCAGCAGCACCGCTTCCATGCCGGCGGCCCGCAGGCGCACCAGTTCGCGACGCGAGTGCTGGCGACCAGCCTTGAACGGATAGAGCGCGAACTGCTCGATCTTCGAGCCGCGAATGGCGGTATGCAGGTCGTAGTGCAGGCGGGAACGTTCCGGCTTGCTGAAGAAGGTCCGGGCGAACTGCTCCAGCTGGCCGGCGCGCAAGGCTTCGCTGCCGCTGGAGAGTTCGTGCCTGCCGTTGAACAGACGGTTGACGTCCTGCTCGATGTAGCGCTCACCCTTGCGAATCGCTTCGGGGTTGCCGAACAGGAACAGAATACGGGCGCGCGGCTTGATTTCACCGCGGGCAATACCGTGCAGGAGCTCGTCGAGCAATTCGATCGGGGCGGTTTCATTGCCATGGATACCTGCCGAAAGCAGCAGGTCCATGCCATTGTCGCGCGCCTCCGGCGGGTGCACTTCCAGCGCCCCCTCGCCGAGCCAGCGCATGCGCACGCCCCCGACAGTCACCTGAGTCTTTTCTGCCGGTTCATGACCGGCCAGGGTCAGGTCAAGCAGTTTGCCGAGGGCGAGCATGGGCTATTCCTTTCCTTAGTGATGGTGGCCGCAGTCGGGACCATGAACGTGATCATCATCGTCGCCGGCATCGGCCGGTTCCATTTCCAGCTGCAGGCTCACCAGGTTGGTGGCCAGCGGGCGCAGCAGCAGGTTGGCGTACTCGGTGTCGTCTTCTTCGACGTCGACGCCGATCAGCAGCTGACCGCGGCCATCCTGCTGGATCCACACCTCCTTGCCTTGCCAGACCACCGCAAAGCGGGTGCAGGAGGTTTCCAGCTGGGTGCCATCGTCATCTTCAAGGATCAGCTGCAGGGCGTCGGACATAGTCGAATTCTCTTTCAAGGTTGGAGTTGGAACGGATACACCGAGCCCAGCTTGAGGATCTGGGTCAGTTCATCCAGTGCCGTACGACACTCCACCAGCAGTTGCGGATCGGCCAGGTCGGTTTCGCTCAGGCGATCGCGGTAATGCTTGTCGACCCATTGGGTCAGGGTGTCGTACAGCGGCGCCGTCATGATAACCCCTGGATTGACCGCCGCCAGTTCCGTTTCGTTGAGTGCCACGCGCAAACGCAGGCACGCCGGACCACCGCCGTTCTGCATGCTCTGCTTGAGGTCGAACACCTTGACCTCGGAGACCGGGCCACCCGATGCGGTCAGGGACGACAGGTAGGTCCAGACCCGCTCGTTGTTGCGGCATTCTTCCGGCACGATCAGTAGCATCGAACCATCGGCGCGGGACAGCAACTGACTGTTGAACAGGTAGGAGCGCACGGCGTCTTCCACGGTCACAGCCGAACGCGGTACGCAGATCGCTTTGAAATTGCCACCCCGTTTAGCCAGTTTAGCTTGCAGTTGGCCAAGCATCGCCTCGGTCTCGAGGAAGGCGTCTTCGTGGTAGAACAGCACTTCGCCGTTGCCCACCGCGATCACGTCGTTGTGGAACACCCCCTGGTCGATCACCGCCGGGTTCTGCTGGGCGTAGACCACGCCTTCCTCGCTCAGGCCATGCAGACGGGCAACGGCCTGGGAGGCTTCGAGGGTCTGGCGCGCCGGGTATTTCTGCGGCGCCGGGTAGCGGTTGTCGAAAGCGCTGCGGCCATAGACGAAGAACTCCACGCCCGCCTCGCCATAGCTGCGGCAGAAACGCGTATGGTTGGCTGCACCTTCGTCACCGAACTGGGCCACCGCCGGCAGCGCGGCGTGATGGGCAAAGTGCTTGTCGTTGGCGAACATCGCCCCCAACACGCGGCTGGTAGTCGGGTGCTCGATGCTGCGGTGGTACTTGCAGTTGAGGTTGGCGGCAGTGAAATGCACGCGACCGTCTGCGGTGTCGGCGCTCGGGCTGACCGTGGCGGCGTTGGCCACCCACATGCTCGACGCCGAGCAACTGGCGACCAGCAGCGGCATGGCATCCTTGGCGGCCTGCTGGATGACTTGTGCATCGCTACCGGAAAAACCCAGGCGACGCAGCGCGGCGACATCCGGACGCTCCTGCGGGGCGAGCACGCCCTGCTGGAAGCCCATTTCCATCAGCGCCTTCATCTTCGCCAGGCCCTGACGCGCGGCTTCGCGCGGGTTGGAGGCCTGCTGGCTGTTGCTCTGCGAGGCAACGTTGCCGTAGGACAGACCGCCGTAGTTGTGCGTCGGTCCCACCAGTCCATCAAAGTTCACTTCAAACGATTTCATCGGCAAGGCTCCGTGGACCTTTTGTTATAGGGAGACGCCCGGCGTCAGGGTGGCAGGCAGGGTCAGGCTGGCGGTCTCCAGCGAGGCTACCGGGTAGGCGCAGTAGTCAGCCGCGTAGTAGGCACTGGCGCGGTGGTTGCCGCTGGCGCCCACGCCACCGAATGGCGCGCTGCTGGCGGCACCGGTCAATTGCTTGTTCCAGTTGACGATGCCGGCGCGGCTGTTGAGCCAGAAGTACTGGTAGCGCGCACGGGAATCGGACAGCAGGCCGGCCGCCAGGCCGTACTGGGTGTTGTTGGCTTCGGCGATGGCCGCATCGAAATCGCTGTAGCGGATCACTTGCAGCAGCGGGCCGAAGAACTCTTCATCCACACGCTCGGCAACCGCCGTGACATCGACGATGCCCGGGGTCAGCAAGGCAGCCGTGGCGTTCGGCTGGGTCATTGCCAGCAGCGACACGCCACCGTTGGCCAGCAGGTGCGCCTGGGCATCGAGCAGCGCCTTGGCCGCGCCCAGGGAAATCACCGAACCCATGAACGGCGCCGGTTGCTGGTCGAAGGCACCGACCGAGATGTTCTTGCACACCTCGACCAGGCGCTTGAGCAGTGCGTCGCCCCAGGCACCTTGCGGCACCAGCAAGCGGCGCGCACAGGTGCAGCGCTGGCCGGCGGAAATGAAGGCCGACTGGATGATGGTGTAGACCGCCGCGTCCAGGTCCTTGACCTCGTCGACCACCAGCGGGTTGTTGCCGCCCATCTCCAGGGCCAGGATCTTGTCCGGGCGACCGGCGAACTGCTGGTGCAACAGGTTGCCGGTACGGCTGGAACCGGTGAAGAACAGGCCGTCGATACCCGGGTTGGCCGCCAGGGCCACGCCGGTTTCGCGGGCGCCCTGGACCAGGTTCAGCACGCCTGCCGGCAGGCCGGCCTCGATCCAGCACTTGACCGTCAGCTCGGCGACCTTCGGGGTCAGCTCGCTGGGTTTGAACACCACGGTGTTACCCGCCAGCAAGGCCGGCACGATATGGCCGTTGGGCAGGTGACCGGGGAAATTGTACGGGCCGAACACGGCCACCACGCCGTGGGGCTTGTGGCGCAGTACCGCAGTGGCATCGGCCAGCGGACCGCTCTTTTCACCGGTACGCTCGCGATAGCTCTGCACCGAGATGGCCACCTTGTTGACCATGCTGGTCACTTCGGTAGCGGCTTCCCAGAGCGGCTTGCCGGTTTCCTCACCGATGCAGTGGGCCAGCGCATCGGCATTGGCCTTGAGCGCGGCAGCGAAGGCTTCGAGCACACTGATGCGCGCTTCCAGGGACTGCACGGCCCAGCCGGCGAAGGCCTGACGTGCGGCCTTGACGGCGCTGTCGACCTGTTCGGCGCTGGCGCCCTGGCCTTGCCAGATAACCTTCTGGCTGACCGGATCCAGCGATTGCAGTGCCTCGCCCTGCCCTGCCTGCCAATTGCCGGCAATAAAGTGAGTCGTCATTACTTGGCCTCCCGGGCAGCGGACAGTGTTACGGCACGCACCTGGTCACCGGCGCTCAGGCGCAGGCGTTTGGCGGTCTGTGGATCGACCACCAGGGTGCCGGCCGCAAGGCGTGCGGGTGCTGCGGTGATGCGGCAGTCCTCGCGCTTGCGGTTGTGGATGATGAACGGCGTGGCGTCGTCGCCCGGCGTGCCGACGGCCAGCACCAGCGCCTGGCTGTCCTGCACCGCGCGGATCTTGGCGGTTTCGCACTCGACGGCGGGGCCGGCGTCGAAGATGTCGACATAGCCCTGGTAGCTGAAGCCTTCGCTCTTGAGCATGGCCAGGGCCGGCTCGGTGTCGGTGTGCACCTTGCCGATCACCCCGCGCGCAGCTTCGGACAGGAAGCAGGTGTAGAGCGGGAACTTGGGCATCAGCTCGGCGATGAAAGCCTTGTTGCCAACACCGGTGAGGTAGTCGGCCTGGCTGAATTCCATTTTGAAGAAATGCCGGCCCAGGCTTTCCCAGAACGGCGAGCGCCCTTGTTCGTCGGACATGCCGCGCATTTCGGCGATGATCTTGTTACCGAACAGTTCCGGAAACTCGGCGATGAACAGCATCCGCGCCTTGGCCAACAGGCGGCCATTGAGGCCGCTGCGATGGTCGGCCCGCAGGAACAGCGAGCACAGCTCGGAGTTGCCGGTCAGGTCGTTGGCCAGAAACAGCGTCGGGATTTCCCGATAGATGTTCAGCTCCTGGGAGGCGCTGACGGTCAGGCCCACCCGGTAGTTGTACCAGGGCTCGCGCAGGCCGACAGCCCCGGCGATGGCGGAAATGCCGACCACCACGCCTTCGTCGTTTTCCAGCACGAACAGGTAATCGGCATCGCCCCGCTCGGCAGTGCCCTGGAAGGTCTTCTCGGCCCAGCCGACGCGGTGCGCCAGGCGCTCTTCGTTGGCCGGCAAGGTGGTCAGGCCGGTGCCGGTGCTGCGCGCCAGCTCGATCAGCGCGGGTAAGTCGCTGCTGCGTACGGGACGAACGATCATGCTATCTCCTCGGGCGGCGGCCTCGGGCCTGCCGCAAAACTCGACCTGGGGTACGCGGTTATCGAACCGCAGGGATCAAACCGCGACCAGGCGCACGCTGGCGCCTTCACCGACGCCCAGGGCGTCGGCGGCTTCAAGACTCAGGGTGACCGGCTTGCCAGGCACCCAGTCCAGTTCCAGCAGTACGGCGCGGTAGTCCTGCAACTGGCCGTTGCACACCAGGTATGGACGTCCACCCTTGACCACGGTGCTGTCCAGCTTGACCGGCACCACGCGGCTCTGGGCAATCGAACGGATGCTCGACACCCGCGCATGCAGGGTCGGGCCACCGTCGAAAATGTCGATGTAGTGATCGGTCTCGAAGCCTTCGCGCATCAGGATGTCGAAGGTGATCTGCGCCCGCGGATGGACCTGGCCCATGGCTTCCTGCGCGGCGTCCGGCAGCAGGGGCACATAGATCGGGTAATGCGGCATCAGCTCGGCCAGGAAGGTCCGGCTCTTGAGGCCGCACAGGCGCTCGGCCTCGGCGTAGTTGAGATCGAAGAAGTTGCGCCCGATGGCATCCCAGAACGGCGAATCGCCATTCTCGTCGCTGTAGCCGACGATCTCGGTCACCACCGAGTCGGCAAAGCGCTCGGGGTGCGCGGCCATGAACAGCAGGCGACCCCGGGAGTTAAGCTCCGACCAGCCAGTACCGACCAGTTCCGGCAGCACGTAGAAGCTGGTCAGCAGGCTGTTGCCGGTCAGGTCGTGGCACTGCGAAAGCACATGGATCTTGTTGTGGATCTTCAGCTCGCGCGAGGCGTGCACGAAGGTCTCGTTACGGAAGCTGTAGAACGGCTCGGAGTAGCCGGCGGAGGCGACAATCGCCGAACAGCCGACCAACTTGCCGGTGGTGCTGTCTTCGAGCACGAAGAAATAGCTCTCTTCACCGTTGAAGCTGACCTCGGCCGCGAAGGAGGTTTCCGAGGCGGCGATCTTGTCGCCCAGGCGACCGGCATCATCCGGCAAGGACGTGACACCAATGGGGCTGTCCGCTGCCAGACGCTGTACTTCGTCCAGATCAGCCATTTGCGCGGGGCGCATCACCAGCATGGTGTCACTCCTTTTGGGGAAACAGGCCGATCACTTCGGCACAGGAAAAAAACGGCAGATGCCCGCAGGCACCTGCGACGGAATTCGGATTCACCGGCCCCGCAGGGCCGGCGAAAAGACCTTGGGCGCGAATCAGGCCTTGGTCAGTGCAGCGGCGGCGCGTTCGAAGCGGTCCAGGCCTTCGTCGATGTCGGCATCCTCGACCACCAGGCTCGGGGCGAAACGCACCACGTCGGGACCTGCCTGCAGAACCATCAGGCCTTCTTTCTCGGCGGCGTTGAAAACGTCCTTGGCCTTGCCTTTCCAGGCCTCGGTCAGCACGCAGCCGATCAGCAGGCCGATACCACGAACCTGGCTGAACAGGCCGTACTGCTGGCCGATCTTCTCCAGGCGCGCCTTGAAGCGCTCGTGCTTGGCCTTGACGCCGGCCAGCACTTCAGGGGTGTTGACCACATCCAGCACGGCATTGGCCACGGCGCAAGCCAGCGGGTTGCCACCGTAGGTGGTGCCGTGGGTGCCGACGGCCAGGTGCTTGGCCAGGGCTTCGGTGGTCAGCATGGCGCCGATCGGGAAGCCGCCGCCCAGGCTCTTGGCGCTGGAGAGGATGTCCGGGATCACGCCGTAGTGCTGGTAGGCGAACAGTGAGCCGGTGCGGCCGACGCCGGTCTGCACTTCGTCGAAAATCAGCAGCGCATTGTGCTCGTCGCACAGCTTGCGGGCGCCTTCCAGGTAGGCCTTGTCGGCCGGTACCACACCGCTCTCGCCCTGGATCGGCTCGATCACCACGGCGCAGGTCTTGTCGGAAATCTGCGCCTTCAGCGCTTCCAGGTCGTTGTACGGCACGTGGCTGATGCCGGTGATCTTCGGCCCGAAGCCATCGGAGTACTTCGGCTGGCCACCGACGCTCACGGTGAACAGGGTGCGGCCGTGGAAGCTGTTGACGGTGGCGATGATCTCGTGTTTTTCCGGACCGAAACGGTCGTGGGCCACGCGACGGGCCAGCTTGAAGGCGGCCTCGTTGGCTTCGGCGCCGGAGTTGCAGAAGAACGCCCGCTCGGCGAAGGTCGCGTCCACCAGTTTATGGGCCAGGCGCAGGGCCGGCTCGTTGGTGAAAACGTTGGACACGTGCCACAGCTTGTTGGCCTGCTCGGTCAGGGCGCTGACCAGCGCCGGGTGAGCATGCCCCAGAACGTTCACGGCAATCCCGCCGGCGAAGTCGATCAGCTCGCGGCCCGACTGATCCCAGACGCGGGAGCCCGCACCACGAACGGGGATAAAGGCCGCCGGTGCGTAATTGGGGACCATTACCTGGTCGAAATCGGCGCGTTGCACCGGAGCTTTCGGAGCGGACATCGGAATCTCCTGAAGAGGAACGCCTGCCTGGAACTGGCGAGCGATGGGGGGATTGTAAGGACAGATCGGCGCCTGACATTGCCGCCAAGCGACAACTTCTTATAGCGCCAAACCCTGTTTTACCAAGGCTTTCGGCAATGCGACAAATAGGGTCGCAAAGGCGCAGTTTAAACGGTGCGCAGGTGCGGTGGGGAGATTCTGTACGAGCGGAATTGTGATGGATTCATCGCGGGGTAGGCGCGGGCTTGCCCCGCGATGAGGTCGTAACCGTCAATAGAGAGAAAACGACTCAACCGCGCTCGGCGGGCACCGACGACAGTTCGAACGGGCTGCTGCTGCGCCGCTGGTTGCGATCTTCCCGCGGCGTGGCGCCGAAGAAGTTGCGGTAGGCGCTGGAGAAGTGCGGCCCCGAGGAAAAGCCGCAGGACAGGCCGATCTGGATGATCGACTTGCTGGTCTGCATCAGCATCTGCCGCGCCTTGTTCAGGCGCAGCTCCAGGTAGTACTGGCTGGGTACGCGATTGAGGTACTGCTTGAAGATCCGCTCCAGTTGACGCCGCGACACGCATACGTGCTGGGCAATCTCGTCGGTGGTCAGCGGCTCTTCGATATTCGCTTCCATCAGCAGCACGGCCTGGGTCAGCTTCGGATGACTGGAGCCCAGGCGATTCTGCAGCGGAATACGCTGGCGCTCGCCGCCTTCACGGATGCGCTCGACCACCAACTCTTCAGACACTGCGCCCGCCAGTTCCGCACCGTGATCACGCGCCAGCACCGCTAGCAGCAGGTCGATCACCGACATGCCACCACACGCGGTCAGGCGGTCGCGATCCCAGTCGAACAAGTGGCTGGTGGCAATCGCCTTGGGGAAGCGCTCGGCAAAGTCATCCTGCCAGCGCCAGTGCACTGCTGCCCGGTAGCCATCGAGCAAGCCCAGTTGCGCCAGCGGATAGACACCGGCGGAGAGGCCACCGATCACACAACCGGCACGCGCCAGCTGCTTGAGTGCACTGCCCAGCCCCGAGGCCACGGCCTGTGGCGGCTCGTCGGCGAGCAGAAACAGCTTCTGGCAACCTTCAAGACGCCCGGCCCAGGGCTCGCCCGGCAGGCGCCAGGCGCCTTCGGCAGCAGGCTCGGCCTGCAGGAACGACAATTCGTAGACCACCTCCGGATGCACCCGCTGGGCCACCCGCAGAACCTCTTCGGCCAGCGCCAGGGTCAGGGCCTTGGTGCTGGGCCAGATGAGAAAACCGATGCGCTGGGTGGTCATGGGGTGCGGTTCCGAAACCTGAGGAAGGTCAAGACGTTAAACCAGGTCATGCTGCGCCGTGCAGCATGACCCATTTTGGTGCGGGACGGCAAACTTACTTCAAGCTGCCAGAGAGGAATTGCTGCAGACGCTCGGATTGCGGGTTGACCAGCACTTCGCGCGGGTTGCCGCTCTCTTCCACCAGGCCCTTGTGCAGGAACACCAGCTGGTTGGACACCTCACGGGCAAAGCCCATTTCGTGGGTGACCACCACCATGGTCCGGCCTTCCTGGGCCAGCGATTGCATGACCTTGAGCACGTCGCCCACCAGCTCCGGGTCGAGCGCGGAGGTCGGCTCGTCGAACAGCATCACCTCCGGCTCCATCGCCAGCGCCCGGGCAATGGCCACGCGCTGCTGCTCACCACCGGACATATGCCCAGGATAGGCGTCCTTGCGATGGGCGACACCGACCTTGGCCAGGTAATGCTCGGCTTTTTCCAGGGCGTCCTTCTTCGACATGCCCAGCACGTGCACCGGGGCCTCGATGATGTTTTCCAGCGCCGTCATGTGCGACCACAGGTTGAAGTGCTGGAACACCATCGACAGGCGCGAACGCATGCGCTGCAGTTGCTTGGGATCGGCGGCCTTGAGCGCGCCGTCCTTGTTCGCCACCAGCTTGAGCTCTTCGTTGTTGAGCAGGATCTTGCCCGCATGCGGCTGCTCGAGCAGGTTGATGCAGCGCAGGAAGGTACTTTTGCCCGAACCACTGGAGCCGATGATGCTGATCACGTCGCCCGCCTTGGCGGCCAGGGACACGCCCTTGAGCACTTCGTGACTGCCATAGCGTTTATGCAGGTCTTGGACTTGAAGTTTGTACATGCTGTCGGTTCTCACAAAGCAGTCAGTCTTGAGCTAACGCCCAGGGCGAAAAAGTTGCCGCAGGCCTCAGGCCTTGCGCGGCGCCAGGTAGCCGAGCCAGCGGCGCTCGGCCAGCTTGAACAGGCGCACCAGAATGAACGTCAGGCACAGGTAGAACACGCCGGCGGTGATGTAGGCCTCGAACGGCAGGTAGAACTGGGCGTTGACCGTGCGCGCCGCACCGGTGATGTCGATCAGGGTAACGATCGACGCCAGGCTGGTGGTCTGCAGCATCATGATCACCTCGTTGCTGTACTGCGGCAGGGCCCGGCGCAGGGCCGACGGCAGCAGGATGCGACGGTACATCTTGATCCGCGACATGCCCACGGCCTTGGCTGCCTCGATCTCGCCATGGGGCGTGGCCTTGAGGCTGCCGGCGATGATCTCTGCAGTGTAGGCACTGGTGTTGATGGCAAAGGCCAGGCAGGCACAGAAGGTCGCGCTCGACAGCCACGGCCAGAACACGCTCTCGCGCACCACTTCGAACTGGGCCAGGCCGTAGTAGATCAAAAACAGCTGGACCAGCATCGGCGTGCCACGGATCACGTAGGTGTAGAGCCAGGCGATGAGGTTGACCACGGGCTGCTTGGACACCCGCATCAGCCCCAGCGGAATGGCCGTCAGCAGACCGAAGAACAGCGACAGCGCCAGCAGCTTGAGGGTGGTCAGCAGGCCGCCGAGATACAGCGGCAGCGCTTCCCAGATGACGTTGTAGTCGAAAATCATAGTTCAGCCGCCTTTACGCCAACCGAGTAGCGCTTCTCGAGGTAACGCAGGGCCAGCAGCGAGACACTGGTGATCACCAGGTACAGGGCCGCGACCGCCAGGAAGAAGGTGAAAGGCTCGCGGGTGGCATCGGCCGCCTGCTTGGCCTTGAACATCATGTCCTGCAGACCCACCACCGAAATCAGTGCCGTGGCCTTGGTCAGGACCAGCCAGTTGTTGGTAAAGCCGGGAATCGCCAGGCGAATCATCTGCGGCACCATCACCCGGAAGAAAATCTGCAGGTTGCTCATGCCGTACGCCATGCCGGCTTCGGCCTGGCCCTTGGGAATGGCCATGAACGCACCGCGGAAGGTTTCCGACAGATAGGCACCGAAAATGAAGCCCAGGGTGCCGATGCCCGCCATCAGCGGATTGAGGTCGATGTAATCGTCGTGCCCCAGCAGCGGCGCGATGCGGTTGAGCAGGTCCTGGCCGCCGTAGAAGATCAGCAGGATCAGAACCAGATCGGGAATCCCGCGGATCACCGTGGCGTACAGGTCGCCCAGCCAGGCCAGCCAGCGCACCGGCGACAGGCGCAGGGCCACGCCAATAAGGCCGAGTACAATGGCCAGGGCCATGGACGACAAGGCGAGCTGCAGCGTCAGCCACACGCCATCGAGGATGACTGCCCCGTAGCCTTTCAACATGATGAGGTCCTCGACCTTAGGGATGAAAAAATGGTGCAAACCTCAGAAGCTCTGCTGCTTGCACCATTACACAGGTGAAACGTCGACGATTTACTTGGCGTCAGGGCCGTAGATGTCGAAGTTGAAGTACTTGTCCTGGATCGCCTTGTACTTGCCATTGGCGCGGATGGCCGCGATGGCAGCGTTCAGGCGGTCGAGGTTGGCCTGGTCGCCCTTGCGCACGGCAATGCCGATGCCGTCGCCGAAGTATTTGGCATCGGTGAAGGCCGGACCGACGAAGGCGTAGCCCTTGCCGGCATCGGTCTTCAGGAAGCCGTCTTCGAGCAGGGTGGCATCGGCCACGGTGCCGTCCAGGCGACCGGCAGCGACGTCCAGGTAGATTTCGTTCTGGGTGCCGTAGGGAACGATGGTGGCGCCTTGTGGAGCCAGCACTTCCTTGGCGAAGCGGTCGTGGATCGAGCCACGCTGCACGCCGATTTTCTTGCCCTTGAGCTCAGTCAGGCTGTCGCTGACGGCAGTACCTTGCTTCATCACCAGGCGCGCCGGAGTCAGATAGTACTTGCCGGTGAAGTCCACGGACTTCTTGCGGTCTTCGGTGATCGACATGGACGAAAGAATGGCGTCGATCTTGCGCACTTTCAGCGCCGGGATCAGGCCGTCGAACTCTTGCTCGACCCAGGTGCACTTGACCTTCATCTCTTCGCACAGGGCGTTGCCGATGTCGTAGTCGAAGCCGACGATGCTGCCGTCCGGGGCTTTGGAGGCGAACGGTGGGTACGCGGCCTCGATACCGATTTTCAGCGGTTTCTCATCAGCCAGCGATGCCAGGGAAAACACAGACAGCGCCAGGGCGCCAAGCAGTGCGAGTTTCTTCATCTGGAACTCCATCGGTAAAGGGCAATACAAGGCAGAGCGTAGACTGCCCGATATGCGAATGGGTACAACGCGAGCTGCGCGGGGTCGGCGAATCGCCTGACACGCCACGAGCGAATGATCGGCATTTTAACTACAGCTCCGGAGCCGATATTTCTTCAATGCGACAACTAGTTACAGAAGCGCAGGAACGCGGGGGCGGCGATATTGACAGCTTTCGCAGAATATGCAAAAGCAAAAAGACAAATAACCAATCAACGAAGCAATAACCGGGCCTATTATTGGCAAAGCCTTCTAATCCGGCAAGCGCAGCGTTTCACGGGTTTTCCCAGCCCCACAAAAATGCCCCGAAACGACACAGTGGCGTTTCGCTTTGCCCCGCTTGCGGGCGAAACCGGTGACAGATTGGTTACCGATGATTGTCGAAGTAACAGAATGCACAAAGCCCCGCTGGCGAGCCAGGCGGGGCTTTGGTAAAGGCCTTATCGCGGGGCAAGCCCGCTCCCACAGAACCCGGTGGGAGCGGGCTTGCCCCGCGATGCGTTATCAGGCCGTAGCCAGGTTCATGGCCTTGTGGGTATCGATCAGGTGCTGCACCACGCTCGGGTCGGCCAGGGTCGAGATGTCGCCCAGGGCGTCATACTCGGCGGTGGCGATCTTGCGCAGGATGCGGCGCATGATCTTGCCCGAACGGGTCTTGGGCAGGCCTGGCGCCCACTGGATGACATCCGGCGAGGCGATCGGGCCGATTTCCTTGCGCACCCAGTTCTTCAGTTCCAGGCGCAGCGCTTCGCTGGTTTCTTCGCCGCCATTGAGGGTGACGTAGACATAGATGCCCTGCCCCTTGATGTCGTGCGGTACGCCAACCACTGCCGCCTCGGCGACTTTCGGGTGGGCGACCATGGCGCTCTCGATCTCGGCGGTACCCATGCGGTGGCCGGAGACGTTGAGCACGTCGTCGACCCGGCCGGTGATCCAGTAGTAGCCATCTTCGTCGCGACGGGCACCGTCACCAGTGAAGTACATGCCACGGAAGGTCTTGAAGTAGGTGTCGACGAAACGGTCGTGATCGCCGTACAGCGAACGCGACTGGCCCGGCCAGGAGTCGAGGATCACCAGGTTGCCTTCGGCCGCGCCTTCGATCAGGTTGCCCAGGTTGTCCACCAGCGCCGGCACCACGCCGAAGAACGGACGGGTTGCCGAGCCAGGCTTCAGGGCCGTGGCACCTGGCAGCGGGCTGATCAGCACGCCGCCGGTTTCGGTCTGCCACCAGGTATCGACGATCGGGCAGCGCTCCTTGCCCACGGTCTGGTAGTACCAGTTCCAGGCTTCCGGGTTGATCGGCTCACCCACAGAACCGAGCAGGCGCAGGCTGGAGCCATCGGCGCCGGCCACGGCGGCCTGACCTTCGGCCATCATCGCGCGGATGGCGGTCGGTGCGGTGTAGAGGATGTTGACCTTGTGCTTGTCGACGATCTTCGACACGCGGGTGATGTCCGGGTAGTTCGGTACACCTTCGAACAGCAAAGTGGTCGCGCCGTTGGCCAGCGGGCCATAGACGATGTAGCTGTGGCCGGTGACCCAACCGACGTCGGCGGTGCACCAGTAGACTTCGCCCGGGCGGTAGTCGAACACACGCTCATGGGTCAGTGCGGCGTAGACCAGGTAACCGCCGGTGGTGTGCAGCACGCCCTTGGGCTTGCCGGTGGAACCGGAGGTGTAGAGGATGAACAGCGCTTCTTCGGCGCCCATTTCCTTCGGCGCGCAGTGGCTGGACGCGACCTTCATCAGGTCTTCGTACCAGATGTCGCGGTGCTGGTGCCAGGCGATGTCGCCACCGGTGCGCTTGCACACGATGATCTTCTGCACACTGCTGGTTTCAGGGTTGGTCAGAGCCAGGTCGACGTTGGCTTTCAGCGGGGTGCGGCGGCCACCACGCAGGCCTTCGTCGGCGGTGATGACGACTTTCGACTTGCAGTCGATGATGCGTCCGGCCAGCGCTTCGGGCGAGAAGCCGCCGAACACCACCGAGTGGATCGCGCCGATACGGGCACACGCCAGCATGGCGACCACGGCCTCGGGAATCATCGGCATGTAGATGGTGACCACGTCACCGCGGTGTACATCCTGGCCACGCAGGGCGTTGGCGAACTTGCACACCTGCTCATGCAGTTCGCGGTAGGTAATGTTGCGGTGTTCGGAAGGATCGTCGCCTTCCCAGATGATTGCGACCTGATCACCACGTTCGGCCAGATGGCGATCCAGGCAGTTGTAGGAGACGTTCAGAGTGCCGTCGGCAAACCATTTGATATCGACATGGTGATCGTCGAAAGAAGTCTGCTTTACCTTGGTGAAGGGCTTGATCCAGTCCAGGCGCTGCGCCTGCTCGCGCCAGAAGCCGTCCGGGTTGATCACCGACTGTTGGTACATGGCCTTGTAGGTTGCCTCGTCGGTCAACGTGGTGGCCGCAACCTCGGGACGAACGGGGTACAGGGAAGCCGCACTCATCTTTATCTACCTCGGTGTAATAGTTGTTTTTGTATGACCTCGTTGTAACTGTACCAGACCGCGCGGGCCATTCGACGTTGGTAGTAACGCCCTCCCCCTTTGCGCCCGTGCACTTGACCGAAGGCTCAAGACCGGGCCCCGACACCTGGAAAAATAAATCAAGACGCTGGGCTGAAGGCGATTGTTACAGTTTTTGTCAACAGTGTTTATCAAAACGTCATCTGTTTAAGGCACCCGCCCGCCCCTAGAATTCGCCTCGCCAGCAACGGCACCGAGATTAACTTCTAGTTGCAGCCCCCACGAAGGCCGTTAATCCCGCGATAACTGTGATAGTTGAACTTAAGTTGCACACGCGGCGCCACAAGCGCTGCGTGCCCTCTCTCGACCTTAGACAGGTAAAATGAAAATGAAAGCGTTACTGGTATTGGCACTTGGCAGTGTTTGCAGCGCGGCGATGGCCAGCGAAGTTGCAAATGGCGACGCCGAGCAGATTCCGGTTGAGCAGTACAGTTACTCGCAGCACCTGGACATCGCCAAAGTCATTTCCATGACCGAAGTCCCGAACGTCTGCGAAGTGGTCCCGCAGCGCATGACCTACGAAGATTCGCAAGGCAAGCGGCATATCCTCGAGTACCGTGTGATGGGCAACGGTTGCTCCAACGGATAATCGCCCGCTCATCGCCGCCGCGCCCCGATCTCCCCAACCTGGGGCGCGCGACTTACATCAAACTTTGCGCTTCGCTGTCATAGAACATGCCCCTCGACTGGCATGTTCGTTAATTCCAATCATTCCCCCGTCTTGCCAACAGCATATTCACGCAACTTGTTGGCAATGGTCGTATGTGAAACACCCAGCCGTTTACCCAATGCGCGGCTACTGGGAAATTCATTCATCAATTGTTCCAGCACCGCCTTTTCGAATCGCCCGACAATCTCTCCCAGGTCGCCTTCCAGAGAAAACTCACCCAGTGGTTGGCGCGAACCATAGTCCGGCAAACGAATATGCTCGCTCTTGACCACCCCGCCATCACACAGCGATACCGCCTGGAACAACACGTTCTCCAACTGACGCACGTTACCCGGCCAGTGGTACTGGCTCAGGCGCTCCATCGCCGCTGGCGCCAGGCGTGGCAACGGGCAGCCGATCTGCCGGCTGGCCTGGTCGAGAAAATGCTCGACCAAGGGCTGCAGGCCATCCAGGCACTCGCGCAGCGGCGGGATGTGCAACGACAGCACATTCAGGCGGTGGTACAGGTCCTGGCGGAACTCGCCGCGGGCGCAGAGCTCGGACAGGTCGACCTGGGTCGCGCAGATCACCCGTACGTCCAGGTAGACCTCTTCGTCGCTGCCCACCCGGCGAAAGCAACCATCCTGCAAAAAGCGCAGCAGTTTCACCTGCAAGCGCGGGCTCATCTCGCCGACACCGTCGAGGAACAACGTCCCGCCCGCCGTCAGCTCCAGCAGCCCGAGCTTGCCTTCGGCCCGCGCGCCCTCGAAGGCACCCGGGCCGTAGCCGAACAGCTCGGTCTCGGCCATGGACTCGGGCAGCCCCGCACAGTTGAGCGCCATCAGCGGCGCCTGGCCGCGCGGGCTGGCCAGGTGACAGGCGCGCGCCAGCAGCTCCTTGCCGGTGCCGGTCTCGCCTTCGATCAGCAAGGGCGCATCCAGTGGCGCCATGCGCCGCGCCTCGCGGACCACCGCAGCCATCACCCGCGAACTCTGGAAGATGCTGTCGAAGCCACGCAACTCCTGCTTGCGCACATTATAGATGCGCTCGCCGATGCGATCGGCGCGGTGCAAGGTCAGCACCGCGCCCGCCAGGGCTTCGCTGTCGTCATGCTCCGATTGCAGCGGTGCGATGTCGGCAAGGAACACATCGCCCTTGACCTTGACCCGCAGGCCATTGATCCGCGACTTGTTGGCCCGCACCAGCTCCGGCAGGTCGAAGTCTTCGGCGTAGCGTGACAGCGGGATACCCGGCACTTCATCCACCCGCACCCCGAGCAACTGCGCCGCCGCCCGGTTGGCCGCGACGATGGAGCCGCCCATGTCGATCGACAGCACCGGAAAGTCCAGGGCACCGAGCAAGGCGTTGAGCTCCATGTGTCGGCGCTCGCTGGGCATCAGCCCCACGCGCTTGACCCCGAACACCCCGGCGATCGACTCGAACTTGGGGCGCAGGGCCTGGAACTGCAGATTGATCAGGTTGGGGCAATGCAGGTAGATCGCGTTACCGTGCTCGCCCCCCACCTCGCCGCGGGCGACGTTGATGCCGTACTCCACCAGCAGGTTGAGGATGTCCCGCAAAATGCCGATGCGGTTCTGACAATGCACTTTGATACGCATGAAATGTCCTACAAACAGGTCTACGACGAGCGTTGGCGCCCGAACTATTTTGCAGGCACCTGGAATTGTCGTAAAGAATACGTGACAAAAAGCCAGGCACTCAACGACAAATGCGCCCGACTTTTCGGCATTTCATCATAAGCGTAAAATAATCGTTACGGATTTCACGCACTCCAACCGCCTCCAGAGCGCCGCAGACCGATGCAAAGTCCGGTATAGCGGGTTATCACTTAAGCAACGGCTTGATCACATAACAAAAAAGGCCCTCAGCAGGAGAGCAGCATGAAACAGACGCAATACGTGGCTCGCGAGCCCGATGCGCAAGGGTTTATCCACTACTCGCAAGAAGAACATGCAGTATGGAACACCCTGATCACTCGCCAGATGAAAGTGGTCGAGGGCCGTGCCTGCCAGGAATACCTGGACGGTATCGAGCAGCTGGGCCTGCCCCACGACCGCATTCCGCAACTGGGCGAAATCAACAAGGTGCTGGGCGCCACCACCGGTTGGCAAGTTGCCCGGGTGCCGGCGCTGATCCCTTTCCAGACCTTTTTCGAACTGCTGGCCAGCAAGCGCTTTCCGGTTGCGACCTTCATTCGCACCGTAGAAGAGCTCGACTACCTGCAGGAACCGGACATTTTCCACGAGATCTTCGGCCACTGCCCGCTGCTGACCAACCCCTGGTTCGCCGAGTTCACCCACACCTACGGCAAGCTCGGCCTGAAGGCCACCAAGGAAGAGCGCGTGTACCTGGCGCGCCTGTACTGGATGACCATCGAGTTCGGCCTGGTCGATACCCCGCAAGGTCGCAAGATCTACGGTGGCGGTATCCTGTCCTCGCCCAAAGAGACGGTCTACAGCCTGTCCGATGAACCCGAGCACCAGGCCTTCGACCCGCTCGAAGCCATGCGCACGCCGTACCGCATCGACATCCTGCAGCCGCTGTACTTCGCCCTGCCGAACCTCAAGCGCCTGTTCGACCTGGCCCACGAAGACATCATGGGCATGGTCCACACTGCGATGAAGATGGGCCTGCACGCGCCGAAATTCCCACCCAAGGTCGCCGCGTGAGCGGCCTTGCAAACCAATAACAATCCACTTGCGGAAAACCTTATGAACGCCTTGAACCAAGCCCATTGCGAAGCCTGCCGTGCCGATGCTCCACAGGTCAGCGACGAAGAACTGCCGGTACTGATCAAGCAGATCCCGGACTGGAACATCGAAGTGCGCGACGGCATCATGCAGCTGGAAAAAGTCTTCCTGTTCAAGAATTTCAAACACGCCCTGGCCTTCACCAACGCCGTGGGCGAGATCTCCGAAGCCGAAGGCCATCACCCGGGCCTGCTGACCGAGTGGGGCAAAGTCACCGTGACCTGGTGGAGCCACTCGATCA
The DNA here is from genome assembly GCF_030272895.1 of Pseudomonas sp. BGr12. GTDB lineage: Bacteria > Pseudomonadota > Gammaproteobacteria > Pseudomonadales > Pseudomonadaceae > Pseudomonas. Next base: position 12,449 of record NZ_JALRNF010000050.1, on the reverse strand, counting down.
AGGGCCTGCACCGTAACGACTTCATCATGGCCGCGCGCACCGACGAGGTCGCCAAAACCGCCGAAGGCCGCAAGTAATGCACTTCGGCGCTATCGAGCGCGTACCGGGCGATCCGATCCTCGGGCTGATGGAGGCTTACGCCAAAGACAGCAACCCGAACAAGTTCGACCTCGGTGTCGGCGTGTTCAAGGACGCCCAGGGCCTGACGCCCATTCCAGCAGCCGTCAAGCAGGCCGAACAGCGCCTGCTCGACCGCCAGCTCAGCAAGAGCTACATCGGTGGCCATGGCGATGCCGACTTCGGCCGCCTGATCAGCGAGCTGGTGCTGGGCAGCGACTCGGCGCTGCTGGCCAGCCACCGCGCCGGTGCCACCCAGACACCGGGTGGCACAGGCGCCCTGCGCCTGGCCGCGGAGTTCATCGAACACTGCCTGCCCGGGCGCGGTATCTGGCTGAGCGATCCGACCTGGCCGATCCACGAGACCATCTTCGCCGGTGCCGGCCTCAAGGTCAGCCACTACCCCTACGTGGGCGCGGACAACCGCCTCGACGTCAGCGGCATGCTGGCAGCCCTGGAAGCGGCGCCCAAGGGCGACGTGGTGCTGCTACACGCCTGCTGTCACAACCCGACCGGTTTCGACCTGTCCCGGGACGACTGGCGGGCGGTGCTGGAGGTAGTGCGTCGCCGCAACCTGCTGCCACTGATCGACTTCGCCTACCAGGGCTTTGGCGACGGGCTGGAAGAAGACGCCTGGGCGGTGCGGCTGTTTGCGGCCGAGCTGCCCGAGTTGCTGATCACCAGCTCCTGCTCGAAGAACTTCGGCCTCTACCGCGACCGTACCGGTGCCTTGCTGGTGTGCAGCCATGACGCCGACAAACTGGTGGATGTGCGCAGCCAGCTGGCCTGGCTGGCTCGCAACCTGTGGTCGACGCCACCGGATCACGGTGCTGCGGTGGTCGCGCAGATCCTCGGCGATGCAGCGCTCAAGAGCCTGTGGGTCGAAGAGGTCGAGGCCATGCGTCAACGCATCGCCCAACTGCGGGTCGGGCTGGTCGAGGCCCTGGTGCCCCACGGCTTGAGCCAGCGCTTTGCCCATATTGCCGAGCAACGCGGCATGTTCTCCTACACCGGGCTGTCGCCGGAGCAGGTCAAGCAACTGCGCGAGCGGCATAGCGTGTACATGGTCGGCACCGGTCGGGCGAACATCGCCGGCGCCGATGCGGCACGCCTTGAGGCGCTGGCTGCGGCTATCGCTGACGTCTGTCGCTGATAAACCATCGCGGGGCAAGCCCGCTCCCACAGTCACCTGTGGGAGCGGGCTTGCCCCGCGATTGCGTTCAAATGCCTACCATCAGGCAGGAAAATTCATACTGTCATCCAGACTCCTGTATCCTGCGCAGGCTTTTTTAAAAGCCACGCGCGCCTTGCGCAGCCTTTCCACACACTTGCGAGGAACGACGAGATGCATGAAATCCCGAATCTTCCCTTCCCAAGCCTGAACCCAGAAGAGCAGACACCTGCCACTCACAGCGCCGAACCAGCCCAGGCTGACTACGACGGCGACGAAACTTCCAGCGCCGACCAGGAATAATCGCGCAACGATCAGACTGTGTGAAAACGGCCGATGCAGGAACCCTTTCCTCAACACGTTTTCACACTGTCAAGAATTCTCCTCCGACAAAAGCCTCCCCATGCCCGACTCACCGCGCTCCCTTGCGGTCACCCTGCAAGTCGTCTCCATCGTCCTGTTCACCTTTATCGGCTACCTGAACATCGGCATTCCGCTGGCGGTGTTGCCCGGCTATGTCCACGACGACCTGGGCTTCGGTGCCGTGGTCGCCGGCCTGGTGATCAGCGTGCAATACCTGGCCACCCTGCTCAGCCGCCCTACCGCCAGCCGCATCATCGACAACCTGGGCAGCAAGCGCGCGGTACTCTACGGCCTGGCCGGCTGCGGCCTGAGTGGCGTATTCATGCTGATCTCGGCCGGCTTGCAGCATGTGCCGTGGGCGAGCCTGGCCAGCCTGCTGGTCGGTCGCCTGGTGCTGGGCAGTGCCGAGAGCCTGGTGGGTTCGGGGTCGATCGGCTGGGGTATCGGCCGGGTAGGTGCCCAGCACACCGCCAAGGTGATTTCCTGGAACGGCATCGCCAGCTACGGCGCACTGGCCATCGGCGCGCCCCTGGGCGTGCTGCTGGTCCAACGGTTCGGCTTGTGGAGCATGGGCGCCAGTATCGTGCTGCTGTGTCTGCTGGGCCTGCTGCTGGCCTGGCCGAAGACGGCTGCACCGGTGGTGGCCGGTGAGCGCCTGCCGTTCCTGCATGTGCTGGGACGGGTGTTCGGCCATGGTTCGGCGTTGGCCCTGGGCTCGATCGGTTTTGGCACCATCGCCACCTTCATCACCCTGTACTACGCCAGCCACGCCTGGAACAACGCGGCGCTGTGCCTGAGCCTGTTCGGTGCCTGCTTCATTGGCGCACGACTGTTGTTCGGCAACCTGATCAACCGCATCGGCGGTTACCGGGTGGCCATCGCTTGCCTGACAGTAGAAGCCCTGGGCCTGCTGATGCTCTGGCAGGCCTCCAGCGCCGAACTGGCCCTGGCCGGCGCAGCCCTGAGCGGCTTCGGCTTTTCGCTGGTGTTCCCGGCGCTGGGCGTCGAAGCGGTCAACCTGGTGCCCGCCGCCAACCGTGGCGCGGCCGTAGGCGCCTACTCGCTGTTCATCGACCTGTCACTGGGGATCACCGGACCGCTGGCCGGAGCCGTTGCTGCCGGTTTCGGCTTTGCGTCGATCTTCGTCTTCGCAGCCGGCGCCGCACTCTGTGGCTTGTTGCTGAGCCTCTACCTGTATCGCCAGGCCCGACGCTAATCAACGCAACTCAGTAGTCGACCTTGCCACGCCCGGCCTTGATTGCGCCGCGCTTGCTCTTGGTCTCCAGCCGCCGGGTTTTCGATCCCAGGGTCGGCCGGGTCGGACGACGCGCCTTCTCGACCTTGACCGCCGCCAGGATCAACTCGCGCAGACGCTCCAGCGCGTCGGCGCGGTTCTGTTCCTGGGTGCGGTACTGTTGCGCCTTGATGATAATCACCCCTTCGCGGGTGATACGGCTGTCACGCAGTGCCAGCAGGCGCTCCTTGTAGAACGGCGGCAAGGACGAGGCCTGGCTGTCGAAACGCAGGTGCACGGCACTGGAAACCTTGTTGACGTTCTGGCCCCCGGCGCCCTGGGCGCGGATCGCCGTCAGCTCAATCTCGTCGTCCGCTATCTGTACCGCATTCGAAAGTTGCAACATCACCCACCCTTTGGAAAAACACTACGCCAGCGCGCAGCGTTCAATGCATTTCGCCGCTGGCCACTCCCGCATTGCGGCACAGTACCTCGGCGATACGCAGTACATATCGCTGGTCCGCCGCCGACAAGCGCCGGAACAAGGCCAGCAGATCGCGTTCGGCATTGCTTAGCGCCTCGACCGACAAAGCATCACCCTTCATGCCAGGCACACCGATCTCAATCTCCGACATCATCACGCTTCCCTAACGTCCATGAAAACAGCGACGTTACGGGCAACAATCGGTGATCGAACCTTGGGATGTCTGAAAACATTGTAGGAAAAAGAACTGGCGGACCTGATCTCAGCCTTTCAGGCCGTGCATGGCCTCGACGACCCGCTGCACAATTTCTTGGTCACTGACGGCCAGGGACCGGTATCGGGCCAGCAGTCGCTGTTCGGCTTCGCTCAAAGAAGCCCCCTCATCCACCGAACGCACCCCGGTGATGACGTAACGCACATCAACGCCCTGGGTGGCAACGGCGGCCAGGTAAGCGGCATCGGGGTTGCGCTCACCCTTTTCATAGCTGCCCTGGGTGTTGCGGTTGACGCCGCCGAGTTGGGCCAGATCATCCTGGCGAAGCCCCAGTCGCGTACGCTCCTGGCGCAATCGCTCACCACTGCCTGCCGACTCCGACACAGCGCTTGCACAACTTTTCAAGCAAATCACCTTTACATGAATAATTTTTTGGGCATAATCAACACCCGAATCACACGGGTGCAATTGCCGCGCACAACGTCCCTGCCGTTTGTACCCGGGCAGGGCCAAGCAAAGCACACAGAAGCAGACATTCGCACCCCTTATCGCCTACACAGTGCGTAAAAAGATCGTCACGGATGATTCATTCTTCAAAGGACCGAACGATGTACAGCACGCCGTCGTGCACACTCACCGCCTTGTTGACCCTTGTCAGCGCGGGCGCAAGCGCCAGTACCACGGATGTCAATATCAGCGGAGTGCTGACCCCCTCTGCTTGCACACCTGCACTCACGAGCAACGGTCAGGTCGATTTCGGCAATATCGCCCTGCCGGACCTCGATCCCCAGCCCGGCCTCCCGGATCATTCGATCCTTGCGCCGCGCCATCTGACCTTCACGGTCATGTGCGACCGCCCCACCCGCTTTGCCCTGGTCGCTACCGGCAATCGCCGTGACAGCACCTCGATCCCGCTGCCCAATGCGTTCGGCCTGGGCACCACCAGCAGCGGGCAAGCCATCGGATACTACAGCGCGATATGGACCAACAATGATGCTCGCCTGGACAGTCTGCCCGCCGACACCTTGTACTCCGAAGACCAAGGCAACACCTGGACGCCCGTGTCGGGTGGCAGTTTCGAGCACCTGGGCGACAAGCCGGATGCACGCCTGAGCTTTACCCGACGCGGCGTTGGCCAGAACAGCCCGTCGCCGGCGACGCTGCTGACGCTCAGGCTACAAGTGTCTGGCTGGCTGCGTAACGACATACCGCATCTGGACGCAGCCTTGCTCGATGGCCACATGACCATCGAGTTGCAGTACCTCTGACGCCAGCATCGACACAACAGCTTCCCGTCGCCCCCACTCTGCCCGGCCAGGGACGGCCGACTGCGCTCGCAAAACGGGACGCCCGAGCCAACAACAACACCACTCATAAGGATATTGCTGTGAAAAAGCCTGTACTGTCCCTTGTCGTGCTTCTGGGCCTGGCCAACGCCAATGCCGTGGCAGCCACTACTGACCTGACGATCACCGGCACCATTACGCCGGTTGCCTGCACGCCGACACTGAGCAACGGTGGGCTGGTCGACTATGGCGTGCTGTCGCTGAGCGAACTTGAGGCAGGCGTGACCACCTACAGGCTGCCGGCAAAGAGCCTGAACTTCGCCATCGACTGCAGTGCGCCTGCCACCATTGCCGTGATCGCCACCGACAATCGCCGCGACAGCTCCAACGAATACCCATGGCAGTTCGGGTTGGGCATGTACGACGATCGGGCGATCGGTTACTACATCATGCAATGGCGCAACAGCGAGACCGTCGTCGACGGCGGTAATGGCTACAACCTGCTGTCGCAGGACGGCGGTGCCAGCTGGACCCCGTCTTCCCCGATCAATCTCCAGGATACCGGCAAGGTGCCAGACTTCCGCGCCTCGTTCGCCAATGTGGATGGCCGGCTACCGACAGCGGTCACCAACGTGACGGCCACCATGAACGTCCTGGGCTATGTCCACAACTACCTGACGCTCAACGACAACGCCGAGCTCGACGGCAGCGCGACGATCGAAATCGTCTACCTCTGATCGACACCATCAGCCGGGGGCATGAACCCGAAAGGCTCATCCCCCTCCCTGACACCCGGCTTGCGCCCTGTCCCGAACTGCTCGATGCAAACCGCACGGTGGAAGCCGGCACCAACGCCTGATACCGAACAACAACCATGATCAACGCGTGCAAATTCCTTGCAGGCCCCCTGCTGCCTGTAATTATCGCCTGCACCTTACCCCTGCCCCAGGCACACGCCGACGGTATGGTGCCCAGAACTTCAGTGGTCATCGTCGAGGAAGCCCGCGCCAACGGCAGCGACTTCGTGGTGACCAACACCGACCCGCATGCCGCCCTGCTGGCGGTGTTCATCGAAAACCTTGCCGAAGACGACGACAACCTGCTGGTGGTGCAGCCCACGGTAGCGCGGGTGGAAGCCGGCAAGGAGCAGCAGGTGATTTTCCACTACGTCGGCAAGGAACCACTACGGAGCCAGCGTCTGCGCCGGGTGATTTTCGAGGGCATTCGTGAGACCAGACCCGGCACTGGCATGCGGGTCAACTTTGGCGTGCGCCAGAACTTGCCGGTGATCCTCCACCCCAAGGGCCTGACGCGCAACAGCGAGCCCTGGAAAGGCTTGCAGTGGCGCGTGCAAGGCAAGCAACTGCGCGTGGAGAACAACACCCCCTATGTCGTGCGCCTGGCGCAGGAGCTGCAATTGCTGCCCGGCCAGCACCCACTGGACCTGGGTCGCAATTACGTCCTGGCCCACGAAACCATCACCCTCGACTTGCCTGATGCCGCCGCCGCGGCCAACACCGTGCGCTTTCAACCCGCCACGGTCTATGGCTTTGCGGTCGACCCATTCGAGGCCAGTATCCAGTGAGCAGCCTTGCGGATGCCTTGGGCCGAACCTGCCCACGTGAACCATTGATCCTCGGCCTGTGCCTTGGCCTGCTGGGTCTCGATACCGTCAAGCCGGCACAGGCAAGCGATCACAGCGTGTTCGACCAGCAAGTGCTGCGCCAGCGCGGCATCGATCCCAAGCTGGCGGCCCTGTTCAGCCGGCAGTCGCGCTTTGCGCCCGGTCAGCAGCAGATCACGCTGACCGTCAACGGCCGTGACAAGGGCACCACCCGGGCACGCTTCAGCCCGAACGGCAGCCTGTGTTTCGACGCTGCATTGCTGGCCTTTGCCGGGATCCAGCACCCGGCCCAGTGGCCAGTCACCCTGGACGACCAGGAGGAGCCCGAAGCGCCCGACTGCCTGCAACTGAGCGAGGCCTTTCCCCACGCCCAGGTCGAACTGCATCCGGGGCAGCACCGCGTCGTGCTCCTGGTCCCCGACCAGGCACTGCTGGCGCAGCACCAGAGCACGCCGGCCTACAGCCAGGGCGGCGTTGCCGGGCTGTTGAACTATGACCTGTTCGACGCATACAACCGTTTCGACGGCCAGACCAGCCGGTACGCAGCGGCCAACACCGAACTGGGCCTGAACATTGACAACTGGATCCTGCGCAGCCGCCAGGTACACAGCCGTTTCGATGGCCGGGGGCACAGCGAAATGCTCGACACCTATGCGCAACGCAGCTTCGCCGAGCACCGCAGCCTGTTCCAGGCCGGCGAGATCAGCCTGGTCAACCCGGTGCTCAACGGCGCGCAGATCATCGGCGCACAACTCACCCCGGAGTACGGCCTGCTCGCTCAGCTGGACAACGCCAGCGTGCAAGGCATCGCCAGCAGCCAGGCCCGGGTCGAGGTCCACCAGAACGGTGCGCTGCTGTACAGCACCGTGGTCCAACCCGGGCCCTTCACCCTCAACAACATCCCGCGCATCACCTCGCGCTCGGACCTGGAAGTCACGGTGACCGAGACCAACGGCGAGCAGCGGCGCTTTCGCGTGCCGGCCAACCTGACCGCCAGCGTTCGCCCACAATCAGGTTACAGCGTCGGCGCCGGGGTGGTGCGCAGCCATGGCCATGACACCGACGACCCGGCCGTGGCGAGCCTGGGCTACACGGGAACCCTGGGCCAGCGCTCCAGCCTGAGCGCTGGCCTGATCCTGGCCCAGCACTACGGTGGCCTGGGCGCCAGCCTGGGCACAGCCCTGACCCCGCAGCTCAGCGGTGAGATTGCAGCCATTGGCTCGCAGGCAAGCACACTGGGTAACAGCGGCGCGCAACTGGGTGGACAACTCAGTTGGCAAATGGACGATCGATGGTCGAGCCTGGTGGCCGGCAATCATCGTAGCCGCGACTACCGCGAACTGCTCGACAGCATTCAGGACGAAGACGAGCAGCTCGACGCCAGCTACCGGGACCAGCTCAGCACCAGCCTGCGCTGGGCCGGCGCCGAGTTGGGCAGTTTCAACCTCGGTTACACGCAAACCCGTTACTACGTGCACGACAGCAACCAGCGCCTGTTCCTGTCCTGGGGCAACAGTTATGGCGGCCTGACGCTGTCCGCCAGCGTAGAAAAGTCCATCGGCGACAACAATGGCTACAATGACGACGCCCTGTACCTCAGCGCCAGCATCCCCCTGGGCGGCAAACGCCGCTTGCGCAGCAGCGTGCGCCATAACGACTCAGGCACCACCAGTACCCTGGCCTACACCGAGCAGGTCAGCGACAGCCTTGGCTATCGCCTGGGCGCCGAACAGCGCTCGGGAGACGCCGCCACCCTGGCCAGCGCCGGCCTGTCGGCCTTGCCGCGCTACACCCAGGTGGACCTCAACTACAGCGGCGATGGCGACAACAGCAACTACAACCTCGGCCTGCGCGGTGGCATTGCCGCGCACGCCACGGGGATCACACCGACGCCCTACCCGATCCGCGACACCTTCGCCATCCTCTCGGTGACCGATACCCCGGGAGTCAAGGCCAGTACACCGAGCGGCCCGGTGTGGACCGACCATGCCGGCAACGCGGTCATACCGGCGCTGGCCGCCTACAGCCGCAGCCCGGTACAGATCGACCCGCAAAGCCTGCCGATCAACATCAATGTCGATGAGGGCGCAGCCACGCTACGCGCCCACCGGGGTGCGGTGCCACGCCTGAGCTTCCGGGCCTGGAGCACCCGCCGGTTACTCTTGACCCTGCTCGACGGCAGCGGCCAACCCTTGGCCAGCGGCGCTTCGGTGTTCGATGACCGTGGCCGCTTCATCAACCTGGTACAGCCGGGCGGGCTGGTGTTCATCGACAACAGCGCCGACATCGGCCACCTGATCGTCAGTGACCACCAGGCCAGGGAATGCCGGGTCACCCTGGAGCCCGAGACCGAGACCGGCACCGACCGTTTCTACACCCAGGCCCAGCACACCTGCAGCTGAGCCATCCCGCTATTCAGCGCCTCGGCGAGGCTGGGCCAAACCATGAAAACCCTACACATCTCCCTGCTCGCGTTACTCGCCTCACCCTTGACGGCCATGGCTGCCGATTGCCAACTGCAGCTGGGCCCCGCCCCCATCGACTACGGCATTGTTGATCGCAGTCGCCTGGAACCTGGCAGCCCCGGCCTGCCGCTGGCCAGAAAAACCGCGCAGCTGACCCTCAACTGCGCCAGCAGCGAAGACCTGAGCCTCTTCTTTGCCGCCTCGGCCCTGGATAATCAACGCTTCGAGCTTGCCGCATCGGGCCACTATCGGTTGCAGGCCAGCCAGGCCCTGGTCGACGGTGAACGGGTCGAGCTGGCCCGCCTCGACCACCCGGGGGCGACACCCGGCCCCGCCATGGCAACCCTGGACTGGCAACCACACGCCGGCATCGTTCCCCTCAAGGCCGGCAAGCCCGTGCAGGGGCGCAGCCTGTCCCTGACCCTGGCGGTGGAAGGCGAGCTCGCCGCCAAGGCCTTCGAGGTACGCGAGGCGAAGCAGCAACGCGCTACCGGCGAGTTCCATGCGCCACAGCTGGCCAGCACGGCAGAACTGGCCCTGCACTGGCAGATCCAGCCGGCAGCCTGCACCCCGACCCTGTCCCAGGGCGGCATAGTGGACTACGGCAGGATCACCAGCCAAAGCCTGAACAGCGACCGGCGCACCCGCCTGCCCACCCGCCAGCTGAGCCTGTCGATCCAGTGCGACAGCCCGGCGCGCTATGCCTTGCGCATGCACGACAACCGCGACGGCAGCTCGCTGGTCAACTCGCTGATCTTCTATGGCCTCGGGTACGATGCCAGTGACAACCGGATCGGCTTGTATGAAGTGCAGTTCGATCCACAGCACATCACCGCCGACCAGCTACCGAGGGTGTTCCTCACCCAGTCCACCGCCGGTGGCATCGGCTGGAGCGATTCGGGCAGCGCGCCCAGGAGCATCGCCGACACCACCGTGCTCGGCTTCAGTGATGAAGCCATGACCACCAAGGGGCCGGTGGCGATCCGCAACCTGAACGCGACGCTCGACATCATGCCGGTGATCGCCCCGACCAATGAGCTGGATAACCGCCAGGACATCCCGCTCGATGGCTCGGGCACCCTGGAGATCATCTACCTGTAAATGAAAACGCCCCGGGGACCGGGGCGTTTTTTTACAACCGTTGCGCTCAGCGCTTGAGCGAAGCCGCAGGATTGGCTGCAGTCGCCTTGCTGCGGTTGGTCTTGAGGCTGTAGCACACGGCCATCACCACCAGCCAGACCGGGATGGCATAGACCGAGACCTGGATACCCGGGATCTGCAGCATGATGCCCAGGATCAGCACCACGAAGGCCAGGCAGATGTAGTTGCCGTAGGGGTACCACAGCGCCTTGAACAGCGGCTTCTGGCCGGTCTTGTTCATGTGCTGGCGGAACTTGAGGTGCGAGTAGCTGATCATCGCCCAGTTGATCACCAGGGCAGCCACCACCAGCGACATCAGCAGCTCCAGGGCGTGCTGCGGAACGAAGTAGTTGAGCAGCACAGCCACCAGGGTCACGGCAGCCGAAGCCAGGATCGAACGCACCGGCACGCCGCGCTTGTCGATCTTCGCCAGGCCCGCCGGGGCATCGCCTTGTTCGGCCATGCCGTAGAGCATGCGGGCGTTGCAGTAGGTGCCGCTGTTGTACACCGAGAGCGCCGCGGTCAGGACCACGAAGTTGAGGATGTGCGCAGCCACGTCGCTACCCAGCAGCGAGAACACCTGGACGAACGGGCTGGCGCCGTAGGTGCCGCCGGAGGCGTCCAGGCTGGTCACCAGGCTGTCCCACGGGGTCAGCGACAGCAGCACCACCAGGGCGCCGATGTAGAAAATCAGGATACGGTAGATGACCTGGTTGATCGCCTTGGGGATCACGGTTTTCGGTTTGTCGGCCTCGGCTGCGGTGAAACCGAGCATTTCCAGGCCGCCGAAGGAGAACATGATGATCGCCAGGGCCATGACCAGGCCGCTCACGCCGTTGGGGAAGAAGCCGCCGTGTTCCCACAGGTTGCTCACCGACGCCTGCGGGCCGCCGTTGCCGCTGACCAGCAGGTAGCTGCCCAGGGCGATCATGCCGACGATGGCCAGGACCTTGATGATCGCGAACCAGAACTCGGCCTCGCCGAATACCTTGACGTTGGCCAGGTTGATTGCGTTGATCAGGATGAAGAAGGCCGCTGCCGAAGCCCAGGTCGGGATCTCCGGCCACCAGTAGTGGATGTATTTACCGACCGCGGTCAGCTCCGACATGCCGACCAGGATGTACAGCACCCAGCAGTTCCAGCCCGACAGGAAGCCGGCGAAACCGCCCCAGTATTTGTGGGCAAAGTGACTGAAGGAACCGGCCACCGGCTCTTCGACGATCATCTCGCCGAGCTGGCGCATGATCATGAAGGCGATGAAGCCACAGATCGCATAGCCGAGGATCATCGACGGGCCTGCCGATTTCATGACGCCGGCCGATCCCAGGAACAGCCCGGTACCAATTGCACCGCCCAAGGCGATCAACTGGATGTGGCGATTTTTCAGGCCGCGTTTCAGCTCGCCTGAATGTGTGTTTTGTCCACTCATGAACGAAGTCACCTGCTTGTTTTTATCTGTGACGGAATCGGACCCACCGCGCTCGTGGCGCAGCGGAATTAACAAGGTGGTTACCTTGAGGGTCTTGGCCGACCGCTGCCCGTCCAGGGCAGTAGCCGTGGTCGAATCAGCCGGGTGTCAGCAAGAGTGCGCGGTACGCATTGGGGTCACAGGTAAAACGCGGCGCATTGTATACCCCTGAAGACGCGCAGGGGTCAACACGTTGCGTGACTGTCTGACGACAAAACGCACCGGTCCTGGGGAAGGGATCTAGCCTGGGGGGGTAATCGGCGTACATGGCGCCTCCATTTGTTCTTATTGAATGCCCGGCTCTCCGGCCCTGGCTTTGCACACGGCAATGACGCACATCTCACCGTTCCAGCGGCCTGCGGGCAAGCGCTTGACGTCTACGGAAACGGCCCAGGCCCGGGCGCTGCGGAAAGTTTTGTTTACAGATGGAGCGAACTACGGAAGGCACCGGACATCCGGGGGCTATTTGTAACGTTTTATTTACAATGCGGTGCGAAAACTTGCCAGTGCTTCCTTGGGATCGCGTAAGGCTCGGTTTTTAAAGGCAAAAAAGGTTCTACATGGAATTCCGGGGGATTTGATCCTTGGGCTTGGGCTTGGGCTTGGGCTTGAGCTTGGGTTTGGGTTTTGAGGTTGTGAGGTTGTGAGGTTGTGAGGTTGTGAGCTTATCCATTCAATGTGGCGACGCTGCCGGCCCCTTCCGCCTTTACGGCGGCCTACTTTTCTCTTGGGAAAAGTAGGCAAAACCGCCTGCTCCTGCATCCGGCCCTCCGCTGCGCTCCGGGTCCCCTCGCTACGGCGCCCTCCGGGGCCACGCGGCCTACGACTTGCTACGCAAGTCTACGGCTCGCGTTCTTCGGCTACGCCGAAGGTGCTGCGCACG
>NZ_JALRNF010000004.1 GCF_030272895.1 Pseudomonas sp. BGr12 | reverse complement strand
ACGTGTGGGGCTTTTTTGCCGGGGGTCCGGGGCTGATGTTTTTGGGGCGGGGGGCTTGAGGGGGCCCATTGGGGGGGCAGGCCGGATCCTACCGGGGTTGGTGGGGGGTGGCCCCGCGATAAATACACCGCCCACCCCCAAGAAGGCTCAATCGAGCTTGAGCACCTTGGCCAGGACGATTTTCGGGCCTTTCATCTTCTTGATGATGATGCGCAGGCCTTCGACCTCCAGCACTTCTTCCTCTTCCGGCACGCGCTTGAGGGTCTCGTAGACCAGGCCGGCGAGGGTTTCCGCTTCGATATGGTCCAGGTCCACGCCCAGCAGGCGTTCGACCTTGAACAGCGGCGTGTCGCCACGTACCAGCAGCTTGCCTGGCTGATAGGCGAGGATGCCGCGCTCGGCCTTGCGGTGTTCGTCCTGGATGTCGCCGACCAGCACCTCCAGCACGTCTTCCATGGTCAGGTAGCCGATCACCTTGCCGTCGGCTTCTTCGACCAGGGCGAAGTGCGCGCTGCCCTTGCGGAACTGCTCCAGCAGGTGGGCCAGCGGCATGTGCCGGGATACCCGCTCCAGCGGCCGGGTCAGTTCGGCCAGGTTGAAGGACTCGGGGATATGGTCCAGGTCGGCCAGTTCCAGCAACAGGTCCTTGATGTGCAACAGGCCGATGAACTCGTTACGTTCGGCATCGAACACCGGGTAGCGGCTGAACTTGTGGCGGCGGAACATCGCCAGGATTTCCTTGAGCGGCGCGTTGGCATCCAGGCAGACCATGTCCTCGCGGGAGTTGGCCCAGTCGACCACCTCCAGTTCGCCCATTTCCACCGCCGATGCCAGTACGCGCATGCCCTGGTCGCTGGGGTCCTGGCCACGGCTGGAGTGCAGGATCAGCTTCAGTTCTTCGCGGCTGTAATGGTGCTCGTGATGGGGCCCGGGCTCACCCTGGCCGGCAATGCGCAGGATGGCATTGGCGCTGGCGTTGAGCAGGTAGATGGCCGGGTACATCAGCCAGTAAAACAGGTACAGCGGGACCGCGGTCCACAGCGACAGCAGCTCGGGTTTGCGGATGGCCCAGGACTTGGGCGCCAGCTCGCCGACCACGATGTGCAGGTAGGAAATCACGAAGAAGGCGCTGAAGAACGAAATGGCCTTGATGACTTCCGGCGACTCTACGCCGACGGCGGCCAGCACAGGTTCGAGCAAGTGCGCGAAGGCCGGCTCACCGACCCAGCCCAGGCCCAGGGAGGCGAGGGTGATACCCAGCTGGCAGGCGGACAGGTAGGCATCGAGCTGATTGTGTACGGTGCGCAGGATCTGCCCGCGCCAGCCATGCTGCTCGGCAATCGACTCGACCCGGGTCGAGCGCAACTTGACCATGGCGAACTCGGCGGCAACGAAAAAGCCGTTAAGCAGAACCAGCAGCAAAGCAAAAATGATCATGCCGAAATCGGCGAACAGTGAAGCGAGGCTAAAACCAGGGGAAGGGTCCATGATGGGGTTTTACGGGGTCCGTCATCTGAAAAAATAAGAAAGGCGGTGCCAGCATTCGCTGGCACAAGTCCGCCAATGTAGCGGCTGAGTGTCCGGTTGCCTAGGGGCGTGGCGTCAGGAGGCCTGGCGCTGGGCGATCTGGGCGGGGGTGAAATGGCAGGTAAAGGTGCTGCCATGGCCCGGCACGCTGCTGATCTCCAGGCGGCCGCGATGGCGCAACAGCACGTGCTTGACGATCGCCAGGCCCAGGCCCGTGCCGCCGGTGTTGGAGGCGCGGCTGGAGTCGACCCGGTAGAAGCGTTCGGTCAGGCGCGGCAGGTGCTTGGCATCGATGCCGATCCCGGAGTCCTGCACACTCAGGTGCGCGCCCTGTTCGTCGGCCCACCAGCGAATGCGGATCTGCCCTTCGTCCTGGGTGTACTTGACCGCGTTGAACACCAGGTTGGAAAACGCGCTGCGCAGCTCCGCCTCGCTGCCCTTGAGGCGAATGCCGGGGGCGGCTTCCAGGCTGATCTTCTGGTTGCGCTGGCCGGACAGGGCCTGGGCATCGCTCTTGATCGATTGCAGCAGGGCGTCGATGGCCACCGGCTGGTTGTCCGAGGGGTAGTCGGTGGCTTCCAGCTTGGCCAGCAGCAACAGGTCGTTGAGCAGGGTCTGCATGCGCCCGCCTTGCTGCTGCATCTGCTGCAGGGCGCGGACCCAGCGCGGGTTCACGTCCTCGACATTGTCGAGCAGGGTCTCCAGGTAGCCGGCAATCACCGTCAACGGCGTGCGCAGCTCATGGGAGACGTTGGCGACGAAGTCCTTGCGCATCTGTTCGAGCTGGTGGATGCGCGTAACATCGCGTACCAGCATCAGGTGTTCGTTGTTGCCGTAGCGGGTGATGTGCAGTTGCACGCGCAGGCGGTCGTTGATCGGTGAAGGGATTTCCAGCGGTTCGAGGTAGTTCTCCTGCTCGAAGTACTCCTTGAAGCGCGGGTGGCGGACCAGGTTGGTCACCGGTTGGCCGCTGTCCTGCGGGGTTTTCAGGCCGAGCAGGGTTTCGGCGGCGCGGTTCCACCACTCAAGGTTGCCGTCGCTGTCGAGCATGATCACCGCGTCCTTGAGGGCAGCGGTGGACTCCTGCACCCGGTCGATCACCGCCTGCAGGCGGCCGCGCACCCGCTGGTCGCGGCGTTGCAGGTGGTAGATGCTGTCGAACACCTCGCCCCACAGGCCGTAGCCATCGGGTGGTGCCTCGTCGGGTTTGTGCAGGCGCAGCCATTCATGCAGGCGCAGCAGTTGTTTCAGGGTCCAGCCCAGGTAGAGCGCCAGGCCCAGGGCCAGGCTCCAGCCGTAGTAGCCGCTGATCAGGCCAACCAGCAGGCAGCCAGTGATCAGCAACAGCATGTGGCGAATCAGGGTGCCATGCCAGTTCTGGTTCAATTAACGACGCGTCCTTTGCAATACGTGAAGATCGGTTCAGCTCTTGGTGGAGAAGCGATAACCGGTGCCACGGACGGTTTGTACCAGATTCTCGTAGGCGTCACCCAGTGCCTTGCGCAGGCGGCGGATGTGCACGTCCACGGTGCGCTCCTCGACATACACGTTGCCGCCCCAGACCTGATCGAGCAACTGGCCGCGGGTGTAGGCGCGTTCCTGGTGGGTCATGAAGAACTGCAGCAGGCGGTATTCGGTCGGGCCCATCTCGGCAGGCTTGCCATCGATGGTCACGCGGTGGCTGATCGGATCGAGCAGCAGGCCGCCGACTTCGATCGGTGCTTCGCCGTCGCTGGGGCCTGCGCGGCGCAGTACGGCCTTCAGGCGAGCCACCAGCTCGCGCGGCGAGAACGGCTTGGTGATGTAGTCATCGGCACCGACTTCAAGGCCCTGGATCTTGTTGTCTTCCTCACCCTTGGCGGTGAGCATGATGATCGGGATATCGCCGGTCAGCTCGTCGCGCTTCAGGCGCCGGGCCAGCTCGATGCCGGAGGTGCCGGGCAGCATCCAGTCGAGCAGGATCAGGTCCGGCTTGCGGTCGACGATGATGGCATGGGCCTGCTGGGAATTCTCGGCTTCCAGGCAGTCATAGCCGGCCATTTCCAATGCAACGGCGATCATCTCGCGGATCGGCGCTTCGTCGTCGACGATCAGAATGTTTCTGCCAACCATGTTCAAACCTCTTCCCATTCAGGTGTCGTGGCCCGCATTAGATAACGGAATTATTGCAGTCGTGTGACAGGTATGGGGCCGTTGCAGCAACATTCGGTTACTGAGCTAGGCTTAAATTCCCTCTCTCGAGAAACACGGTGGATCCAATGACACGACATACGCTGAACTGGATGGCGCTCTTCTCCGCAGTGGCACTGGCCTTGCCGGGGATCGCTTCGGCCGATCATGCCATGATGAAAGACGGCATGATGGTCGACCATGCCGGCATGACGTTGTACACCTTTGACAAGGATGCAGGCGGTAAGTCTATGTGCAACGGTGAATGCGCCAAGAACTGGCCGCCGCTGATGGCCAAGGCGGGCGAGAAGGCGGAGGGCAAGTGGACACAGATCAAGCGTGACGATGGTTCCATGCAATGGGCCTACGACGGCAAGCCGCTGTATACCTTCGTCAAGGACAAAAAGGCCGGTGACATGACCGGTGACGGTATGAAGGATGTCTGGCACGTCGCCAAGCCGTAGTGATTTCATCGCGGGGCAAGCCCGCTCCAACCGTAGGAGCGGGCTTGCCCCGCGATAGGCTTTACAGGCTGTAATCCAGCACGATGCTGATAAAGATCAGCAACCCCGCCCAGTGGTTGTGCAGGAAGGCCTTGAAGCACGACTCGCGGTCCAGCTTGCGGGTCGACCAGAACTCCCAGGCAAAGCACACCAGGGCAGCGAACAACCCCAGGTGGAACCAGCCCCCCAGTTCGAAGCGGTTGCCGGCCAACAGCAGGCAGCCCAGCGACAGCACCTGCAGGGTCAGGATGATGATCCGGTCGGCCTCGCCAAACAGGATGGCCGTGGACTTGACCCCGATCTTCAGGTCATCGTCGCGGTCGACCATGGCGTAGTAGGTGTCATAACCCACCGTCCACATCAGGTTGGCGATGTACAGCAGCCAGGCAATCGCCGGCAGCTCGCCGGTGGCGGCGGTGAAGGCCATGGGAATACCCCAGGAATAGGCCGCCCCCAGCACCACCTGCGGGTAGTAGGTGTAGCGCTTCATGAACGGATAACAGGCCGCCAGCGCCACTGCGCCGAACGATAGCCACACGGTCGAGGCGTTGGTGCACAGCACCAGCAGGAAACTCACGCCGACCAGCAGGGCAAACAGCACCAGGGCTTCGCGGGCCTTGATCCGGCCGGCCGCCAGCGGACGGTCGGCGGTGCGTTTGACGTGGCCGTCGACCTTGCGGTCGGCAAAATCATTGATGGCGCAGCCGGCCGCACGCATCAGCACCACGCCGAGGGTGAAAATCACCACGTTGGCCAGGGTCGGCGCACCTTTGGCGGCGATCCACACCGCCGAAAGGGTCGGCCACAGCAGCAGGTAGATGCCGATCGGGCGGTCCATGCGGCTCAGCTGGATGAAGTCCCAGGCCCGTGGATGCAGGCGATTGAGCGACTTGAGCATCTGCAGGTACATCAGCGGTTCTCCCCGGCAAGGTCGGCGGCCTGCCACAACGACGGCAGGAAGACTTCGGCAACCAGCACGCTCAGCCCGGCCCGGTCGAAGCGTGAGCGGCGTCCCCACAGCGTGTCGCTGGCATCGGCAGGCGGCAGCCAGGCCCTGGGGTAATGGCAAACCTCGATGGCACGACGGGTAAAGGCCTGGTCGCAGAACAGCAACTCGCCCAGGGAGCGGCTGCCCAGCGCTTCCATGTCCAGCCCGCCGCTTTCCAGGGCGCTGCGCGCGGCCACGCTGCGGGCGAAGACCCAGGCCTGGCCGTGACCGCGCAGGTACACCTCGCGGACCCAGCCTTCGCTGCCGGGCGGCAGGTCCAGGGCCTGGCATTCGTCGTCGCGCAGCGGCTGCCAGCCTTCGTAAAGGGGTGTCACGGAAAAGTGATCGGCGGATAATCGAGTCAGGCGTCGGGTCAGGGAACCTTCATCGAACAACCAGTCCAGCAGGGCAGGTGTCGAGCTGTCCGCTACCTGCGAGTACTGCAACCATTCTGCAGCGGGCGCTTGCGATGTTTCGTACGGCACGATGGTATGGATTAACAGGCCAAAGAGACCGCGAGCTTAGCATGAATGGCCAATCCGGCTTGCATGCTGGCACCTGGCTCCAGTACAAAGCCCCCTCGTTGATGGTCGCCACTGTAACGTTCCCGAGAGCGGCCACT
Organism: Pseudomonas sp. BGr12; assembly: GCF_030272895.1. Lineage (GTDB taxonomy): Bacteria > Pseudomonadota > Gammaproteobacteria > Pseudomonadales > Pseudomonadaceae > Pseudomonas. Next base: position 175,910 of record NZ_JALRNF010000004.1, on the reverse strand, counting down.
CCAAAGCCTGTGTTCGTTGAGGAAGTGTGTGATGAAGAAGTGGCAGTGTATTGTCTGCGGCCTGATCTATGACGAGGCCGAGGGCTGGCCGGACGACGGCATCGCCCCGGGCACCCGCTGGGAAGACGTGCCGGAAGACTGGCTGTGCCCCGACTGCGGCGTCGGCAAATCGGATTTCGAAATGATCGCCATCGGCTGATCGCTATTTAATCAATGTTCAAGGAAAGCACGGCATGACGGCTCCAGTGGTAATTGTCGGTACAGGGTTGGCGGGCTACAACCTGGCCCGCGAGTTTCGCAAGCTCGATGGCGACACTCCGCTGCTGCTGATTACCGCTGACGACGGCCGCTCCTATTCCAAGCCGATGCTGTCCACCGGCTTTGCCAAGAACAAGGACGCCGACGGCCTGAGCATGGCCGAACCGGGGGCCATGGCCGAACAGCTCAAGGCCGAAGTGCGTACCCACACCCGCATCAGCGGCATCGACCCGGGCCACAAGCGCCTGTGGATCGGTGAGGAGCAGGTGGCCTATCGCGACCTGATCCTGGCCTGGGGCGCGCAGACCGTGCAGGTGCCAGTGGAGGGCGATGCTGGCGAGGCGATCTTCCCGATCAACGACCTGGAGGACTATGCCCGTTTCCGTGCCGCCGCTGCCGGCAAGCAGCGGGTGCTGATCCTCGGCGCTGGCCTGATCGGCTGTGAGTTCGCCAATGACATGAGCCTGGGCGGGTTCCAGGTCGAACTGGTGGCGCCGTGCGAGCAGGTCATGCCAACGCTGCTGCATCCGGCTGCCGCTGCGGCCGTCCAGGCGGGCCTGGAGGGGCTGGGCGTACGTTTCCACCTCGGGCCGGTGCTGACGCGCCTGCAGCGCATTGCCGGGGGGCTGGAAGCGCACTTGTCCGATGGTGCGGTGATTGCCTGCGACCTGGTGGTTTCCGCCGTCGGCCTGCGACCGCGTATCGACCTGGCGGCGGCTGCCGGCTTGCAGGTCAATCGCGGTGTGGTGGTCGACCGCCAGTTGCGCACCTCCCACGCCAATATCTACGCCCTGGGCGACTGCGCCGAAGTCGACGGGCTCAACCTGCTGTACGTCATGCCATTGATGAGTTGCGCACGTGCCCTGGCCCAGACCCTGGCCGGCAACCCGACAGCGGTTGCCTATGGCCCCATGCCGGTGACGGTCAAGACGCCGGCCTGCCCGCTGGTGGTTTCGCCGCCGCCCCATGGCCGTGAAGGCAACTGGCAGGTCGAAGGCCAGGGCCTTGACCTCAAGGTGCTCTGCCATGACACCGAGGGTAATCTGCTGGGCTATGCGCTCACCGGCACGGCGGTGATGGAGAAGCTGGCTCTAAATCGGCAACTTCCGGCGCTCATGGCGTAAATAGCTGGCGTTCTGTCGGGTTTGCCCTGTTATTGCCCCAACAATGGCCGCCCGGACACTGGCGCGGCCCCTGTCGGCATGCCATTCTCACTCCCGTCTGCCGCAGTTTAGAGCCTGCGGTGCCTTGGGCGCTGCTCTTGAAGGGCAGCACGGCATAACAACAAAAAATCCGTCAAAGGGGCTTCACTATGCGTAAACCAGAACTCGCCGCCGCCATCGCTGAAAAGGCTGACCTCACCAAAGAGCAAGCCAACCGCGTACTCAACGCCGTGCTCGAAGAAATCACTGGCGCCCTGCATCGCAAGGACAGCGTTACGCTGGTCGGCTTCGGTACTTTCCTGCAGCGTCATCGCGGTGCCCGCACCGGCAAGAACCCGCAAACCGGCGAGCCGGTCAAGATCAAGGCCAGCAACACCGTAGCGTTCAAACCAGGCAAATCCCTGAAGGACAGCGTCAATCCTTGATGCGCTGCCCTGTACGATTACATTGAAAAACGGGCACCCGATCAGGTGCCCGTTTTTTATTTCGGTATATGACTTCTGACCCGGCAGCTATGGTGTTTTCGTAGCGAGACTATAAACTGCTTCGCCAGTCACTTTTTAGCCGAGGCGTGCACATGAAGTTTCGCTTTCTCCTTTGGGCCATGGGCCTGCTGATGGCCAAGGCCAGCCGCAAGAACCCGGCTTTCCAGCAGCAACTGGCCGACAAGGACCTGGTGTTCCAGCTGCAGACCCTCGATGGCAAGGTCGCCCGTCACTTCATCGTCAAGGACAAGCGCATCAGCAGCCAGTCCGGCACCCATGCCGCGCCGGCCTTCGCCATTGCCTTCAAGGATCCGGCCTTTGGATTTGCCACCTTGCAGGCCAAGAACAAGCAACTGGCATTCATGCAGGGCATCCAGGACAAGAGCATCCAGATCAAGGGCAACCCGGCGCTGGTGATCTGGTTCCAGGGCCTGATGAAGTACCTGGTGCCGAAGAAGAAGGCCTGACCCGCAGGGCCAGGCCACGGGCTCAGTGCTGGTTGAACTGCGAAGCCAGCTCGCGCAGCAGCACTTCGGCCTCCAATACCTTGTTCACCACATCTTCGGCCTTTTCACGGCTGATGCAGAGGCGCTCGAGCAACTCGTCGGGGATCGGCTCGTCCGGCCCCGAACCGATGCCGCGGGCGCGCAGCAGGCGCACGGCCAGGCACACCAGGTTCGGGAAGGCCGCATAGTCGCCGTCGTACTGCGGATCGTGCTGGAAGCGCAGGGCGGTGGCCAGCTCATCCGGCATGTCCCAGAAGCGCATCAGCCAGGCACCGATCTGCTCGCGGCTGATGCCCAGCAGGTGTTGCTCGACATAGCTGTGGCACAAGTGTGGGTTGACCTCCAGGTGCCGGCAGATCAGCGAGAAGTGCGGCGGGAAGACATGCGCCAGCAACAGGTAGCCAAAGTTGTGCAGCAAGCCGGCGAGGTAGGTCAGGCCGGCCTCCGGACGCTCGGCGCGGGGCATGGCGCGGGTCAGGCCTTCAATGACCGCGGCGGTGTAGATCGACTGCTGCCAGTAGGGCGTAGTGTGCTGTGGATGGTCCTTGGGCAGGCTCAGGGTCTTGCCCAGGGCCAAGCCCAGCGCCAGGTTGATCACCAGGTCAAAGCCCAGCACGCGTACGATGGCATCTTCCACCGAGCGGATCTTGCCGGGTGAGGCGTAGTAGGGCGATGCCGCCCAGCTGACCACCTGGGCGGCCAGGGCCGGGTCGGTTTCGACCACGCCGGTGATGTCGTCGATGGTGGCGTTGGGGTCGACCCGCAGCTTGATGATCTTTTGCGCGGTTTCTGCCAGCGGTGGAATCTCGATGGTGCTTTCCAGGCGCTGCTGGATGCGTCGGGCCGTGAAGGCCTGGACCGCCTGGGTGATTTCATCGCGGTCGTCGGCAGGGCGGTCGAGGTTCGGCCGGATGCTGCTCAGGCGTTCGCCGAAGTTGCCGGCGCTGGCCTTGCTGAGCATCTTCTTGAAGTCGTCGCGGCCGATTTCCAGCAGCACACCGGCTTCACCGGAATGCACCAGCAGTCTTTCCGGCAGCAGCAGGCTCTCTTCGTAGAGGCACGGTGAACTGGTCAGCGCCGGAATGCCCGGGAGAATCTTCAGGCCATGCTTGTCGAGCATGTGCTTGAGGCGCTCCAGGGGCACGGCGGCCAGCTTGCGGCCGGTCAGCTCGGTCAGGCGATTGAGGTCGAGCAACTGATTTTGTGGAAACAGCACCATCAGGGCGCCGACCGCGTCGTCGAGCAACACGGCCTGGACCTTGCGTTCGGGCAGCAAGTGCGGCTGATCCAGTACTTCGCGCCAGCCGATGCCGAGTTTTTCCAGCAGCAGCCGGATAACCGACGGGGCGTGGGGGATTGCGGTATCCAGGGCAACTTCAGTCATGGTCTGAATCCAGAAATTCAATCGCAACAGTATAACCAGCTTGCACCTGAAGCTGGATCCATTCTGGGACGGGCGTCACACCTGTCCATATTGCTGGCCGTGGCGCAACCAGCGATCGAGCAACGGGCTGACGTGGTCCGGCCAGCGCGCCAGCAACGCCTGGGCGGCATCGCGCACGGCGGGCAGCAGGTCGGCGTCGCGCATCAGGTCGGCGACCTTGAACTGCAACAGGCCGGTCTGGCGGGTGCCGAGCATTTCACCGGGGCCGCGCAGTTCCAGATCCTTCTCGGCAATGATGAAACCATCATTGGTTTCGCGCATGATGCCCAGGCGCTCACGGCCGATCTGCGACAGTGGTGGATGGTACAGCAGCACACAATGGCTGACCGCGCTACCGCGGCCCACCCGGCCGCGTAGCTGGTGCAGCTGGGCCAGGCCCAGGCGCTCGGGGTTCTCGATGATCATCAAGCTGGCGTTGGGCACGTCGACACCGACCTCGATCACTGTGGTTGCCACCAGCAGCTGCAGGTGACCCTGCTTGAACTCGGCCATTACCGCGGCTTTTTCGGCAGGTTTCATGCGCCCGTGGATCAAGCCGACGCGCAATTCGCCCAGTGCGCTACCCAGCTCTTCGAAGGTGGTTTCGGCAGCCTGGCAGGTCAGTTCTTCGGATTCTTCGATCAGGGTGCAGACCCAGTAGGCCTGACGGCCTTCGGCGCAGGCGGCGCGCACCCGTTCGACCACTTCGAAGCGCCGGCTGTCGGCCACCAGCACGGTGTTGACCGGTGTGCGTCCGGGCGGCAGCTCGTCGAGGATCGAGGTGTCCAGGTCGGCATAAGCGCTCATCGCCAGGGTGCGCGGGATGGGCGTGGCGGTCATGATCAGCTGATGCGGGCAGAGTTGTCCGCCCACGCCCTTCTGGCGCAGCGCCAGGCGCTGCTGCACGCCGAAGCGGTGCTGCTCGTCGATGATCGCCAGGGCCAGGTTGCTGAACTTGACCTCGTCCTGGAACAAGGCATGGGTGCCGACCACCATGGGCGCGCCGCCGGCGATCTGCTCCAGGGCGCTGGCGCGGGCTTTGCCCTTGAGCTTGCCGGCCAGCCAGGCGACTTCGATGCCCAGCGGCTCCAGCCAGCGCTTGAAGGTGGCGTAGTGCTGCTCGGCGAGAATCTCGGTGGGCGCCATCAGCGCGACCTGGTAGCCGGCCTCCAGGGCCTGCAGGGCGGCCAGGGCGGCGACCACGGTCTTGCCGGCGCCGACGTCACCCTGGACCAGGCGCAGCATCGGTTCGGGCTGGCTGAGGTCGTAGGCGATCTCGTTGCCGACCCGCTGCTGGGCACCGGTGGGGCTGAAGCCCAGGTTGGCCAGGTACTGCTGCGGCAGGCGGCTGGCCTTGGGCAGCACCGGCGCACGCTGGGCGCGCAGGCTTTCGCGCAGGCGCTGCTGGGACAGCTGGTGGGTCAACAGTTCCTCGAAGGCCAGGCGGTGCTGGGCCCAGTGCTGGCCTTCGGCGAGTTCGTCCACGTCGGCATCGGCCGGCGGGTGGTGCAGGTAACGGATGGCGTCATCCAGCGGCGCCAGTCGGTAGTCCCGGGCCAGTTCCTCGGGCAACCAGTCGGGCAGGCTGCGCGGGCCGAGCATGGCCAGGCTCTGCTGGCACAACTGGCGCAGGCGCTGCTGGGTCAGGCCTTCGGTGGTCGGATAGATCGGCGTCAGGGTCTGTTCCACCGGGGCCGGCTCGTCACCGGTCAGCGCGCGGTACTCGGGATGGTAGATTTCCAGGCCCGAGGCGCCGGGGCGCGCTTCGCCGTAGCAGCGCAGGTGGGTGCCACGCTTGAGGCCTTCCTTCTGCGCGTTGCTGAAATGGTAGAAGCGCAGGCTCAGCACGCCCGTGCCGTCGCCCAGGCGCACCAGCAGGCTGCGGCGCTTGCCCATGACTACATCAGTGCCGCTGACCACGCCTTCGATCACCGCGTCCTGGCCGGGGCGCAGGGCGCCGATCGGGACCACACGGGTGCGGTCCTGATAACGCAAGGGCAGGTGGAACAGCACGTCCTGGAGGTTCTCCAGGCCGACCTTGGCGAGCTTCTCGGCCATAGCCTCGCCCACGCCCTTCAACGCCGTCACCGAGACCTGGGACAACTCCGGCATGACGGTGTCCTACTGGCTCACGGGTGGCTTGGCGACCGAGCACAGGCGGATCGAGTCGGCGAGGATCTCGATGGCCTTGGGCCGCGGGAAGCTGGCGCGCCAGGCGATCGCCACGGTACGGAACGGTGCCGGTGGGCTCAGCGGGCGGACTTCGATGACGCCGGGGGCATAGTGATGGCTATGCACCGCCGACAGCGGCAGGATCGATACGCCAAGGCCGGAGGCGACCATGTGACGGATGGTTTCCAGCGAGCTGGATTCCACTGTGGTGTGCTTGGCGCCGTCGCTGCCCTTGGTCAGGGTCGGGCAGGCTTCGAGGACCTGGTCTCGGAAGCAATGGCCTTCGCCGAGCAGCAGCAGGCTCTTGTCGTTGAGCAAGCTGGCGTCGATGGTGTCCTTCTGCGTCCAGGGGTGCTCGCTGGGCATCAGCACATAGAAAGGCTCGTCGTACAGCGGCAAGGTCAGGACATCGGCCTCGTTGAATGGCAGGGCGATGATCACTGCATCCAGCTCGCCGTTGCGCAACTTGTCGCGCAGGACGTGGGTGAAGTTTTCTTCAATGTACAACGGCATCTGCGGGGCGACCCGGTGCAGTTGCGGAATCAGGTGCGGGAACAGGTACGGGCCGACCGTGTAGATGGCACCGACTTTCAGCGGAGCGGTCAGCTGGTTCTTGCCGGCCTGGGCCAGCTCGCGGATGCCCTGGGCCTGTTCGAGGACCTTCTGGGCCTGGGCGACGATGCCTTCACCGACCGGGGTCAGGCGTACCGCGCTTTTGCTGCGCTCGAAAATCAGCACACCCAGCTCGTCCTCGAGCTTTTTCACGCCCACCGACAAGGTCGGCTGGCTGACATGGCAGCGTTCGGCGGCGTGGCCGAAGTGCTGTTCCTGGGCGAGAGTGACGATGTAGCGCAATTCTGTGAGGGTCATAACGTGCGTCCATGAAGTTGCGCCCCCAGCATAGCGGCTGCAATCGATAGACGCACGTTATCAGAGTTGCTCAGTTGTGACAGAAACAATGGATCAACGCTTGTCCAGGGAATAGACGAAAGGCGCGATGACCTCGATGCTGCCGTTGTTGAGCAATTCCTTGGGCGGTGGTGGAACCGGTTGGGCCCGACGGATCATCTCCAGGGTCGCTCGATCCAGTGCCGCGCTGCCAGAGCCTCCGGCCAGGGAGAAGGACAAAATCTTGCCCTCGGCGTCGACCACGAAACGCAGCCGGTTGATGCCTTCCATGCGCATGCGTCGGGCGTTTTCCGGGTAGCGCTTGTACTTGGCCAAGTGGCGCAGCAGGTCGCTCTGCCAGGTCGGCAGGGCATTGCTGTTGCTGGCGATGCTCGGTGCCGGTGCCGCCGACTTCTGCGCAGGGGCAGTGTTTGGCGGGGTATCGACCACTTCCTCATCGGCAGGCTTTTGCTGCGGCGGCTCAGGCTTTTTCTCCGGCTTGGGCGGCTGCGGCTTGGCCTTGGGCTTGGCCGGCTTGGCGATGGCGATCTTCGGCTTCGGTGCCTCGGCCAGTTTCGGCAGCGGCGGCTCTTCGACCGGTGCTGGCGGCTGTGGCGGAGTCACCACCTTCGGTGGCGGTGGAGGGGCCGGTTCAGGCATCGGTGCCATCTGCACCATCATCGCCGCTGGCGGCAATTCGATAGCCTGGGGAACCGACCAATTGAGCGTCAGCAACACGGCAACGGCATGGATACCCAGCACAATCGCCAGACTACTGCTGTAACGCGCCAGCTTATGCCGCGTCTTGATCATTTCTTGGCTGCCGTCTCAAGCCCGACCAGACCGACTTTCAGGTAACCGGCCGCCCGCAGTGTGTTCATGACCTCCATCAGATCGCCGTAATCCACACCCTTGTCGGCCTGGAAGAAGATCGTGGTGTCCTTGTCGCCCTTGGTCTTGGCGTCGAGTACCGCACCGAGCTGGTCGCGCTGCACCTGCTCTTCACCGACGTAGAGGTTCTGGTCGGCCTTGACGCTGAGGAACACGGGTTTCTCCGGCCTTGGCGCCGGCTTGGCGGTCGAGGCCGGCAGGTCGACCTTGATGTCGACGGTTGCCAGGGGCGCTGCCACCATGAAGATGATCAGCAGGACCAACATCACGTCGATAAACGGCGTGACGTTGATTTCGTGGTTCTCGGCGAGATCGTCGCCACCCTCGTTAAGATGCAGGCCCATGGCTTACCCCACTTTCACCATGTGAGGGGTAGCGGCGCGCTCTGGCTGGTGGTCCAGGTCGCGGCTGACCAGCAGCAGGACTTCGGCCGACGCGTCGGCGACCTGGGCCTTGTAGCCGGCGATGGAGCGGGCGAAGACGTTGTAGATGACCACGGCCGGGATCGCTGCAACCAGGCCCAGGGCGGTGGCCAGCAGGGCTTCGGCGATACCTGGGGCAACCACGGCGAGGTTGGTGGTCTGGGTTTTGGCGATACCGATGAAGCTGTTCATGATGCCCCAAACAGTACCGAACAGACCGACGAACGGTGCGGTGGAACCGATGGTGGCCAGCACGCCGGTGCCGCTGCTCATGTTACGGCCGCTGGCGGCGACCAGGCGCTCCAGACGGAAGCTCACGCGTTCCTTGATGCCTTCTTTCTCGCGGGCGTTGGCCGACAGGCGCATTTCATCCATGGCATCGTGGACCAGCAGGTGGGCCAGGGTGCCTTCCTGGTTGGCGCCTTCGCTGGCTTCCTTGAGGGTGGCGGATTTCTTCAGCAGGGCGATTTCACCGCGCAGGCGGCGCTTGGCGCCCATCAGCTCGAAGCCCTTGGCGATCCAGATGGTCCAGGTGATGATCGAGGCGATGGCCAGGCCGATCATGACCGCTTTGACCACTACGTCGGCGTTCTTGTACATGCCCCATGGGGACAGGTCGTGAGCCATGCCCAGGCTGGTGTCTTCAACCAGTGCTTCGACTTCTTCGGCGGCGCCTACGGCCTGGCCGTCGACCGGAGCCGCAGCAGGGGCGGCGGCTGGATCGACGGGGGCAGCGGCAGCAGGCGCTACGGCGGCGGCTGGCGTTGCGGGCTGCGCGGTCGGCTCATCAGCCAGGGCTGCCGGGGCCACTGCCAGGCTGAACATCAGCGCGGCAATGGCGCGCCAGGCGCGCGGCGTGGTTGGCGAAGCGGAAGGTTGAATACGTGTCATGCTGGCCGGACCTGATGAAGAAGAAAGAAGTGGATGTCCTTCTAGGCCTCGAGACGGGCCGAGAACAAAATTTGGGCGGCCATTATTGCAAGTAATTCTTGTTAGCAGAAGTAATAAAGTTTCTTTTTTTTCACGATAGCTAGCCGCCTATCGATTTTTTTGGATAGGCTGGCCCTTTGATTTGCGGAGTATCGGGATGTCTGCGCCTTCTGTTCTGATTGTCGGATGTGGCGATGTCGGTGGCCGCCTGGCCGAGCAAATGCTGGCCTGCAACTGGCAGGTGAGTGGTCTGCGACGCAATATTGGTCAGTTGCCGGCAGGGGTTGCCGGGATTGCCGCCGACCTGTTCGATGCGCGCTGCCCGGACGGCTGGCCGAGTGAAGCACCGGATTACCTGGTGTACAGCGTGGCTGCCAGCCAGCATGACGAGGCGGGCTATCAGGCCGCCTATGTCGAGGGCCTCAAGCATGTGCTCGGCTGGTTGGCCGAGCGTGGCCAGAAACCCAGGCGCTTGCTGTTCGTCTCCAGCAGCAGCGTCTACGCCCAGCAGCAGGGCGAGTGGATCGACGAGAACTCGGTTACCGAGCCGCACGGCTATTCCGGCACGGTCATGCTCGAGGCCGAGCGACTGGCCCTGGCCAGCGGCATTCCTGCCAGTATCGTGCGCCTGACCGGTATCTACGGGCCGGGCCGGGAATGGTTGCTCAGCCAGGTGCGCCAGGGCTATCGGGTGACGCAAGAGCCGCCACTGTACGGCAATCGCATTCATGCCGAGGACGCCGCCGGCTTGCTGGCCTTTTTGCTCAAGGCTGACGCCCAGGGGCGTGCGCTGGAGGATTGCTACATCGGTGTGGATGACGCGCCTGCGCCGTTGGCCGAGGTGGTGGCCTGGCTGCGTGAGTACATGGGCGTTACCCAATGGTCGGATCAGGAGCGGGTGCGTCGTACCGGCAGCAAGCGTTGCAGTAACGCCCGTGCCCGGGCACTGGGCTGGGCGCCACAGTACCCGAGCTACAAGGAAGGCTATGCGGCGATCCTTGCCGGTAACGACAGCGTCTGAGTCTTACTGACGCTCAAGCAGCCAGCGTCGGGTGCCGGGATGCAGGTCGGGCATCTCGTCGCCCTTGGCCTGGTTGACGGCCTGGAAGATTTCCAGCTGTTTACCGTCGCGCTTGAAGATCCATGGGTTGCCTTGCTTGTTGCGCTCAAGCCAGAGGCTGTCGAACTCGCCGCTCATGGCGGCGCAATCGCCAGCCAGACACAGCGCGTAGCGGTCCAGGCCGGGCATGCCGTCGAGCTGGCCATTGGCGCGAAAGTGCACCACGGCGCCGCTGCCCGGGCCTTCGATGACCTTCCAGTCTCCGCCCAGGTAGGCGCTGTAGAGCGCGGTTTCGAAGGTGGTACCGACAGGTGCATCCGCCGGTGCGGGCTTATCGGCGCGCTCGAAGGTGCTTGGCTGCGGGTTGGCGTCGCTGGCGGCCTGGATCAGCTCGTCGCCATCGAGGCTGAGTTTTTCCACGTAGTTACCGTAGAAATCCACTTCCCACTCATCGTCCTTCACGGCCTTGAGGGCGCCGTCTCCGGCTTCGAAGCCGTTGCTGAAGGTGGCCTGGGAGGCAGCGATGTTGACCTTCCATTCGAGGTTCGGGCCGTTGCTGAGCAGGGCTTGACGCAGGTTGTTGCCTTTGACGGCAGCGTCGATGGCATTCTGGTTGATCCAGGTGCCGTTGAGGTCTTCCGGGCTGTGACTGGCGCAGCCGCTCAGCAGGGCGGCGAGCAGCGACAGGGCTAGCGCGTGGCGCATGACGGGGGTCCTTGCAGGGCGGGGAGGGCAGGCCGTCCGGCCTGCCCCCTGGGTATTACTCGAGGACCAGGATAGCGTCCATTTCGACTTGCGAGCCGCGTGGCAGAGCGGCAACGCCGATAGCGGCGCGGGCTGGGTACGGCTGTTCGAAGTACTTGCCCATGATCTCGTTGACCTTGGCGAAGTGGCTCAGGTCGGTCAGGAAGATGTTCAGCTTGACGATGTCCTTGAACGAACCACCAGCAGCCTCGGCAACCGCCTTGAGGTTTTCGAAGACCTGGACGGTCTGGGCTTCGAAGCCTTCGACCAGTTCCATGGTTTTCGGGTCCAGGGGGATCTGCCCGGACATGTACACCGTGTTGCCGGCCTTGATCGCCTGGGAGTAGGTGCCGATGGCGGCTGGGGCCTTGTCACTGGTGATGACGGTCTTGGTCATGATGACTCCTTGCTGTTATTGGGCTACGTGCGCATGCGGGTGATGCGGATCACCCCGGTCAGGGCGCGCAGTTTCTTGATCACGCGGGCCAGGTGTACGCGGTCGTGCACGCTGACCACCAGTTGGACCACGCTGATGCGACCATCGCGCTCGTCCATGCTGATTTTCTCGATGTTGCCGTCGGCGGCGTTGACGCTGCTGGCCAGCAGGGCGATCAGGCCGCGTTGGTGCTCCAGCTCGACGCGCAGTTCGACGTTGAATTCGCCGGTGACATCCTTGGCCCAGGACAGCTGCACGCATTTTTCCGGGTTGTGGCGGATTTCACTGATGTTGCGGCAGTTCTCCAGGTGCACGACCATGCCCTTGCCGGCCGACAGGTGGCCGACGATCGGGTCGCCCGGGATCGGCGTGCAGCACTTGGCGTAGCTCAGCACCAGGCCTTCGGTGCCGCGGATCGCCAGCGGACCTTCCGGAGTCGGCAGTTGCTCGCCTTCGGTGGACAGCAGGCGGCGGGCGACCACATAGGCCATGCGGTTGCCCAGGCCGATGTCTTCGAGCATGTCTTCGAGCAGTTCCAGGCGGTACTCGCTGAGCATGGCCTGGATACGCTCCTGGGGAATCTTGTCCAGGGCGCTGTCGAAGCCGTTGAGCACCTTGTTCAGCAGGCGTTCGCCCAGGCTGATGGACTCGGAGCGGCGTTGCAGCTTGAGGGCGTGGCGAATGTGCGTGCGGGCCTTGCCGGTGACCACGAAGTTGAGCCAGGCCGGGTTCGGCCGGGCGCCCGGGGCGCTGACGATCTCGACGGTGGAGCCGCTCTGCAGCGGTTCGGACAGCGGCGCCAGGCGGCGGTTGATCCGGCAGGCGATGCAGCTGTTGCCGACGTCGGTGTGTACCGCGTAGGCGAAGTCGACCGCCGTGGAGCCTTTGGGCAGCTCCATGATCCGGCCCTTGGGCGTGAACACGTAGACCTCGTCCGGGAACAGGTCGATCTTCACGCTCTCGATGAATTCCAGGGAGTTGCCCGCGCGTTGCTGCATTTCCAGCACGCCCTTGACCCACTGGCGGGCACGGGCATGGGTGCCCTTGGGCTGCTCGTCGTCGCTGGACTTGTACAGCCAGTGCGCGGCAATGCCGTTGTTGGCCATCTCTTCCATTTCGCGAGTGCGGATCTGGATCTCGATGGGCACCCCGTGCATGCCGAACAGGGTGGTGTGCAGCGACTGGTAGCCGTTGGCCTTGGGGATCGCGATGTAGTCCTTGAAGCGTCCGGGCAGCGGCTTGTACAGGTTGTGCACGGCGCCGAGCACGCGGTAGCAGGTGTCTACCTTGTCGACGATGATGCGAAACGCATAGACATCCATGATCTCGTTGAAGGCCCGGCGCTTGCCGCGCATCTTCTTGTAGATGCCATAGAGGTGCTTTTGCCGGCCGCTGACTTCGCCTTCGATGCCGTCGACGGCCAGGCAGTTGGCCAGCGAGGTTTCGATCTTGGCGACGATCTCCTTGCGATTGCCGCGGGCGCTCTTCACCGCGCGGTGGATCAGGGACGAGCGCATCGGGTGCATGGCCTTGAAGCCGAGGTCCTCGAATTCCACGCGCACGCTGTGCATCCCCAGGCGGTTGGCGATGGGGGCGTAGATTTCCAGGGTTTCCTTGGCGATGCGCCGGCGTTTTTCGCCGGACAGCACTTCAAGGGTGCGCATGTTGTGCAGGCGGTCGGCCAGCTTGACCAGGATCACGCGGATGTCCCGGGCCATGGCCATGGCCATTTTCTGGAAGTTTTCCGCCTGGGCTTCGGCCTTGGTCTCGAAGTTCATCTGGGTCAGCTTGCTGACCCCGTCGACCAGTTCGGCCACGGTCTCGCCAAACTGCGAGCTGAGGGCTTCCTTGGCGATGCCGGTGTCTTCGATCACGTCATGGAGCATGGCGGCCATCAGGCTCTGATGGTCCATGTGCATGTCGGCAAGGATGCTGGCCACCGCCAGCGGATGCGTGACGTAGGCTTCGCCGCTACGACGGCGCTGGCCGTCGTGGGCTTGTTCGGCGTAGAAGTACGCCCGGCGCACCAGGTTGACCTGGTCGGCGCCGAGGTAGGTCGACAGGCGATCGGCGAGGGCGTCTATGCTCGGCAAGGTACGACCTCCTGCCGAGGGGCTGGGTCCTGCGCCGTACTACGTCGACCAGGCATAGGCTTAGACGGCCTCGTTGTTCTCGTCCTCGAACGCAGCGAAGACTGGATCTTCGGTGACGATTTCTTCGGCGGCGATGAACTCGGGGGTGACGATGCCTTCAGCGATTTCACGCAGGGCTACGACGGTAGGTTTGTCGTTTTCCCACGCCACTTTCGGCTCTTTGCCGCCGGTGGCCAGCTGACGGGCACGTTTGGTAGAGAGCATGACCAGCTCAAAACGGTTATCCACGTGTTCTAGGCAGTCTTCAACGGTTACGCGGGCCATGGTCTTCCTCAAGTAGCAAATGCGGTGTTCAGCCCGAATGGGCGAGCGGACTCGATAGTTTAAAAAATCACCAGCCTTTAGGGAAGCGCTGTTTTCACATCGAGCCCTTGGATAGCCTGACGATAACCACTTCCGGGGCTCTGGCACAACTGTTTGTCGTGGTTTCGGATTTGGACGCATCGCGGGGCAAGCCCGCTCCTACAGGTTCTCGGTGGGAGCGGGCTTGCCGCGCGATCAGGGTTTTCAGGCCTATTGCCGGCCCAGGGCATCGCGCAGGCGCGGGGTCAATTCATCGAACAGGGTCTGCACCGAACGCAGTGCGCGGCAGTCCGGGCGGGTCAGCAGCCACACCTCGGTATCGCAGCCGGGCAGGGCATTGCTCAGCGACTCGACGCCGGGCAGGGTGTGCGCCATGTAGTCGGGCAGCGCGGCTACGCCAAGGCCGGCGGCCACCAGCTGGGCGATGGCCGAGATGCTGCTGCAGCGGTAGCGCGGCACCACGCCGGGCATGTGTTCGCTGCGCCAGACCACGGTGGAGTGGTCCTGCATGGTGTCATCCGGGGCAATCCAGGGCAGGCTGGCCGGCGCCTCCTTGAGCTTGTCGCGAAACTCCTCGCGACCGCAGACCACATAGGATGCCGAGCCCAGGCAGCGGCCGACCAGGTGCTCCGGCGGCGAGTTGGTCAGGCGCAAGGCGAGGTCGGCATCACGGCGGCTGAGGTTGGCGAAGGTGTTGGAGGTGGCCAGCTCCAGCGACAGCGCCGGATAGGCCGGCATGAATTCGGCCAGCGCCGGCAGCAGCAGGCTGTGCAGCACGGCATCGGTACAGGTCAGGCGCACTGTGCCGCTGACCACTTGCTCACCGTGCTCCAGGGCCACCCGGGCGGCATCCAGGGCCTGTTCGGCGCGCTCGGCCTGTTCGGCCAGGGCCTGGGCGGTGCCGGTGGGGATGTAGCCTTTGCGGCTCTTCACGAACAACGCGGTACCGAGGGCGGCTTCCATGCGCCGGATCGAACGGAACACCGTCGAAACGTCTACCCGCAGCAGCTCCGCGGCCTTGGCCAGCGAGCGTCCACGCACCAGGGCGAGGACCAGCGAAAGGTCGGCGTGACTGATCTGATATTGCATGGGTGCACTCTTTGCTTGCCTAAATGCCAATGTCTGTTGCGCTGGGGCCATTCTATAGTGAAGCGGCAGCGGTGAATCAACTCACAACGCTGTCAGAATCTGGAACGTTCGTCCTTGAAGACGGCGTTCGGCAGTTCCCCACGATGGGACTCCTTAGAACAACAAATGAAACCATCGCCGCTCCCGATAGCGCCGCAGTACCTCTTCCACAGCCGTTCGAAAAAAACAAAGGATGCCTAGCCATGACGTCGGTCTCCCCGTGCGCCAAACCTCTCGACGAGGTAGGTGAATTTCTCAAGGCCCACCCTGAAGTGCAATTCGTCGATCTGCTGATTGCCGACATGAACGGCGTGGTACGCGGCAAGCGCATCGAGCGCGCAAGCCTGGTCAAGGTCTACGAAAAAGGCATCAACCTGCCGGCTTCGCTGTTCGCCCTGGACATCAACGGCTCCACGGTCGAAAGCACCGGCCTGGGCCTGGATATCGGCGATGCCGACCGCATCTGCTACCCGATCCCCGGCACCCTGAGCTATGAACCCTGGCAGAAGCGCCCTACCGCGCAGCTGTTGATGACCATGCATGAACTGGACGGCCAGCCGTTCTTCGCCGACCCGCGGGAAGTGCTGCGCGGTGTGGTGGAGAAGTTCGACGCGCTGGGCCTGGACATCTGCGCGGCGTTCGAGCTCGAGTTCTACCTGATCGACCAGGACAACCTCAATGGCCGTCCGCAGCCGCCGCGCTCGCCGATTTCCGGCAAGCGTCCGCAGTCGACCCAGGTGTACCTGATCGACGACCTCGACGAGTACGTCGACTGCCTGCAGGACATGCTGGAAGCGGCGAAAGAGCAGGGCATCCCGGCCGACGCCATCGTCAAGGAAAGCGCCCCGGCGCAGTTCGAAGTGAACATGCACCATGTCGTCGACCCGATGAAGGCCTGCGACTACGCGGTGCTGCTCAAGCGCCTGATCAAGAACATCGCCTACGACCATGAGATGGACTCCACCTTCATGGCCAAGCCCTACCCGGGCCAGGCGGGCAACGGCCTGCATGTGCACATCTCGTTGCTGGACAAGAAAACCGGCAAGAACATCTTCACCAGCGACGACCCCGAGCAAAGCCTGCCGCTGCGCCATGCCATCGGCGGTGTGCTGGAGACCATGCCGGCGTCGATGGCCTTCCTGTGCCCGAACATCAACTCGTACCGCCGCTTCGGCGCCCAGTTCTACGTGCCCAATGCGCCGAGCTGGGGCCTGGACAACCGTACCGTGGCGGTCCGCGTGCCTACCGGCAGCAGCGATGCGGTACGTATCGAGCACCGCGTGGCCGGTGCCGACGCCAACCCGTACCTGATGATGGCGGCCATCCTGGCCGGCATCCACCACGGCCTGACCAACCAGATCGAACCGGGCGCGCCCATCGAAGGCAACTCCTACGAGCAACTGGAGCAGAGCCTGCCGAACAACCTGCGCGATGCGTTGCGCGAACTCGATGACAGTGAAGTGCTGAACCA
Organism: Pseudomonas sp. BGr12; assembly: GCF_030272895.1. Lineage (GTDB taxonomy): Bacteria > Pseudomonadota > Gammaproteobacteria > Pseudomonadales > Pseudomonadaceae > Pseudomonas. The sequence continues at coordinate 159,477 of NZ_JALRNF010000004.1, read as the reverse complement.
GTACATCAGCCCGGACTACATCGACGTCTTTGTCGCCTGCAAGGAAAGCGAAATGGCCGAGTTCGAGGTGTCGATTTCCGACCTCGAATACAACTGGTACCTGCATACCGTGTGATGCCCGGAGAAAACAACAATGACAATTGCGCCACGTGAACACTGGGAACAGCTGTTCCAGACCCTGAAGATCGAAGGCCGTGCCTTTGTCGACGGGCAGTATTGCACCAGTGTCTCTGGTGACACTTTCGAGTGTTCGAGCCCCGTCGATGGCCGTCAGCTGGCGCAGATCGCCAGCTGCGACAGCGCCGACGCCGAGCGCGCCGTGGCCGCCGCCCGGCGCAGCTTCGACAGTGGTGTCTGGGCCAACCAGGCACCGGCCGAGCGCAAGCGCGTGCTGATCGCCTTCGCCGACCTGCTGCTGGCCAATGCCGAGGAGCTGGCGCTGCTGGAAACCCTGGACATGGGCAAGCCGATTGCCGATTCCATGAGCATCGACATTCCCGCGGCGGCCAACGCCATCCGCTGGAACGCCGAAGCCATCGACAAGATTTACGATGAAGTTGCTGCGACCCCGTCCGATCAGCTGGGTTTGGTCACCCGCTCGCCGGTCGGCGTGGTCGCGGCCATTGTTCCGTGGAACTTTCCACTGATGATGGCCTGCTGGAAACTCGGCCCGGCCCTGGCCACCGGTAATTCGGTGATCCTCAAGCCGTCCGAGAAATCGCCACTGACCGCCATTCGCATCGCCCAACTGGCGCTCGATGCGGGCCTGCCTGCCGGCGTACTGAACGTGCTGCCCGGCTATGGCCACACCGTGGGCAAGGCCCTGGCCCTGCACATGGATGTCGACACCCTGGTGTTCACCGGCTCCACCCGTATCGCCAAGCAGCTGATGGTCTACGCCGGCGAGTCGAACATGAAGCGGGTCTGGCTGGAAGCGGGCGGCAAGAGCCCGAACATCGTCTTCGCCGACGCCCCCGACCTGCAGGCAGCCGCCGAAGCGGCCGCGGCCGCGATCGCCTTCAACCAGGGCGAGGTGTGCATCGCAGGTTCACGCCTGCTGATCGAACGCAGCGTCAAGGAGCGCTTCCTGCCCATGGTGGTCGAGGCCCTCAAGGCCTGGAAGCCAGGTCACGCCCTGGACCCGCAAACCCGCGTCGGTGCGCTGGTGGACACCACCCAGCTGGACACCGTGCTCGGCTACGTCGAAGCCGGCAAGGCCGATGGCGCTACCCTGCTGACCGGTGGCGAGCGTGTGCTGGAAGACACCTGCGGCGTGTATGTGCAGCCGGCGATCTTCGATGGCGTCACCAACGCCATGCGCATTGCCCGTGAAGAGATCTTCGGTCCGGTGCTGTCGGTGATCACCTTCGACACCGCCGAAGAAGCCGTGGCCATCGCCAACGATTCACCCTTTGGCCTGGCCGCAGCGGTCTGGACCAAGGACATTTCCCGCGCCCACAACACCGCCCGCGCCCTGCGTGCCGGCAGCGTCTGGGTCAACCAGTACGACGGTGGCGACATGACCGCGCCGTTCGGTGGCTTCAAGCAGTCGGGTAACGGCCGCGACAAGTCGCTGCATGCTTTTGACAAATACACCGAACTCAAGGCGACCTGGATCAAGCTGTAAGGGAGGGTGAACCCATGCAAACTACCACTGGCATGCCGCCTTTGATTGGCGTCTCCGCCTGCCGTCAGCAGTTGGGCAACAATTCTTCGCACACCGCCGGCGACAAGTACGTCGAGGCGGCAGGCTTCGCCGGGATCCCGCTGATCCTCCCGGCGCGGGCCGAGCCCAGCGATCCCCAGCGCGTGCTAGAGCGCCTGGATGGCATTCTTTTTACCGGTTCGCCTTCAAATATCGAGCCGCATCATTACAATGGCGCCCCCAGCGTGGAGGGGACGAAGCACGATGTGTTTCGTGACCGCTTGACCCTGCCGTTGCTGCAGGCCGCCATTGCCACCGGTGTACCGGTGTTCTGCATCTGCCGTGGATTCCAGGAACTCAACGTCGCCCTGGGCGGCAGCCTGCACCAGCGGGTGCAGGAGCTGCCAGGTTTCCTCGATCACCGCGAGCCGCAGGACGCGCCACTGGAAGAGCAATACAGCCCCCGCCATAGCGTCTCGGTACAGCCCGGTGGGCTGTTCGAGCGGCTTGGGCTGGAGCAGAGCTTCATGGTCAATTCCCTTCACAGCCAGGGTATCGATCGCCTGGCCGACGGCCTGCGTGCCGAGGTCCTGGCACCGGATGGCTTGATCGAAGCGGTGTCCATGGAGGATGCCCCAGGCTTTGTGGTCGGTGTGCAGTGGCACCCCGAATACCGCTTTGCCGACAACCCGGTTTCGTTGCGCCTGTTCCAGGCGTTCCGTGAGGCATGCCTGGCCCGTGCAAGGGGTGAGCGCTACCGGGAGACAGCAGTTTGACGTGATCCGGTCGATCCGGAGTTCAAGCAACAGGCAACAGGTTTCATTGAGTGCAAGCGGACGCGCTGCGGGGCGTCCTGAGAACAATAGTAATAGCGGCGGCAACTACTCATGAGCGAATACGAAGCAGGCCTGTCCCCGGGTATGGGACAGGCTCGCACCCAGGAAAGCGGTGCATCGAAAGCAACCAAAGGGCTGGCCAAGGGCCGGCTCGGTCTGTTGGCGAGCATTGTCCTGGGTATCTCCACCATTGCACCGGTCTACACCCTCACCGGCGCACTCGGGCCCACCGTGCGCGAGGTCGGTGCCCATCTGCCGGCAGTGTTTATCGTCGGCTTCCTGCCCATGCTGCTGGTCGCGCTGGGCTACCGCGAGCTGAACTCGGCAGAGCCGGACAGCGGCACCTCTTTCACCTGGTCGGCGCGGGCCTTCGGCCCGATGATCGGCTGGATCGGCGGCTGGGGACTGGTCACGGCCACCACCATCGTGCTGTCCAACCTTGCGGGGGTGGCGGTCGACTTCTTCTATCTATTCCTGGGGCAGATATCCGGCAGCCACGAGGTGGCAGCGCTGGCGGATAACCTGTTGATCAACGTCGTCACCTGTTGCGTGTTCATCGCCATGGCGGTGTGGATCTGCTGCCGGGGGATCACCACCACCATGACCGTGCAGTACGGCCTGGTGGCGTTGCAGCTGGTGGTGCTGGTGGGCTTTGCCATGGCCGCGTTCGGCGAATCGTCGACCACGCCGCCGCTGGAATTCGACTTCGACTGGTTCAACCCCTTCGGCGTCGAGTCGTTCTCGGCCTTTACCGCCGGCCTGTCGCTGTCGATCTTCATTTTCTGGGGCTGGGATGTCTGCCTGAGCATCAGCGAAGAGTCGGTGGGCAGCGGTGACACCCCTGGCCGTGCGGCGACCTTGACCGTATTGCTGATCCTCGGTCTGTACCTGGTGACAGCGATCGCCACCCTGCAATTTGCCGGTATCGGTGACATTGGCCTGGGCCTGAACAACCCGCGCATCCAGGAAAACGTCTTCGCCCACCTGGCCGGTCCGGTCATGGGGCCGCTGGCGATCCTGATGTCGATCGCGGTGCTGGCCAGTACCGCAGCGTCCCTGCAGTCCACCTTCGTTTCTCCAGCCCGCACCTTGCTGGCCATGGGTTACTACGGTGCGGTGCCTGAGCGCTTCGCCAACATCTGCCCGCGTTCGCAAACGCCGCGTTACGCGACGATCTGTGCCGGCGTGGCGGCGGGCGTGTTCTACGTCACCATGCGTACCCTGAGCGAGAACGTGCTGGCCGACACCATCACCGCCCTGGGCATGATGATCTGCTTCTACTACTCGCTGACCGCCTATGCCTGTGTCTGGTACTTCCGCCACAGCCTGTTCGACAGCCTGCGCCACTTCCTGATGCGTGGCCTGTGCCCGCTGCTCGGTGGCGGCATCCTCTCGGTGATTTTCCTGCAGACAGCCATCGACAGCGCTTCGCCAGAGTTCGGCAGCGGCTCGCATGTGGGTGGTCTGGGGCTGGTGTTCGTGATCGCAGTGATCATCACCCTGCTGGGTCTGGGGCTGATGATGCTGTCACGCCTGCGGGCGCCGGCGTTCTTCCTGGGCATGACCCTGCAACGTCACGCCACGGTCTCCAGCCGCCGCTAGGCGGCTGGAACTACCGGTTGCTCAGGCCAGCAATTGCTTGAGCAACTGGCCATGCCGCTGCTGCTGGTTCGTCTGCAGCAGGCGGTTGGCGCGGAACACCGCCTTGAGGTCTTCCAGCGCCGTGGCGAAGTCATCGTTGATGATGACGAAGTCATACTCGTCGTAGTGACTCATCTCGCTGACCGCTTCACGCATCCGTCCCTCGATGATCTCGTCGCTGTCCTGGCCACGGTTGGTCAGGCGCTGGCGCAGGGCTTCCTGGGTCGGCGGCAGGATGAAGATCGAACGCGCCTCGGGCATCAGCTTGCGCACCTGCTGGGCGCCTTGCCAGTCGATTTCCAGGATCAGGTCGTGGCCCTGGTCGAGGGTCTGCTGCAGCGCGCTGCGCGAGGTCCCGTAGAAATTCCCGAAGACCTCGGCCTGCTCGAGGAAGTCGCCTTGCTCGATCATCAGCTTGAATTCGGTGTGCTCGACGAAGTGGTAGTTCACGCCGTGCACTTCGCCCGGGCGCATGGCCCGGGTGGTGTGGGAAACCGAGACCTGGATGCTGCTGTCAGCGTCGATCAGGGCCTTGACCAGGCTGGTCTTGCCGGCGCCAGAGGGGGCCGAAACGATGTAGAGGGTACCGCTGCTGTGATTCATGGTCGGGGTGGCCTTACTCAATGTTCTGTACTTGTTCACGCATCTGTTCGATCAGTACCTTGAGGTTGACCGCGGACTGGGTGCTGCGTGGATCGAAGGCTTTGGAGCCCAGGGTGTTGGCTTCGCGGTTGAGCTCCTGCATCAGGAAGTCCAGGCGCCGGCCGGCAGCGCCGCCGGACTTGAGTACCCGGCGAACTTCGGTGATGTGGGTGCTCAAGCGATCGAGTTCTTCGGCGACGTCGCTCTTCTGGGCCAGCAGGACCATCTCCTGCTCCAGGCGTTGCGGGTCGAGCTCGGCCTGCATGTCGGCGAAGCGGTCGAGGGTCTTCTGGCGCTGGGCAGCAAGCATCTGCGGCACCAGGGCGCGCAGGGTGGTGACTTCGCTGGCCATGCCGTCGAGGCGCTCGTTGATCAGGCGGGCCAGTTCGGCACCTTCGCGGTTGCGACCGTTCTTGAGTTCCGTGAGGGCTTCTTCGAACAGGCTCAACGCTTCGTTGTTCAAGGCTTGCGGGTCGCTGGCGTCGGCGACCAGCACGCCCGGCCAGGCCAGCACTTCCAGCGGGTTAAGCGGCGCCGGTTGCTTGATCAGGCTGGCCACGGTCTCGGCGGCGGCGACCAGTTGCGCGGCACGCTCGCGGTCGACCTGCAGGGGCTTGCCGGCGTTCTCTTCATTGAAGCGCAAGGTGCATTCCACCTTGCCCCGCGACAGGCCCTGGCGCAGGGCTTCGCGTACCGCACCTTCGAGGTCGCGCAGGGCCTCGGGCAGGCGCAGGTGGGGCTCCAGGTAGCGATGGTTGACCGAGCGTAATTCCCAGATCAGGGTGCCCTGGCTACCGGCGCGCTCGACACGAGCAAAAGCGGTCATGCTGTGCACCATGGGAAGTACCTCGCAAAAAAGGGGTCAAAGGAAAGCCGGCCGGCTGCAGAGGCGCAAGATTGTAGCGCAGAGCGGCGCTGGCTCCCAATCCACTGATGTTACAAACAGTCAGATATCTGCCGTAAAAATCCGACCAGCGCCTCTGGGCCGTCGGTTTCGGCTGCGGCGACAATAGGTGTGTCCTCATCGCCCGGTGCGCTTATAATGCTGGGCAGATTCGAACCCGGTACAGGTATCCCAAATGAAACGTCCAAGTGGTCGCGCTGCCGATCAGCTTCGCTCGATCCGCATCACCCGCAACTACACCAAACACGCCGAGGGATCAGTACTGGTCGAGTTCGGTGACACCAAGGTCGTCTGCACGGTCAGCGTCGAGAATGGCGTGCCGCGCTTCCTCAAGGGCCAGGGCCAGGGCTGGCTGACCGCCGAATACGGCATGCTGCCGCGCTCCACCGGCGAGCGTAACCAGCGCGAAGCCGCCCGTGGCAAGCAGGGTGGCCGCACCCTCGAGATCCAGCGCCTGATCGGCCGTTCGCTGCGTGCCGCCCTGGACATGAGCAAGCTCGGCGACATCACCCTGTACGTCGACTGCGACGTGATCCAGGCCGACGGCGGCACCCGCACTGCCTCAATCACCGGCGCCATGGTTGCCCTGGTCGACGCCCTGCGCGTGGTCAAGAAGCGTGGCGGCCTGAAGGGCGGCGACCCGCTCAAGCACATGATCGCCGCCGTGTCGGTAGGCATGTACCAGGGCGAAGCGGTTCTGGACCTCGACTACCTGGAAGACTCCGCGGCCGAGACCGACCTGAACGTGGTGATGACCAGCCAGGGCGGTTTCATCGAAGTCCAGGGCACTGCCGAAGGCGCGCCGTTCCAGCCGGAAGAGCTCAACGCCATGCTGGCGCTGGCGCAAAAAGGCATGGTCGACCTGTTCGAACTGCAGAAAGCCTCGCTGGCCGACTGATTTCGACACCGCAAGGAGCAGAGCATGAACGAGCAGCCGTTGCAGTTGCCCACCCCCAATGCCGAGATTCGTCAGTGGGCGATGTTCTGTCACCTGTCGGCCTTGCTGGGCCTGGTGGTGCCTTTTGGCAACCTGCTGGGCCCGCTGGTGATGTGGGTGTGGAAAAAGGACCTGGACCCGTTCGTCGATGCCCAGGGCAAGGAGGCGCTGAACTTCCAGCTCACCGTGTTCCTGGCCTCGATGATCTGCTTCGCGCTGATGTTCGTGCTGGTGGGGATCGTGCTGTTCGGCATGCTGATGGTCGCGGTGCTGGTGCTGACCATCATTGCCGGGGTCAAGGCCAACGACGGGCAGCCGTATCGTTATCCGCTGACGTGGCGGCCGATCAAATAGTGATCGGTTGAGTGGTCCCGGAAAAGGCGAGCCCATGGGCTCGCCTTTTTGTTATCCGCACCTACAGGTTGCATTTTGAGGGCTGTGTAGGACGCTTCTGATTCGACTTCTCCTGCGTAAAAAGCCGTCTTTCCGATGCTAGGTTCCGGGCTTCATTTGCTCAGGGAATCAGTGCATGGCCTTCCGTATGAATATGAATGGCCGCGGCGCCGGGCTACATGGCGACCAGACCACCACCGGCGCCATCTGCCTCAGCAGTCAGAGCGTTCGTTCTGGTAGGAGGCGGATCACTAGCCGGGGGAGCCGGCCTTGGATCATTTGGAGAGTCGTTGGGAGACATCATCTACGAGGTGCAAAGTGATTGATATCAACACTTGGCCGCCGAGCATTGCCATCGCCTTCGGTTTAGCCCCCTTCATAATCGGCTTGTCAGGCGTAGCCATCGATACCTACACCGCCCGCAGCCGTGACTTCGACCTCATCATTGCAAGCCTTCCAAACAGCGTTTGGCTAAAGATGCAAATACCGTTCTGGGGGACGACACGCTTGAAATCGCGCTGCTATCTGCTCACCACCATCGCTGGCGCGATGCTCTATCCAAAGCTAAGTGTTCGCTTGGGAATGATGGACGCAGAAGATTTGCGCAACTTTCCTCCGCGACTGCGGCGTCGAATGTTGATTGCTTCCTGGTTGCTGATCACTGCTGCTGTCTGGCTTGCGATAGGCCTTGCCCTGATCAAGCTTTCCCCAACACGCTGAGATTGCACCCACAAAAAAACCGACGCAATGTCGGTTTTTTTGCAACTGATCGACTCAGATCGTCAGCGTCCAGTCATAGTCCACGATCAGTGGCGCATGCTGGGAGAAGCGTGGCTGACGTGGCAGGCGCGCGCTTCGCACGAAGCGGCGCAGGCCCGGGGTCAGCAGCTGGTAGTCGAAACGCCAGCCCAGGTTGAGCATCTCCGCCTGTTCGTTGTCCGGCCACCAGCTGTACTGGTCGCCTTCACGGCTGACTTCGCGCAGGGCATCGACATAGCCCATGTCGCCGACGACGGTGTCCATCCAGGCCCGTTCAGGCGCCAGGAAGCCCGGCGACTGCTGGCCGTCGCGCCAGTTCTTGACGTCGAGCTTCTGCTGCGCCACGTACAACGAGCCGCAATAGATGTATTCGCGACGCTTGCGCCGCTGCTTGTCCAGGTACTTGGCGAAGTCGTCCATCAACTTGAACTTCTGGTTCAAGTCTTCGTCGCCGTTCATTCCCGAAGGCAGCAGCAGGGTGGCGATGCTTACCTTGTCGAAATCGGCCTGCAGGTAACGTCCGTAGCGGTCGGCTGTCTCGAAGCCCAGGCCGCTGATGACTGCCTTGGGCTGCAACCGCGAATAAAGTGCCACGCCGCCTTGGGCGGGAACTTCTGCGTCGCAGGCATAAAGGAAGTAGCCATCGAGCTGGAAAGCTGGGTCGTCGAGTTCAAAGGCCGAGGCGCGGGTATCCTGAAGGCAGATGACGTCGGCATTCTGGGCTTGCAGCCAGCTGAGCAAACCACGCTCGACTGCAGCCTGAATGCCATTTACGTTCACACTGATGATCCGCATAAATGGCCCCAAAAATCTCGTGCGTGTATGATACCCGAGCTGTACTCAATTAGCTAAATCCGTGGTATCCGGGACTCTTCATGCAGCCGTATCAGCGCGACTTCATTCGTTTTGCCATCGACCGCGGGGTTCTGCGCTTCGGTGAATTCACCCTCAAGTCGGGCCGCACCAGCCCGTATTTCTTCAATGCCGGCCTGTTCAACAGCGGTTCGGCCCTGGCCCAGCTCGGACGTTTCTATGCGGCGGCGATCGTCGACAGCAAGATTCCGTTCGATGTGCTGTTCGGCCCGGCCTACAAGGGTATCCCCCTGGCAGCCGCCACGGCGGTAGCCCTGGCCGAGCACCATCAGCTCGACCTGCCCTGGTGCTTCAACCGCAAGGAAGCCAAGGCCCACGGTGAGGGCGGCAGCCTGGTTGGCGCGCCGCTGACGGGCGACGTACTGATCATCGACGACGTGATCACCGCCGGTACCGCGATCCGCGAAGTCATGCAGATCATCCAGGGCCAGCAGGCCAAGGCTGCAGGCGTGCTGATCGCGCTGAACCGCCAGGAGCGCGGCAACGGCGAGCTGTCGGCGATCCAGGAAGTGGAGCGTGACTTCGGTATTCCGGTGGTGAGCATCGTCTCGCTGACCCAGGTACTGGAGTTCCTCGCCGACGACCCGGCGCTCAAGCAGCACCTGCCGGCCGTCGAGGCCTATCGGGCCCAGTACGGGATCTGAGGCAAATGAAAAAGGCGACCGCAAGGTCGCCTTTTTTGTTTCAGGGCAGCAATCGCCGGCTCTGCCGGCTCCCACAGGTTGTGCATGCACCATTACGTGTGGGAGCTGGCAGCGCCAGCGATGGAAGGCAACGCCTTCCCGAACGACTTAACGCTGCTTGCTGTTGGTGATCAGGGTGCCCACACCGCTGTCGGTGAAGATTTCCAGCAGCACTGCGTTAGGCACCCGGCCATCGATGATGTGCGAGCTGTTGACGCCACCTTGCACCGCTTCCAGGGCGCAGCGGATCTTCGGCAGCATGCCGCCGTAGATGGTGCCGTCGGCGATCAGTTCGTTGACCTGCTCGGTGGTCAGGCCGGTGAGCACGGTGCCTTGCTTGTCCATCAGGCCGGCGATGTTGGTCAGCAGCATCAGCTTTTCGGCTTTCAGCGCTTCGGCCACCTTGCCGGCCACCAGGTCGGCGTTGATGTTGTACGACTCGCCGTTGGCACCGACGCCGATCGGCGCGATCACCGGAATGAAGTCACCTTTGACCAGCATGTTCAGCAGGTCGGTGTTGACGCTGGTGACTTCACCGACATGGCCGATATCGATGATTTCCGGGGTGGTCATCTCCGGGGTCTGGCGGGTGACGGTGAGCTTCTTCGCGCGAATCAGCTCGGCGTCCTTGCCGGTCAGGCCGATGGCGCTGCCGCCATGACGGTTGATCAGGTTGACGATGTCCTTGTTCACCTGGCCGCCGAGGACCATCTCGACCACGTCCATGGTCTGCGCGTCGGTCACGCGCATGCCATCGATGAAGTGGCTTTCGATCGACAGGCGCTTGAGCAGGTCACCGATCTGCGGACCGCCGCCGTGTACGACCACCGGGTTGATGCCGACCGCTTTCATCAGCACCACGTCACGGGCAAAGCCGGTTTTGAGCTCTTCGCTCTCCATCGCGTTGCCGCCGTATTTGATCACCAGGGTCTTGCCGACAAAGCGGCGGATGTAAGGCAGCGCTTCGGACAAAACCTGGGCGACATGGGTGGCGGCATCGCGATCGAGGGTCATGCAGGGCTCCAGTTGGAACAGATAGTCGGTCAGAACGTTGGTTGCAGGTCAGGGGCTACGCGCGACAGTTGTGCGCGGAAAACCTCTTTGATTCGCTGCAGTTCGGCGTCGGTGTCGGCCTCGAAGCGCAGTACCAGCACCGGCGTGGTGTTGGAGGCGCGTACCAGGCCCCAGCCGTGGGGATAGTCGACCCGCACACCGTCAATGGTGGTCAGGTTGGCCGCTTGGCCCCAGTCGGCGTCGCGTTGCAGTGCATCAATGATGCTGAATTTACCCTCGTCGGTCACATCAATGTTGATTTCCGGCGTGGAAATATCGTTCGGGAACGCGGCGAACAGCTGTTCGGCATCGGTCTTGGCCTTGCTGAGGATCTCCAGCAGGCGTGCGGCGCTATAGATGCCGTCGTCGAAACCATACCAGCGTTCCTTGATGAAGATGTGTCCGCTCATCTCGCCGGCCAGCAGGGCGCCGGTTTGCTTCATCTTCTTCTTGATCAACGAATGACCGGTCTTCCACATTAGCGCGCGGCCACCCTGTTGCTCGATCAGCGGGGTCAGGCGGCGAGTGCATTTGACGTCGAAGATGATCTCGGCGCCGGGGTTACGCGCCAGCACGTCCTGGGCGAACAGCATCAGCAGGCGGTCGGGGTAGACGATGTTGCCGGTGTTGGTGACTACGCCGACGCGGTCGCCATCGCCGTCGAAGGCCAGGCCCAGGTCGGCGCCGGTTTCCTTGACCTTGGCGATCAGGTCTTCCAGGTTTTCCGGCTTGCCCGGATCCGGGTGATGGTTGGGGAAGTTGCCGTCGACTTCGCAGAACAATGGGATCATTTCGCAGCCCAGGGCTTCGATCAGTTGCGGGGCAATCACGCCGGCCGCACCGTTACCGCAGTCCACGACGACCTTGAGTTTCTTCGCCAGCTTGATGTCGCCGGTGATCTGCTGGAAATAGCGATCGAGGATTTCGACGTTCTCGACGCTGCCTTCGCCGCGGCTCAGGTCGTTGGTTTTCAGGCGGGTCAACAGGGCCTGGATCTGTTCGTTGGCCAGGGTGTCGCCGGCGATGACGATCTTGAAGCCGTTGTAGTCCGGCGGGTTGTGGCTGCCGGTGAGCATGACCCCGGACTTGCCGGCCAGGACGTTGGCGGCGTAGTACAGGGCCGGGGTCGGCACCAGGCCGACATCGCTGACCCGGCAGCCGGCTTCGACCAGGCCTTTGATCAGTTGCTCGACCAGCATCGGGCCGGACAGGCGTCCGTCACGACCGACCGAAATGTTCGGTTCGCCCTGGGCGAGGGTCTGGGCGCCGATGGCGCGACCGATCCAGTAGGCGGTCTCGGCGGTCAGGGTTTTACCGAGCACGCCACGAATGTCGTAGGCGCGAAAAATACTGTCGGGAAGTGCGGGTACCAGGTGTGCCATGTCGTTCATCTCTGGGGAACTCCAATATCGAGGGCGTGCAGGGCAGGCTCAAACTGAACGCTTTGACGGTCATATCGCCAGAGAGTTCGCCATCCTTGGCGTACTGTGGGCAATCGTGGGATCAGTGACTGCCGGAATGACCGAAGCCGCCAGCGCCGCGCTGGCTTTCGTCGAAGGTTTCGACGATGTCGAAATGGGCCTGCACCACGGGCACCAGGACCAGTTGTGCAATGCGCTCGCCAATGGCGATGGTGAACGGGGTCTGGCCGCGGTTCCAGCAAGAAACCATCAGCTCGCCCTGGTAGTCGGAGTCGATCAGGCCGACCAGGTTGCCCAGCACGATGCCGTGCTTGTGGCCCAGGCCCGAGCGCGGCAGGATCAGCGCCGCCAGGCCCGGGTCACCGATGTACACCGACAGGCCGGTAGGGATCAGCAGGGTCTGGCCCGGCTCAAGAACCGTGTCCTGCTTGAGCATGGCGCGCAGGTCGAGGCCGGCCGAACCCGGGGTGGCGTACTGCGGCAGCGGGAAGTCGCTGCCGATGCGTGGATCGAGAATCTTGGCTTGTAGAGCGTGCATGCAGAGTTAAACCTGGTTGAGACGTTCAGCGATGAAAGCGACCAGCTGACGGGCGATCTTGCCCTTGCTGGTCTGTGCGAAGAGTGTTTCGTGGAGCTGGCGATCGATCACGCTGCAGGCGTTCTCCTCGCTGTTGAAGCCGATGCTGGGGTTGGCCACATCGTTGGCGACAATCAGGTCGAGGTTCTTGTCCTTGAGTTTGCGCGCGGCGTAGTCGAGCAGGTGTTCGGTCTCGGCGGCGAAGCCGACGCTGAACGGGCGGTCGGGACGGGTGGCGATGGTGGCGAGAATGTCCGGGTTGCGGACCATCTGCAGCAGCAGGCCGTCACCTGTCGTAGGGTCTTTCTTGAGTTTCTGTGGTGCGATCACTTCCGGGCGGTAGTCGGCGACCGCAGCGGAGGCGATGAAAATGTCGCAGGGCATGGCCGCTTCACAGGCCGCCAGCATGTCGCGGGCGCTGACTACGTCGATGCGCGAGACCCGATCGGGCGTGGGCAGGTGCACGGGGCCTGTGATCAGGGTGACCTTGGCGCCGGCTTCGACGGCAGCTTCAGCCAGGGCGAAGCCCATTTTCCCGGAGCTATGGTTGGTGATGTAGCGCACCGGGTCGATGTTTTCCTGGGTCGGCCCGGCCGTGATGACGATGTGCTTGCCGGTCAGCGATTCACGTTTGAAGCACTCGGCGGCGCACCAGGCCAGGTCGTTGGCTTCGAGCATGCGGCCCAGGCCTACATCGCCGCAGGCCTGGCTGCCGGAGGCCGGGCCGAAGACCTGGATGTCGCGGCTTTGCAGCAGCTCCAGGTTGGCCTGGGTGGCCGGGTCGCGCCACATGGCCTGGTTCATGGCCGGTGCGACGGCCACGGTGGCGTCGGTGGCCAGCACCAGGGTGGTCAGCAGGTCATCGGCCACACCCTGGGCCATGCGCGCCAGCAGGTCGGCGGTGGCCGGGGCGATCAGCACCAGGTCGGCCCACTTCGCCAGTTCGATATGGCCCATCGCCGCTTCGGCAGCAGGGTCCAATAGGTCCATGTGCACCGGGTGGCCGGACAGGGCCTGCAGGGTCAGCGGCGTGATGAATTCGGCGCCGCCGCGGGTCATGACGACACGCACTTGCGCGCCGTGTTCCAGGAGTCGGCGAACCAGTTCGGCACTTTTGTAGGCGGCGATGCCGCCGCCGACGCCGAGAACGATGCGCTTACGATACAGCCGCTGCATAGGCTTGCCTTTTGCTCAGTGATTGTACGCGGCGACGACGCCTCCCCAGGCCGGATCGTCGCGTAAAAAAGAGCGGGTAATGTAGCACAGGGCTGAAACACAGGAGCAGTAACCGATAGACAGAGGGATGGGTCATGAGTATCAGGGACTGGCCCGCGGCGGAACGGCCGCGGGAAAAACTGCTGGAGCGTGGGGCGGGTAGCCTGTCAGATGCAGAGTTGCTGGCGGTTTTTTTACGCACGGGTGTGGCGGGTAAGAGCGCTGTCGATCTGGCGAGGCATCTGTTGAAGCAGTTTGGCGGATTGCGTCATTTGCTGGAGGCCGATCAGGCCACGTTTCAGCGTGAGGTCGGGCTGGGGCCTGCGAAATACACCCAGTTGCAGGCCGTGATGGAAATTGGCAGGCGACACCTGGAGCAAACCATCGCTCGCGACTCGGTGCTGCAAAGCCCTGACGCGGTACGTCGTTACCTCAAATCCAAGCTGCGACATGAGCGCAGCGAAGTATTCGGGTGTCTGTTTCTCGACACCAAACACCGTCCATTGGGTTTTGAGGTGCTGTTTCGTGGCTCGATCGACAGTGCCAGTGTCTTTCCCCGGGAAGTGATCAAGCGTGCCCTGGCGCACAACGCTGCCGCTTTGATTCTCTGCCATAACCACCCATCAGGCGTCAGCGAGCCCAGCAATGCCGACCAGGTGCTGACGCAGCGCCTCAAGACTGCGCTGGGGCTGGTCGATGTCAGGGTGCTTGACCACTTCATCGTCGGTGACGGCGAGCCGTTGTCGATGGCCGAGTGGGGGTGGTTCGCGTCGTGATTTGGCCTGTCGCGGGGCAAGCCCGCTCCCACAGGTCTGCACTGTATCTGTGGGAGCGGGCTTGCCCCGCGATGAATCAGCGCGAGATCTTCACTGTAGCGAAGTCCTGCCGTCCAAACGGGCTCACCTGATACCCCTCAACATCCGTGCGCAGCAGCGCTGCGGCGGTCGGGTGCGCCAGCGGCAACCACAGCGCCTGTTGCTGGATCAGCCCCTGGGCCTGCTGGTACAGGCGGCTGCGCACGCTCTGGTCGGTGGTGGTCTTGCCGGCGCTGATCAGTTGGTCGAGGCGCTGGTCGCAATAGCGGGCGAAGTTGGTCCCGGATTTGACGGCCGCACAGGCGAACTGCGGGCTGAGGAAGTTATCCGGGTCGCCGTTGTCGCCCGCCCAGCCCATGAACAGCAGGTCATGCTCGCCGGCCTTGGCACGACGAATCAGCTCGCCCCATTCGATCACGCGGATTTCGGCCTTGATCCCGATCTTGGCCAGGTCAGCCTGCAGCAGCTGTGCGCCCAGGCTCGGGTTGGGGTTGAGCAGGCTGCCTTGCGGGCGGGTCCAGATAGTGGTGCTGAAACCGTCCTTGAGGCCGGCCTTGTCCAGCAGGCTGCGGGCCTTGTCGAGGTTGACCGGGTAACCGGGCAGGTCCTTGGCATAGCTCCAGGTATTGGGCGGGTAGGGGCCATTGGCGGCAATCGCGGTGCCTTCGAACACGGCCTTGAGGTAGCTGTCCTTGTCGAATGCCAGGTTGATGGCCTGGCGCACTTCTGCCTTGTCCAGCGGTGGGTGCTGGCTGTTGATGGCCAGGAACGCGGTCATGAAGGCTTCGGTCTTCTCCACCTTCAAGGCCGGGTCCTCGCTGGCCGCGGCGATATCCAGCGGCTTGGGCGACAGGGCGATCTGGCATTCATTGCGCTTGAGCTTCTGCAGGCGCACGTTGGCATCGGGGGTGATGGCGAAGACCAGCGGGTCGACCGCCGGCTTGCCGGCGAAGTAATCCGGGTTGGCCCGATAGCGGATGACTGCGTCCTTCTGGAAGCGGTTGAACACGAACGGGCCGGTGCCGATCGGCTGGCTGTTGAGCTTCTCCGGGGTACCGGCCTTGAGCAACTGGTCGGCGTACTCGGCCGAATAGATCGAGGCGAAGCCCATGCTCAGGGTCGGCAGGAAGGTGGCGTCGGCATGATCGAGGGTAAAGCGCACGGTCAGCGGGTCCACGGCCTCGATCTGCTTGATCAGGCTCGGCAACTGCAGGGACTGGGCGTGGGGGTAGCCGCTCTGGGCGATCTTGTGCCAGGAATGGGCGGGGTAGAGCATGCGCTGGAAGCTGAACAGCACATCGTCGGCGCCCAGGGTACGGCCGGGTTTGAAGTAGCCGGTACTATGGAACTTCACCTCGGGGCGCAGCTTGAACTCATAGATCAGCCCGTCGGGCGACACTGTCCAGCTTTCGGCCAGGCTCGGCACCACTTTGCCCTGGGTGGCATCGAACTCGACCAGGCGATTCATCAGCACGTCTGCCGAGGCGTTGGTGGTGGTCAGCGAGTTGTACTGAACCACGTCGAAGCCTTCGGGGCTGGCCTCGGTGCACACACTCAGTGCCCCAGCCTGGGCGAACACCGGGCTGAGCAGGGTGGCGAACAACAGGGGTAGAGCGGCAGCGCGCATGGGAATTCCTTGGCTGATCGATGGCCCATCTGCCAGTGCAGTCTGGAAATGTCCTACCCTAGTGTGCCGGGCCTTAAATGGCCAACTCCTTTTTTCGCATTTGTGCGACGAGCGGTCGACGGCAGGCCAGCCCTGTCGGTATGCTGCTCCGGCGCGCCAGCTGGCACGACAACACACATCTTCTGTTGTTGTGCTCTGGTCTTTCTGGTATAAAGCAGCGCTCTTTTCTAGGGGCTCGGTTTGTCGCGTTGGTGATCTGACCGATAAGACCCTGAAGAAACACGGCGCCTGGCGCCAAAGACTGAGAGATTAAGCGGCCAACCCATGCCGGGTTGGGCATGTGGTTTTAGAGGGCTGAGGCATGTCGAGAGTCTGTCAAGTTACCGGTAAGGGTCCGGTAACCGGGAACAACATTTCCCACGCAAACAACAAAACCCGTCGTCGTTTCCTGCCGAACCTGCAGCATCATCGCTTCTGGGTCGAGTCCGAGAAGCGTTTCGTGCGTCTGCGCGTATCTGCCAAAGGCATGCGCATCATCGACAAGCGCGGCATCGATGCCGTTCTGGTCGACATTCGCCGTAACGGCGCCAAGGTCTAAGGGAGAGAATCATGCGTGAATTGATCCGTCTGGTGTCGACCGCTAATACCGGCCACTTCTACACCACCGACAAGAACAAGCGCACCACTCCGGACAAAATCGAAATCAAAAAATTCGATCCGGTTGTTCGCAAGCACGTGATCTACAAGGAAGCCAAGATCAAGTAATTGATCCGGCTGACGAAAAAAGGGCCCGTATCTCAGGATACGGGCCTTTTTTTATGGCCTAACTGTGGGAGCGGGCTTGCCCCGCGATGCGATGTGACTGACAGAGCGCTATCGCGGGGCGAGCCCGCTCCTACCAGTTGCTGTTCAGGCGGCTTTTTGCTCGAACATCACGTAGATCTTGCGGCACGGCTCCAGCACTTCCCAGGTGCCCTTGAAGCCCGCCGGGATCACGAAGCGATCGCCTGCGCGCAGGGTCTTCGCCCCGCCGTCCTCATCGCGCAGCACCGAAACACCCTGCACGATCTCGCAATACTCGTGTTCAGTGTAATTGACGGTCCATTGGCCCACTTCGCCTACCCAGACGCCGGCGGCGAACTGCCCGCAGGGGCTTGCGTAGTGGTTGTAGACGGCCTGGTCCGGTTCGCCCTTGAGGATCTTTTCAGCGGCCGGGCGGTAGCGTTCGGCCTCGGTCAGGACCTGGGCGAAGTCGACAATCTGATCAATGCGCATGGCTTTTTCTCTTGCTTGTTTAATAAAATGAACATCAGTAGGCGTTTGGCCTGATTATGTCAAATATATTGATAATTGGGTCCCCTGTGGTTTAGGGTGGCAGGTGCCTGCGCGTATCGCTCGCCCAGCCAGAATTTTTGACAGTGCCCGTGGGACCTCGTACGGCACTGCACCTTAACAAGAGGAGGAGTTTCGTATGACCACCCTGACTCGTGCGGATTGGGAACAGCGTGCCCAACAATTGAAGATCGAAGGCCGCGCTTTCATCAATGGTGAATACACCGCCGCCGTTTCCGGCGCGACGTTCGAATGCCTCAGCCCGGTCGATGGCCGCCTGCTGGCGCACATCGCCAGCTGTGACCTCGCCGACGCCCAGCGTGCCGTGGAAAATGCCCGCGCCACCTTCGCCTCCGGCGTCTGGTCGCGCCTGCCCCCGGCCAAACGCAAAGCCACCATGATCCGCTTTGCCGCGCTGCTCAATCAGCATGTCGAGGAACTGGCGCTGCTGGAAACTCTGGACATGGGCAAGCCGATCGGCGATTCGCTGAGCATCGACGTGCCAGGTGCCGCCCAGGCGCTGCGCTGGAACGGTGAAGCGATCGACAAGGTCTACGACGAGGTCGCCGCCACCCCGCACGACCAGCTGGGTCTGGTGACCCGCGAGCCGGTGGGCGTGGTTGCCGCCATCGTACCGTGGAACTTCCCGCTGCTGATGGCCTGCTGGAAGCTCGGCCCGGCCCTGGCCACCGGTAACTCGGTAGTGCTCAAGCCTTCGGAAAAATCGCCACTGACTGCCATCCGTATCGCCCAACTGGCGATTGAAGCCGGTATCCCGAAGGGTGTGCTGAACGTGCTGCCAGGCTATGGCCATACCGTCGGCAAGGCCCTGGCCCTGCACATGGATGTCGACACCCTGGTGTTCACCGGTTCGACCAAGATCGCCAAGCAACTGATGGTCTATGCGGGCGAATCGAACATGAAGCGTGTCTGGCTAGAAGCCGGCGGCAAGAGCCCGAACATCGTCTTCGCCGACGCACCGGACCTGAACGCGGCAGCCGAAGCCGCTGCCAGCGCCATCGCCTTCAACCAGGGCGAAGTCTGCACCGCAGGTTCGCGCCTGCTGGTCGAGCGTTCGATCAAGGACAAGTTCCTGCCGCTGGTACTCGAAGCCCTCAAGGCCTGGAAGCCCGGCAATCCGCTGGATCCGGCCACCACCGTGGGCGCGCTGGTCGACACCCAGCAGATGAACACCGTGCTGTCCTACATCGAAGCCGGTCACAGTGACGGTGCCAAGCTGCTGGTGGGCGGCAAGCGGACCCTGGAAGAAACCGGCGGCACCTATGTCGAGCCGACCATCTTCGACGGCGTTACCAACGCCATGAAGATTGCCCAGGAAGAGATTTTCGGCCCGGTGCTGTCGGTGATCACCTTCGACACCGCCGAAGAAGCCATCAACATTGCCAACGACACGCCGTACGGCCTGGCCGCCGGTGTGTGGACCGCCGACATCTCCAAGGCGCACCTGACCGCCAAGGCCCTGCGTGCCGGTAGTGTCTGGGTCAACCAGTACGACGGCGGCGACATGACCGCACCGTTCGGTGGCTTCAAGCAGTCGGGCAACGGCCGTGACAAGTCGCTGCATGCGCTGGACAAGTACACCGAGCTGAAGGCGACCTGGATCAAGCTGTAACCGCTACTGCGCGATCCTGATCACAGCCGGACCCTGCTCGATGCGGGTCCGGCTGTGTTGTTTCTGCAGATCCACGACAGCCTGGGAGGCTGCAATGCGTTGGGGAACCTATTTCGCCGTGCTGACGGCGGTGCTCAGTGTCGGCCTGGCGCTGGGGGTGAGCATGCCGCTGGTGTCCTTGCGCCTGGAAGGCTGGGGCTATGGCAGCTTTGCCATTGGCGTGATGGCGGCGATGCCGGCCATCGGCGTGCTGTTCGGCGCCAGTCTGTCCAGTCGCCTCGCCGCCCGCTTCGGCACGCCGGGGCTGATGCGCCTGTGCCTGTGGGGTGGGGCGCTGTCCATCGGCCTGCTGGCGCTGTTGCCCAGTTACCCGCTGTGGCTGGTGCTGCGCCTGCTGATCGGCATGATCCTGACCATTGTGTTCATCCTCGGCGAGAGCTGGATCAACCAGTTGGTGATCGAGCAGTGGCGTGGTCGGCTGGTGGCCCTGTACGGCAGCAGCTACGCCCTGAGCCAGCTGGCAGGGCCTCTGCTGCTCGGGGTGCTGGGCTCGGAAGATGATTTCGGCTTCTGGGCCGGTGCCGGCCTGCTGCTGTTGGCGCCGCTGGTGCTGCTGGGGCGTGACGGAGCGCCGAGCGCGGAGGCCTGCAGCGTCACGTTCTACGATTTGCTCGGCTTCTGCCGGCGCTTGCCGGTCATCGCCTGGGCCATTGCCCTGTTCGCCGCGTTCGAGGCGATGATCCTGACCCTGTTGCCGGTGTATTGCCTGCAGCAGGGCTTCAGCACTGAAATCGCGCTGTTCATGGTCAGTACCGTGGTGGTCGGCGATGCCTTGTTGCAACTGCCGATCGGTGCCCTGGCCGATCGCATGTCGCGGCGAACCTTGTTCGGCGGTTGCGCGGTGACCTTGCTGCTGTCGAGCCTGGCCATTCCGCTGCTGTTGCAGACCTGGCTGATCTGGCCGCTGTGGGTATTGTTCGGCGCCAGTGCCGGTGGTCTGTTCACCTTGTCGCTGGTGCTGATCGGCGAGCGTTACCGGGATGACGCCCTGGTGCGTGCCAATGCCCATGTGGCGCAGCTCTGGGGCATCGGTTGCCTGCTCGGGCCACTGGCGGCAGGGGCGGGTAGCCAATGGATCAGCGGGCATGCCTTGCCGTTGTTGATGGCGGTCGGTGCCGCTGGCCTGGTGCTGTTGGCGCGGCGGCCCAACGCCTTCGAACCGGCGCCGGTCTAGAGCATCCGCTCCAGGCCCACGGCCTTGCTGATCCAGGCGTTGAAGCGCCGCCACAGGCCGCCGGGTTCGGTGCCCAGGGTGTGCAACTGGTGATTGTCCTCGGTGACCCAGACCAACTTGTCATCGACCAGCCGGACCTGGTAACTCAGGGCCGGCGCCATGCCTTGCACGGCCAGGTCGCGGGTGTACTCGGCAAGTTCGGTGCTGTCGACCAGCACACCGACTTCGGTGTTCCACAGCACCGAGCGCGGGTCGAAGTTGAACGAGCCGATAAAGGTCTTGCGTCGATCGAAAATGATCGCTTTGCTGTGCAGGCTCGAATCCGAGCTGCCGTGCAGGTGCACCATGTGCCTGGAGCTCGGGTCGCCCGGCTGGCGCCGCAGCTCATAGAGGTGCACGCCATGCTCCAGCAGCGCCCGGCGATAGGGTGCGTAGCCTCCGTGCACGGCGGGCACGTCGGTGGCCTCCAGGGAATTGGTCAGCAGCTTGACCGAGACACCGGCGTCGGCGCGGCTGGTCAGGTACAGCAGGCCAGGTGCGCCCGGAACGAAGTAGGCCGAGACCAGGATCAACTCGTGACGCACGCCGTTCATCTCGGGGGCCAGTTGCTGGGTCATCAGCAACTGCGGATCCGGCTCGTCACGGGCCAGGACCTTGCTCGGCGCATCCCACAGGGCCTGGTTGTGGGCCCAGATCAGTTCGTTGCGCCAGATATCCAGGCGAGGACGGGTCTTGTAGCCCATCAGGCGGTCATACAGGGCCTTGTGCTCGACCTCGGCTTTGGCCAGCGAGTCTTCCAGGCGCTGGCGGCTGGCGCGCAGGTCGTCGGCATCGGGCTGGGTCATCAGGAAGTCGCCGATCGGCCGGCTCAGCGCGCTGTTCCAGTACTGGTCGAAGCTGTGCCCCAGTTGCTCGGCCACCGGGCCGACGCCGAGCAGGTCGATGTCGGTGAAGTTCAGGTTGGGCTCGGCATCGAAGTATTCGTCGCCCAGGTTGCGTCCGCCGACAATGGCCATGCTGTTGTCCACCAGCCACAGCTTGTTGTGCATGCGCCGGTGTTGCAGGTTCAGGTTGAACAAACGCCCGACGGCCCGGGTGACCCCGGTGCTGCGGCCCAGGTGCAGTGGGTTGAACACGCGGATGTGGATGTTGGGGTGAGCGGCGAGGGTGGCCATCTTCACGTCGAGGCCATCGCTGGTGGTGTCGTCGAGCAGGATGCGCACGCGTACGCCACGATCGGCGGCCTGCAGCAGTTCGTGGACCAGGGTCCGGGTGCTGAGGCCGTCACGCACGATGTAGTACTGCAGGTCGATGCTCGACTGGGCGTTGCGGATCAGTTCGGCGCGGGCGCGAAAGGCTTCGTTGCTGTTGGGCAGCAGGCGAAAGCCCGAGCGACCGTCATAGGCAGAGGCCTGGCGTTGCACCGAGCGGCCGAAGGCCGAGTCGCTGGCCGGCAGGGCCTGGCTGACCTGGCGCGGCTGGCCGACGCTGGCGCACCCGCTCAGGGCGAACATCAGCGACAGCAAAAACGGCAGCGCGCAGGGGTATCTCAAGGCGATGGGTCCTTCACGACGGAGGCTTATGGATGTTGACCGCGAGTAGCGGCGGAAAGTTACCCGCCGCTGTCGGCCTCGGCCAGTAGACGAATGGCGGCTTCACCCACCTTGCGCACCGCCGCTTCGATCGCAGGGGTAGGGCGCGCAGCGAAATTCATCCGCAGGCAGTTACGGTATTTGCCCGAGGCGGAAAAGATACTGCCCACGGCAATCTGTACACCCTGCCCAAGTAAAGCGCGGTTCAGGCGCAGCGTGTCGAAACTTTCCGGCAGCTCCACCCACAGCATGAAGCCACCTTGCGGCCGGCTGGCGCGCGTGCCCGGCGGGAAGTACCGAGTGACCCAATCGCTCATCTGGTCGCGGCCACGCTGGTACTGGCTGCGCATGCGCCGCACATGGGGCTGGTAGTGGCCGCCTTCGATGAAGTCGGCGATCGCCAGTTGTGGTTGGGTCGCGGTGCAACCGGTGCTGATGTACTTCATGTGCAGCACCCGCTCCAGGTAGCGCCCGGGCGCTACCCAGCCGATGCGCAGGCCCGGGGCCAGGGTCTTGGAGAACGAGCTGCACAGCAGCACCCGGCCGTCTTCGTCGAACGACTTGATGGTGCGTGGCCGTGGGTAGGTGTAGGCCAGGTCGCCATACACATCGTCTTCGAGAATGGCCACATCGAAGCGCTGGGCCAGGGTCAGCAGGGCTTTCTTGCGCGCCTCGGGCATGATGTAGCCCAGGGGGTTATTGCAACTCGGGGTGATCTGGATGAGCTTGATCGGCCATTGTTCCAGTGCCAGTTCAAGGGCCTCCAGGCTGATGCCGGTGAGCGGGTCGGTGGGAATCTCCAGGGCCTTCATGCCCAGGCCCTTGAGGGTCTGCATAGCGCCGTGGAAGCTCGGGGAGTCAACCGCGACGATATCGCCGGGCTGGCACACGGCGCGGATGCTGGTCGAGAGGGCTTCGTGGCAGCCGGTGGTCACCACCAGGTCGGCCGGGTCGATGCTGCAGCCGGAGTCGAGCATCAGCCGGGCGATCTGCTCGCGCAGGGCCAGGGTGCCGGAGATGGTGTCGTAGTAGAGCCCCGGCATGTCCTGGCGTCGGCTCAACTGGGCGAGGCTGCGCAGCAGCGGCTTGAGCGTCGGGCTGTCGACGTCCGGCATGCCGCGTCCCAATTGCACCACATCCTTGTTGGGCACGCTGCGGACAAGCTCGATGACCTGTTCCCACTGGGAGATTTCCACCGGCCGCTGCGCCGGCCGGCTGACAGCGGGCAGGGCCGGGAGGTTGCGGTCAACGGGCACGAAGTAGCCGGATTTCGGGCGTGGCGCAGCTAGGCCGTTGTCTTCGAGCAGGCGATAGGCCTGCTGGACGGTGCTCAGGCTGACCCCGTGTTCCACGCTCAGGGCGCGTACCGACGGCAAGCGGTCGCCCGGCCGGTACAGGCCCTGTTCGATGCGGGCGCCCAGCAGCTCGGCAAGGTTGACGTAGAGACTCATGGCATACTCCCGCGTAGAACTACAGCATCTGACCAGTACAGATACTGAAAAAATACAGCATTCAGTAGGAAAGCTGACAATTCTGTATGGAAATAATACATCGTTTTTGAATCTGTAATGCTTTTCCTCAAGCGCGCATGCTTTTCCCACGGTTATCCAACCCCGGAGGAATCAAGCAATGAGCGGCATGAGCGATGTGCGCCTGCAACTTCACCCTGAAGAACTGAGCCGCGAGCAGCGCTTGAAGCTCTTCAATGCCCCGGTCGGGCTCGGTCGCTGGGGGCTGATGGCGCACCGTTGGCACAGCCGCCGCGCGCTGCTGGAGCTGACACCCGAACAGCTGCGCGATGTCGGCCTGACGCCGGGTCAGGCGCTCGAGGAGGGGCTCAAGCCCTTCTGGCGCTCGTAGGCGCGGCGGTGCGACGACTCGACTTGCCCCGCGATAGCGATCTGTCAGCTACATCGCATCGCGGGGCAAGCCCGCTCCTACACAGGTCAGACCAGCTCCTTGAGGCGATGCCAGAGCATGCCTAGGGCCAGCAGCGGCGAGCGCAGGTGCTTGCCGCCGGGGAAGGTCAGGTGCGGCACCTGGGCGAACAGGTCGAAGCGGCCGGCCTGTTCGCCGCTGATGGCCTCGCCCAGCAGCCGGCCAGCCAGGTGGGTGGCGTTCAGGCCGTGGCCGGCGTAGGCCTGGGCGTAATACACATTGGGTTGCTCGCGCAGGCGACCGATCTGCGGCAAGCGGTTGGCGCCGATACCGATCATGCCGCCCCACTGATAGTCGATGCGCGCGTCCGCCAGCAGCGGAAATACCTTGAGCATCTTCGGGCGCATGTAGCCGGCGATATCTTTCGGGTCGCGACCGGAGTAGTGGCAGGCGCCACCGAACAGCAGCCGGCGGTCGGCCGAGAGACGGAAGTAGTCCACCGTCACGCGCTGGTCGCACACCGCCATGTTCTGCGGCAGCAGTTGCCGGGCCTGGGCTTCGCTCAAGGGCTCGGTGGCGATGATGTAGCTGCCGGCGGGCAGGATCTTGCCGCCCAACTGCGGGTTCAGGTTGTTCAGGTAGGCATTGCAGGCCAGGACCAGGGTGGCGGCGCGCACCGAGCCTTGCGCTGTATGGACCCGCACCTGGGGGCCATAGTCGATGCGGGTGACCGGCGACTGTTCGAACAGCCGCACACCCAGGCGCTCGGCCACAGCCGCTTCGCCAATGGCCAGGTTCAGTGGGTGCAGGTGGCCCGAGCCCATGTCGATCATGCCGCCCACGTAACGGTCGGAGCCGATCACCGAGTGCATCTGCCCAGGCTCCACCAGGCGTAGCTCATGGCGGTAACCCAGGCTGTGCAGTTCTTCGGCGTCCTCGATGAAGCCCTGGTAGTCCCGTGGCTTGTTGGCCAGGTCGCAGTATCCCCAGGTCAGGTCGCAGTCGATGGCATGGCGCTCGATGCGCTGGCGGACAATCTCCACCGCTTCAAGCCCCATCAGCTTCAGCGCGCGCACCCCGCTGTCACCCAGCTGCGGGCGGAACTGCTCCAGGCCGTGGCCTACCCCGCGAATCAGCTGGCCGCCGTTGCGTCCGCTGGCGCCCCAGCCGATCCGCCGGGCCTCCAGCAGCACCACCTTCAGGCCACGTTCGGCCAGTTCGATGGCGGTGTTCAGCCCGGAATAGCCACCGCCGACCACACAGACGTCGCACTGCAGTTCGTCGGCCAACGGCGCATAGTCCGGCTGCGGCGCGCTGCTGGCGGCGTAGTAGGAAGCGGTGTGCGAGACGGGCAGCGGGGCACCGACGGTCATGAAGTCATCCTGGTTCGGGTGTTTGGAAAATTTGACGCAGGATAAGCCGTGCTTTCACGGCTGGGCAACCATGAGGCAAAATTGCCCTTTCCCTGCTTCAGCCAAGGCCGCCATGAGTTGCAACAGCCACAAGATCCGCTTCCTGCGTGAGCAGATCCCGTCCTTCGAATGCGTGCCGGGCTGCCACGATTGCTGCGGGCCGGTGACCACCTCGTCCGAAGAGATGGCCCGCCTGCCGCGCAAGAGCGCTGCCGAGCAGGAAGCCGCCCTGGCCGAGCTCAACTGTGTGCATCTGGGTCCGAACGGCTGCACGGTGTATGAAGAACGGCCGCTGATCTGCCGGCTGTTCGGCACTACCCCGCGCCTGCCTTGCCCCAATGGTCGCGGCCCCGCGGAAATGATCGATCCGCAGGCCGAGAAGCTGGTGCACCAGTACATCGCCAGCACCCGCCAGGTGCTGGTCTGAGCCTCAGTCCGGAATCGGCAGGCTGAGGCTTTCCTTGACCTCTTCCATAACGATGTAGCTCTTCGATTCACGCACGTGCGGCAGCTTGAGCAGGATGTCGCCGAGCAGTTTGCGATAGGAGGCCATCTCCGAAATCCGCGCCTTGACCAGATAGTCGAAGTCACCCGAGACCAGATGGCATTCCAGCACGTGCGGCAGTTTCAGCACGGCGCGGCGGAACTCCTCGAAGGTGTCGCCGGACTTGTAGTCCAGGCTGATTTCGACGAACACCAGCAGGCTGCCCTTGAGGTGCTGCGGGTTGAGCCGGGCGTTGTAGCCCATGATGATCCCTTCGCGCTCCAGGCGCCGGACCCGCTCGGTGCAGGGCGTGGTCGACAGGCCGACCTTCTCGCCCAGTTCGGTGAACGAGATCCGCCCGTCTGCCTGCAGGATCCGCAGGATGTTGCGGTCGATCTTGTCCAGCTCACGCTTGCTTTGATGCTGGGTTCTCATAGTGGATGCCCCTCCGTAAAAGCCAACCTTGCCGAGAATTGTCGCCAAATATAGGCTTTTATATAGTGAAATGCACTGGGCTTACCTTCTTATACTGCGCGCATCTACGCCATTAACAACAAATGTCAGCTGCGTGCTGCGTCGAGGGTAATCAACATGCGAGTTCTGGTACTTGGTAGCGGTGTGATCGGAACCGCCAGTGCCTACTATCTGGCACGGCAGGGTTTTGAAGTCGTCGTGGTCGACCGTCAACCGGCCGTCGCCATGGAAACCAGTTTTGCCAACGCCGGCCAGGTCTCGCCGGGTTATGCCTCGCCCTGGGCTGCACCGGGCGTGCCGCTCAAGGCCATCAAGTGGCTGCTCGAGCGCCACGCGCCCCTGGCCATCAAGGCCACCGCCGACATCGATCAATACCTGTGGATGGCGCAGATGCTGCGTAACTGCACCGCCAGCCGCTATGCCGTGAACAAGGAGCGCATGGTCCGCCTGTCCGAGTACAGTCGCGACTGCCTCGACGAACTGCGCGCCGAAACCGGTATCGCCTACGAAGGCCGCAGCCTGGGCACCACCCAGCTGTTCCGGACCCAGGCGCAGCTGGACAACGCCGCCAAGGACATCGCCGTGCTCGAACAGTCCGGCGTGCCGTACGAACTGCTCGACCGCGAAGGCATCGCCCGCGTCGAACCAGCCCTGGCCAATGTCACCGACATCCTCGCCGGCGCCCTGCGCCTGCCCAACGACCAGACCGGCGACTGCCAGCTGTTCACCACCCGCCTGGCGGAAATGGCGGTCAAGCTGGGCGTCGAGTTCCGTTTTGGCCAGGACATCCAGCGCCTGGACTTCGCGGGCGACCGCATCAACGGTGTGTGGATCGACGGCAAGCTGGAAACCGCCGACCGCTACGTGCTGGCCCTGGGCAGCTACTCGCCGCAGATGCTCAAGCCGCTGGGCATCCGCGCCCCGGTCTACCCGCTCAAGGGTTACTCGCTGACCGTGCCGATCACCGACCCGGCCATGGCCCCGACCTCGACCATTCTCGACGAGACCTACAAGGTCGCGATCACCCGCTTCGACAACCGCATCCGTGTCGGCGGCATGGCCGAGATCGCCGGTTTCGACCTGTCGCTGAACCCGCGTCGGCGCGAAACCCTGGAGATGATCGTCAACGACCTTTATCCTCGCGGCGGCGACCTGAGCCAGGCCAGTTTCTGGACCGGCCTGCGTCCGACTACCCCGGACGGTACCCCGATCGTCGGTGCCACGCCGTTCCGCAACCTGTTCCTCAACACCGGCCACGGTACACTGGGCTGGACCATGGCCTGCGGTTCCGGCCGCTTGCTGGCCGACCTGATGGCGCGTAAAAAGCCGCAGATCAGTGCCGAAGGCCTCGATATCTCTCGTTACGGCAAACAGCAGGAGCCTGCAAAGCATGCCAGTCCAGCGCCAGCTCACCAATGAGCGCATGAGTCAGATCGTTACCCACAACGGCACCGTCTACCTGGCGGGCCAGGTGGGTAACGACATGAACGCCGGGATCGAACAGCAGACCCGTGAAGCCCTGGGCAACATCGAGCGCCTACTGGATCTGGCGGGCACCGACAAGACGCGTCTGTTGTCGGTGACCATCTACCTCAAGGACATCGATGCGCATTTCCAGGGCATGAACGCGGTGTGGGACCAGTGGCTGCCCAAGGGCGTCGCCCCGGCCCGCGCCACGGTCGAGGCCAAGCTCTGCGAGCCGGAAATCCTCGTTGAACTGTCGGTGGTCGCTGCCCTGCCGTAACACGCAATCCCTCACCCGGTGCCGCTTGCGGCCTACCAGCTGCGTTCGGGCGCCGGGCTTTTTACTTCCAACCAGACTGCCCAGAAGGCTGCCGTCATGCGTCCTGCCCGTGCCCTGATCGACCTCCAAGCCCTGCGTCACAACTATCAACTGGCCCGTGAACTGTCCGGCGCCAAAGCCCTGGCCGTGATCAAGGCCGATGCCTATGGTCATGGCGCCGTGCGTTGCGCCCTGGCGCTCGAGCAACAGGCCGATGGTTTTGCCGTGGCCTGCATCGAGGAAGCCCTGGAGTTGCGGGCGGCCGGCATCAAGGCGCCGATCCTGCTGCTCGAAGGCATTTTCGAAGCCAGCGAGCTGGAGCTGATCGTCAAGCACGACCTGTGGTGCGTGGTGCATTCGTTGTGGCAGCTGGAAGCCATCGAACAGACCCGGATGAGCGCGCCGATCACCGTCTGGCTCAAGCTCGACAGCGGCATGCACCGGGTCGGCCTGCACCCCAAGGACTACCAGGCGGCCTATCAGCGCCTGTTGGCCAGCGGCAAGGTGACGCGCATCGTGCTGATGAGCCACTTCGCCCGCGCCGACGAGCTCGACAGCGGTGCCAGCAACGACCAGGTGGCGGTGTTCCAGGCCGCGCGCCAGGGCCTGAGTGCCGAGGTCAGCCTGCGCAACTCGCCGGCCGTGCTCGGCTGGCCGAACATCCCCAGTGATTGGGTACGCCCGGGCATCATGCTCTACGGCGCCACCCCGTTCGAAGTGCCACAGGCCGAGGCGGCGCGCCTGCAGCCGGTGATGACCCTGCAGTCGCGGGTCATCAGCGTGCGCGAACTGCCCGCCGGCGAGCCGGTGGGCTACGGGGCGAAATTCATCAGCCCGCGGCCGACCCGCGTGGGCGTGGTTGCCATGGGTTACGCCGACGGCTACCCGCGCCAGGCACCCACCGGTACCCCGGTGCTGGTGGCCGGCAAGCGCAGCCAGCTGATCGGCCGGGTGTCCATGGACATGCTCTGCATCGACCTGACCGACGTGCCCGAAGCCGGCGTCGGCAGCCCGGTGGAATTGTGGGGCAAGAACGTGCTGGCCAGCGATGTGGCGCTGCAGGCCGGGATGATCCCGTATCAGATTTTCTGCAACCTCAAGCGCGTTCCCCTGGACTATATCGACGAGTGAAACGCCAAAGCGGACAGGCTGCGGGTCGAAGTGTTGTAAATACTGAACGCTGTTGCGATGATACGTTCAATTTCGACCCCACTCGTTCGTTTAGGAGGCGCAAGCTTTGGACGTCGGTGAACGACTGCAAGCCATCCGCAAGCTCAAGGGCCTGTCTCAGCGTGAACTCGCCAAGCGCGCGGGTGTCACCAACAGCACCATCTCGATGATCGAGAAGAACAGCGTCAGCCCTTCGATCAGCTCGCTGCGCAAGGTGCTGGGTGGCATTCCGATGTCCATGGTCGAGTTCTTTTCCGAAGAGCTGCAACCTGAAAACCCCACGCAGATCGTCTACAAGGCCCACGAGCTGATCGACATCTCCGACGGTGCAGTGACCATGAAGCTGGTCGGCAAGGCGCACCCGAGCCGGGCCATCGCCTTTCTCAACGAAGTCTATCCACCGGGCGCCGATACCGGTGAAGAGATGCTCACCCACGATGGCGAAGAAACCGGCATCCTCCTCGAAGGCCGCCTGGAGCTGGTGGTGGGGCTGGAAACTTTTATCCTCGAAGCGGGCGACAGCTACTATTTTGAAAGTACCAAGCCGCACCGCTTCCGCAATCCTTACGATGAGCCAGCCCGGCTGATCAGTGCGGCAACCCCGGCCAACTTCTAAGGTGTTGCGCGCGCGGCGGATTGTCGCGGCTAAGACCCTTTGGACTCTAGGGTTGTTTCGGTAAGGCAGGGTTCCCGTTATACTTGCGCCGCCTGCGAAACCGTGGCCGCGGGCGTGACTAGCCACCATGAGGGTGTACGCGTGAATCTAATCAAGAAAATGCTGGCCGTACCAGCTGCCGTATTGGCCCTTTGGGCAGTCAGCGCACAAGCTGCGACCAACGACGACATCGCCAAGCGGCTGGAACCGGTCGGCCAGGTGTGTGTTCAGGGTCAGGAATGCAAGGGCATGGAAGTGGCTGCCTCCGCCGGTGGTGGCGGTGCCAAGACCCCGGACGAAATCATCGCCAAGCACTGTAACGCCTGCCACGGCAGCGGCCTGCTGGGCGCGCCGAAAATCGGCGACACCGCCGCCTGGAAAGAGCGTGCCGACCACCAGGGTGGTCTGGACGGCATCCTGGCCAAGGCGATCACCGGCATCAACGCCATGCCGCCAAAAGGCACCTGCGCCGACTGCTCGGATGACGACCTCAAGGGCGCCATCAAGAAGATGTCCGGCCTGTAAGCCTGCGCTTTCCCGGCAAAGCCCGCCTTGTGCGGGCTTTGTCGTTTCTGGCACTGGCCAGGGGAGCAAACTCGGGCCATGCTCGGTCGAACCTGCAAGGACGACCAGGAGGCACCGATGACGCAACGCTGCTCGATCGAAATGGCCGTGGACCAGGTGCTGGCGCGGTTGCCGACGCATATTCACATGGGTCTGCCCCTGGGATTGGGCAAGCCCAATGCCTTCGTCAACGCGCTGTACGCACGCATCCGCCAGTTGCCGGAGCGACGTCTGACAATCTACACCGCCCTGAGCCTCGGGCGGCCTGATCTGGGTGACGGTTTGCAGCGACGCTTTCTCGAACCCTTTGTCGAGCGGGTGTTCGCCGATTATGAAGAGCTCGATTACCTGGGCGACCTGCGCAAGGACAGCATGCCGCCCAATATCCGCGTCGAGCAGTTCTTCATGCAGCCCGGCAGCCTGCTGCACAGCAGCATGGCCCAGCAGGACTATGTCAGCAGCAACTACAGCCACGCGGCGCGGGACATCAATGCCAAGGGCCTGAACCTGATCGCCCAACTGGTGGCGCAGGACGCACAGCACCCGGAACTCCTGAGCCTGAGCTGCAACCCGGACATCACCCTCGACCTGCTGCCGATGATCGCTCGGCGCCGGGCGGCGGGCGAGACCATCCTGCTGTTGGGCCAGGTGCATGCCGAACTGCCCTACATGCCGGGCGCCTGCGAGCTGCCCCGGCAGGACTTCGACCTGCTGATCGATACGGTCGAGCAGCGGCGCCTGTTCTCGACGCCGAACATGCCGGTCACCACCCAGGACCACTTCATCGGCCTGCACGCCAGCACCCTGGTGCGCGACGGAGGCACCTTGCAGATCGGTATCGGCGCCATGGGCGATGCGCTGACGGGCGCGTTGCTGGCCCGAGACGCGGATAACCCGGCGTACCAGGCCCTGATGGCCGATATCGACCTGCAGCCCTGGCAGCGCCTGATCGAGCGCGAAGGCGGCACCGCAGCCTTCGACCAGGGCCTGTACGGCTGCAGCGAGATGTTCGTCAACGGCCTGCTGGCGCTGGTCGAGGCGGGCATCGTCCGGCGACCGGTGTACGCCGATGAGCAACGCCAGCAGGCCGCCAACGCCGGCCAGCTGGATGACCAGGGTGTGCTGGTGCATGGCGGTTTCTTCCTCGGGCCCCGTTCGTTCTACCAGCGCCTGCGTGAAATGCCCCTGGCGATGCGCAGGCGCTTTGCCATGAGTGCTATCAGCTACATCAACGAACTGTACGGCCAGGAGCCGCTCAAGCGCCTGCAGCGCCGCGATGCGCGCTTTATCAACACGGCGTTCATCATGACCCTGATGGGCGCCGGCGTGGCTGACCAGCTGGAAGACGGCCGAGTGCTCAGCGGCGTGGGCGGGCAGTACAACTTCGTCACCCAGGGCCACGCCCTGGAGGGCGGCCGCTCGATCCTGCTGCTGCGCAGCTGGCGCGAATCGGGCGGCGAGGTCAGCTCCAATCTGGTCTGGGGCTACGGTCATTGCACCATCCCGCGTCACTTGCGCGATGTGGTGGTGACCGAATACGGCATCGCCGACCTGCGCGGGCAGACCGATGCCGAGGTGATTGCCCGGTTGCTGGCGATCAGTGATTCACGGTTCCAGGCCGAGCTGATGGAACAGGCGAAAAAGGCCGGCAAGCTGGCGCCGGGGTTCGCGCTTGAGGCGCGCTTCAGCGACAACACGCCGCAACGTCTGGAGGCCTTGCGCAAACGTCATGCGCAGTTGTTTGCGGAGTACCCGCTGGGCAGCGACTTCACGGCAGAGGAGCGGGATGTGTTGCGGGCGCTGAACTGGCTCAAGAGCAAGTTCAAGTTGAGCGAGGTGCTGGAGCTGGGCAAGGCGGCGCTCGATGCGCCGGCGCCTGAAGCCTATCCCGCGCAGTTGGCGCGCATGGGGCTGGCGCGGCCGGAAGGGCTCAAGGAGGAGTTGTACCAGCGCTTGTTGCTGGCGGGGTTGCAGGCGACGGTGGTCGCTTGATGGACCTATCGCGGGACAAGCCCGCTCCCACGGGGCTGGTAAAAACCCCTGTGGGAGCGGGCTTGCCCCGCGATGAATACGCCACCGATTACTCGATGAAGGTAACCACACCGCCTTCCAGCGACTTGACCCGGGCCAGCGACTCGACGCGGTAGCCCTGGCTGTCCAGCTCGGCGCGGCCGCCCTGGAACGACTTCTCGATGACGATACCCAGGCCGGCAACGGTGGCGCCGGCCTGCTTGATGATCGAGATCAGCGCCTGGGAGGCTTTGCCGTTGGCCAGGAAGTCGTCGATCACCAGCACGCGGTCGCTGCTGTTGAGGTGGCGCGGAGAGATCGCCACGGTGTTTTCGGTCTGCTTGGTGAACGAGTACACCGAGGCGGTCAGCAGGTTCTCGGTCAGGGTCAGCGACTGGTGCTTGCGCGCGAAAATCACCGGTACGCCCAGCTTCAGGCCGGTCATCACCGCCGGGGCAATGCCCGAGGCTTCGATGGTAACGATCTTGGTGACGCCCGAGTCGGCGAACAGACGGGCGAATTCGTCGCCGATCAGTTGCATCAGCGCAGGGTCGATCTGATGGTTGAGAAACGCATCGACTTTGAGAACCTGATCGGAAAGCACGATGCCTTCTTCGCGAATCTTCTGGTGCAGTGCTTCCACTGTGGTAATTCCTCGATGTAGCAAGAGTGGCCACGGCAATACGCCGCGACAAAGGTTGATTATCTAACGTTTGAGCATGGCGCGGATATCGGCCAGTGCATTATTGCCGCGAGCGGCTTTCACTTCGACAGGGGCATCGTCCAGGCCTTCCCAGGCCAGGTCGTCGTCGGGCAGCTCGTCGAGGAAGCGGCTCGGCGCACAATCGATGATCTCGCCGTACTGCTTGCGCTTGGCGGCAAAGGTGAAGGCCAGGGTCTGGCGTGCGCGGGTGATGCCCACGTAGGCCAGGCGGCGTTCTTCTTCGATCGTGTCGGCTTCGATGCTGGAACGGTGAGGAAGGATCTCTTCTTCCATACCGATGATGAACACATAGGGGAACTCCAGCCCCTTGGAGGCATGCAGGGTCATCATCTGCACGCCCTCGGCACCGTCCTCTTCCTCTTGCTGGCGCTCGAGCATGTCGCGCAGCACCAGCTTGCCGATGGCGTCCTCGATGGTCATGTCGCCGTCCTCGTCCTTCTCCAGCGTGTTTTTCAACGCGTCGATCAGGAACCAGACGTTGCCCATGCGGAAGTCCGCGGCCTTGTCGCTGGAGCTGTTGGTGCGAATCCAGGTCTCGTAGTCGATGTCCATGATCATGCTGCGCAGGGCGGCGATCGGGTCTTCCATGGCGACCTGCTCGCGGACCTTGTCCATCCAGCGCTTGAAGCGCTCCAAGCGGTCGGTGAAGCGGCTGTCCAGGTGCTCGCGCAGGCCCAGCTCCTCGCTGGCGGCATACATCGAGATCTTGCGCTCGGTGGCGTAGTTGCCGAGCTTTTCCAGGGTGGTCGAGCCGATTTCCCGGCGTGGTACGTTGATCACCCGCAGGTAGGCGTTGTCGTCGTCCGGGTTCACCAGCAGGCGGAAGTAGGCCATCAGGTCCTTCACTTCCTGGCGGCCGAAGAAGCTGTTGCCGCCGTTCATGCGGTACGGCACCTGGTGGTGCTGGAGCTTGAGCTCCATCAGCTTGGCCTGGTAGTTGCCGCGGTAAAGGATCGCGAAGTCGCTGTAGGGGCGGTCGGTACGCAGGTGCAGGCTGAGGATCTCCATGGCCACCCGCTCGCACTCGGCGTCTTCGTTCTTGCAACGGATCACGCGGATCTCGTCGCCGTGGCCCATTTCACTCCACAGCTGCTTTTCGAAGGCGTGCGGGTTGTTGGCGATCAGCACGTTGGCGCAGCGCAGGATGCGGCTGGTGGAGCGGTAGTTCTGCTCCAGCATCACCACTTTCAGCGACGGGTAGTCTTCCTTGAGCAGCATCAGGTTTTCCGGCCGCGCGCCACGCCAGGCGTAGATCGACTGGTCGTCGTCGCCGACCACGGTGAACTGGTTGCGCGTGCCGATCAGCATCTTCACCAACAGGTATTGGCTGGCGTTGGTGTCCTGGTATTCGTCCACCAGCAGGTAACGCACACGGTTCTGCCACTTTTCGAGGATGTCGGCGTGTTCCTCGAACAGCTTTACCGGCTGCAGGATGAGGTCGTCGAAGTCCACCGCATTGAACGCCTTGAGGGTGCGCTGGTAGTGCGAGTAGACGATCGCGGCCATCTGCTCCTTGGGATTGCGGGCCTTTTCCAGGGCTTCAGGCGGCAGGATCAGGTCGTTCTTCCAGGCGCCGATCATGTTCTTGATCTCGTCGACGCCGTCGTCGCCCGAGTATTCCTTCTGCATGATGTCGGTCATCAGGGCCTTGACGTCGGTCTCGTCGAAGATCGAGAAGCCCGGCTTGTAGCCCAGCCGCGCATGCTCCTTGCGGATGATGTTCAGGCCCAGGTTGTGGAAGGTCGATACGGTCAGGCCGCGTCCCTCGCCTTTGCGCAGCAGGGTACCGACCCGTTCTTTCATCTCCCGCGCGGCCTTGTTGGTGAAGGTCATGGCCACGATGTACTGCGCGCGGATCCCGCAGTTCTGGATCAGGTGCGCGATCTTGCGGGTGATCACGCTGGTTTTGCCGGAGCCGGCACCGGCGAGCACCAAAAGAGGGCCGCCGACGTAGCTCACGGCTTCTTGTTGCCGGGGATTGAGTCGGGACATGAAAAAACCGGGGTCGCTAGAAAAATAGCCGCGCATTTTAGCAGGGGTGGAAAGATTCTGCCGCGACCGTCTGACAGTGTGACGTACTGCGCGATCTAATAATTGCTGCTTTTGTAACTTTCCCGCAGGATGCGTGGCTGAAACCTGCGGGATGTCGGCAAAGGAATGGCTCGACTTTAAGTGAAAATCATTTTCACTAATGGTTTAGGATGACTGTTCTCGCCGCCCATCGTCATTTTGACTGTGTCCACGTCCTAAGGAGCCCGCTTGTCTACGCCTGTCGAACCCTTGCGTTTGCTCTTGTTGGCCGACGAGTCAGAGTGGGCGGCGGCCTTGCGCGATTGCCTGGCGCCGCTGGCGGGTAGCGTGGTGATGTTGACCGCGCCGAACTGGGAGGCAGTCGACAGCCTGTTTGCCCATGACCGCAATGCCCTGGTACTGGCCACCCCGCAACTGCAACCGGCCCCCGGGCGCTGCATATTGCCGATGGTCCTGCTGCTCGAGCACGAGCCGCCGGTGCCGCCGCCGGGCGTCAGCGACTGGCTGATCCTCGACCGCCTGAACACCGACACCCTGCGCCGCTGCCTGCGCCATGTGCGTGAGCGTGGTGTGCTGGAGGCGACCCTGCAACGCCTGGCCGAACAGGATCCGTTGACCGGCATCGCCAACCGCCAGGGCTTCCAGACCCTGCTGGCCGCGCGCCTGGCCGACAACGACGGCCGTGGCGTGGCCCTCGGCCACCTGGACCTGGACAACTTCCGCCATGCCAACGATGCCCTCGGTCATCAGGCTGGTGACCGGCTGATCCTGCAGGTGGTGGGGCGGCTCAAGAGCCAGCTGGAAGCCGGCGACCAACTGGCGCGCCTGGGCAGCGACGAATTCGCCTTGCTGATCGACACCCGCCGCGAGCCCCAGCGGGCCGAGTGGATGGCCGAACGCATCACCGAGGCGCTGGCAGAACCCTACTGGGTCGATGGCGAGAGCCTGTTGATCGGTTGCAGCCTGGGGGTGGCCCATGCCCGCGCCCAGGGCGGCGCCGACCCGTTGATGTGGCATGCGCATATCGCCATGCAACAGGCCAAGGGCACCCAGGGTTGCACCTTTCATATCTTCAACGAGCGGATCAACCGCAATGCGCGCAGTCTGGCGGACCTGGAAAGCGAACTGCGTCGGGCCCTGCGCCGCGATGAGCTGGAGCTGCACTACCAGCCGCGCCTGGACCTGGCCGACGGCCACATCGTCGGCCTGGAAGCACTGGTGCGCTGGCGCCATGCCGAACGCGGCCTGCTGCCGCCCAGCGAGTTCGTACCGCTGGCCGAGCAGAGCGGGTTGATCGTGCCCCTGGGCTACTGGGTCATCTCCCGCGCCCTGCGCGACATGCAGGCCTTGCGTGAGCGGGGCCTGGCACCGCTGCACATGGCGGTGAACCTGTCGTTCCGGCAGTTCCAGGACAGCCAGTTGCTGGCGACCCTGAGCCGCTTGATCATCGAACATGGTGTCGATGCGCGTTGGCTGGAATTCGAACTGACCGAAACCGCCGTGATGCGTCGCAACGACCTGGTCAAACAGACCATGGACGCCCTCAGTCGCCTGGGCGTGCGCTTTTCCCTGGATGATTTCGGCACCGGCTTCTCGTCATTCGTCCACCTCAACAGCCTGCCGATCACCTTGCTCAAGGTCGATCGCAGCTTTGTCGGCGGCATGGAGCAGCGCGAAGAGAACCGCAAGCTGGTGCACGCCATGATCAACCTGGCACACAACCTCAACCTCGAGGTGGTCGCCGAAGGCGTGGAAAGCCCGGAGCAGATGGACCTGCTGCGCAGTTTCAACTGCGACCAGGTCCAGGGCTTTCTGATCAGCCGACCGTTGCCTATCGATGAACTGATGGATTTCCTGCTGGCTGGTGCCCGGCCGCAATCGGCGGCCCTTTAGGCGTCATCAGGCGCTTCATCCGCCATTCGAACGCCAGGGTCAGGCTGATCGCCGCACAGGCCAGGCCCAGGGCCAGGCCCCACCACACGCCCACAGCGCCCATGCC
This sequence comes from Pseudomonas sp. BGr12, assembly GCF_030272895.1. Classification (GTDB taxonomy): domain Bacteria; phylum Pseudomonadota; class Gammaproteobacteria; order Pseudomonadales; family Pseudomonadaceae; genus Pseudomonas. The sequence goes on along the minus strand of NZ_JALRNF010000004.1, from coordinate 122,481 downwards.
CCAGGAGAAGGCCAGCAGCCAGGCCGCCGGGGCACCGATCACCCAGTAGCAGAACAGGCCGACCAGGAAGGTGGTCTTGGCGTCCTTGAGGCCGCGGATCGAACCCATGGCGATGGTCTGCACACCGTCGAACAGCTCGAACCAGGCGGCGACCATCAGCAGGCTCACGGCCAGCTGGATGACATCGGCGAAGGCCGGGTCGTCATGGTCGAGGAACAGCCCCACCAGCGGCTCCGGCAGCAGCCAGAACAGTATCGCGAAGGCCAGCATCATCGAGGCGCCAAAGCCGATCCCGACCCGTCCGGCATGCCGCGCGCCGGGCAGATCACCGCCGCCGTAGTAGAGCCCGACGCGCATGGTCACGGCATAGGACAACCCGGCGGGGATCATGAACGCGGTGGAGACGATCTGCAGGGCGATCTGGTGGGCCGCGAGTTCGGTGCTGCCCAGCACCCCCATGCACAGGGCGGCGAAGGCGAACAGGCCGACTTCCACGGTGTAGGTGCCGCCGATCGGCAGGCCCAGGCGCCACAGTTCACGCAAGGCCGCCCACGACGGGCGGCTCAGGCCCTGGCGGATCGGATAGGGGTTGTAGGCCGGGTGCCAGCGGATGTACAGGGCCATGGCCACCGCCATGCAGTTGGCAACGATCGCCGTCACCAGGCCGATACCGACCAGGCCCAGCTTGGGCAGGCCGAACATGCCTTCGATCAGGGCATAGTTGAGCAGGAAGTTGGCCACGGTGCCGACCAGGCTGATCACCATGACCGGCGCCGAGCGGCCCAGGGCGCTGGTGAAGCCGCGCAGGGCCATGAAGCTCAGGTAGCCGGGCAGGGCGAAGGGCAATAGCAGCAGGAACTGGCCGGCCGCCTGGACGTTGTCCGGGCTTTGGCCGAGCAGCAACAGCACCGGCTCCAGGTTCCACAGCACCAGGGCCGCCACCAGCGCCATCGCCCAGGCCAGCCACAGCCCGGCCTGGGTCAGGCGGGCGGCGCCCAGGGTATCGCCGGCGCCCTTGCGAATCGCCACCAGGGTCCCGACCGCGGCAATCACGCCCAGGCAGAAAATCGATACGAACGAATAGCTGGCCGCGCCCAGGCCGCCACCGGCCAGGGCCTGGGGGCTGATGCGGGCCATCATCAGGGTGTCGGTCAGCACCATCAGCATGTGCGCCAGCTGCGAGGCGATCAGGGGACCGGCCAGGCGCAGAAGGGCCTTGAGTTCATGAGTGGGTGCGGCCTGCATTGAATCGTCCTTTTTCTGACACGACATGGGTGAAAGTCTTGGATTCTCGCCCTTTGCAGAGTTATCCACAAAAGGATAATAACGATCGTTGGCATGATTAAAACTCATGCAGGTATGATCATCTACATCGTTGTGGAGGAGCGCCCATGTCTCGTCGTTTACCGCCGTTATATGCGTTGAGAGCCTTCGAAGCGGCTGCCAGGCACAGCTCCTTCACCCGCGCCGGGGATGAGTTATCGATCACCCAGAGCGCGGTCAGCCGGCATATTCGCACCCTCGAAGAGCACTTTGCCTGCCGTCTGTTCGTGCGCAATGGCCGCAGCTTGCAGCTGACCGAAGCCGCCCGTCTGCTGCTGCCCGGCGTGCGCGAGGGCTTTGCCGCGCTGGAGCGCGCCTGCAATACCCTGCGTAGCGAAGATGACATTTTGCGCATGAAGGCCCCTTCGACCCTGACCATGCGCTGGTTGCTGGCCCGGCTCAGTCGCTTTCGCCACCTGCAACCGGGCAATGAGGTGCAACTGACCAGCGCCTGGATGGACGTCGACCATGTCGATTTCAATCACGAACCTTTCGACTGCGCGGTGCTGCTCGGTGACGGGCACTTTCCACCGGACTGGGAAGTGGCCCGGTTGTTTTCCGAGTTGCTGATCCCGGTCGGTGCGCCCGAGCTGCTGGCCGAAGGGCCCTGGGATGCCCGGCGCCTGGCCGGTGTCGAATTGCTCCATCCGACCCCGGACAAACGCGACTGGCGCAGCTGGCTGGCACGTATGGGCCTGACCGACAAGGTCTCGCTCAAGGGCGGGCAGGTGTTCGACACCCTGGAGTTGGGCATGATCGCCGCGGCGCGGGGATATGGGGTGTCCATGGGCGATTTGCTGATGGTGGCCGAAGACGTGGCCCAGGGGCGCTTGAGCCTGCCCTGGCCGACGGCGGTGGCCAGTGGCCTGGATTACTATCTGGTGTGGCCCAAGACCCGGCCGGGCGGAGAGCGGCTGCGGCGGTTGAGTGATTTTCTGCAGGGGGAGGCGGATGCGATGGCGTTGCCCAAGGTTGAGATTCTAGGGTGTTCCTGAGATCGCTATCGCGGGGCAAGTCGAGTCGTCGCACCGCCGCTCCCACGGTGGGAGCGGGCTTGCCCCGCGATGAGGCCCTTACAGCCCAGGCACACCCAACGCTTGGGCACAGGCCTGCAACGACCGCTGCTCGCTCTGCGCATACAACGCCAGCTCATCCTGCACCGACTTGCCCAGCGCCTGTTCGAAGGCATCGCGATTGTCATTGCTGCCGTATTCGCTCTGGGCATCATCACCCAGGTTGGACTGGAAGATCCCTGCGGCACTGACCGGCAGGAAGTCTTCGTACACCAGTGCCTCGAAGTGCACATGTCCGGCGTCGATCAGACCCTGCAATGAAGTCGGGCGCTGGCTATCGCCGCGCGCTGCCAACCCGCGCTCGGTCGGGAAGTAGCGGAAGTACGCCAGGCCCTGTTCACGCATCTGCGCCAGGTCATCCGGGAAGGCCTGGAAGCTGTCCTTGAGCAGGCTCATGTAGCGGTCGGCGTTGGCCTCGGCCGGTACGCCACCCAGTGCAGCGCGGGCGGCATCGAGCAACTGGTCGTAGCGCTGGCGGCCTTTAGGGGTAAGCGCCGCACCACGCTGTTCGATTTCACCGAAGCGCGCGGTGTGACTACCACCGGCGGCGCCCTGTTGATCGCTGAACGCGACTTTTTCCTGCAGCGCCTTGAAGCTGGTCTGACGCAGCAGGATCGGGTGGCGACGAGGTGGCGGTCCTTCGATCACGGCCTTGGGTGGGATGCCCTTGGCCGGCATGCCGAGCTGGATGGCATCGATGTCCAGGGTGCGAGGCGTCAGGTGGTTGATGTGCGGGCCCTTGAAGGCCACCACATCGGCGATCAGGCGATGCTGGTCGTGCAGTTGCTGGTACTGCTCGGCGCTGACGGTCGCGTCCTGGTGCCAGCGGAAGGTGTGCAGGGCTTCGTCGACGAAAGTGTTGGCATCATTGGCGTTCAGGCCGCCATCACGTTCGAACTGCTGGATAAGCTCCAGTGCGCGCGGAGTGAAGATCTGCCGTTTGGCAAGGATCGTTCGCGCCAGTTCACGCAAGGCCGGGTTATCGATCAGTTCCAGGCGCAACAGCGAGGTGAAGACCCGGAACGGGCTGATGTGCAGCGATTGTTCGTGCACGGCACGAAAGGCGGTGGAGTGCACCGGCACGCCGGCCGAGCTGAGGTCGTAGTAGCCCACCGGCTGCATGCCCATCACGGCGAACAGGCGGGCGATGGTGGCCAGTTCTTCGGCCGTGCCGACGCGGATGGCGCCGTGGCGCTCCTGGTCCAGGCGCTCGATTTCGCCGGTCCAGCGCAGGGCCTGGGCCACCTCGGGCTGCTCGGCCATGACCTGCTGGTTGATCTCGCTCACCAGCGACAACAGCGTGCCGTAGAGTGGCACTTCTTGCTTGTACATGAGCGACATGGCGGCCGAGAACTGCGCGCGAATGCTGTCCGGGCTGACGAAATCTTGAGCGGGCATCGAAAGCTTCCTGGTGAGTGGGCACCCCTACATGAAAGCGAGGAATGCAGCGCTCCCGCAAGCGAAAAAAAGTCGATCAGTCATTCCGTTATTTCTTGATCTGCGGGCGCCAGTTCCGCCGCGATCCAGTCGACCAGGGCGCGCACCTTGGGGACTTCCGCCGCATGTTCGGCAAATGCCAGGAAATGCGCGCCGTTGCTGCGCATGCTGTGCTGCCAGGGCACGATCAACTTGCCTTCGGCCAGTTCCTGGGCCACCAGGTAGCGCGGCACCAGGGCCACGCCGCAACCGGCCTGGGCGGCGCTCAGGCTCATATAGAAGGTGTCGAAGCGTGGCCCGTGGTAGCTGTGGGCCGAATGCAGGCCCTGTTCGAGAAACCATTCGTGCCAGGCTTCGGGACGCGAGGTGCTTTGCAGCAGCACCAGCTCGGACAGCTCGCTGGCGTCCTTGAGGGTACGGCCCTGCAACAGCTCTGGCGCGCAGACGGGCAGTACCTCCTCGCCGAACAGCTCGACACAGGTAGCCCCCGGCCAGGTGCCCTGGCCGAAGAAGAACACCACGTCGGCCTTGCCCTGCAACAGGGCGAAGGGCTCCATTTCGTTGCGGATGTCCAGGTGGATGTTCGGGTGGCGCTTGCCGAAGCCCTTGAGGTGCGGAATCAGCCAGCGCACGCCGAAACTCGGTTGGGTGGCGACCTTCAGTACTTCGGTCTGCTGGCCATAGGAAAGGATGTAGCGGCTGGACATGTCGACCTGGGTGAGAATCTTGTTGACCTCGGCCAGGTACAGGGCGCCTGCTGGTGTCAGTTGCAGGCGACGGCGGATGCGCAGGAACAGGTGATGGCGAAGCATCTCCTCCAGCTGCGCGACCTGCTTGCTCACCGCACTCTGGGTCAGGTGCAGTTCCTCGGCGGCGCGGGTGAAGCTCAGGTGCCGGGCGGCGGCCTCGAAACACTGCAGGGCGGCCATCGAGGGCACCAGACGTTTGGACATAGCGGTCTCTGAACAGGTGGATCATTACCTGGCGGAATGATATGCAGAATAAAGGTCGTTTGTTGCGCCAGAGTGATCGGATTAATACTGATCCCGATCACTAATTCAACCACTCATCGCATGCAGGAGAAGAAAATGGTTGATGGACTGCTTGACCGCCTCGGTGTCCCGGCCAGTGCCTACACCCAGGGCAACCATCCCGTTCACACCCCGATCGATGGCAGCGCGATTGCCTCGGTGCACCTGGAAAGCAAAGCCCAGGTCGTAGCCAAGATCGACAAGGCCGAGCAGGCATTCCAGGCCTGGCGCAATGTTCCGGCCCCCCGTCGCGGTGAGTTGATTCGCCTGTTCGGCGAAGTACTGCGCGAATACAAGGCCGAGCTGGGCGAACTGGTCTCCATCGAAGCCGGCAAGATCACCCAGGAAGGCCTGGGCGAAGTGCAGGAAATGATCGACATCTGCGACTTCGCCGTCGGCCTGTCGCGCCAGCTGTACGGTCTGACCATCGCCTCCGAGCGTCCGGGCCACCACATGCGTGAAACCTGGCACCCGCTGGGTGTGGTCGGGGTGATCAGCGCCTTCAACTTCCCGGTTGCGGTCTGGGCCTGGAACACCTCGCTGGCCCTGGTCTGCGGCAATGCCGTGGTGTGGAAACCGTCGGAGAAGACCCCGCTCACCGCCCTGGCGTGCCAGGCCCTGTTCGAAAAGGCCCTGAAAGCCTTCGGTGACGCGCCAGAAGGCCTGAGCCAGCTGATCATCGGTGACCGTGACGCCGGCGAAGCCCTGGTCGATGACCCGCGTGTACCGCTGGTCAGCGCTACCGGCAGCACCCGCATGGGCCGTGAAGTCGGTCCGCGTGTGGCCGCCCGCTTTGGCCGCAGCATCCTCGAACTGGGTGGCAACAACGCCATGATCCTGGCGCCGAGCGCCGACCTGGACCTGGCCGTGCGCGGCATCCTGTTCAGCGCCGTCGGCACCGCCGGCCAGCGTTGCACCACCCTGCGCCGCCTGATCGTGCACCGTTCGATCAAGGACGAGGTGGTGGCCCGGGTCAAGGCTGCCTACGCCAAGGTACGTATTGGCGACCCACGCAAGGAAAACCTGGTCGGCCCGCTGATCGACAAGCTGTCGTTCAACGCCATGCAGGATGCCCTGGCCCGTGCCCGCGACGAAGGCGGCCAGGTGTTCGGTGGCGAGCGCCAACTGCAGGATCAGTACCCGAACGCCTACTACGTGGCCCCGTCCATCGTCGAAATGCCGGCCCAGAGCGCGGTGGTGCGTCACGAGACCTTCGCCCCGATCCTCTATGTGCTGGCCTACGACGACTTCGAAGAAGCCCTGCGCCTGAACAACGAAGTGCCACAAGGCCTGTCCTCGTGCATCTTCACCACCGACCTGCGTGAGGCCGAGCGCTTCCAGAGCGCCTCGGGCAGCGACTGCGGCATCGCCAACGTCAACATCGGCACCAGTGGTGCGGAGATCGGTGGCGCCTTCGGTGGCGAGAAGGAGACCGGAGGTGGTCGCGAGTCGGGTTCCGATTCCTGGAAGGCCTATATGCGCCGGCAGACCAACACGGTTAACTACTCCCGTGAGCTGCCGCTGGCCCAGGGGATTGTGTTCGACTGATACGCGCGTCGAAGTCATCGCGGGGCAAGCCCGCTCCTACAGCCCGTAGGAGCGGGCTTGCCCCGCGATTGGGCCCACCACCGAACAAGAACAATGAAGGAAGCCAGCCATGCCAGAGCTGCGTCAACAATGTCTGTGGGAACACGTCACCAGGCTCGCCACTCCGGTGCAAACGCTGGCCACCGAACTCAAGGCCGACGTCTGCGTCATCGGCGGCGGCATCACCGGCCTGAGCGCCGCGCTGCACCTGCTGGAGCAGGGCAAGTCGGTCATCCTGCTGGAAGCCTGGAAGATCGGTCATGGCGGCTCCGGCCGTAACGTCGGCCTGGTCAACGCCGGCACCTGGATTCGTCCCGACGACGTCGAGGCCACCCTTGGCCAGCAACAGGGCAGCCGCCTGAACAAGGTGCTGGGCGAAGCGCCGGCCGAAGTGTTCGCCACCATCAAGCGCCTGGGTATCGAGTGCCAGGCTCACAACACCGGCACCCTGCACATGGCCCACAACGCCACGGGCGTGGCCGACCTCGAAGCCCGTCACCAGCAGTGGAGCCGTCGCGGCGCCGATGTCGAACTGCTCACCGGTGCGCGCTGCGAGGAATACTGCGGTACCGACAAGATTTCCGCCGCGCTGCTCGACCGCCGCGCCGGCACCATCAACCCCATGGCCTACACCCAGGGCCTGGCCGCCGCCGTTGCGCGCCTGGGCGGGCAGATCTTCCAGCAATCGGCTGTCCAAGGGCTGGAACGTGAAGGCCGTGGCTGGCGGGTGAAGACCGCCAAGGGCTCGGTCAGCGCCGAGAAGGTGGTGATCTCCACCGGCGCCTACACCGAAGGCGACTGGACCACCCTGCAGAAACATTTCTTCCGCGGTTACTACTACCAGGTCGCCTCGACACCGTTGCACGGCACGGCTGCCGACAACGTGCTCAAGCACGGCCAAGGCTCCTGGGACACGCGCACGGTACTCAGCAGCATTCGCCGCGATGACGAGGGCCGCCTGCTGCTCGGCAGCTTGGGTCGGGTCGACAACAAGCCGAGCTGGTTCATCCGCAGTTGGGCCGACCGCATCCAGAACCACTACTTCCCGCAACTGGGCAAGGTCGAGTGGGAAATGCACTGGACCGGCTGCATCGACTTCACCCCCGATCACCTGATGCGCCTGTTCGAGCCGGCCCCGGGGCTGGTGGCCGTGACCGGCTACAACGGTCGCGGCAACACCACCGGCACGGTGATTGGCAAGGCCTTTGCCCAGTTCCTGCTGCAGGACAACCCGGATGCCTTGCCGATTCCGTTCTCGGCGATGAAACCGGTGTCGGCCCCGGCGCTGCGCACCGGCTTCTACGAAACCGGGTTCTCGCTGTATCACGCCGGGCAGTGCTTGCGCGTGGTGCTGTAAGCGTTACTTGTGCAGCCAGCTGAGAAAGCCGCCTTTCTTGATGGCTGCCGGTTTTTGCTCCAGCAGCGACTGCCGGGTTTGCTGGCGGATACGTTGCAGCTTGATCAGCGCGGTCTTGACCTCGCCGCGCTGTTCCAGGCAGCTGCGCACTTGGGCCTTGTCGATGCGGTAGAGGATGCAACTGGTCAAGGTGCGGAACTCGGCGCTGGAATCGTCGGCTTCCAACAGGCCTTCCAGACCGAGGATCTCGGCGGGGCCCATGCGTCCGGCCTCGATCAGCTTGTCGCCATCGCGAATGTTGGCTGACACCACGCCGGTGCCGATCACCAGCAGATAGTCCGAACTGTCGCCCACGCCCAGGATCACCTGGTCGACCAGGTATTCCACGGCCGTCATGCGCTGGCTGAGGTTGTCTTTTTCCTCGTTGCTCAGCGAGCGGAAGATCCGCACATCCTCCAGCAGTGCGCGTTGCCGGCTCCAGGCCTGGGGCGGCAGGGTGTCGCTGTTCCAGACCACGCCTGCCGCCTCCAGGTGGCGGTGGGCGAGGTCGAACATGTGGTTGCGTACCTCGGCCTTCTGGCCCATGGCGCTGACGAAACCACTGGCCTCATACTCGACCGATTCGAGGGTCGAGCTCTTGATGGTCACCTTGGGGGCCGGGTTGGCCAGCAGCACTCGGGTGCCCTGCAGGGTTTTTTCCAGGGCGTCGAATACCCGGCGCGGGCGCACTTTGGCCGGCACCACCACAGTGATGGAGACGCCATGTACATCGTTCGGCTGGCTGAAATTGAGCAGCTTGGCCTTGGCCGCCACCGAGTTGGGAATCACCGCCATGCTGCCGTTGCTGGTCAGCAGCCGGGTGGCGCGCCAGTCGATCTCGATCACCTTGCCTTCGGTGCCGTCGATGCTGATCGAGTCGCCGAGTTGATAGGGCCGGGTGGTGTTGAGGACGATGCCGGAAAATACATCGCTCAGGGTGCTTTGCAGGGCCAGGCCGATGACGATGGCCATGACCCCGGAGGTGGCCAGCAGCCCCTTGACCGGTAGCTGCAGGACATAGGCGGCTGCGGCCACCATGGCGACCAGGAAGATCAACGCCCCCAGCACGTCCTGCAGCAACCGCCCGGTATGGCCGTTGCGTGCGCCGAGGATCACGCCGATGAGGATGGTCATGGTGCGCGCACCGAATAGCCACCAGCCAATGCCCAGCGCGGTCGCCAGCAGGTTGCGCGGCACGTCATCGACCCAGGGGGCCGGTTGCAGCGGGCTGATTCCGGCATTGATCAGCACCCAGGTGAACAGGGCGAATGCCAGCGTCCGGGTGACGATGCGCCAGGGGCGACGGTGGACCGGGATCAGTTGCCAGAGGGTGATATCGATGATGATCAGCGAGATGCCGATCAGCAGCGGGTAATTCTCGAAGAACGCGAACATGCCGGACTCGCAACAATGGGCTGTTGCTAGTAAAGAGCAGGTTGGCGGTAATTACTACTGGCTTGCAGAGGGGAGCGGCTCACGAGCGTGGCGTGAGCCGCGAGGACGATCAGAACATCACGTAGACGCTGGCGCTGGTCTGGTCCAGGTCGATGTCGCCGACCTGCAGCACTTCCTGCTCCAGGCGCACGCCGATGTTGCGGAAGACGTCCACCTCGACACCCAGGCCGTAGGTCAGGTCCAGGTCGCTGCTGTCGCCGGCGATATCCCGGTCGGCATCCCAGGCGTGGACACCGGCGCTGGCAAACAGGCGCACACGCTTGCCGACCGGTACACCGAAGTGGGCAGTGGCCTGCAGCGAGTGACCCTCGAAGTTGCCGTACTTGCTGTCGAAGTTACCCAGGTCTACCCAGGCACCTTCCACGGCCAGGTAAGGGTTCAGCCGGTAGCCGACGAAAGCCTTGTAGGCGTTGTCGTCATCGCTGATCTGATGGTCGTCGATTTCCACCCGGGTCAAACCACCGCCCAGGTACAGGCCGCGATCATCTGCCATGGCGCTGAAGGAGCTGCATACAACGAGAGCCGCTACAAACTGCTTTGCAAGTTTCATTTTTCTTCCATTGTCATTTGATTTAGTCGGGGGATGGCCGGGTCAGGCCGCACCCTTGGGCTGGAATTCCCTGTCCAGGCGTTCGCGAATCAGTCGCGCCACGGTATCCAGGGCGGGGTAGATGTCCTCGACGGCGGGGCCCTTGTCCTGGTCGATGTTCTTGCCGCTGGTCCGGTCCACGGCACGGATGAGGGTTTCACCGCTCAAGCTGTCGCTGACAGTGCTCTTGAAGAACAGGTACGGGGTTTCGTCGCGCACGCCGGTTGCATGCAGGGACAGGCCGACCAGCATGCCGATGGGGATGTATTCCGTGACGTTGGGATCACGGGGCGCGCGTTCGATATCGGTAATCGAAACTTGCAGCGTCAGCGCCCCTTTAACAGGCTTGTCGACCAGGCGATAACCGGCTGTGGTCAGTTGTTTTTTCAACTCGTTGCGAAAGTGCAAGCGCAGTTTGTTTGCATCGTCTGAAAAGTTGGCAAGTCGAGGATCGTTACTGTCGAATGAAAAGGTTTTCGGCAAGTTGATCATCACCACCTTGCCATGGTCTTTCGACAAGGGCGTGGAGGACTTTTTCCAGGCAATAGCGCCGTCATCATGTTCAATGATGTGGAGCTGTGCGCTGGGTTGCACTTCGGGCGTGATCGCCGTGTCGATGCTGGGGGCCATCGAACAACCGAAGAGGCTCATCGAGAGCAAAAGAACGGAAAGCTTTTTAAGAGGCATGAAAATTCCTGAGGTCGTCACCTTGCGAGCGGCGCGGCGCCACTCTGGGCTGCGAGCGAGGAAAACAGGAATCAAAAATCGTTATTTATGCCCCGCTGCGTGGCGCTGGCGGGGCTCAAGGGTTCATGCAGCGCAAGCGATCGAGCTCAAGCAGGTAATAGCACAGCGCATCCGTGTCGGTCGGGATGACGGCCAGGGTCAGGATCGAGCCCAACCTGAAGTACTGGCGAGAAAACAGCAATTCCGCGTTATGGCTGACATCAAAGAGCTCTTCACGGGTGCTGGCCTGAATGTCTTCGACCTTCACTTTCATTTGCCAGCGTGAGGTGTCGACCAGTGATATACCCACGGCGGCGTGCCGTTCGCTGTCCCCCATGCGCTCAAGCAGACTGATGACAGCGCTGGGCTCGCTGATGGTCAGACCTTCCTTGGCGACCATGATGTCGTGGCCCATGTAGTGATTCGCCTCGGATCGATAGGGCTGGCTATTGATGTAGGGGCGGGGAAGCGTGATAGAGAAGATTGCCAGGCAAGCCAGTAAAATCGACGCGATAATTGCCCAGTGAATGCACAGGGTTCGATTAGTGTTCATCATTCACCACCCATGCACTTTTTGAGCATGCCGATGATGCGCTCATCATCAAACTGGAATTCAACGTTGTAAGCGCCGCCTGTTTGCCTGATACAGGACAAGTTGATGCGTGTGCCGGTTCTGCTGATAAAAACCTGACCATTGAGATTTTGTTCGGATAGGCCGAGCGTTAATAAATCAGACTTGAGTGTTTTCACGTCATGCTCGCTTTTGCCTACTGCTGAAATCGACAGCTCGCCTTGTCGGATCGTGGCAATGTGCAAATCATTGGTTGGCGCATACCAGCTGTACAGCCGCCATAGCGACAGCAGCGAGCACACGACCGCCAGCAGGTAGCCGAGCCGGACCAGGGTGCCGATGCCTTGCTTGCTGGCAGCCTGGACCACGGGCGGTTGTACGGACGCAGGCGCTTGTTCCTGAGGTGTTTGCGCGACTTCCGGGGCAGATAGCAGGTAGTCGCTGTTGAAGCGATAGCCCCGTCGCGGGACGGTGATCAGGATTTCGTGATCTTTGCTGTCGCCGAGCAGGTTCCTGAGCATGAAGATGGACTGGTTCAGGCTGCCTGCCGAGACGACCCGGCCTTCCCAGGCGTACGCCAGTATGTCCTCGCGAGAGCAGATCGCCCCCGGGTCCATCAATAGAAGTTCCAGGGCCCGTGAATCCGCGCGCGCCAGGGTAATCTCCTCCGGCGAGCCTTGTGTATCGGTGATGATGATCTTGCAGTGCTCGGAATTAAACTCTACAAGGGCGCTGTTTTTGAGTCGAAAATGATAGAGCATCAAACATTACGCGCGTTGTGGAATGCCCGGCTATTATAGTGTTCGGCGACAATGAAGCAAGTTGACGGGCGGTGCTTGTTGTTGTGCGTGAGTATTAATAGAATAATTGCCAGCATATATTTCAATGTTGAAATATATGCACTACTAGTTGAAATATTTGCTGGCTAGTTGCACTTCAGGTTGTAGTGGTCGGGCGGTACTGTAGTGCTTCGGCAAGGTGGGTCCGGTCAATTCGTTCGGCGTGTTCGAGGTCGGCCAGGGTGCGGGCCACCTTCAACAGCCGGTGTGCGGCGCGCAGCGACAGGGTAAGGCGCTCGCAGGCACTTTCCAGCCAGTGCTGGTCGGTTGTGGATAACCCGCAGTGCTGACGCAGGCCCGGCAGGTCGAGGAAGGCATTAGCGCAGCCCTGGCGTTTTTGCTGGGTATCGCGGGCGACGGCGACCTGGGTGGCGATGCTGGCGCTGCTTTCGCCGTTGCTGCCGCTTGGCGCCAAGGCGGTCGCTTCGCGGGCGACGGTCAGGTGCAGGTCGATACGGTCGAGCAACGGGCCGGAGAGTTTGTTGCGGTAGCGCTGGATCTGCTCGCTGCTGCAGCGGCAGCGTCCCGTGGGGTCCCCCAGGTAGCCGCAGGGGCAGGGATTCATGGCGGCGACCAACTGGAAGCGGGCCGGGAAACGGATCTTGTCCCGCGCCCTGGCGATGACGATCTCGCCGGACTCCAGGGGCTCGCGCAACACCTCCAGCACCCGTCGTTCGAACTCCGGCAGTTCATCCAAAAACAACACACCATGATGGGCGAGGGTGATTTCCCCTGGCTGCGGCCGGCTGCCACCTCCCACCAGCGCGGCACCGGAGGCGGAATGGTGAGGGTGCCTGAAGGGGCGCTGTGGCCAACTGTTGAGCGGCACATGGCTGGCGACTGACTGGATAGCCGCCACTTCCAGGGCCTCGCGCTCATCCAGCGGTGGCAGCAGCCCGGGCAGGCGGCTGGCGAGCAGGGTCTTGCCGGTGCCGGGCGGGCCGCTGAACAGCAGGTTGTGCGCGCCGGCCGCGGCCACCAGCAAGGCGCGCTTGGCCGCCTGTTGGCCCTGGACTTCGTTGAGGTCAGGGTAGGGGCGGCTGTGCAACAACAAGCCGTTGGCGGCATAGGGACTGATGGGGGCCTGGCCGCTGAAATGCGCGATCAGATCCAGCAAATGTTCCACCGCGAACACCGCCAGCCCCGAGGCCAGGCAGGCTTCTTCGGCGTTCTCCCGTGGCACCACCAGCGCCCGCCCGGCCTCCCGTGCTGCCAGCGCCGCCGGCAAAACGCCTTGCACCGGGCGCAGCGCACCCGACAAGGCCAGCTCGCCCAGGCACTCCACCTCGTCCAGTGCCTTGGCCGGAAACTGCCCGTTGGCGGCGAGAATCCCCAGGGCAATGGCCAGGTCGAAACGTCCGCCGTCCTTGGGCAGGTCTGCCGGCGCGAGGTTGAGGGTGATGCGCCGGGCCGGAAACTCCAGGCCCGAGTTGAGGATCGCGCTGCGCACCCGGTCCTTGCTTTCCTTGACCGTGGCCTCGGGCAAGCCGACCAGGGTCAGGGCTGGCAGGCCATTGGCCAGGTGGGCTTCTACGCTGACGGCAGGCGCCGACACACCCAGCTGGGCGCGACTGTGGACTAGGGCGAGGGACATGAACGCTCCATGATCGATGCAAAGCCGCGTCCTGCGGCTTTGCAAGGATAGTGGGGCGGGAAGGGTGAGGGCGGGGAAGAGTGAGTCGGCTTGTTACCAGGCGGTAGGAGCGGGCTTGCCCCGCGAAGCGATGCAACTGAAGAAACGCTATCGCGGGGCAAGCCCGCTCCCACAGGGGAATCGTGTTCAGCTGGCGACGCCGAGAATGATGTGCGAAGCCTTGATCACGGCGGTAGCCGCCACGCCAGGCTTGAGCCCCAGCTCATTCACAGCCTCGCGGGTAACGATGGAGAACACTTCGGTCCCACCCGCCAGTTGCACCACCACCTCGGCGTTGACCGCCCCATCGCTCACCCGCACGACCTTGCCCTCAAGGCAGTTGCGCGCCGAGAACCGGTAACCGCCGGCATCGGTCATCAGCACCACCCAGGGTGCCTTGACCAGGGCGACCGCTTCCTTGCCCACGGCAATGCCCAGGCTCTGCAGGCTGGCCATGGTGACCACGGCAACCAGTTGCTCGCCACCCGGAAGCTTCAGGGTGACTTCGGCATTCACTGCGCCTGCCTGCACATGGCTGACAGTACCTTTGAATACATTGCGTGCACTGACTTTCATCGCGAGACCCCTGCTGGTTGTGGCGTGAGGGCTGCGGGACTACTCCGCAGCTTGTGGATTCAGGCGGGCTTCCATCTCGGCCACCTTGGCTTCCAGCGCTTCAAGGCGGGCGCGGGTGCGGGCGAGCACCACCATCTGGCTGTCGAATTCTTCCCGGCTGACCAGTTCCAGTTTGCTGAAGCCGCTTTGCAGCAGGGCCTTGAACTGGCTTTCGAGTTCGCTGCGAGGCTGTGACGTGTCGCCGCTGAACAGGCGCGAGGCCTGGTCGCTCAGGGCATCGAGAAAGGCTTTGGGCGCGAGCATGTTCGGCAATCCGCTGTGTTCAATGGGGGGCCAGTGTAGCACGCAGTTTTGCCACCCTTGCGGTGCACGCTTTTCGCGCAGGGCGGTGAAAGGTCGCGCACCGTTGTTGTGCGCCGAAACGGTGCTGGCGACTGGCCAAACACCGGGCGTAATCGCAAGTCCCTGTTATTGGACGATTTAGCGGATCTGGCAAGGTTTCTGCAAAGACCTTCATGACCCATGCACTGATGCAGTCACCGTGACGGAGCAGGGTGCAGGCGGAGCATCACGCTGTTTCGTCAGGAGCGGTTTCTGGCGTCGACCGGGGGATATGAGGTCGACGATGCGTTACAAAGCCAGGCGCTGCGCTTAGACTTGAGTCGGGTTTGTTTTCCTGGGGCAAGTCCACCAATTCGGGAGAGAGTTACATGAAGCTAGTCACTGCCATCATCAAGCCGTTCAAGCTGGACGACGTGCGCGAGTCGCTGTCCGAAATCGGCGTGCAGGGCATTACTGTTACTGAGGTCAAAGGCTTCGGTCGCCAGAAAGGCCACACCGAGCTGTATCGCGGCGCTGAATATGTGGTCGATTTCCTGCCCAAGGTGAAGATCGACGTCGCCATCGACGACAAGGATCTGGACCGGGTCATCGAAGCGATCACCAAGGCAGCCAACACCGGCAAGATTGGTGACGGCAAGATTTTCGTGGTCAATCTGGAGCAGGCGATCCGCATCCGTACCGGCGAAACCGATACCGACGCGATCTAACAAAAAGCCTCACCAAACCCCAAAGCCCCAGGAGAAAACAACATGACTCTGCGTCGTTTCGCAGGGCTAGGAGCCCTTTTGTCCCTCGGAATGCCCGGCCTGGCCCTGGCAGAGGAGGCTGCCCCCGTACTCAACTCCGGCGACACCGCCTGGATGTTGACCGCCACAGCCCTGGTGCTGTTCATGACCATCCCCGGTCTGGCCTTGTTCTACGGCGGCATGGTGCGTTCCAAGAACGTGCTGTCAGTCATGATGCAATGCTTTGCGATCACCGGCCTGATCAGCGTCCTGTGGGTGGTCTACGGCTACAGCCTGGCGTTCGATACCACCGGTATGGAACAAGGCGTGGTCAACTTCAATTCCTTCGTTGGCGGTCTGTCCAAGGCGTTCCTCGCCGGCGTGACCCCGGCGAGCCTGACCTCTTCGGCGGCGCTGTTCCCTGAAGCGGTGTTCATCACCTTCCAGATGACCTTTGCGATCATCACCCCGGCGCTGATCGTCGGTGCCTTCGCCGAGCGCATGAAGTTCTCGGCCATGCTGATCTTCATGGCCATCTGGTTCACCCTGGTCTATGCACCGATTGCCCACATGGTCTGGAGCGGCAACGGCGGCTTGATGTGGGACTGGGGCGTACTCGACTTCGCCGGCGGCACCGTGGTGCACATCAACGCCGGTATCGCCGGCCTGGTGGCCTGCCTGGTGCTGGGCAAGCGCAAGGGCTTCCCGACCACGCCGATGGCCCCGCACAACCTGGGCTACACCCTGATGGGCGCGGCCATGCTGTGGATCGGCTGGTTCGGCTTCAACGCCGGCTCCGCCGCCGCCGCGAACGGCACCGCCGGCATGGCCATGCTGGTGACCCAGATCGCCACCGCTGCCGCCGCCCTGGGCTGGATGTTCGCCGAGTGGCTGACCCACGGTAAGCCAAGTGCCCTGGGCATCGCCTCGGGCGTGGTGGCGGGCCTGGTCGCCATTACCCCGGCGGCCGGCACCGTCGGCCCGATGGGCGCGCTGGTGATCGGTCTGGTGGCTGGCGTGATCTGCTACTTCTGCGCCACCAGCCTCAAGCGCAAGATGGGCTACGACGACTCCCTGGACGCCTTCGGCGTGCACGGTATCGGCGGTATCGTTGGCGCGATCCTCACCGGCGTATTCGCAGCGCCTGCCCTGGGCGGCTTCGGTACTGTCGAGGACATCGGCGCGCAAGTCTGGGTGCAGGCCAAGGGCGTCGGCTTTACCGTGATCTACACCGCGATCGCCACCTACGTGATCCTCAAGGTACTGGACCTGGTCATGGGCCTGCGGGTCAACGAAGAAGAAGAGTCGGTCGGTCTCGACCTGGCGCAACACAACGAGCGCGGCTATAACCTGTAACGCCCTCGAAAAAAACTTGCCCGGCTTGCCGGGCATTTTTTTGCCTGCCTGTTGTCGATTTCAGCCAACGCAAACGGTTTCATCCGGCGCTTTCACCATTGCTTTTCCGGTGCACTCCCGGTAGGCATAAAACTTACAGGTCACAGAGAGACTTAGGCACTTTGCTTTTTCTCTGAGCACGCTAGAATGCGCGCCGAAGGGAGCTGACAAGCTGTCCGCAAACTTCGCTGCCCTTTGCTAGGCTTGCCAATGAGCAGGCTGATCACGCCAGGGCAGGCCGACGCCCCGTTGTCGGTAGCTCTTTAATTTCGTCAGGCCCTGCCAAGAGCGGGGCTTGCGCGGCGCTCGCCCTCCGTTGTGGCGCACGCTTGAGGTGGCGGCAAACCCGCGACCCTTTGAATTTTTCCGGTGGCTGTCGATTCCCGGCGCCGCTGGTCTATAACTAATCTGCTTTTCGCAAGTCATGAGGTAGAACATGAGCGACGACGATCTGGAAAATGACGACCTCGAAGTAGGCGACGAAGACGAAGGCGATGAAGGCCTTGAAGCTGCGGCTGACGACGTAGCGGACGATAGCGGTGACGACAGTCCTGCGCCGGTAGCCAAGGGCAAGTCCAAGGCGGCGGTCTCGGTAGACGAGATGCCGAGCATGGAAGCCAAGCAGAAAGAGCGTGATGCGCTGGCCAAGGCGATGGAAGAATTCCTCGCCCGTGGTGGCAAGGTGCAGGAAGTGGAGGCCAACGTGGTCGCCGATCCGCCCAAGAAGCCGGACAACAAGTACGGTAGCCGCCCTATCTGAGTGGTTCCGCCAACAAGAAAGCCCGCCGTCGCTGCGGGCTTTTTTGTGGGCATCTGTAGGAGCGGGCTTGCCCCGCGATTGCGTTTCTTCAGTTGAATCGTTTCGCGGGGCAAGCCCGCTCCCACCTATCAACGCCAGCTGTTGAGGAGTTCGGGCAGCTGCGACAGGCGCTGGATTTCCGCGTCAGGGCGGCTCTCGGCTTCCCAGGCCTTGCCCTGGGGATTGAACCAGATAGCCCGCAGGCCGGCGCGTTGGGCGCCGGCGATGTCGTCGCCGGGGTGGTCACCGATATGCACCGCGGCATGGGCGTCGACCTGACCCTGGCGCAGCGCCTCGAGGAAGGGTTGCGGGTCGGGCTTGCCGATTCCCAGGTCCTCGGCGCACAGGGCGAACTTGAAGTAGTCGGCCAGCCCCAGGCGGCGCACATCGGCATTGCCGTTGGTGACCACGCCCAGGGTGTAGCTGTGGCGCAGGATCTCCAGCACCGGCTGGACCTCCGGGAAGATATCGATCTGGTGCCGGGCATGCAGGAACACTTCGAAGCCTTCGTTGGCCAACTCCCGGGCCTTGTTCTCGCTGTAGCCGACATCTTCCAGGGCGTGGAACAGCACACGCCGGCGCAAGGCGCTGATGCGGTGCTTCAGGCCCGGCTCGGCCTGCACCAGGCGCTCGCGGATGGCGTACAGATGCTCCACGGGCACGGCGCCAAGGTCCGGGGCATTGGCCGCCAGCCAGTCGCGCAGGATGGCTTCGGCACTGACGATGACCGGGGCGGTGTCCCACAGGGTGTCATCGAGGTCGAACGTGATCAGCTTGATGCTCATGAGTCGCTGCCCTTGTTGCGTTTGGCCCGTGGATGGGCGCTGTCATAGACGGCGGCCAAGTGCTGGAAGTCCAGGTGCGTGTAGATCTGGGTGGTGGCGATGTCGGCGTGGCCGAGCATCTCCTGTACCGCGCGCAGGTCCTGGGAGGACTCCAGCAGGTGGCTGGCAAAGGAGTGTCGCAACATGTGCGGGTGCAGGTTCTGGCCCAATTCCCGGGCGCCGGCAGCCTGTACCCGTAGCTGGATGGCCCGCGGGCCGAGGCGTCGCCCTTGCTGGCTGACGAACACCGCGCCGTCCTCGGGGCCGCTGCCACCGCGCAGGGGCAGCCACTGTTCAAGGGCTTCCCGGGCCTTGCGTCCGACCGGCAGTACGCGCGTCTTGCTGCCCTTGCCATGCACCTGGACCAGGCCTGCAGGCAGGTCCAGCTGGTCGAGGTTGAGGCTGGTCAGCTCCGACAGGCGCAGGCCCGAAGAGTAGAACAGTTCGAGCATGGCCTGGTCGCGGCGGGCGAGGAACTCGTCTTCCACCGCGCCGTCGAGCAGTTGCAGGGCGCGGTCGGTGTCCAGGGTCTTGGGCAGGCGGCGTTCGCCCTTGGGTGCCGACAGGCCGTTGGCCGGGTCGTGGCTGCACAGGCCTTCGCGGTTGAGGTAGCGGTAGAAGCCACGCACCGCCGACAGCAGGCGCGCCAGGCTGCACGATGACTGGCCCTGCTGGTGCTGGCGGGCGATCAGCTGGCGCAGGTGCTGGATCTGCAGGGCATCCCAGCTGTCGATTGCGTGCTTGTTGCAGAAGGCCAGGACGCTGTCGAGGTCGCGGCGGTAGGCCAGCTGGGTGTGTTCGGACACCTGGCGTTCATTGCGCAAGTGCGCGCTGAAGGCCTGCAGCTGGCGTTCCATCAGCGCACCGGGCGCAGGGTCTGGGTAAAGCGCGGCACGACACGGCCCAGCACTTCGGCAATGTAGCCGAGGAACAGGGTGCCGACCGTGCTCTTGTAGTGTTGCGGGTCGCGGCTGCCGATCGCCAGCACGCCATGCAGGCCCTGGTGGTTCAGGGTGGCGACGGCGGTGGAACCGACTTCCTTGCGCTGCTGTTCGCCGAACAGGAAGTCCAGTTCATGGTCGCGCAGGTTGCCGCTGACCGTCTTGCCGCTGCACAGCAGGCCGCCGATGGCTTGCTGGGCGTCGGCGCTGTTGACCCAGCGCCCCACCGGGGCGGCGGTTTCGCCGAACAGAATGAGGCTGACGAAGGGCACCTTGAATTCCTGGCGCAGGCTGTCTTCGACCGCCATGACCACGGACTCCAGGCTGTCGGCGTCGAGCAGGTCGAGGATCAACCGGCGGGTCTTGTCGAACAGCCGGTCGTTGTCGCGGGCCACGTCCATCAGTTGCGACAGGCGATGGCGCATCTCGATGTTGCGGTCACGCAACAGCTTGAGCTGGCGCTCCACCAGCGAAACGCTGTCGCCGCGCTGGTGGGGAATGTGCAGTTCGCTGAGCAGCTCGTCACGCTCGGCGAAGAAGGTGGGATTGTCGCGCAGGTAGGCGACCACGGCTTCAGCCCCGAGGGCGGGCATCGAGCCCCCGGCGCCAAGGTCGGTGGGCTGCTCAACGGGAGCCTGGGGCTGATCGCTCATGGTCGGTACTCACTCATAGACGAACTTGTCCTTCGAACACGCGCACGGCGGGGCCGGTCATCAGCACTGGCTTGCCCGGGCCTGCCCACTCGATGGACAGGCGCCCGCCGGGGAGGTCGATCAGCAGTGGCGAATCCATCCAGCCCTGGCTGATCGCAGCCACGGCCGCCGCACAGGCACCGGTACCGCAGGCCTGGGTTTCCCCGGCGCCACGCTCCCAGACGCGCAGCTGCGCGCGGTGGCGATCGATGATCTGGATGAAGCCGACATTGACCCGCTGCGGGAAGCGCGGGTGATGCTCGATCTGCGGGCCCAGTTCATGCACCGGTGCGCTGTTGATATCGTCGACCCGCAGCACGGCGTGGGGGTTGCCCATCGATACCGCAGCCAGCTCGACCTGGCGGCCGGCGACCTCCAGTGGGTAGCTCAGGGCCTGTTCCGCTGCCTCGAACGGGATCTCGGCCGGGACCAGCCGTGGCGGGCCCATGTCGACGCAGATCTGGCCGTCGTTGCGCACGTCGAGCTCGATGATTCCGCCCTTGGTTTCAACGCGGATACGCTTTTTCGCCGTCAGGCGCTTGTCCAGCACGAAGCGGGCGAAGCAGCGCGCGCCGTTGCCGCACTGTTCGACCTCGGAGCCGTCGGCATTGAAGATCCGGTAGCGAAAGTCGACCTCCGGATTGCTCGGCGCTTCGACGATCAACAGTTGGTCGAAGCCGATGCCGGTGTTGCGGTCGCCCCATTGCTTGGCGTGCTTGGGCAGGATGTGCGCATGCTGGCTGACCAGGTCCAGGACCATGAAGTCGTTGCCCAGCCCATGCATCTTGGTAAAACGCAGCAGCATGGGTTTACTCCGGCAGCAGGCTTTCGCCGGCGAACAGCTCGGCCACGGTTTCCCGACGGCGCACTTCGTACGCCTGGTCACCATCGACCAGGATTTCGGCACAGCGTCCACGGGTGTTGTAGTTCGAGCTCATGACAAAACCATAGGCGCCCGCGGAGTGAACTGCCAGCAGGTCACCTTCGGCCAGGTTGAGCGTGCGCTCCTTGGCCAGGAAGTCGCCGGTCTCGCAGATCGGTCCGACCACGTCGTAGGTGCGGCCTTCACCGGCCCGTGGCTGCACGGCGGTGACGTCCATCCAGGCCTGGTACAGCGCCGGGCGGATCAGGTCGTTCATCGCCGCATCGACGATGGCGAAGTCCTTGTGTTCGGTGTGCTTGAGGTACTCGACGCGGGTCAGCAGGACCCCGGCGTTGGCGACGATATAGCGGCCTGGTTCGAAGACCAGGGCCAGGTCGCGTTCGCCCACGCGCTCGCGGACCGCCTTGATGTAGTCGCCGGCCAGCGGCGGTTCTTCATCGCGGTAGCGCACGCCGACACCGCCACCCAGGTCCAGGTGACGCAGGAGGATACCGCAGTCGCCGAGGCGGTCGACCAGCGCCAGCAGGCGATCGAGGGCGTCGAGGAAGGGTTCCAGGGTGGTCAGCTGCGAGCCGATGTGGCAGTCGACACCGACCACTTCCAGGTTGGGCAGCTGGGCGGCGCGGATGTACACCTCTTCGGCATCGGCGATGGCGATACCGAACTTGTTTTCTTTCAGGCCGGTGGAAATGTACGGGTGGGTACCGGCGTCGACATCCGGGTTGACCCGCAGCGAAACCGGAGCGCGCACGCCCATTTCCGCCGCCACGACCTGCAGGCGCTCGAGCTCGTCGGTGGACTCGACGTTGAAGCAGTGCACGCCGACTTCCAGGGCGCGGCGCATGTCTTCGCGGGTCTTGCCGACGCCGGAGAAGACCACGCGGTCAGCGCGCCCGCCAGCGGCCAGGACTCGCTCCAGCTCACCGCCGGAGACGATGTCGAAACCTGCGCCGAGGCGGGCCAGCAGGTTCAGCACACCGAGGTTGGAGTTGGCCTTGACGGCAAAGCAGACCAGGTGCGAAACGCCCTGCAGGGCATCGGCGTAGCTGCGGTACTGGGCCTCGATGTGGGCGCGCGAGTAGACGTAGGTTGGCGTGCCGAAACGTTCGGCAATGGCCGACAGGGCCACGCCTTCCGCGAACAGTTCACCGTCGCGGTAGTTGAAAGCGTCCATGGTTTACCCTTGTTTGTGCTGGTGCGATTGCGATTTTTGACCGTCTTTGCCGTCTTCCGGCAGGTACAGCGGGCCCTTCTGGCCACAGGCGGAAACGAGGCAGGCAACCGCGACGAGCGCCGCGAGGGTGGAGATCAGGCGCTTCATGGCGTAATCCTTTGAAATAAGCAGTATTGCGCCCGAGTATACCGAGCACCCGCCGCCTTGCCTATGCGGGTAGGCGGCCGTCGGGCGGGGGCAGGCCGGTGGCTTGTGAGCTGGCGTTATTCTTTGCATTCGGCGCGCTGCGCTCGTATCTTGCCCGGCTTGCGTGTGTGCAGACATTTTTGAGGTTCTTGCAATGAGTTTGAGCGAAGCGCGTTTTCACGATCTGGTCGACGCGACCCAACAGGCCCTGGAAGACCTGTTCGACGAAAGTGACCTGGACCTGGACATGGAAAACTCGGCCGGCGTGCTGACCATCAAGTTCGACAATGGCAGCCAGCTGATCTTCAGCCGCCAGGAGCCGCTGCGCCAGCTGTGGCTGGCGGACAAGTCCGGCGGTTTCCACTTCGACTACGACGAAGAAGCGAAGAAGTGGGTGTGCGAAAAGACCGAAGAGCTGCTGGGCGAGATGCTCGAGCGCATTGTCTGGGAGCGCGCCGGCGAGAAACTCGATTTCGAAGAGATCTGAGATGAGCACTGCGCCCAAGCCGGCCAAGCCGCTGTACAGCAATGTCAGCCCGGCAGTGCCGTCACCGTGCATCAGCACCTGCCGGCTGGATGAGCACAAGGTCTGCATCGGCTGTTTCCGTCATGTCGAGGATATTCGCCAATGGCGCTCGGCCGATGACGAGCGGCGTCGGCAGATCTGCCGGGAGGCCGCGGCCCGCCGTCAGCAGACAAATCCGGTATGAATCCCGGCTATTGTGTATTTACTGAGCTGTGGTAGTGTCGAGTTTGCTTCGGCCATGCCGAGTACCTGCAAACCCCGCCCTTGGGCGGGGTTTTGCTTTTAATCGCCCAGAAAAAGGAGTCTGACTGGATCATGAGCACCAAGCCTTCCATTATCGTCACCCGATTGGACGTCCAGCGTCTCGAGCGTCTGATCGACAGCCTCGACGAGAAGACGCAGGATTCGCCGGGTGTGCTCGCCTTGCAGGACGAGCTGGACCGCGCCGAGCAGGTCGGTCACGAGGAGGTGCCGGCCGGTGTCGTGACCATGAACTCCCGCGTTCATTGCCGCGAAGAAGCCAGTGGCAAGGATTATCACCTGACCCTGGTGTACCCGAAGGACGCCAACGCCGATGAAGGCAAGATCTCCATCCTTGCCCCGATCGGCAGCGCGCTGCTGGGCCTGTCGGTGGGCGAGCAGATCGACTGGCCAGCCCCGGGCGGCAAGACCCTCAAGCTCAAGCTGCTGGCCGTCGAATACCAGCCGGAAGCAGCTGGCGACTTCGACCTCTGAACCTCAAGCCTGTGCCAGGGCCTCGTTGAGCGCCCGCTCCAGCTCGCCCTTGTAGCGCAGGTAGAGAATGCTCGACCCTTGACCCTCGACCAGCAGGCCGGAGAGGTCAAGGTCGGTGATGTAGCAGCGATAGCGCTCGGCTTGCCGGCGCTGGCTGACGATTTCCCGGGCGACCATGGCATACAGCTGGTCACCATGTTCTAGCTCGCAATACTCCCGTTGATTGCAGTAGAGGGTGACCTGCACCTGATCCTCGGCGCCCGGCTGCACGATCGCCTGCACCTCGTAATACGACGCGTCGAGGGTCATGGCCGGCGCCGGACGTAGTTCGGCGATGCGGGCCTTGCCCGGGCCCGATGGCAATAGCTGGTAGTAGAGGATCTCCTGCGAGCCCTGGCTGTGCAGGTGGTCCAGCGGCAGACGGGCGTCGCGACGGAACATGATCGACTGAAAGAAGCGCTGCAGCGGTAGCAGCAGACTGGGCTCGTCATGAAACGGCAGGCGCTGCTGCCACAGGGCATTACGCTCATCCAGCACATGGACGTCCGCCCAGGCATCCTGGATGCGGTAGAACACCTGGATGCAGCGCGGCATACCCAGTGGCAGGACCTGCGCCAGGTCATGGTCCTGCAGGGCGTTGGCATCCAGGTGCAACGGGCTGTAGTCGACGCGTTCTTCACCCAGGTAGTCCAGCAGTGCTTCGTGGCCTTCAAGGGTGACCAACTGCACGGCACCAGGCTGTAATTCAAGCGCATGGGTGTGCTGCTGGACCTGCAGCAGGTAGCGGTGGCCCAACCCCTGGCCGAGCAAGGCCTGGGCGTTGGCAAACACCTCCTCGACCCGCAGGGCGATGGCCTGCGCACGATTGTGGCAGAAGCAGCGGACTTGCAAGCGGGGGCGATGCGCGCCGCTGCCCAGGCTGTTGAGGTAGTCGCGCAGGCAGTACAGCAGCGCATGCTCGCCGTCGTAGCGCTGGACCTGGACTTCATTCCAGCTGTTGAGCGTGACCTGGTCCAGGGTCAGGACCAGGTTTTCGCGAACCCCGGCGTAGCTGAGCGAATCAGTGCGCTCGGTGGTCATCAGGATGTTCAGTTCGCGGTGGTGGCGCAAAGGGTCGATGCCGACGTTGACCAGCAACAGCATGTCATCGACCACGCTCGGTTGCAGCAGGCGTTGCTCGCTGACGCTGGGCAAGGGCAGGGCCACACTCTGTTGCAGGCTGCCGACCAGATTGAACAGTTCGAACTCGCTCAAGTCGCTGTCGCCCGGGTGCAGGGCCAGCCGGGTGCTGCTGTCGATCACGCCATTGCGGTGGGCCCAGGCCAGCAGTTCGAGCAGATCGCGGCAGCGCTTGAGCGGGGTGAAGTGTTCCCACTCATGGACGCCCAGATTGCCGTTGTACAGGCCCCAGTGATGGTGCCCGGGTTCCTTGCGGTCGGCGGCGCGGACCAGGGTCAGGGTGTCTTCGGCCAGATCCTGGGCGATGCCGGGGTTGATGAACTCGACTTTGCCGGCACGGCGTTCGAAGGCGGCATACAGGCGTCGGCCAAGCACGTTGAGATCGCGCTGGCCAATGCGGTTGTCGGCGTTCTGGTGGCGGGCAAACTGACAGAGAAAGCGATAGCTGTGGTTCAGCTCGTTCACCAGCGCCCGTCGTTCAACGGCGACCTGGCGCACTTTCCATTGGCTGCGGTTGTCGAGCAGCGCCAGCTGGCGCTCCTGCCAACCCCATTCCTGGCTCAGGCGCTGCAGCAGGTTGCGCTGCCAGCCCGTGTTGCGCTGGCGGGCCGTGTTGCTGAGTTTCTTGTTGATCTTCAGGTACAGGCTGCGGCGCACCAACTCCAGCCGTTCGCTTTCACCGCGACGTTGCAGGTACTGCTCGATGCGCCGGTAGACCATCATGTAAGGGTCGAGCGCATCGAGGTCCAGGCGATTGGCGAACACGGCCTGCTTGAACTGCAGGCTCAGGCAGTGCACCCGGGGAAACTCACTGGCATAGACTTCGGTGAGCAACAGCTTGAGCACCGACTTATAGGGAGACTCGATGCCCTTGAACAGTTGCCAGAGCCCGGCGCCGATGAATTCGCCCGCAGGGATATGCGCCAGGTGGCCCAGGTCCAGTGCGTCTTCGGCACGCACGAAACGCTTGCAAAGCAGGGTCTGGATGTACGCCTGGTAGCGGCGCTCTTCATACACGGGCACCAGCCACCACAGTGGCGTGCGCCCGGCCAGCCAGATCGCGGTGCGGTAGAACTCGTCCAGCAACAGGTAGTGCTGGGTAGTACCGCAGTCGTCGGAGCTCAGCTGGCTGTCGCGCTCGCCTTGCACGAAGCTGTCGGGCTCGATCAGGAACAGATGGGCTTCGGCGCCCTGGCTGGCGGCCCAGGCCTCCAGCAGTTGGCATTTCTTGCGCAGTTCCGCCAGTTCGCTCTCGCCCAGGTCGGCGGCATGGCAGATCCACAGATCCATGTCGCTCTGCTCGGCCTGGGCCAGGGTGCCCAGGCTGCCCATCAGGAACAGGCCGTGAATGGGTTGATGTGGGTTTGCGCGGCGGGCTTTATAGGAAAAGGATCGGGTCAGGCGCTGGGCTTCGGCCAGCACCTGAACGTCCGGCTCGAAGCCTGAGACACCGGCGGGCGTGGTGCCGGAAACATAGCCGGGCAGCAGCGGATGGTTGACGTGGAAGAACAGCGGCAGCAGGTTCAGGACCCGTTGCTGGCGGCTGGACAAGCCCTCCATGGCTCGCGCCAGACGGCCCTGGTTGAGCGTCAGGAACCGTGCGCGCAGCTGGCTGAGCACCTTGCGGTCGATGCCTTGGTCAAGGTCGGGGCGGATTTCGTGGGGGTGGTTCATTGCATGCCAACGCTGGCCATCAGGGGGAGCATCGGCGAGTTTAGCCTGAGTGGTGTGGTCGGGCTAAGGCGTATTTGATTTTTGACGCCATTTTGTCAGCGCTGGTCGCATCGCGGGGCAAGCCCGCTCCTACCGGGAGCGGGCCTGCCGGGATCAGGCTGGCTGAGGTGTCTTGAGGATGGTCAGCAGTTGCTGGACGCTCTCGACCGCGTCGTGGCCCAGGCTGGTCAGGTAGCCGCCATCTGGCTGGTCGGTCAGTTGCTTTTCATGCAGGCGTTTTGCTGCGGCGATGATGTCAGGAGCAGCGGTTGCGTGGACCTTGATGCCTTCCTGGCTGCTATCCAGGTTGAACAAGGCAAGGACTTCCAGCTCGGCAATCAGTTCGGGGGTAAACGACATAAAAGACTCCGACTTCCAGACAAGGAGGGCAGCACCGGTGCCGGTGCCTGGCTTTGCAGTGTAGTCAGGGAAATCCTGCTTTGCTTCATTCCTTTTCCGGCGGCAGCTCGGGCAAGGCGCGCAAGGCGGTTTCGTACCATTCGGTGTTGAACGGGCGGTCCTCGTCGAGCATCGCGTCAATCTCGTAGGCCAGTACGTGGGCCATGAGGTTGAGGATGTCTTCACGCTCGTAACCCACCAGGGTCAGCTTGTTGAAGGTGGCCTTGGCCGCCGGAGGGTTGTCGCTTTCGATCTGGTTTTCGATCGCTTCGATCAGGGTCGACTCGGCGAATTCTTCTTCGTCATTGTCGATATCGGTTGGCTCGCTCATGGGCGTTTTCCTCAGTAGGGGGGACCAGTTTGCCACGAGCCCGGCGCCAATGCCTTGCTATCGACATTCTCCATGATGCTGGTCACGTCCTTGCACTTGGGTCTATAACAACCCGGCCAACCCCTCAACGGCCTGGAGGCATGTTTCATGCTCAAGCTTCATGGATTTGCAGTCAGCAACTACTACAACATGGTCAAACTGGCACTGCTGGAAAAGGCTGTGCCGTTCGAAGAAGTGCTGTTCTTCGGTGGCCAGAGCCCCGAAGCACTGAAGAAAAGCCCGCGTGGCAAGGTGCCGACCCTGGAAACCGAACACGGTTTTCTCAGTGAGACCAACCTGATCATCGAGTACATCGAGCAAACCCAGGGCGGCAAGTCGCTGCTGCCCAAGGATGCCTTTGCCCGGGCCAAGGTGCTGGAGCTGGCCAAGGAAATCGAGCTGTACATCGAGCTGCCTGCCCGTGCTTGCTACTCCGAGGCCTTCTTTGGCGCCAAAGTCGATCCGGCCATCAAGGACAAGGCCAGGGCCGAGTTGCTTGCAGGCCTGGACACGCTCAAGCGCAATGGCCGTTTTGAGCCTTATGTGGCCGGCAGCGAAATGACCATCGCCGATATGCTGTTCTGCTTCAGCGTCGACCTGGCCAGTGCCGTGGGCAAGGAGGTGTTCGAACTGGATGTGCTGGCGAACTTCCCGCAGGCCAAGGCCTTGCTCAAGCAGTTGAGACAGAACCCCCATGTGCAGAAGATCGCCGCCGACAAGGAGGCGCAGATGCCGGCGTTCCTGGAAATGATACGTTCGGGCAAGCGCTAGGCGGATCGTGGCTGGCGGAGCGGATCGAGAACAATCCTACGCCTGATTAGGATTGATCTGGCTTTGTGAACCTTGCTTTCTTCGCACCATGCAGTCTTTTCCACGTCGGCCAGGAGGCCACAATGCTTCGACTGCATGGATTCGCCGCCAGCAACTACTACAACATGGTCAAGCTCGCCTTGCTGGAAAAGGGCCTGCCCTTCGAGGAAGTGCCCTTGCACGGCTGCCAGGACCCCGAAACCCTGGCGATCAGCCCGCGTGGCAAGGTGCCGGTGCTGGAAACCACCCAGGGCTTCATCAGCGAGACCGATGCCATTCTCGATTACCTGGAAGAAGTCTGGCCGTCGGCGCCGCTGTTGCCCACCGCGCCGTTCGCCCGCGCCCAGGTCCGGGCGCTGGCCAAGGAAATCGAGCTGTATATCGAACTGCCCGCCCGGTATTGCTATGCCGAGGTTTTTTTCGGTGGAAGGGCAACGCCGGATGCCCTGAAAGCCAAGGCCCGGCGGGATCTGGACAAGGGCTTTGTGGCCCTGGGCCCACATGGCCGGTTTACCCCGTTCGTGGCGGGAGAGCGCTTCACCCTGGCGGACCTGTACTTTGTCTTCAGCGTCGACCTGGCGCGGGAAGTCGGCCAGCGCTTGTTCAGGGTGGATTATCTGCAGGCGCTGCCTGGCGCCAGGGCACTGCTCGAGCGCCTGGGCGAAAACCCCAACGTACAGAAGGTGGCGGCAGACAAGCAGGCTGAATTTCCAGCCTTTCTGGCCCGGTTGCAGGCAGCTGCCCGGTCACAGCGGACCGGGTAGCTGCCAGGGCGGTGGATTAACGCGCGGCCAGCAGTTGCTTGCCGCGTGCCACGGCAGCCCGCACTTGGGCCGGGGCAGTACCGCCGATGTGGTTGCGGGCGTTGACCGAGCCTTCGAGGGTCAGCACGGCAAACACGTCTTCATCGATCTGGTCGCTGAACTGGCGCAGTTCGTCGATGCTCATCTCGGCCAGGTCCTTGCCGGTGTCGACGCCGTATTTCACGGCATGACCGACGATTTCGTGGCAGTCACGGAACGGCAGGCCGCGGCGAACCAGGTAGTCGGCGAGGTCGGTGGCGGTAGAGAAACCGCGCAGGGCGGCTTCACGCATGATCGCGTGACGCGGCTTGATCGCCGGGATCATGTCGGCGAAGGCACGCAGCGAGTCGCGCAGGGTGTCGGCGGCGTCGAACAGCGGTTCCTTGTCTTCCTGGTTGTCCTTGTTGTAGGCCAGCGGCTGGCCTTTCATCAGGGTCAGCAGGCCGGTCAGGGCGCCGAACACGCGACCGGTCTTGCCGCGTACCAGCTCCGGCACGTCGGGGTTCTTCTTCTGCGGCATGATCGAGCTGCCGGTGCAGAAGCGGTCAGGCAGGTCGATGAACTGGAACTGGGCGCTGGTCCACAGCACCAGCTCTTCGGAGAAGCGCGACAGGTGCATCATCGCCACGCTGGCGGCGGCGCAGAATTCGATGGCGAAATCGCGGTCGGACACGCCATCGAGCGAGTTGCCGGCCACGGCTTCGAAGCCCAGCAGCTGGCAGGTCAGTTCGCGGTCGATCGGGTAGGTGGTACCGGCCAGCGCGGCGCTGCCCAGCGGCATGCGGTTGGCGCGCTTGCGGCAGTCGACCAGGCGCTCGTAGTCGCGGCTGAGCATTTCGAACCAGGCCAGCAGGTGGTGGCCGAAGGTCACTGGCTGGGCGGTCTGCAGGTGGGTGAAGCCGGGCATGACGGTTTCGGCTTCACGCTCGGCCTGCTCCAGCAGGCCCTGCTGCAGGCGGGTGATTTCGGCCAGGATCAGGTCGATCTCGTCGCGCAGCCACAGGCGGATGTCGGTGGCGACCTGGTCGTTGCGGCTACGGCCGGTGTGCAGCTTCTTGCCGGTGATGCCGATGCGGTCGGTCAGGCGTGCTTCGATGTTCATGTGCACGTCTTCCAGGTCGACGCGCCAGTCGAAGTTGCCGGCCTCGATTTCACCCTGGATGGTCTTGAGGCCATCGATGATGCTGTCGCGCTCGGCGTCGGTGAGCACGCCGACCTTCGCCAGCATGGTGGCATGGGCGATCGAGCCCATGATGTCGTGGCGGTACAGGCGCTGGTCGAAGTTGACGGAGGCGGTGAAGCGGGCGACGAAGGCGTCGACGGGCTCACTGAAGCGGCCGCCCCAGGACTGATTGGTCTTGTCGGTGCTCATGGATTCACTCGTTGAAGGCGTGAACGGAAAAGTGGCGTCGATGATAACAGGGTTGATGACCCTGCCGCAGGGCGGCGGTCGGGGCAAATGCGGGTTTATGTCGCAGTAATGCCAATAAAGACCCTGCTCGGAGCAGGATATTTATCGAATGAACGGCAGTGTTGCGGCAACCGTCTACAGTTGGACAGAGGATCGGCATGTTTCCTGCCGGACCAGTGAATCTTTAGCCACCGTGCGAGTCTGAGCGTGGATCGCCGTGACGGTCGTCACCTCACCTGTCTACGCTAACCTTGTGCGAGACTCACGCAGGAATCCAGCACCATATGAATGTCCTGATCGTTGATGACGAACCCCAAGCCCGGGAACGCTTGAGCCGCCTGCTCGGCGAACTGGAGGGCTATACAGTTCTGGAGCCCAGCGCCACCAATGGCGAAGAGGCCCTGGCGCTGATCGACAGCCTCAAACCCGAGGTGGTGTTGCTCGATATCCGCATGCCGGGCCTGGACGGCCTTCAGGTCGCCGCCCGCCTGTGCGAGCGAGAAGCCCCGCCGGCCGTGGTGTTCTGTACCGGTGACGACGAGTTCACCGTGCAGTCCTTCACCGACAGCACCCTGGGTTATGTGCTCAAGCCCGTGCAGTCCGACAGCCTGCGCGACGCCTTGCGCAAGGCCGAACGTCCCAGCAGGGTGCAATTGGCTGCACTGACCCGGCCAGCCGCCGAGAGCGGGAGCGGGCCACGAAGTCATATCAGTGCTCGCACCCGTAAGGGTATCGAACTGATCCCGCTGGACCAGGTGATCTACTTCATTGCCGATCACAAGTACGTGACGCTGCGCCATGAAAACGGCGAAGTGCTGCTCGACGAGCCGCTCAAGGCCCTGGAAGACGAGTTTGGCGAGCGTTTCGTGCGTATTCACCGCAATGCCCTGGTCGCCCGCAATCGCATCGAGCGCCTGCAGCGAACGCCGCTGGGGCATTTCCAGCTGTTCCTCAAGGGGCTCAACGGCGATGCCCTGATTGTCAGCCGCCGCCATGTCGCCGGCGTGCGCAAGATGATGCAGCAACTCTGAAGGGCGCGAACCGGAAGCGTCCGGCGACCAGGGATGGTCGCAGGTTGACGTGATTTAGATCTGCAAGCGGATTGGGCTGAGCTGTTATCATCGGGAGAATCTATCTCGTACGGATCGTTCCATGTCCACTCGCGAAATCCGCATTGCCACCCGCAAAAGTGCCCTGGCCCTGTGGCAGGCCGAATATGTCAAAGCCCGCCTGGAGCAGGCGCACCCCGGGTTGCTCGTGACCCTGGTACCGATGGTCAGCCGTGGCGACAAGCTCCTGGATTCGCCGCTGTCGAAAATCGGTGGCAAGGGCCTGTTCGTCAAGGAACTGGAAACCGCCCTGCTGGAAAACCAGGCCGACATCGCCGTGCACTCGATGAAAGACGTACCGATGGACTTCCCCGAGGGCCTGGGCCTGTACTGCATCTGCGAGCGTGAAGACCCGCGCGATGCGTTCGTGTCCAATACCTTCAAGAGCCTCGACGAGCTGCCCGCCGGCAGCATCGTGGGCACCTCCAGCCTGCGCCGCCAGGCCCAGTTGCTGACCCGTCGCCCGGACCTCGAGATCCGCTTCCTGCGCGGCAACGTCAACACCCGCCTGGCCAAGCTCGATGCCGGCGAGTACGACGCGATCATCCTCGCCGCCGCCGGTCTGATCCGCCTCGGTTTCGAAGACCGCATCACCTCGGGCATCAGCGTTGACGACAGCCTGCCCGCCGGTGGCCAGGGCGCAGTGGGCATCGAGTGCCGCAGCGTCGACAGCGAAATCCATGCACTGCTGGCCCCGCTTCACCACCAGGACACCGCCGACCGCGTGGTGGCCGAGCGTGCGCTGAACAAGCGCCTCAATGGCGGTTGCCAGGTGCCGATTGCCTGCTACGCCGTGCTCGAAGGCGAGCAACTGTGGCTGCGCGGCCTGGTCGGCGAGCCCAGCGGCGGCAAGCTGCTGACCGCCGAGGCCCGGGCACCTCGTGGCGATGCCGAAGCCCTGGGTGTCCAGGTGGCTGAAGACCTGCTCAAGCAAGGCGCCGAAGACATTCTCAAGGCAGTTTATGGCGAGGCCGGCCACCCGTGAGCGGCTGGCGCCTGCTCCTGACCCGGCCGGCGGAAGAATGCGCGGCCCTGGCTCAGTCGCTGGCTGAACAGGGGGTATCCAGCAGCAGCCTGCCGTTGCTGGAGATCCAGGCACTGAGCCTGGATGAGCACCAGCTTGGCCTGTTGCGCGGGCTTGATCAGTACGCCGCGATCATCGTGGTCAGCAAGCCGGCGGCCCGTCTCGGTCTGGCTGGTGCGACCCGCTACTGGCCCCGATTGCCGCCGTTGGCCTGGTTCACCGTGGGCGCCGCCACCGCGCAAGTGCTGCAGGACCAGGGCTGTCAGGTCAGTTATCCACAAGCCGGCGATGACAGTGAGGCGTTGCTGCAACTGCCCGCCTTGCACCAGGCACTGGCCGGTCCGGCACCTCGGGTGTTGATCATGCGCGGTGAAGGGGGGCGTGAATTGCTAGCAGAGCGTCTCGTCGAGCTAGGTGCTAGTGTCGATTATCTGCAACTCTACCGTCGCAACCTGCCCACCTACCCGCAGGGCGTGCTCTCTGCGCGTGTGGCCGGGGAGCGCCTGAATGGCCTGGTGGTCAGCAGTGGACAAGGGTTTGAACACCTGCGGCAGCTGGCCGGGGAGGGCTGGGCGCAACTGGCCCGATTGCCCTTGTTCGTGCCCAGCCCGCGGGTAGCGCAACAAGCCCGGGAAGCCGGGGCACAGAATGTAGTGGACTGTCGCGGTGCCAGTGCCGCGGCTTTGATGACAGCGTTGCGGCAAACGACCGCACCTGCCCCTGAGGCGCTAAGCTGATTGGCGACGAGCCCAATGCAAAGGATGGATACGTGAGCGAAACTGTCTTGCCCAACGATGATCTGCAATCGACGCCCGAAGCGTCTGAACCCACTGCCGCCACTTCTGGCAAACGTTCGGGCAATGGCCTGGCGTTCCTGGCCCTGCTGCTCGGTGCGGCAGGTGTTGCGGTTGGTGGGTGGGGGGTATGGCAGGTGCGTCAGCTCCAGGGTGCCGAGCAGGGCCAGGGCCAGTACCTGCAATCCCTGAGCGAGAAGACCCAGGCGTTGCAACTGCGTGAGCAGCAGATCTCGGCACAGCTGGCGAGCCTGCCCGCCGCCACCGAACTCGAAGACCGTCGACGCCTGGTGGCCCAGTTGCAAGGCGACCAGCAGCGCCTGAGCCAGCGCCTGGAAACCATCCTCGGCGCCAGCCGCAAGGACTGGCGCCTGGCCGAGGCCGAGCACCTGTTGCGTCTGGCCAGCCTGCGCCTGTCGGCCCTGCAGGACATCGCCAGTGCCCGCGCCCTGGTCGAGGGCGCCGATCAGATCCTGCGCGAGC
Source organism: Pseudomonas sp. BGr12 (assembly GCF_030272895.1). Lineage (GTDB taxonomy): Bacteria > Pseudomonadota > Gammaproteobacteria > Pseudomonadales > Pseudomonadaceae > Pseudomonas. Next base: position 88,928 of record NZ_JALRNF010000004.1, on the reverse strand, counting down.
AGAGCGATCCGGGTGCCTTCGCGGCCCGTGAACAACTGACCAAGAGCCTGGCTGCCCTCAACAGCACCCAGCAGCCGGACCGCACCGGGTTGTTCCTGAAACTGGCCGCCCAGCGTGAACAGGTGCAGCAACTCAGTGCCCTGTCCCCGGAATTCAACTCCGGTGCCGACGCGCTCGGCGCCCTGACCGCAGATGGCGATGGCGCCAGTCGCTGGTCGCAGTGGTGGGCGGAACTGTCGAAGTACTTCCAGATCGACTTCGATGCCGACGACAACATCCGTCCGCTGCTGGCCGGGCAATCGCTCAATCAACTGCGCCTGGCGCTGAGCCTGACCATCGAGCAGGCCCAGTGGGCCGCGCTCAATGGCGAAGCCAAGGTCTATAACCAGGCCCTGGATGATGCGCGCAGCGTCCTGCTGGCCAATTTCAATCCGGACAACCCGCAGAGCAAGGCCATGCTCGACAGCCTCAACGCGCTGGCCGACGAGCCGGTCTCGGTGGTGGTTCCGGACCTGGCAGACAGCCTTGCCGCTGTCCAGGCCTACCTGGAGCGCCGGCACTTGCCAGCCGAGGAGGCCAAGCCATGAAACGCGTCTACCTGCTGGCGGTCATCGCCATTGCAGTCGCGGCTGCGCTGGGCATCGCGATCGCCAAGCACAGTGGCTACGTGCTGATTTCCTACGGTGGTTTTCGCTATCAATCCGGGCTCTGGGCCGCGCTGGCAGCCCTGGCGAGCATCATCCTGGTGATTCTGGCGGTACGCTACCTGGTTGGCCTGGTGCTGACCTCCAGCGGAGTGGTCAACCCCTGGTCGCGGCGTAACCGCAGCCGACGTACCCAGCTGGCTATCGAGCAGGGGCAACTGGACCTTGCCGAGGGTCGCTGGGCCAGCGCCCAGCGCCACTTGCAGCGCGCTGCCGAAGCCGAGCGCCAACCGCTGCTGTACTACCTCGGTGCGGCGCGGGCTGCCAACGAGCTGGGGCGTGTCGAAGAGCGTGACAACCTGCTCGAGCGCGCGCTGGAGCGCCAGCCACAAGCCGAGTTGGCCATTGCCTTGAGCCATGCCCAGTTGCAGATGGACCAGGGTGAAAGCGAAGCGGCGCTGGTGACCCTGCAGGCCATGCAGGAGCGTCATCCCCATAACGCCCAGGTGCTGCGCCTGCTGCAGCGCCTGTATCGCGAGCGCGGTGACTGGTCGGCACTGATCCGGCTGATGCCGGACCTGCGCAAGGACAAGGTTTTGCCTGCTGCCGAACTGGCGGAGCTGGAACAACGGGCCTGGGGCGAGAACCTCAGCCTGGCCGCCAGTCGCGAAGGGGAAGAGCAAAGCGCCCGCCAGTCACTGGAAAGGGCCTGGCAGCAACTGACCGCCGCCCAGCGCCAGGAGCCGCAACTGGTGCTGGCCTATGCCGAGCAACTGCGTCAGCTGGGCGCCGAGAGCGAGGCCGAGGAGGCGCTGCGCACGGCGCTCAAGCGCCAGTACGAAAGCCATCTGGCACGGCTCTATGGCCTGGTGCGCGGGTCCGATCTGGCGCGCCAGCTGCACACTGCAGAAGGGTGGCTGAAGCAGCATGGCGACGACCCCAGCCTGCTGCTGACCCTGGGGCGACTGAGCCTGCAGAATCGACTCTGGGGCAAGGCGCGTGACTACCTGGAAAACAGCCTGCGCCTGCAACGCAATCCGGAAGCCTGTGCCGAGCTGGCGCGGCTGCTGGCCGGGCTGGGCGACACCGAGCGCAGCAACCAGTTGTTCCAGGAAGGCCTGGGCCTGCTGGATGAGCGGCTGCTGGCTCTGCCTTTGCCGGAAGCCGTTCGCGCTTGAAGCACCCTTGGGCTCGCGGCAGATCGCGGGCCCAAGCCTTCGGAGTATTTTCCTACATGCTCCTTCGCCAGAGCCTGCTAACGGGTGAGGCAGTTTCTGCGAAATCTCCCGATTATTCCCTTTCCAATCAGTGATTTGTCGTAGTTGTAGCGCCTTGAAACAAGGCGCGCCTTTCCTCTACCGTTTAGGCCTGCCCATCTCGAACACTGGATACTCCATGCTCATGGCTCGCTTGCGCTCACTGTTCTTTCCGGCCTTCCTGGCCTCAGTGTTGATGCTGGGCGTCGCGTTCTATCTCGAATGGGGCATGGGGCTGGCGCCCTGTCCGCTGTGTTACAGCCAGCGCTTGTTCCTGGGGGCCTTCGCGATGGTCTGCCTGGGCGCATTGCTGCAGGCACCCGGGCGCCTGGGGGCGCGCGTCTATGCCGCGCTGGCGCTGTTCTTTGCCACGGGTGGCGCCATCCTGGCGGCCAGGCATGTCTGGTTGCAGGGCATACCGTCGCGGGTCGCTGCCGACTGCACGCCACCCTTGGGCTATGTGGTCGAAAGCATGCCGCTGAGCCAGGTGCTCAAGGCCATGGTCGTCGGTAGCCCTGACTGTGTGCCGATCAACTGGAGCTTTCTCGACCTGACCATCGCCGAATGGAGCCTGCTGTCCTTCGTCCTGCTGGCCACCCTGCCGCTTTTCCGCTTGTTCGGGAACAGCCGTGCGGTGCTCCACCTGCGCTGAAAATCCAGGGCAAACGGTTGCCGATGCATTCGACCGACGGCATCGTCAGAAAGGATTAAACACTTGTATGAACTTTGTCGCGTGCGTACCTTGAAGCCTGGGACGCACGGGAATAATCTCCCTGCACGCATATCGAAAACACAGCTGCTCGATGCCGTCCTGCTGATTTCACCTTTGCTCCGCATGCTTGCGAGCGGGGGCAGGCGCATGACCCAGAAGGGAAGAGATCGCCATGCTTGATAGTTGTCAGAATGCTCAGGAACGCTGGGGTGGTGTTCACAAGCTCATTGACCGCTGGCTGGAGGAACGTGCAGAGCTAGTCACTGCCTTCCGCGAGCTACGCGATGCCAAGCCGGCTTTTGCCGACAAGGACAAGAGTCGAGATTTCTGTGCGGTGCTGATCGATTACGTGTCGGCCTGGCACTTTGAAGTGAGCGAGCAATTGGTGAGCGAAGCCAAGGCGTTCGGGGACACCCGGGGGCTGGAGCTGGCCAAGCAGATCAGTCCGCGCATCGATGCGACCACCGAGTTCGCCTCGGCGTTCAACGATCATTGCGACAAGGGCAACTGCAACGACCCCGAGCGTTTCGCGGAAAAGCTCGGTAAGCTCGGTAGCCTGTTGCATGAACGCTTCGAGCTCGAGGACTGTCTGATCGAAGTGCTGCACAACGCGCACAGCGAAGAAGCCACCCTTCAAGTCTGATCGGTGTGCCGATGCTTCAGTCGGCCACCCCGAGCAACTCGATTTCGAACACCAGGGGCGTATAGGGCGCAATCAGGTCACCCGCGCCCTCGGCGCCATAGGCCTGTGCGGACGGGATGACCAGGCGCCATTTCGAGCCTGTCGTCATTTCCGGCAACGCCACCTGCCATCCCTCGATCACGCTGCCCAGGCTGAACCACTGCGCCTGCTGGTTCTGATCGAAGACCGTGCCATCCGGCAACTTGCCGACGTAACGTACCTGTACTTTTCCCTTCGACGTAGCTTTTGCGCCGCTGCCCTTGACCTGCTCGCTGACCAGAATGCCGTTGGCCAGTTCACGCACGCCCGCGCGTGCACGCTCGGTGGCCATGAAGCGCTTTTCCGCATTCAGTAACTGTTCACGTTGTGCGTCGAGCGCAGCCTGATTGGCCTGTTGTTCATGTTCGCCGAGTATCGCGTCCATGCGCTCTTTGCTCAGGGTCAGCGGCTTGTTCTGATAGGCCTGGCGCAAGCCATCGATCAGGGCGTCCAGTTGCAAGTTGGGAACTTCGCTACGCAGGCGCTCCCCCAGGCTTGCACCCAGGCTGTAAGCCAGGTCGTGGTCGTTGTTGGTAGGGGCGGCAGGTGCCGCCATCAGCGATGCCGGCAATAGAAAAAGACCTAATACAAAATAGCGCGACACCGGCTTACTCCTGCTTCAGCGGATATCAAGTATGCCAGCCTTCACGGGATACTTTGTGTAAATATCAGCAACACTTTGTACAGCATCTACACTTGATTCCAGCTGCAGCGATAACAACTTTGCCCAGGCATGCAACGCGGCGCCTTCGATACTGTCAACATGCCCTAGCGGCGGTAGCAGCAGAAGCATAGTATGAGCCGCACTCTCGTCAGCCAGGAGGTAAACCATGTCGGCCAATAAGAAGCCAGTAAGTACGCCGTTGCACCTGCTCCAACAACTCTCGGGCAGCCTGCTCGATCATTTGGAAAATGCCTGCTCGCAAGCGCTGGCTGATGCTGAAAAACTCCTCGCCAAGTTGGAAAAACAACGCGGCAAGGCGCAAGAGAAACTGCACAAATCCCGCCTCAAACTGCAGGACGCTGCCAAGGCCGGTAAAGCCAAGGCACAGGCCAAGGCCAAGTCGACCGCTGCCGAACTGGAAGAGTTGCTCGACTCGCTCAAGGAGCGCCAGTCGCAGACACGCACCTACATTGCCCAGCTCAAGCGTGATGCCCAGGAAAGCCTGAAACTGGCCCAGGGCGTTGGCAAGGTCAAAGAAGCTGCTGCCAAGGCGCTGACGCTGCGTTCGGCAAAACCTGCGCCTGTAGCTGCCAAACCAGCCACCAAGGCACCGGCCAAGCCAGCAGCCAAACCTGCCAGCAAACCAGCAGCGGCAAAAACACCTGCTCGCACTGCTGCCGCCAAACCAGTTGCAGCGAAACCAGCGGCCAAACCTGCCGCGGCCAAAGCACCTGCCAAGCCAGCAGCCAAACCTGCCAGCAAACCAGCAGCGGCAAAAGCACCTGCTCGCGCTGCTGCCGCCAAACCAGTTGCAGCGAAACCAGCGGCCAAACCTGCCGCGGCCAAAGCACCTGCCAAACCAGCAGCCAGGACTGCTGCGGCCAAGCCGGCAGCCAAACCAGCAGCCAAACCTGCTGCGGCCAAGCCGGCAGCCAAGCCAGCGGCCAAGCCTGTTGCAGCCAAAGCGCCAGCCAAGCCAACGGCCAAACCTGCTGTTGCCAAGGCACCAGCCAAGCCAGCGGCCAAACCTGCTGCGGCCAAGGCACCAGCCAAGCCAGCGGCCAAACCTGCTGCGGCCAAAGCACCGGCCAAGCCCGCTGCAAAACCGGCAGCCAAGCCCGCTGCGCCAGCAGTTGCCGCCAAACCGGCTACTCCGGCAGCGCCTGTGACCCCGGCAGCCACGCCGGCAGCTGCGGCACCGGCACCTACTCCGTCGGCTGCACCGGCCGCTTCGGTAACGGCCCCTCAGACCCCGTCTTCGGCGTCCTGAGTCGAGCCCATCACGACGCGCAGCCTGTGCAGCGCGTCGTGATTCGCGCTGGCGTCTGTTGCCAGCCATTGCAACCAGTCTGCGCCACGCTCGGGTGTCGGTACCCAGTGCTCGCAGAGGCCTTCCAGACGCTCCAGCAGAATGCGTTCTGCCGCCAGTTCCACTCCCTTGATCTGCTCACGCAAGCCCGCCAGTTGCGGATCGTCCGCGGCTGCCTGTCGCCATTGTTGGCGCACGCGGCGTAGCGGTTCGACCACCTCGGTTTGCCAGGCATCGGCCTGCTCGCGCAGTGCACGCATGCGTTGTGCGTCCGGTGTCACACCTCGTTCGCCCAGCCACACGGCGCAGAGCAGCAGGCAGACATCGCCGCCCTGATCCTGCCAGTGCAGGCACGCCGCTTCGACGCCTGGGCGGGCGTAGAGATTCAGGGCAAAATTCCACAGGTCGGTGTGCATGGTTCCACTCGCGCCAGTCGCCGACGAAGCTGGTAGACTCCGCGGCCATTATGATCAGACTATCGAACCTCACTTTACAGCGTGGTCCCCAGCGCCTGCTAGAAGGCGCCGAGATGACCCTGCACGCCGGTCAGAAGGCCGGCCTGATCGGTGCCAATGGTGCCGGTAAATCCAGCCTGTTCGCCCTGCTGCGCGGTGAGCTGACGCCCGACTCCGGCGACTGTCAGCTGCCGGCCGACTGGCGTATCGCGCACATGCGCCAGGAGGTCGATACCCTCGACCGACTGGCGGTCGACTATGTGCTCGATGGTGACGCCCGCCTGCGCAAGGTGCAGGCCGAGCTGGCCGCCGCCGAAGCCGCCCATGACGGTACGGCATTGGCGCGCCTGCATATCGAGCTGGACAGCGCCGATGGCTACACCGCCGATGCCCGGGCGCGCAAGCTGCTGGCGGGCCTGGGCTTTACCAACGCGCAGATGGATCGCCGGGTCGGTGACTTCTCCGGTGGCTGGCGGATGCGCCTGAACCTGGCCCAGGCACTGATGTGCCCGTCCGACCTGTTGCTGCTCGATGAGCCGACCAACCACCTGGACCTCGATGCCATTCTCTGGCTGGAAGACTGGCTCAAGGGCTACCCGGGCACGCTGCTGCTGATTTCCCACGACCGCGATTTCCTCGATGCGGTGGTCGATCATGTCGCCCATGTCGAGCAATGCAAGCTGACGCTATATCGTGGCGGCTACACCGCCTTCGAGCGCACCCGTGCCGAACGCCTGGCCCAGCAGCAACAGGCCTACGAGAAGCAGCAGGCCCAGCGCGCGCACATGGAAAAGTACATTGCCCGGTTCAAGGCCCAGGCCACCAAGGCACGCCAGGCGCAAAGCCGGATCAAGGCCCTGGAGCGCATGGAGGAGCTGTCGGCTGCCCATGTCGATTCACCGTTCGACTTCGTCTTCCGCGAGTCGGAGAAGATCTCCAGCCCCTTGCTCGACCTCTCCGAGGGTCGCTTGGGCTACGGTGACAAGACCGTGCTGGAGAAGGTCAAGCTGCAGCTCACCCCGGGTGCGCGCATCGGCTTGCTCGGCCCCAACGGCGCGGGTAAGTCGACCCTGATCAAGAACCTCGCCGGCGAACTGGAGCCGCTCAGTGGACGCCTGGTGCGCGGCGAGAACCTGTCGGTGGGTTACTTCGCCCAGCACCAGCTCGACTCCCTGGACAACAAGGCCAGCCCCTTGCTGCACCTGCAGCGCCTGGCACCGACCGAGCGTGAGCAGACCCTGCGCGACTTCCTCGGCGGCTTCGACTTCCGTGGCGGGCGCATCGACGAGCCGGTGGTGAACTTCTCCGGTGGCGAAAAGGCCCGGTTGGCCCTGGCCCTGATCGCCTGGGAACGCCCGAACCTGTTGCTGCTCGACGAACCGACCAACCACCTGGACCTGGAAATGCGCCTGGCGCTGACCATGGCCCTGCAGGAGTTCAGCGGCGCGGTGCTGGTGGTCTCCCACGACCGTCACCTGCTCAAGAGCACCACGGATGACTTCCTGCTGGTGGCCGATGGCAAGGTCGAGACCTTCGACGGCGACCTGGACGACTACACCCGCTGGCTGGTCGAGTACCGCCAGCGCAATGCGCCGGTCAGCAGCGCACCGGTCAACGCCGACAAGACCGACAAGAAAGCCCAGCGCCAGGCCGCAGCGGCCCTGCGCCAGCAGCTGGCCCCGCACAAGCGTGAGGCGGACAAGCTCGAACGCGAGCTGGGCACCCTGCACGAGCAACTGGCGAAGATCGATGCCAGCCTGGGTGACAGCGCCTTGTATGAAGCGGCACGCAAGGATGAGCTGCGTGACCTCTTGGCCCAGCAGGCCAAACTCAAGGTTCGCGAGGCTGAACTGGAAGAAGCCTGGATGGCCGCCCTCGAGCAGCTGGAGACCATGCAGGCGGAGCTGGAGGCGCTGTCTTGATAGGGTCGTTGCAACTGCCGGTGCCGCCGGAGTGGATCGCTCCGTTCTGGCTGGGCCTGCAGATCCTGCTGATCCTGTGCGCCGCCTTTGTCCTGCAGCGCCTGGTCGGGCGCTGCCTGAAGCGTCTGGGCGAGCGCTATCCGCTGCCACCGGAGCTGATGATGCCGGTACGTGGTGGCCTGCGCTGGCTGATCATGGGCAGTGCGCTGGTATTCGTGCTCGAACGCCTGGGGGTGTCTGCCACGGTGCTGTGGACAGCCTTGTCCGGCTTCGTTGCCGTGGCGGCGGTGGCGTTCTTCGCCATGTGGAGCGTGTTGTCGAACCTGTTGTGCGCCGTGTTGATCTTCACCGTCGGGCCGTTTCGCATCGGCGACGTGGTGGAGTTGGTCGAGACCATCGACAAGCCTGGGGTGAAGGGGCGGGTGGTCGCCATCAACCTGCTGTACACCACCCTGATCGAACTGCCGGAAGCCGGTGGGGCAACGGTGCAGGTACCCAACAGCCAGTTCTTCCAGAAGTCGGTGCGGCGTTGGCGCGGCGCTGAGATCGTGCCGCTGGTCGGTGAAGACAAGCCGGCCGGCAATTGATCGATTGCTGAAAAAAATCGTGGTTATTTTTTCGCCAGCGCACTAGCTTAGAGCTTTGTAACAAGCCAGGGCCGAGGTGTGCGATGTCGTTGGAAACGTGGTTGGCATTTTTTGCCGCTTGCTGGGTGATCAGCCTGTCGCCGGGTGCCGGGGCCATTGCCTCGATGTCCTGCGGTTTGCAGTACGGTTTTTGGCGTGGCTACTGGAACGCCCTGGGCCTGCAACTGGGCCTGGTGCTGCAGATCGCGATCATCGCGGCAGGCGTCGGCGCGGTCCTGGCAGCATCGGCCACGGCGTTCCAGGTGATCAAATGGTTTGGCGTGGCCTACCTGGTCTACCTGGCGGTCAAGCAGTGGCGCGCATTGCCCGCCGATATCACCGATGAATCTGCCGTGCGGCCTATCGGCAAGCCGCTGAGCCTGGTGTTCCGTGGTTTCCTGGTCAACGTCAGCAACCCCAAGGCATTGATCTTCATGCTCGCGGTGCTGCCGCAGTTCATCAACCCCCATGCGGCCCTGTTGCCCCAGTACCTGATCATTACTGCGACCATGATCACCGTCGACCTGCTGGTCATGGCCGGCTACACCGGGCTGGCGGCGCGGGTATTGCGCCTGCTGCGCACGCCCAAGCAGCAGCGGCGGATGAACCGCACCTTTGCCGGGCTGTTCCTCGGTGCAGCCACCTTGCTGGCAACCATTCGCCGCGCACCGGTGTAGGGGCAACCGACTTTGTGGGAGCTGGCGAAGCCTGCGATGGGGGTCACACCGGCCTCATCGCCGGCGCTGCCGGCTCCTACAAGGGCTTCGGTATGCACCACCCCCAATAAAAAAGGCGACCTCAGGGTCGCCTTTTTTATTGAATATGAAATTGTCACTAGATTTTGCAGAGATTGACCTGCAAACCTTGAGTGATGGCCATTGGAAGTGAACAATGCAATACCTCGCATTGTCATTTGAGATTGGCCCCCATGATTGCCCGTTCCCGCTTGCTCGCCTGGCTGCTTTGGCCGGTGCTGGCGCTGTGCAGTACCACGCTTCTGGCCGACACGGTCGAAGACGCGGCCAAGGCCCTGCACCTGCTCGACTACATTGGCGCCGACTATCCCGCCACGGTCGAGGCGGGCAAGGTGGTGGACGAAGGTGAATACCGCGAGCAGCTGGAGTTCACCGACGTGCTGCAAGGCCTGGTCGCAGGTTTGCCGACCCGCGCCGAGCGTCAGGCGCTGGAGCAGGGCGTGGTCGGCCTGCGCCAGGCGATCAGCCAGCGCCAGGACGGTGCCAGCGTCGCGCGTCAGGCCCGGCAGCTGGGAGCACAGCTGGCGCTGACCTATGAGGTCAGCCAGGCACCGATCATCACCCCTGACCCCAGCCGCGGCGCACCGTTGTACGTCCAGCACTGTTCGGTCTGCCACGGCGACAGCGGTGCCGGTGACGGCCCGGCGGGCGTGGGCCTGACCCCGCCACCCGCCAACCTGCGTAGCAGCGAGCGCCTCGATCGGCTGAGCCTGTACGACCTCTACAACACCCTGGGACAGGGCATCGAAGGTACCGACATGCCGTCCTTTGCCGACCAGCTCGACGAGCGTCAGCGCTGGGACCTGGCCACCTACATCGCCAGCTTCACCGCCGAGCCGGCCAAGGCCAAGGGCGAAGCCCGCTTCAATCTCGCCGACCTGGCCCGCCAGACGCCACTGGAAGTCGAGGCCTCCCAAGGTGCCGAAGCGGCAGCGGTCTTCCGCGCCCAGCGCGCCCAGCCTCCGCAGGTCCAGCGCGGCCCGGCGCAGCTGCTGGACTACACCGCGAGCACCCTGGACAAGAGCCTGGCGGCCTACCAGGCCGGCGATCACGAGCAGGCCTACGATCTGTCGGTGGCGGCCTACCTCGAAGGTTTCGAGCTGGTCGAAAGCTCGCTGGACAACATCGACACCAACGTGCGCAAGGACACCGAGAAGTCGCTGATGGCTTACCGGCAGTCCTTGCAGGACGGTTTGCCGCCGGAACAGGTGAGCCAGCGCCTGCAGGTGGCCAAGGCCAAGCTCAAGGAGGCCGGTGGCCTGCTTGGCGGTGACGGCCTGAGCTGGTCGCTGAGCTATATCTCCGGGTTGCTGATCCTGCTGCGCGAAGGCCTGGAGGCGATCCTGGTGCTGGCGGCGATCCTGGCGTTCCTGCGCAACACCGGCCAGCAGTCGGCCATGCGCAGCGTCAACATCGGCTGGGGCCTGGCCCTGCTGGCCGGGTTGGGGACCTGGGCCGTGGCGGCCTATGCGATCGATGTCAGTGGCGCCCAGCGCGAGTTGCTGGAAGGCTGCACGGCATTGTTCGCCAGTGTCATCGTATTGTGGCTCGGGGTGTGGATGCATGATCGCCGGCACGCGGCATCCTGGCAGAACTACATCAAGAGCAGCCTGGTCAGCGGAGGAGGCCGCTTCGGTTTTGCCGTGCTGGCCTTCTTCTCGGTGTACCGCGAGCTGTTCGAGGTGATCCTGTTCTACGAAACCCTCTGGCTGCAGGCCGGTGCCGCCGGGCACAACGCCGTATTGGCTGGTGGTGCCACCGCGCTGGTGCTGCTGGTGGGGCTGGCCTGGGTGATTCTGCGCGGTTCGGCGAAATTGCCGCTGGCGCTGTTCTTCAGCATCAACGCCGGGTTGCTCTGCGCCCTGTCGGTGGTGTTCGCCGGGCACGGGGTCAAGGCCCTGCAGGAGGCGGGTGTGTTCGGTACGCGGCCGGTGTCGTTCTTCGAGTTCGACTGGCTGGGCATCCACGCCGACGCCTACTCGCTGGCGGCCCAGGTGACGGCCTTGCTGGCCATTGCGGTGTTCTACGGGCGTAGCCGCCTGGCCGAGAAGCGCCGCGTCTCGGCGGGTTGATTTGAAGCCGGACGGGCGAGCAGGGATACTGTTCGCCCGTTTTCGTTGGAATCTGATGTGATGCGTGTCTGGATCGATGCCGATGCCTGCCCCAAGGCGGCCAAGGATCAGGTCGTCAAATTTGCCCTCAAGCGCCAGCTGGAGGTCGTGCTGGTGGCCGGGCAGAGCCAGATCAAGCCGGCTTTCGCCTGTGTCAGGCTGATCGTTGTGCCCAGCGGTCCGGATGCGGCCGATGATTACCTGGTCGAACATGCCGTACCGGGTGAGCTGGTGATCTGCAGCGACGTGCCCCTGGCCGATCGCCTGGTCAAGAAGGGTGTGGCCTGCCTCGATCCCCGGGGCCGTGAATTCGATGAGCGCAACATGGGTGAGCGGCTGGCGGTGCGCAACCTGTTCACCGACCTGCGCGAGCAGGGCCAGGTCGGGGGTGGCCAGGCGCCCTATGGCGATCGCGAGAAGCAGGCCTTCGCCAACTCACTGGACCGCATTCTGACGCGCCTGGCGCGCCAGAATCCGGCCTGAGGGCCACTGTAGTGGGAGCGGGCTTGCCCCGCGATTGATCTCGCCGCCGCATCGCGGGACAAACCCGCTCCCACACTCGCCTACTGGGTCAGCTCCAGTACCCGGTCGACCAGCTTGTAAATGCCGCCTGCGGCTTCGCTGATGCTCTTGGCGAGCATGTAGGCCGGGGTGCTGACCAGCTTGCGCTGGGTATCTTCGACGATGTCATGGACATCGCACTCCTCGTGGGTGCCGCCCATCTTGACGATGGCCGCGCTGGTGCCCGCATCGTTGCCGATGGTGCAGACCACGCCCGGGCCATAGATCTTCGCCGCCAGGGCCGGCGAGATGCAGATCAGGCCGACCGGCTTGCCGGCTTCGGCGAAGGCTTCGGCCAGGGCCAGCACGTCCGGGTGGACGGTGCAGCCGGTGCCTTCGACGGCGAAGTTGGACAGGTTTTTCGCCGAGCCGAAGCCGCCGGGCACGATCAAGGCATCGAAATCCTTGGCATCCGCTTCACGCAGGTCCTTGATCTCGCCGCGTGCGATGCGCGCCGATTCCACCAGGACATTGCGCGATTCGGGCATTTCTTCGCCGGTCAGGTGGTTGATCACATGCATCTGCGCGATGTTCGGTGCAAAGCACTGCACCTGGGCGCCGCGCTGGTCGAGGCGCAGCAGGGTAATCACGCTCTCGTGGATTTCGGCGCCGTCATAGACACCACAGCCGGAAAGAATCACTGCAACTTTTTTGGTCATGCTCACTACTCCCGAGTCGAGGCGCTAAATGTCCTCTAAATTGGCAGATGTCGCCATAGGGTTCGGGGCCATCCGGGCCTAATCTTGTGCAATAGCCTGGAGATGGATGACCCATGGACCTGATTTTGCTGGCGGTGCCGTTCTTCTTTGTCCTGATTGTGGTCGAGTTGCTCGCCGACCGCCTGCGCGGCATGCGCACCTACCGCTTGGCCGACGCCATCAACAGCCTCAGCACCGGCGTGCTGTCGACCACCACGGGGCTGTTGACCAAGGGGGTAGGGCTGGTGACCTATGCCCTGGCCTGGGAGCACCTGGCGCTGTTCAGGCTGCCGGGCGAGGCGCTCTGGACCTGGGTGCTGGCCTTCGTCCTCTACGACCTGTGCTACTACTGGCTGCACCGCTTCGGCCATGAGCGCAATATCCTCTGGGCGGCACATTCGGTGCATCACCAGAGCGAGGACTACAACCTGTCCACGGCCCTGCGCCAGACCAGCAGCGGTTTCCTGTTGTCGTGGATCTTCTACCTGCCCCTGGCGGTATTGGGCGTGCCGCCGCTGGTGTTCATCACGGTTGCGGCACTGAACCTGCTTTACCAGTTCTGGGTGCATACCCGGCACATTCCCAAGCTGGGCTGGTTCGAGTGGCTGTTCATCACGCCGTCCAATCATCGCGTCCACCATGCACAGAATCCTCTGTACTTGGATCGCAACTACGGTGGAGTGTTCATTGTCTGGGACCGTCTGTTCGGCACCTTCCAGGAGGAGGACGACAACGAGCCGGTGATTTTCGGCGTGACCACGCCGCTGGCCAGCTGGAATCCGCTGTGGGCCAACCTGCAGTTCTATGCCCAGTTGTGGCATGACGCCCGGCATGCCGAGCACTGGTGGGACAAGCTGCGGATCTGGTTCATGCCCACTGGCTGGCGCCCGGCGGATGTGGCGCGGCGCTTTCCCCAGCCCAAGCAGGACCTGAGCCGCTTTCGCAAGTTCGAGGTGCCGCTGGGCTGGCCGCAGCAGGTCTATGTGACGCTGCAGTTTGCATTGTATGTCGGGCTGGGCAGCTACCTGATGGAGCATGCCGGGCAGCTGTCGACCGCAGCCCTGGTGCTGGGCTGGGCGGTGATGGCATTCGGTTTGTTCGTGTTCGGCGCGGCCCTGGAGAATCGCCCCTGGGCCGTGCGCCTGGAACTGCTGCGGCTGGGACTGAATGTCCCGGCCATGCTGCTGGCCGGGATCACCGGTTTATGGCCGGTCACTACCCTGATCTGGGTCGCGCTGGTCGGTTACAGCCTGCTCAGCCTGGTCGGCCTTTACGCCAGCCGCTTCCTTGCGAGCGACCCGCGCCGCCCTGAAGCGACGGCGCAGCCACAGGCAGCCGCCGAGGGCCAGCAGGCCGCCGAGCACCCATAGCTCGTATTCCTTCACGTTGCCCAGGATACCTTCGAGGATGGCGCCGAAGTGATAGGCGGCGGCGCCCAGGGCCAGGGCCCAGACGATGGCGCCAATACCGTTGAGCAGCAGGTAGCGGCGCGGCGGGTAGCCGGACAGGCCGATGGCCACCGGCATCACCGTGCGCAGGCCGTAGACGAAGCGGAAGCTCAGGACCCAGATATCCGGATGGCGGCGGATATGCTCCAGCGCGCGATCACCCATCATCTGCCAGCGCGGTTTGCGCGCCAGCAGCTTGCGCCCGTGTTTACGCCCCATGAAGTACCACAGCTGGTCACCGGCATAGCTGCCGAAGAAGGCCACCAGGACCACCAGGTTGATATCCATGTATCCGCGGGACGCAAGGAAGCCTGCGAGAACCAGGATGGTCTCACCTTCAAAAAACGTACCGAGAAAAAGGGCAAAGTAGCCGAAATCCTGCAGGAATTGTTGGAGCATTTTCTGGGTGCTGGCGAAATGAACGCGCAGCCTAACCCTTCGTGGCCTTTGGGGAAAGTGTCCAAATGTGTCTCGACGTGAAGAATGCCTACAAGGACAATGGCTGCGTCCTCAAGTCGCAGGGTTGTCCCTGGCTGTCATTCAAGCGTCATAATGGCCGCTTATAACTGTCGCGCTCGCCCGCCTGCGCGGGCTCAGGAGTCTGCCGTGAGCTTTACCCCCGCTAACCGTTTGTTTCCTGCCACCCGTCTGCGCCGTAACCGCCGTGACGATTTTTCCCGTCGCCTGGTTCGCGAAAACGTACTGACTGTCGATGACCTGATCCTGCCGGTGTTTGTCCTGGAAGGCGAAAATCGCCGCGAGGAAGTCGCGTCGATGCCGGGCGTCGAGCGCCTGAGCATCGATTTGTTGCTGGAAGCTGCGCAAGAGTGGGTGAGCCTGGGCATTCCTGCCCTGGCGCTGTTCCCGGTGACCCCGAGCGAGAAAAAGTCCCTGGACGCTGCCGAAGCCTGGAACCCGGAAGGTATCGCCCAGCGCGCCACCCGCGCCTTGCGCGAGCGTTTCCCGGAACTGGGGGTGATCACCGACGTGGCCCTGGACCCGTTCACCACCCACGGCCAGGACGGCATCCTCGACGAGGAAGGCTACGTACAGAACGACATCACCGTCGATGCCCTGGTGCGCCAGGCCTTGTCCCATGCCGAAGCCGGTGCCCAGGTGGTGGCGCCTTCGGACATGATGGACGGTCGTATCCAGGCCATCCGTGAAGCCCTGGAGCTGGCCGGTCATGTCAATGTGCGTATCATGGCCTACTCGGCCAAGTACGCCAGTGCCTACTACGGCCCGTTCCGCGATGCGGTCGGCTCGGCCCTGAACCTGGGCAAGGCCAACAAGGCCTCCTACCAGATGGACCCGGCCAACAGCAACGAAGCGCTGCACGAAGTGGCCGGGGACCTGGCCGAAGGCGCCGACATGGTCATGGTCAAGCCAGGCATGCCGTACCTGGATATCCTTTATCGGGTCAAAGAGGAATTCAAGGTCCCGACCTTTGTCTATCAGGTCAGTGGCGAGTACGCCATGCACATGGCCGCGATCCAGAACGGCTGGCTCAGTGAGGGCGTGATCCTGGAATCCCTCACGGCCTTCAAACGGGCGGGCGCTGATGGCATCCTGACCTATTTCGCCGTTCGCGCTGCTCAATTGATGAGAGGGCAGTAACGCCCTTCAGGAACGCCAGATGAATAACGAAGTACTTAGCGAAGTCGATGTGAAGCAAGCCCAGCCCGTGCCCGAGCAGATGCTCGAAACACCGCCGGAGCCTGCCGCAGTGCCGGAACCCGTGGCCGAGGTCGAGGCGCCTGCGCCTGCGCCCGCCCCGGTGGCACCGGCCATCGCCGTTCCCGGCCTGGACGACAGCAGCCTGTACATTCATCGCGAATTGTCCCAGCTGCAGTTCAACATCCGCGTGCTGGAGCAGGCACTGGACGAGAGCTATCCCTTGCTGGAGCGGCTGAAGTTCCTGCTGATCTTCTCCAGCAACCTGGATGAGTTCTTCGAAATTCGTGTGGCGGGCCTGAAGAAGCAGATCACCTTTGCCCGTGAGCAGGCCGGGGCTGACGGCCTGCAACCGCACCAGGCGCTGGCGCGGATCAGCGACCTGGTGCACAGCGAAGTGCACCGCCAGTACGCGATCCTCAACGACGTGCTGCTGCCGGAGCTGGAAAAACACCAGATCCGTTTCATCCGTCGCCGGCACTGGAACACCAAGCTCAAGACCTGGGTGCGGCGTTTCTTCCGTGACGAAATCGCCCCGATCATCACCCCGATCGGCCTCGACCCGACTCACCCGTTCCCGTTGCTGGTGAACAAGAGCCTGAACTTCATCGTCGAACTCGAAGGCGTGGACGCCTTCGGCCGCGATTCGGGCCTGGCGATCATTCCCGCGCCACGCCTGCTGCCGCGGGTGATCAAGGTGCCGGAGGAGGTGGGTGGTCCTGGCGACAACTACGTGTTCCTGTCGTCGATGATCCACGCCCACGCCGATGACCTGTTCCAGGGCATGAAGGTCAAGGGTTGCTATCAGTTCCGCCTGACCCGTAACGCCGACCTGGCGCTGGACTCCGAGGACGTCGAGGACCTGGCCCGGGCCCTGCGTGGCGAGCTGTTCTCGCGGCGTTATGGCGATGCGGTGCGCCTGGAAGTGGTCGACACCTGCCCGAAACACCTGTCCGATTACCTGCTCAAGCAGTTCAGCCTGAGCGAAAGCGAGCTGTACCAGGTCAACGGTCCGGTCAACCTGACCCGTCTGTTCAGCATCACCGGGCTCGATAGCCACCCGGAGCTGCAATACACCCCGTTCACGCCAGCGATTCCCAAGTTGCTGCAGAACGCCGACAACATCTTCAGCGTGGTCGGCAAGCAGGACATCCTGCTCATGCACCCGTTCGAGTCGTTCACCCCGGTGGTCGACCTGCTGCGCCAGGCCGCCAAGGACCCGAACGTCCTGGCCGTGCGCCAGACCCTGTACCGCAGCGGTGCCAACTCGGAAATCGTCGACGCGCTGGTCGATGCCGCACGTAACGGCAAGGAAGTCACCGCGGTGATCGAGCTGCGGGCGCGCTTCGACGAAGAGTCCAACCTGCAATTGGCCAGCCGCTTGCAGGCCGCCGGTGCGGTAGTGATCTATGGTGTGGTGGGCTTCAAGACCCACGCCAAGATGATGCTGATCCTGCGCCGTGAGCAGGGCGAGATCGTCCGTTACGCGCACCTGGGTACCGGTAACTACCACGCCGGCAACGCCCGCCTGTACACCGACTACAGCCTGCTGACCTCGGACGACGCCCTGTGCGAAGACGTCGGCAAGCTGTTCAGCCAGCTGATCGGCATGGGCAAGACCTTGCGCATGAAGAAGCTGCTGCACGCGCCGTTCACCCTGAAGAAGGGCATGCTCGACATGATTGCCCGGGAAACCCAGTTCGCCCTGGAGGGCAAACCGGCGCACATCATCGCCAAGTTCAACTCGCTGACCGATCCGAAGATCATCCGTGCCTTGTACAAGGCCAGCCAGTCCGGCGTGCGTATCGACCTGGTGGTGCGTGGCATGTGCTGCCTGCGTCCGGGGATTGCCGGGGTGTCGCACAACATCCAGGTGCGTTCGATCGTCGGTCGCTTCCTGGAGCACACCCGGGTGTTCTACTTCCTCAACGGTGGCGAGGAGCAGATGTTCCTTTCCAGCGCCGACTGGATGGAACGCAATCTCGACAAGCGGGTCGAGACCTGCTTCCCGGTCGAGGGCAAGAAGCTGGTCCTGCGGGTGAAGAAAGAGCTGGAAGGGTATCTGACCGACAACACCCACGCCTGGATCCTGCAGCCGGACGGCCGCTACGTACGCAGCACGCCAACCGGCAACCAGAACCCGCGCAGTGCCCAGGCCGCCCTGCTCGAGCGCCTGAGCAACCCGGTCCTCAGCGTACGCTGAGGACGAAGCTGACCCGGGTCAGCCACTCCGCCTCCAGGGCGAAGTCGGCCTGGGTCAGCTGGTTCTGCTCCAGCCAGCCTGCCGGAAACTCGACGTCGAGGCTGTCGCCGGCGGCGTGCAGGGTGACGGTAGGCATCTGCTGGGTGCCACGGATGTGGTGGAACAGGATCGCAAAGCGCAGCAGCACGCACAGGCGGATCAGCTTGACGCCTTCGTCACCGAATTCGGCAAACTTGTCCTTGGGAATGTTACGGCGGTGGCCGCGCACCAGTAGCGACAGCATCTGCTGGTCTTCCCGCGAGAAGCCGGCAAGGTCGGAGTGCTCGATCAGGTAGGCGCCGTGCTTGTGGTATTGGTAGTGGGCGATATCCAGGCCCACTTCATGCACCTTGGCGGCCCAGCCGAGCAGTTCGCGCCAGATCCCGTCCTCCAGGTCCCAGGCCTGGGCCACCTGGTCGAAGGCATGCAGGGCCTTGCGCTCGACCCGGGCAGCCTGCCCCTGGTCGACATGGTAACGCTCCATCAGCGAGGTCAGGGTGCGCTCGCGCACGTCTTCGTGCTGATGACGACCCAGCAGGTCGTAGAGCACGCCTTCGCGCAAGGCACCGTCGCAGTGATCCATGCGCTGCAGTTCCAGTGCGTCGAAAATGGCTTCGAGGATGGCCAGGCCCGCCGGGAAGATCGCCCGACGGTCCGGCTTGACCCCGTCGAAGTCGATCTTCTCGACTTCACCCAGCTTGAACAGCTTGCGTTTGAGCCAGGCCAGGCCTTCGGCGTTGACCTCGCCGCTGCCCAGGCCGCCGGACTTGATCGCCAGGCCAATGGCGCGGATGGTACCGGACGAGCCGATGGCCTCGTCCCAGGTCAGGCGGTGCAGGGCGTTCTCGATGCTCATCAGCTCCAGGCGCGCCGCGGTGTAGGCCTGGGCATAGCGCGCCGGGGTGATCTTGCCGTCGCGGAAATAGCGCTGGGTGTAGCTGACGCAACCCATTTGCAGGCTTTCGCGCAGCAGCGGTTCGAAGCGCTGGCCGATGATGAATTCGGTACTGCCGCCGCCGATATCGGCGACCAGGCGTTTGCCGGGGGTGTCGGCCAGGGTGTGGGACACGCCGAGGTAGATCAGGCGTGCTTCCTCGCGGCCGGAAATCACTTCCACCGGGTGACCGAGAATGTCTTCGGCGCGGCGGATGAATTCGCCGCGGTTGCGTGCTTCGCGCAGGGCGTTTGTGCCGACGATGCGCACGGCACCATCAGGCATGCCGCTGATCAGCTGGGCAAAGCGCTTGAGGCAGTCCAGGCCGCGTTGCATGGACTCTTCATTGAGCTGACGTTCTTCGTTGATGCCGGCGGCCAGTTGAACCTTTTCCCCGAGCCGCTCAAGAATGCGGATCTCGCTATGGTGGGCCTTGGCCACGACCATATGGAAGCTGTTGGAGCCCAGGTCGATGGCAGCGATCAGGGACAGATTCTTCGCTGTGGTTTGCGGCATGATCATGGTTTCTCGGTCGATAACCCGGCAATCCTGCCACGATCCACGGCTGACGCCAACGCGCAGCGTATCAAGGCTTGATGTGGGGCAGGTTGAGTGGGAAATATGACGTTCCTGTGGCAGCGGTGATATGCGCGGTCATGCACAACTATAGTTAGACTCAATCGCCCGCGACTTCCTGTCCGTCGCCGGTGCGGCTATGATGGGCCACGTTTTTTTGCTTACGACCTTGGAGACTTCCATGAGCAGCGATCTTATCAAACACGTCACCGACGCCACCTTCGAAGCCGAAGTACTGAAGGCTGAAGGCCCGGTGCTGGTCGACTACTGGGCTGAATGGTGCGGCCCTTGCAAAATGATCGCTCCGGTTCTGGACGACATCGCCGCTACCTACCAGGGCAAACTGACCGTCGCCAAACTGAACATCGACGACAACCAGGAAACCCCGGCCAAGCACGGCGTGCGTGGCATCCCGACGCTGATGCTGTTCAAGAACGGCAACGTCGAGGCCACCAAGGTCGGCGCACTGTCCAAGTCTCAGCTGGCAGCCTTCCTGGACGCCAATATCTGAGTCAAAAAAGCCCCGCATTCGTCGGGGCTTTTCTTTATCGAGTGACTAGACGGCAGAAAATGCAGGTGTTACATTCGGCCTCGCACTGTTTCTTCGGTGCCCTCTGCACGCCGTCGCCGACACATCCCTAATTCGAATCAGTACGCGATCCTGTCGCCTTCTCTGCGGCGCGGCTTCATCAAGCCGGAAGCTTAATTCCCCCTTCTTACATGATTACGTCACTCCCCTTATGAACCTGACTGAACTCAAGCAAAAGCCGATTACCGATCTGCTCGAAATGGCCGAACAGATGGGCATAGAAAATATGGCCCGTTCGCGCAAGCAAGATGTGATTTTCTCCCTGTTGAAAAAGCATGCGAAGAGCGGCGAGGAAATTTCCGGTGACGGCGTGCTGGAGATTCTCCAGGACGGTTTCGGCTTCCTGCGCTCGGCTGACGCTTCGTACCTGGCAGGTCCGGACGACATCTATGTGTCGCCAAGCCAGATTCGCCGCTTCAACCTGCGTACCGGCGACACCATCGTCGGCAAGATCCGCCCGCCAAAAGAAGGCGAGCGTTACTTCGCCCTGCTGAAAGTCGACACCATCAACTTCGACCGGCCGGAAAACGCGAAGAACAAGATCCTGTTCGAAAACCTGACGCCGCTGTTCCCCAACGAGCGCCTGAAGATGGAAGCCGGCAACGGTTCCACCGAAGACCTCACCGGCCGGGTTATCGACCTCTGCGCCCCGATCGGCAAGGGCCAGCGCGGCCTGATCGTCGCCCCGCCGAAAGCGGGCAAGACCATCATGCTGCAGAACATCGCGGCCAACATCACCCGTAACAACCCCGAGTGCCACCTGATCGTCCTGCTGATCGACGAGCGCCCGGAAGAAGTGACCGAAATGCAGCGCACCGTGCGCGGCGAAGTGGTTGCCTCGACCTTCGACGAGCCGCCAACCCGCCACGTGCAGGTTGCCGAAATGGTCATCGAGAAGGCCAAGCGCCTGGTCGAACACAAGAAGGACGTGGTCATCCTGCTCGACTCGATCACCCGTCTGGCCCGTGCCTACAACACCGTGATCCCGAGCTCCGGCAAGGTCCTGACCGGTGGTGTCGATGCCCACGCCCTGGAGAAGCCGAAGCGTTTCTTCGGTGCCGCGCGTAACATCGAAGAAGGCGGCTCGCTGACCATCATCGCCACCGCGCTGGTCGAAACCGGCTCGAAGATGGACGAAGTGATCTACGAAGAGTTCAAGGGCACCGGCAACATGGAACTGCCGCTGGACCGCAAGATCGCCGAAAAACGCGTCTTCCCGGCCATCAACATCAACCGTTCGGGTACCCGTCGCGAAGAGCTGCTGACCGCCGACGACGAGCTGCAGCGCATGTGGATCCTGCGCAAGCTGCTGCACCCGATGGATGAAGTCGCGGCCATCGAGTTCCTGGTCGACAAGCTCAAGCAGACCAAGACCAACGACGAGTTCTTCCTGTCGATGAAGCGCAAGTAATTCACTGCGCTGAGCAAGAGCCGGGGCAACCCGGCTTTTTGCTATCTGTACTTTGGCTATTCTGGCTGGCCGGCGAAGGCGATACACTCTGCACCCCCGACCGGTACGGCGAATACGAGGCTTTTGCATGCAGTATCGCGATTTGCGCGACTTTATCCGTGGCCTGGAACAGCGCGGCGAACTCAAGCGCATCCAGGTTCCGATCTCTCCTGTCCTGGAAATGACCGAAGTCTGCGACCGCACCCTGCGCGCCAAAGGCCCGGCCCTGTTGTTCGAAAAGCCTACCGGCTTCGACATTCCGGTACTGGGCAACCTGTTCGGCACCCCGGAGCGGGTGGCCATGGGCATGGGCGCGGAAAGTGTCAGCGAGCTGCGTGAAATCGGCAAGCTGCTGGCGTTCCTCAAGGAGCCCGAGCCGCCGAAGGGCCTCAAGGATGCCTGGTCGAAGCTGCCGATCTTCAAGAAAGTCGTGTCCATGGCGCCGAAAGTGGTCAAGGATGCCGCCTGCCACGAAGTGATCATCGAAGGCGACGACGTCGACCTCGGCCAGTTGCCGGTCCAGCATTGCTGGCCGGGCGACGTGGCGCCGCTGATCACCTGGGGCCTGACCGTAACCCGCGGGCCGAACAAGGATCGCCAGAACCTGGGCATCTATCGCCAGCAGGTCATTGGTCGCAACAAGGTCATCATGCGCTGGCTGAGCCACCGTGGCGGCGCGCTGGACTACCGCGAATGGTGCGAGAAGCACCCGGGCCAGCCGTTCCCGGTGTCGGTCGCCCTCGGCGCGGACCCTGCGACCATCCTCGGTGCCGTCACCCCGGTGCCGGATACCCTGTCCGAATATGCGTTCGCCGGCCTGCTGCGGGGCAATCGCACCGAACTGGTCAAGTGCCGTGGCAATGACCTGCAGGTGCCGGCCACCGCCGAGATCATCCTCGAGGGTGTGATCCACCCGGGCGAAATGGCCCCGGAAGGTCCGTATGGCGACCATACCGGCTATTACAACGAGGTGGACAGCTTCCCGGTGTTCACCGTCGAGCGCATCACCCATCGGCACAAGCCGATCTACCACAGCACCTACACCGGCCGTCCACCGGATGAGCCGGCGATTCTCGGTGTGGCGCTGAACGAAGTGTTCGTGCCGATCCTGCAGAAGCAGTTCCCCGAGATCACCGACTTCTACCTGCCGCCCGAAGGCTGCTCCTACCGCATGGCGGTGGTGACCATGAAGAAGCAGTACCCGGGGCACGCCAAGCGCGTGATGTTGGGTGTCTGGTCGTTTTTGCGACAGTTCATGTACACCAAGTTCGTTATCGTCACCGACGACGACATCAACGCTCGCGACTGGAATGATGTGATCTGGGCGATCACCACGCGCATGGACCCCAAGCGCGATACGGTGATGATCGACAACACCCCGATCGATTACCTGGACTTCGCCTCGCCGGTGTCCGGCCTGGGGTCGAAGATGGGTCTGGATGCGACCCACAAGTGGCCAGGTGAAACCACCCGTGAGTGGGGACGCGTCATCGTCAAGGATGAAGCGGTCACCCGGCGGATCGATGAGCTGTGGAACCAGTTGGGAATAGACTAAATGCAGGTAACCTTGCAGCCGTCCGGGGCCGTGTTGGCACTCAAGCCCGGGGAAAGGATTCTGGATGCGGCGCGACGCCTGGGCTACGAGTGCCCGCAAAGCTGTCGCAATGGCAACTGCCACGTCTGTGCCGCGTTGCTGGTCGAAGGCCGGGTGCGTCAGGATGGCCAGGAGCGTGATCACGGCGAGCTGTTTACCTGCATCGCCGAGCCGCTGGAGGACTGTGTCTTGTTATGGGATGGCGTGCTTGCCCTGGG
This sequence comes from Pseudomonas sp. BGr12, assembly GCF_030272895.1. Taxonomy (GTDB): domain Bacteria; phylum Pseudomonadota; class Gammaproteobacteria; order Pseudomonadales; family Pseudomonadaceae; genus Pseudomonas. Next base: position 65,769 of record NZ_JALRNF010000004.1, on the reverse strand, counting down.
CGAGTTGCCGGTACGGACGCTGGCCTGTCAATTGACTGAGTGCGTGGAGGTCGGTGGCGACGTCTGGCGCGTGCGCCTGCGTGCGCCGGCCGGCAAGCCGCCGCGCTACCACGCCGGGCAGTACCTGATGATCGAGCGCGCCGGTGGCGACAAGGCCGCCTTCTCCCTGGCCTCGGCGCCCCACAGTGGGCGCGACCTCGAACTGCACGTGCTGGCCCGTGACAACAGTGCCGTCGAATTGATCGCCCAGTTGCAGCGCGAGCGCATGGCGCGGCTGGAGATGCCCTTTGGCGATACCCACCTGGCGGAGTTGCCCGATGGCCCGCTGGTGCTGATCGCCGCCGGTACCGGCATGGCGCAGATGCACAGCCTGCTGGAACATTGCCGGGCCCAGGGCTTCAAGCACCCGGTGCACCTGTACTGGGGGGTACGCCTGCCTGAAGACTTCTACCAGATCGAGCATTGGGCCGAATGGGAGCAATTGCCGAACTTGTTCCTGCACAAGGTGGTCAGCGATCTGTGTGGCTGGGAAGGGCGCTGCGGGATGCTGCATGAGGCCGTCTGCGAGGACCTGGGCGATCTGCGCGGGGTCCATGTATACGCCAGTGGTTCGCCCAACATGATCTATGCCACCCTCGATGCCCTGGTCGAAGCCGGTATGGATGCACACCAGATGCGCGCCGATGTATTCGCCTATGCCCCGCGCGGTTGATTGATGGAATCAGGCACGCTGCAACAGCGTGCCGGTTTTAATAACCGCTGTTGTTTGTGCCCGGCATAAGACAAGTATTATTGCCGCTGGCGTAAATAACTTTCGCTACACTTGAAACAACACCCGGTCGTTGGCGCTGTGCCTTGTCACAGAGCGCTTCCGGTGTGGGGTGAGGCTTGTATTGAATACACAATCTGCCGTACGGTAACTACGCAGGCGAAGTATTCGTTTACAGTGCCTTACTTCAGTAGTTCACGGGGAAATCTGGCGGCAGCTATGTCGGCAATTGAATCTGCATCTTTGAATGTGGCTTATCCTCCGTTGCTCGACTTCGGGCAACAACTGTCCCACGAGCAACTTCAACACTCGGTTCAACACACCATGTCGCGCCACCAGGGTGGCCCGGTCTGGCTGTTTGCCTACGGCTCGCTGATCTGGCGCCCGGAGTGCAACGCCGCCGAGCGTCGTCGTGCCCGGGTGCATGGTTATCATCGCGGGCTTTACCTGTGGTCCCATGAGCACCGGGGTACCCCGGAGAACCCGGGGCTGGTCTTCGGTCTGGACCGGGGCGGCTCCTGCAGTGGTTTTGCCTATCGCCTGCCGGATGAGTGCCTGGAGGATTCGCTGCTGGCCCTGTGGCAACGGGAAATGCCCTATCCGGCCTATCGACCGCACTGGCTGACCTGCCGGCTGGAAGATGGCAGCAAGGTGCAGGCCCTGGGCTTCGTCCTGGAGCGGCACCTGCCGTGCTATGCCGGCAACCTGCCGGACGATCTGCTGAGCAAGATCTTCGCCAGCGCCAAGGGGCGATATGGCACCACCCGCGACTACGTCGAGCAGACCCTCAATGCCCTGCGCAGTCACGCCATGCCGGATCGCAACCTGGAGGCGCGCTTTCGCCGCTGCCACTCGCAGCGGTAGGGGCGGCGCCCGGACTTGTCCTGCTTTCCTGACTGTGGGAGCGGGCTTGTCCCGCGATTGCGATGTGTCAGTTACATCGCAATCGCGGGGCAAGTCGAGCCGTCGCACCGCCGCTCCTACAGGCGATATCAGGTCATGGTTACGACCAGCTTGCCCACTGCCTTGCGCTGGCCCAGCAGGTCGATCGCCGAACCGGCCTCAGCCAGCGGGAAGGTCTGCGACACCAGCGGCTTGAGCTTGCCCTCGGCATACCAGGCAAACAGCTGCTCGAAATTCGCCGCGTTATCGGCCGGCTGGCGCTGGGCAAAGGCGCCCCAGAACACCCCGAGCACCGCCGCGCCCTTGAGCAGCGCCAGGTTGACCGGCAACTGCGGGATGCGCCCGCTGGCAAAGCCCACCACCAGCAGGCGGCCATTCCAGGCGATGCCGCGCACGGCCTGGTCGAACAGGTCACCACCGACCGGGTCGTAGATCACGTCGACGCCATTGCCGCCGGTCAGGCGCTTGATCTCGTCCTTGAGGCTGTGTTCGCTGTAGTTGATCAGCTCATCGGCACCTGCTGCCTTGGCCACGGCAAGCTTCTCGGCGCTGCTGGCCGCGGCAATGACTCGTGCGCCCATGGCCTTGCCGATTTCCACCGCCGCCAGTCCGACACCCCCGGATGCGCCCAGCACCAGCAGGGTTTCGCCGGCCTTGAGCTGGCCGCGTTGCTTCAACGCATGCATCGAGGTGCCGTAGGTCATGCCGAAGGCGGCTGCGCTGGTGAAGTCCATCTGCGCCGGAATCGGCAGCACGTTGTAGGCCGGCACGGCTACCTGTTCGGCGAAGCTGCCCCAGCCGGTCAGGGCCATGACCCGGTCGCCGACCTTGAAGTCGCTGACTCTTTCACCCACCGCACTGACCACACCCGCCGCCTCGCCGCCGGGAGAGAACGGCAGCGGCGGCTGGAACTGGTACTTGCCCTCGATGATCAGGGTGTCGGGAAAGTTGACCCCGGCCGCCCGCACGTCCAGCAAGACCTCGTTCTTCTTCGGGGCGGGACTGGCGACCTCTTCCAGGACCAGGTCCTGCGCCGGCCCAAGGTTTTTGCACAGCACTGCTTTCATCGGGACTATTCCTTTGCGCGTTGTGGCCGATAAGTGTAGGTGGGTCGGGTGCCGGGTCAACGAGCATGGCCCGCCCTGATAGGCCGGCATAAGCCCGGGCTTGGGATTGACCGGTGCGCTGGGTATGCTGGCGCCAATTGTTTGAGGAGCGAATTCGTGAAAGCGTGGATCTTGATGCTGCTGGCCCTGGCCCTGCCGATGGCAGCCATGGCCGAAGAGGCCAAGGAAGATGGGCCGAAGGTTTCCTACATCTCCTTGAGCCCGCCCTTTGTCGGCAACTATGCCCTCGATGGCGGGGCCAGGCTGCGGGTGTACAAGGCCGATGTGGCCCTGCGTGTGAACAGCGATGCCGCCGCCGCGGTGGTACGCCACCACGAGCCGCTGATCCGCAACCAGCTGGTGGCCCTGTTCACCCAGCAGAACCTGGAAAGCATGAGCAACGTCGAGTCCAAGGAAAAGCTGCGCCAGGAAGCCCTGAAGCAGGTCCAGCAGGTGCTCGAAAACGAAGAAGGCAAGCCGACGGTCGATGACCTGCTGTTCAACAACCTGATCGTGCAGTAACGCCCGCCGGTCCTAGGACGTAAGGCTGCGGCGAAAGCGCCCGAGGGCGATGGCGAAGAACGCCAGGCCAATGGCGGCCAGGGCCAGCAGGTCCGGCCAGACCACCGCCAGCCCTGCGTCGCGAAACAGGATCGCGGCGCTGAGGCTGACGAAGTGGGTCGACGGCGAGAGCTGCATGACCCATTGCAGCCATTGCGGCATGCTGTCCAGCGGCGTACTGCCGCCGGACAGCAAGAGCATGGGGATGATCACCGGGATCGCCAACAGGCCGAACTGCGGTGTCGAGCGCGCCAGGGTGGCGAGGAAGATCCCCAGGGCGGTGCTGGCGAACAGGTACAGTGCCGTCACTGCCAGGAACAACGCCTGCGAGCCGGCCAGCGGCACGCCCAGCGCCCCTTTGACCACCACCTCCAGCGATAGCCAGGTGCACAGCACCACCACCAGGGCGTTGCTGCCGATTTTTGCCAGCATGATTTCCAGTGCCGTCAGGGGCAGCACCAGCAGGTGATCGAGGGTGCCGTGTTCGCGCTCGCGCAGCAGCGCGGTGCCGGTCAGGACGATGGCCAGGATGGTGATGTTGTTGACGATCTGGATCACCGCCAGGAACCAGCCACCCTCAAGGTTGGGGTTGAACAGGGCCTTGGCACTGATCTGCGCCGGGCTGCTGGTTGCTGCCGAGCCCTGGTTGGCGTAGTCGAGCAGTTCGCGCTCGAAAATCCGCCCGATGTAGCCGGCGCCCATGAACGCCTGGCTCATGGCCGTGGCGTCGACGTTGACCTGCAGCTCAGGCGAGCGCCCGGCCAGCAGGTCGCTGTGGAAATTCACCGGTACGTTGATCACGAAGGTATACAGGCCGCTGTCCAGCGCCTGGTCGAGTTGATCGTAGGGCAGCGGCACGGCGGTCTGGAATTCCGGTGGCTGCAGGGCTTCGGACAGTTTGCGCGAGAGCTGGCTGTGGTCTTCGTCGATGACCGCCACGCTGGCGTTGTGTACGCCGATGATCGAGCCTGCGGCGGGCATGTAGATCGCCACGCTGAAGGCATAGAGCAGGAACAACAACAGGACGCTGTCGTGGCGCAGGCTGGTCAGTTCCTTGAGGCCCAGGCGCAGGGTGTGTGCCAAACGATGCATCAGGCCTCCTGCTTCTTCAGCATGGCCAGGCTCAGGCCGGTGAACCCGAGGAAGAACCCCGCCAGCGCCAGGCATTGCGGCCACAGCTCACGCAAGCCCAGGGCCTTGGTGAAGGTGCCGACGGCGATGTCGAGAAAGTAACCTGCCGGGAACAGCTGCCCCATCAACGCCGCCGAGCCATCGAGCGACGAGCGCGGCACGATCAGGCCGGAGAACTGGATGGTGGGTAGGCTGGTGATGATCATGGTGCCCAGGATCGCGGCGATCTGGGTGCGGGTGAACGCCGAGATCAGCAGCCCCAGGCTGGTGGTCGCCAGCAGGTACAGCAGGCCGCCGAGCGCCAGGGCCAGCGCGCTACCCTTGAAGGGCACCCCGAACAGCCAGCGGTTCATGGCCACCAGCAAGGCCAGGTTGACCAGGCTGATGAGCAGGTAAGGTGCCTGCTTGCCCAGCAGGAACTCCAGGCGGGTCAGGGGTGTGGCGTAGAAGTTGGTGATCGAGCCCAGTTCCTTCTCGCGTACGATGCCCAGAGCGGTGAGCATCGCCGGGATGAAGGCCAGGATCAGGGCCATGACGCCGGGGCCGATGGCGTTGACGCTGACCACATCCTGGTTGTAGCGAAAACGTGTTTCCAGGCGCACCGGTGTTTGTCCCGACAGGGCCCTGTTGCTCAGGGCCGCCAGTTGCTCCAGGTTGGCCTGGTGCACCGCCTCGACATAGTTGCGGCTGGTCTCGGCCCGGAACGGCATGCCGCCGTCGAGCCAGGCCGCCACTACCGGCTGGCGCCCGGCGTACAGGTCGCGGCCGAAGCCGGGCGGGATCTCCAGGGCGAGCTTGATTTCCGAGCGTTGCAGGCGCTGGTGCAGCTGTGCCGCGTCGCGGATAGGCGGCTGCTCGGCGAAGTAACGCGAGCCACGGAAGGCCTCCAGATAGGCCCGGCTTTGCGGGCTCTGGTCCTGGTCGTAGACGGCGAAGGCGAGGTTTTCCACGTCCAGCGAAATGCCGTAGCCGAAGATCACCATCATGAACAGCGCACCGAGCAGGGCAAAGGCCAGGCGCACCTTGTCGCGCAGCAGTTCCTTGCCTTCGCGGGTGGCCACGGCGAACAGGCGCTTGAGGCTGAACCCCCGGCGCAACGGCGGCACGGGGCTGGCGGTGACGTCGGCGCGGGTGGTGGCCGCGGGCGCCTCGCTGGCCCCCTGGGCCTGCTCCAGGCAGGTGACGAAGGCGTCTTCGAGGGTGGCGCCGGCATACTGTTGTTGCAGCGCTGCCGGTGTGTCGCAGGCCAGCACCTTGCCGGCGTGCATCAGGGAAATGCGGTCGCAGCGCAGGGCTTCGTTCATGAAGTGGGTGGACAGGAAGATGGTCACGCCCTGTTCACGCGACAGCTCGATCAGCAGCCGCCAGAAGTCATCGCGGGCGGCTGGATCGACCCCCGAGGTGGGTTCGTCGAGGATCAGCACTTCCGGCCGGTGCAGCACCGCCACGGCCAGTGACAGACGCTGGCGCAGGCCCAGGGGCAGGGCGGCGGACTGCTGGTCGGCGATATCGCCGAGGGTGAAGCGCTCGATCAGCTCGGCAATGCGGGCAGTGCTCTCGGCCTTGGGCAGGTCGAACAGGCGGGCATGCAGCTCAAGGTTCTGGCGGACGCTGAGCTCGCCATACAGCGAAAAGCTCTGGGACATGAAGCCGACGCGCTTGCGGGTGGCCAGGTCGTTGGCGTCCACCGGGCGGCCCAGCAGCGTGGCACTGCCTTCGCTGGCCGGCATCAGGCCAGTGAGGACCTTCATGGTGGTGGTCTTGCCGCAGCCGTTGGAGCCGAGGAAGCCGAAGATCTCGCCACGGCCGATGGCGAAGCTGACCTTGTTCACCGCGGTGAAGTCACCAAAGCACAGGGTCAGTTCATGGGCTTCGATGGCAATGGCCGCATCGTCGGCAAGCCGTGGTGGAATCTGCAGCGGCTGGGCGTCGTGGGCGCTGTCGCCCTGGTAATGGGTGAAGGCATCGTCCAGTTTGCCGCTGGGTGTGACCGCGGCCAGGGCGTGGGTCTGGCCAGAGGCGATGAGTTTGCCGCGATCGAGCATCAGGCAGTGCTCGAACTGCTCGGCCTCTTCCATGTAGGCGGTGGCCACCAGCAGGGTCAACTGTGGCCGTTCCTGGCGCACCTGTTCGACCAGCTCCCAGAAGCGCCGGCGCGACAACGGATCGACGCCGGTGGTCGGTTCGTCGAGGATCAGCAGGTCCGGCTCGTGGATCAGTGCGCAGCACAAGCCGAGCTTCTGCTTCATGCCGCCGGACAACTTGCCCGCCGGGCGCTCGGCAAAGCGCGCCAGGTCGGTGGCCAGCAGCAGGTTGTGCATGCGTTGCTCGCATTCGGCGGCACTGAGACCGAACAGCGTGGCGAAGAAACGGATGTTCTCGCTGATCGACAGCTCGGGATACAGGTTGTTGCCCAGGCCCTGGGGCATGAAGGCGATGCGCGAGTACAGGGTATTGCGGTGGCGGCGCCGACGGATGGAGCCGTCGAGCACCTGCAACTCGCCCTGTTGCAATTTCTTCACCCCGGCAATCAGGCCGAGCAGGCTGGACTTGCCGGCCCCGTCCGGACCGATCAGGCCGCAGCGGGTACCCGCGGGCAAACTGAAGGCGATGTCCTGCAGGGCGCTCAGCTTGCCATAGGCATGGCTGATGCCTTCAGCCTGCAGCGCCAGCCCGTTCATTGCAGGTTGGCCGGCCAGTCCACGTCAGCCGTGCGCACGTAGCCGGCGCCGGGCATGCCGGGCTTGGCCTGGGGCGCGGCACTGGGGTCGGTCAGGCGCAGTTTGACCCGGAACACCAGCTTCTGCCGCTCGTCGCGGGTTTCCACTTGCTTCGGGGTGAACTGGGCCTTGGCGGCGACAAAGGCGATTTTCGCCGGCAGGGCTTTTTCCGGCAGGGCGTCGAGCACCACCCGGGCCTGATCGCCGACGGTCAGGCGACCGGTGGTGGAGGCGGGCAGGTAGAGGTTCATGTACTGGTCGTTCGGGTCGATCAGCATCAACACCCGGCCTCCGGCGCCAAGCACCTCGCCCGGCTCGGCCAGGCGCAGCTGGATAACGCCGTCGATAGGCGCGCGCAGGCTGCTGTCGTCGATTTCGCTGGTGAGCTGGGCGACCTGGGCCTCTGCGGCGCCGATGGCCGCCTTGATGGCGGCCAGTTGCGCGCGCGCGGCGACCACGGCGGAGCTGGCGGTGTCGTAGCGTGCCTGCTGCTGGTCAAGCAACTGCTGGCTGGCGTAATTGCGCTGGAAGATCTCGCGAACGCGCTTGAGCTCCTGGCTGGCCAGCAGCAGCTCGCTCTGGCGCAATTGCACGTTGGCCTGGGCGGCCGAGTAGTTTTCCCGGGCCCGCAGCACTTCGGCCTCGGCCTGGCTGCGCTGGGCTTCGAGGGTGCGGGTGTCGATGCGGGCGAGCAACTGGCCCTGGCGGACCTTGTCACCTTCGTCGACCAGCACTTCGGCCAGGCGTCCGGGGATCTTGCTGGCAATCTGCACTTCAGTGGCTTCGAGCCGACCGTTGCCCATGCTCAGGCCTTCGGGCAGGCGATCGTGCAGGGACTTCCAGTAGCCCAGGCCGCCCGCGGCCAGGAGCAGGGCGATCAAGGCGCCGGCAAACAGTTTGGGAGTACGTTGAATCATCGGTCTGCATCCTGCTGCATTCACGTCGGAGTGTGACGCGGCACCGATCCTGGTGCGTTGATGTTCGTCAAATGTGCGGCAATCCTAGCCTATTTAACGCAGTGCGAGTACCGCAGCCCATTGTTCGGCGGTTACCGGCATGACCGACAGGCGACTGCCTTTTTGTACCAGAGGCAGTTCGGCCAGGGCGGCCTGCTGCTTGAGATAGCCCAGTTGCAGGACCTTGCCGAAGGTCTCGACATGGCTGACATCGACTGCGCTCCAGGGGTTCTTCTCCTCATTGGCCTTGGCGTCGAAATAATGGCTTTGCGGGTCAAGGGCCGTTGGGTCGGGATAAGCGGCGGCGCTGATGCGGGCAATGCCGGCGATGCCGGGTTCGGGGCAGCTGGAGTGGTAGAAAAAGAACTGGTCGCCCACCGCCATGCTGCGCAGGAAATTGCGCGCCTGATAGTTGCGAACGCCGTCCCAGCGCGCTTCCTTCAGGCGTGCCAGATCCTTGATCGAGAGTTCGTCGGGCTCGGATTTCATTAGCCAATAGGCCATGGGTGCTGCTCCTGGCAAAGTTCGAAATAACCTGTTGCATGAAACCGACAGTCGGTTGGCGCCAAGGTTTGCGTGTCGACGCGCGTTGTCGGAGAATGCGCCAAATTTTACGCTTGGCGCTGTTGCAACCACTAAATAAACGTTGCTGACAACGTGATCAGTTTGCCTGAGGGGGGCAATCGATGAATCGCAAACCGGACCTGCTCTGGATTTTGGTATTTTTGTTCGGTCTGGGTGTTGTCACCACCGGTTATGCGCAAAGCCTCTGGGAGCGCAAGCTCGACGCCCCCTACGAAATGCCGGTCAATCCGCAACAACAGCGTTGATCGCCTTGCTGGCGCCTCAAGCAGGCGCCAGGTACCAGCCACGGTCCGAGACCGTCCCTTGTAGCGGCACGTCCCAACTGGCCTGGGCCAGTCGTTCGACCTTCTGGCATTCATGGGCCAGCCCCAGCAGCAAGGGCTTTTTCCAGGCCTTGCGGCGTGCTTGATAGGCCAGGCTGCGGTCATAGAAGCCGCCGCCCATGCCCAATCGGCCGCCCACTTCGTCAAATCCCACCAGCGGCAGCAGGATCAGGTCCAGCGCCCAGATAGGCCGTTGCCGGGCCAGGCTGATGTGCGGCTCGGGAATGCGAAAGCGGTTGGGGCGCAGCTTCTCTCCGTGTTCGATGCGCTGGAAAACCATTTTGCTTTTCGGCCAGGCGTGCAGTACCGGCAGGTAGGTGCGCTTGCCCCGGCGCTGGGCCTCGCGCAGCAACAGGCGCGGGTCGATCTCGCAGTCGTTGGGCAGGTACAGGGCGATGTGGCGGGCGCGGCGGAACAGCGGATGCTGGGCCAGTTGCCGGTACAGGCCTTGCGCAGCCTGACGCTGCTGGGCCGGGCTCAGTGCTCGGCGGGCATCACGTAACAGGCGACGGAGTTGGGGGCGGGTGAGCAGCGCGGTGTCGGTCATGGCACGGGCGTTCCCAGAGAGGCTGTCGCGCTGGGGCGACAGCTCGATTGCCCGCAGGATGGCGCAGGCAAGGATAATTCAGGCTCCCCGACGAACCGCTGTCGGTGTAGCCCTTGAACCCGAAAGTTCAAGGTGGAGATTGCAGGAGGCGTTAAGGCTTTCCGTCAAGCGGACATGCACACCGGCCCCAACGTGCAACCCCCGTGGTTGTGCGTATCGGCTCAGGGACATGACCGACTGGCAAGCACTCCAGGGAGTGGCGCCAGTATACTGAAACTCAACTGGTTTTTGAATCCGCATCGTCGGCAAGGGCCTGGTCGACACGTTCGAGCAGGTCGCGCACCTGTTCGCGGGTCGCTCCACTGGCCGGTACTTCCGGGCGATCCTGCTTGTGCAGCAGGTCGTGAGTGATGTTCAGCGCGGCCATCACGGCAATGCGGTCGGCGCCGATCACTTTGCCGCCGCTGCGAATCTCACGCATCTTGCCGTCCAGGTAACGAGCGGCGCTGATCAGGTTGCTACGCTCTTCCGGTGGGCAGATGATCGAATATTCCTTGTCGAGGATCTGAACGGTGACGCTATTGCTTGAACTCATGAGTCTTGCTCCAGGGCCTTGAGCCGCGAAATCATCGATTCGACCTTACGCCGGGCGATTTCGTTTTTTTCGATGAGGTGGGCGCGCTCCTCACGCCAGGACTTTTCCTGTGTCTGTAGGAGTGCATTTTGCCGTTTTAGTTGCTCGACTCGCTCAATCAGCAGTTCGAATCGGCCCATCAGCGTTTGCAGATCGTTCTCTTGCATTGGTTGCCACTCGATTCGGTCTGGCGTGTGGTTGCCCGGATTATGCCCCGGTCTGCCCCGAATTGGCCGCGTCGATGGTCTTGGCGCGCCTGCCGGTGCTAGGATACAAGGTCTTCATTCTAGTCATTGCGCCGCCTGGCGCCTAGTTGCCCATGTCCAATACCAATTCGCCGTACACCGCCTTCGCCACCTTGCTCAGCAGCAACGGGCACCCTGTTTCTCCTGCCGAACTGCACGGCTTGCTGCTCGGTCGTAGCTGCGCTGGCGCCGGCTTCGACGCCGACGGCTGGCTGGCCGATGCCGCCAATGCGCTGGAGGTCGAGCCTTCGGACAACGTTCGTAACGCTTTGATCGGCCTGCAGGAGATGGTCAAGGGTGAACTGTCCGGTGAAGACATCACCATCGTGCTGCTGCTGCCGGGCGACGACGCGCCGCTGACCGAGCGCGCTGCAGCCCTGGGCCAGTGGTGCCAGGGGTTCCTCACCGGTTTCGGCCAGAACGCCGGCGGCCTGGAACTGAGCGCCGACGCCAAGGACGTGCTCAACGACCTGGTTGCCATCTCCCAGGTCCAGGACGCTCTGGAAGAGTCCGAGGACGGCGAGAACGACTACATGGAAGTCATGGAGTACCTGCGTGTCGCGCCGTTGCTGCTCTTCACGGAGCTGGCCAAGCCGGCCGCACCTGCGTCCAAACCTTCGCTGCACTGATCAATCAGGGACTGCCACTGCCCATGAGCCACATCCCCAAGTCGGAGTACGCCCGTCGACGCAAGGCGCTGATGGCGCAGATGGAACCCAACAGCATCGCCATCCTGCCCGCCGCCGCGGTTGCCATCCGCAACCGCGACGTCGAGCATGTGTACCGCCAGGACAGCGACTTCCAGTACCTGAGCGGCTTCCCCGAGCCGGAAGCGGTGATCGCCCTGATCCCCGGACGCGAGCATGGCGAATATGTACTGTTCTGCCGCGAGCGCAACCCGGAGCGCGAGCTCTGGGATGGCCTGCGCGCCGGCCAGGAAGGCGCGATCCGCGACTATGGCGCCGACGATGCCTTTCCCATCACCGATATCGACGACATCCTGCCCGGCCTGATCGAGGGCCGTGACCGGGTCTATTCGGCCATGGGCAGCAACCCGGAATTCGATCGCCACCTGATGGACTGGATCAACGTGATCCGCTCCAAGGCGCGCCTGGGCGCCCAGCCGCCGAACGAATTCGTTGCCCTGGATCACCTGCTGCACGACATGCGCCTGTATAAATCGGCAGCGGAAGTGAAGGTGATGCGCGAGGCCGCGGCGATTTCCGCCCGTGCCCATGTGCGCGCCATGCAGGCCTGCCGTGCCGGCCTGCGCGAATACAGCCTGGAAGCCGAACTGGACTACGAGTTCCGCAAGGGCGGGGCGAAGATGCCGGCCTACGGCTCGATCGTCGCGGCCGGGCGCAACAGCTGCATCCTGCACTACCAGGAGAACGACGCGCTGCTCAAGGACGGTGACCTGGTGCTGATCGACGCCGGTTGCGAGATCGACTGCTACGCCAGCGACATCACCCGCACCTTTCCGGTCAGCGGGCGGTTTTCGCCGGAGCAGAAGGCAATCTACGAACTGGTGCTCAAGGCCCAGGAAGCGGCTTTTGCCGCGATCGCACCGGGCAGGCACTGGAACCACGCCCATGAGGCGACGGTGCGGGTGATCACCGAGGGGCTGGTGGAACTGGGCCTGCTTGAGGGCGATGTCCAGGAACTGATCGACAGCGAAGCCTATCGAGCGTTCTACATGCACCGTGCCGGACACTGGCTGGGCATGGATGTGCACGATGTCGGCGAGTACAAGGTCGGTGGCCAGTGGCGGGTGCTCGAACCGGGCATGGCGCTGACGGTCGAGCCGGGCATCTATATCGGTGCCGACAATTCAAGCGTTGCCAAGAAGTGGCGCGGCATTGGTGTACGTATCGAGGATGACGTAGTGGTAACCAGGCAGGGCTGTGAAATCCTGACGTCGGGCGTGCCGAAGACGGTCGCCGAAATCGAGGCCTTGATGGCTGCCGCGCGCAGTGACGCGGCATGAACCGGGTCAATCTGGCAATCATCGGCGGCGGCCTGGTCGGCGCCAGCCTGGCGCTGGCCTTGCAGGCGGGCGCCAAGGCCCGTGGCTGGAAGATCCTGCTGATCGAACCCTTTGCCCCGGGTGACAGTTACCAGCCAAGCTACGACGCGCGTTCGTCGGCCTTGTCCTTTGGTACCCGGCAGATCTACGAGCGTCTGGGCCTGTGGCAGCAGATCAGCCGCCGCGCTGAGCCGATCTCGCAGATCCAGGTGTCCGACCGTGGCCGTTTTGGCGCCACCCGCCTGGATGCGCTGGAGGAGGGGGTGCCGGCCCTGGGCTATGTGGTGGAAAACGCCTGGCTCGGCCAGTGCCTGTGGAAAGGCCTGGATGCCGAGGTGGTGAGCTGGCGCTGCCCGGCGGAAGTCACGGCCATGCAGGCACTGGAGGACGGCTATCGCCTGTCGCTCAACGACGACACTACCCTTGAATGCGATCTGGCGGTGCTGGCCGACGGTGGTCGGTCCGGCTTGCGCGAGCAATTGGGCATCCATGTCAGCCAGCGGCCCTACAACCAGAGCGCGCTGATCGCCAACATCACCCCGAGCGAGGCCCATCGCGGGCAGGCGTTCGAACGCTTCACCGATGACGGCCCCATGGCCTTGCTGCCCTTGCCGGAGAACCGCTGCGCGCTGGTCTGGACCCGTGCCGGGATGGACGCCAAGCGCCTGGCCGAGCTGGATGAGCGCAGCTTCCTCAGCGAGTTGCAGGACGTGTTCGGCTATCGCCTGGGCGCCTTGCGCCAGGTCGGTGCCCGGCACCTGTATCCGTTGTCGCTGATCGAGGCCCAGGAGCAGGTGCGTTCGCACCTGGTGGTGCTGGGCAATGCCGCGCACAGCCTGCACCCGATCGCCGGGCAGGGCTTCAACCTGTCCCTGCGCGATGTCCAGGCGCTGGCTGAAGGCTTGCTGGCCGGTCCCGCCGTGCCGGGCGACTTTGCCACCCTGCAGGCCTATCGCGAGCGCCAGCGCCTGGACCAGGACCTGACCGTGGGCTTCTCCGACCGCGTCACCCGCCTGTTCGGCAATGCGCAGCCGCTGGTCGCCACCGGGCGCAACCTGGGCTTGCTCGGCCTTGACCTGCTGCCACCGGCCAAGCGCTGGTTCGCCCGTCAGGCCATGGGCCTGGGAACGCGCCCGGACCCGCGGAGCTGACATGAGCGACCCGCGAAAACTGGCGTGGCGCGCGCGCCTGCTGCGCTGGCGACTGAATCTCTATCCGCCGTACCTGGGCGCCGCTATCCGCGTGCAAAGCATCAGCCCGGACCTGCGCCAGATCAAGGTGCGCATGGGGCTGCACGGGTTCAATCGCAACTTTGTCGGCACCCAGTTCGGCGGCAGCCTGTATTCGATGGTCGATCCGTTCTACATGCTGATGCTGATGGAGCTGCTGGGGCGTGAGTACATCGTCTGGGACAAGGCCGCCAGCATCGATTTCATTTCCCCGGGCAAGGGGCCGGTGTTCGCCGAGCTTCGCATCGACGACGGGCTGCTGGCCGAGATTCGCGAGCACACCGCAGGCGGCAAGAAATACCTGCCACGACTTCAGGTCGATATCCGTGACGCTGCCGGCGAGCTGGTGGCGCGGGTCGACAAAACCCTTTACGTGCGGCTCAAGCCGCAAGCGAGACAGGCTTAAGGCATGGAAATGCGCGCAGATCTGTTGATTGTCGGTGCCGGTATGGTCGGCAGCGCCCTGGCCCTGGCGTTGCAGCACAGCGGCCTGGAAATTCTCCTGCTCGACGGCAGCCCGCTGTCGGTCAAGTCGTTCGATGACCAGGCCGCCTTCGAGCCACGGGTCAGTGCCCTGTCGATGGCCAGCCAGCGCATTCTCGAACGCCTGGGCGCCTGGCAGGGGATCAGCGAGCGGCGCCTGAGTCCCTACTCGGACATGCGTGTGTGGGACGGCAGCGGCACCGGCCAGATCCATTTCTCGGCGGCCAGTGTGCATGCCGAGGTGCTGGGGCATATCGTCGAGAACAAGGTCATCCAGGATGGCCTGCTGGAGCGCCTGCACGACAGCGAAGTCGGCTTGCTGGCCAATGCCCGCCTGGAGCAGATGCGCCGCTCCGGTGATGAATGGCTGCTGACCCTGGCCGACGGTCGCACCTTGCGTGCGCCCCTGGTGATCGCCGCCGACGGGGCAAACTCGGCCGTGCGCCACCTGACCGGCTGCGAAACCCGCGAATGGGATTACCTGCACCACGCCATCGTCACCAGCGTTCGCTGTGCCCAAGCGCACCAGGCTACGGCCTGGCAGCGTTTCACCGATGACGGTCCCCTGGCCTTCCTGCCGCTGTTGCGCGACGGCCGGCAGGACTGGTGCTCGATCGTCTGGTCCACCACCCCCGAGCAGGCCGAGCGCCTGATGACACTGGATGACCAGGCGTTTTGCAGCGAACTCGAACGCGCCTTCGAAGGCCGTCTGGGCAGCGTGCTGCAGGCCGACCCACGGCTCTGTGTGCCGCTGCGCCAGCGTCATGCCAAGCGCTACGTGGCCGAAGGCCTGGCGCTGATCGGCGATGCGGCCCATACCATTCACCCGCTGGCCGGACAGGGCGTCAACCTGGGCTTTCTCGATGCCGCCGTGCTGGCCGAAGAGCTGCAGCATGCCTATGAGCGTGGCGAGCGCCTGGCCGATGTGCGTGTGCTGAGTCGCTACGAGCGCCGGCGCATGCCGCACAACCTGGCCCTGATGGCGGCCATGGAAGGCTTCCAGCGCCTGTTCCAGGCCGATCCGCTGCCGCTGCGCTGGCTGCGCAACAGCGGGCTGAAATGGGTCGAGCAACTGCCTGAAGCCAAGGCGCTGTTCGTCCGCCAGGCCCTGGGCTTGAGCGGTGACTTGCCGGATCTGGCGCGCGCCTGAAGGCACCGTAACATCTGGTAACTCCTCGCTGGTGAGTTCGGTTGAGAAGGCAAATGGGATTAACTACCATTTGCGCCTCTATTGAACTCCGAGGACTGCACCATGTCGCCACGCAAGCACGTATTGGCCGCCCTGGCTCTGACCCTGTTGGGCGGCACCGCCCAGGCGGCGGACGAAGTGGTGGTGTATTCCTCGCGCATCGACGAGTTGATCAAGCCGGTGTTCGACGCCTACACCGCCAAGACCGGGGTCAAGATCAAGTTCATCACCGACAAGGAAGCGCCGCTGATGCAGCGCATCAAGGCCGAAGGGCAGAACGCCACCGCCGACCTGCTGCTGACCGTCGATGCCGGCAACCTCTGGCAGGCCGAGCAGATGGGCATCCTGCAGCCGATCAAGTCCGACGTGATCGATGCCAACATTCCCAAGCAGTACCGCGCCTCGTCCCACGACTGGACCGGCCTGAGCCTGCGAGCGCGGACCATTGCCTACTCCACCGATCGGGTCAAGCCGGAAGAACTGAGTACCTACGAAGCCCTGGCCGACAAGAACTGGGAAGGCCGCCTGTGCCTGCGCACCGCGAAGAAGGTCTACAACCAGTCGCTGACCGCCACCCTGATCGAAACCCATGGCGAGAAGAAGACCGAGGAAATCATCAAGGGCTGGGTCAACAACCTGTCCACCGATGTGTTCTCCGATGACACCGCCTTGCTGCAGGCCATCAACGCCGGCCAGTGCGACGTGGGTATCGTCAACACCTACTACTACGGTCGTCTGCACAAGGAAAACCCGAACCTTGCGGTCAAGCTGTTCTGGCCCAACCAGGCTGACCGTGGCGTGCACGTCAATCTCTCGGGTATCGGCCTGACCAAATACGCGCCGCATCCGGAAGCCGCCACGAAGCTGGTGGAGTGGATGACCGGTGAAGAAGCACAGAAACTCTTCGCCGATGTGAACCAGGAGTTCCCGGCCAACCCGAAAGTCGCGCCTTCCGAGGAAGTGGCCGCGTGGGGCTCGTTCAAGGCCGACACCATTCCGGTTGAAATCGCCGGCAAGCGTCAGGCAGAAGCCATCAAACTGATGGATCGGGCTGGCTGGAACTAAGCGCAAGGCTTTATCCTTCCGTGGCCATTTCGCGGGGCAAGCCCGCTCCTACCGTGGGAGCGGGCTTGCCCCGCGATCGACCGCACAGCGGTCGTCACCGAATCCGCTAGAGAAACCTCCTTTTGGCTCACCCCGCCCAACGCCGCTGGTATCCCCTGGTCTACACCATCGCCGCCCTGGTGCTGCTGCCCCTGAGCGTGCTGCTGCTGTCCTGGCAGGCCGTCGACACGCAGATCTGGTCGCACCTGCTCGATACCCAGATGAGCCGCTTGTTGGGCAACACCCTGACCCTGGTGGTCGGTGTCGGGGTGGGCGTCACTGTACTGGGCGTCAGCCTGGCCTGGCTTACCAGCCTCTGCGAATTCCCCGGGCGGCGCTGGCTGGACTGGGCACTGATGCTGCCCTTTGCCATTCCGGCCTATGTGCTGGCGTTCGTCTTCGTCGGCCTGCTGGACTTTTCCGGCCCGGTGCAAAGCCTGCTGCGCGAGTGGTTCGGGCCCATGCGCCTGCCCCGGGTGCGTTCCACCGGCGGGGTGATCACCGTGCTGGTACTGGTGTTCTACCCCTATGTCTACCTGCTGGCGCGCACCGCCTTCCTGGCCCAGGGCAAGGGCTTGATGGAAGCGGCGCGGGTGCTGGGGCATTCACCGTTGCAGGCGTTCTGGCGGGTGGGGCTGCCGATGGCCCGTCCGGCCATCGGCGCCGGCGTTGCCCTGGCCCTGATGGAAACCCTGGCTGACTTCGGGGCAGTGTCGGTGTTCAACTTCGACACCTTCACCACCGCAATCTACAAGACCTGGTACGGCTTCTTCAGCCTGTCCAGCGCCGCACAGTTGGCCAGCCTGTTGCTGCTGGTGGTGATGCTGGTGCTGTACGGCGAGCGCCGGGCCCGTGGCGCGGTGCGCAGCAGCAACGAGCGGCCACGGGGCAAGGCGCTGTATCACCTGCGCGGCGTCAAGGCATGGGCGGCCAGTGGTTGGTGCCTGCTGGTGTTCGCCTGCGCCTTCGTCATCCCGGTGCTGCAACTGCTGGTGTGGTTCTGGCAACGGGGGCGTTTCGATCTCGATGAGCGCTACACCAGCCTGATCCTGCATACCCTCTACCTGGGCGCGATGGCGGCGCTGATCACCGTTTGTGTCGCCCTGGTGCTGGCCTTTGCCCGGCGCCAGGCGCCGACCACGGCCATCGGCGCCGGCGTCGGGCTGGCCAACCTGGGGTATGCCTTGCCGGGCTCGGTGCTGGCGGTATCGATCATGCTGGCCTTCAGTTACCTGGACAACCAGGTGGTGGTACCGCTATCCACCTGGCTGGGGGGCGCGGGCCGGCCGTTGCTGCTGGGGAGCCTGTCGGCGCTGCTGCTCGCCTACCTGGTGCGCTTCATCGCTGTGGCCTACGGACCGCTGGAAAACAGCCTGGGGCGGATTCGCCCGTCGTTGCCCGAAGCCTCTCGCAGCCTGGGCGTCAGCGGCCCAAGATTGTTTTTCAAGGTGTATCTACCGCTGCTGGTGCCGGGGGCGTTGAGCGCCGCCTTGCTGGTGTTCGTCGATGTGCTCAAGGAAATGCCGGCAACCCTGCTGATGCGCCCGTTCGGCTGGGACACCCTGGCGGTTCGGGTGTTCGAGATGACCAGCGAAGGCGAGTGGGCACGGGCGTCACTGCCGGCCCTGACGCTGATTCTGGTCGGGCTGTTGCCGGTCATCGGCCTGATCCGACGCTCGGCCCGACACCCCGGTCAAACGCGCTGAGGGTGTAAGCCTGCGAGCTTGCAGCTACAATGCGCGGCATTCGCTGCGGTCGGTCCTACAGACCGGGTAGCTGGAACGCTGCCGA
Source organism: Pseudomonas sp. BGr12 (assembly GCF_030272895.1). Classification (GTDB taxonomy): domain Bacteria; phylum Pseudomonadota; class Gammaproteobacteria; order Pseudomonadales; family Pseudomonadaceae; genus Pseudomonas. Next base: position 47,467 of record NZ_JALRNF010000004.1, on the reverse strand, counting down.
CAGCCGCTGCTTCGCCACGCCCGGAAGGAGAAACCCATGGGACAGCGTACGCCTCTTTATGACCTGCACCTGGCGCTAGGCGCCAAGATGGTCGATTTTGGCGGTTGGGACATGCCCCTGCACTATGGCTCGCAGGTCGAGGAGCACCACCAGGTGCGCAGCGACTGCGGGGTGTTCGATGTATCCCATATGACCGTGATCGATGTACACGGTGCCCAGGCCCGGGTCTGGCTGCGGCGCCTGCTGGCCAACGATGTCGATCGCCTGGGCGAAACCGGCAAGGCCTTGTACAGCACCATGCTCGACGAGCAGGGCCGGGTCATCGACGACATGATCGTCTACCGTGGCGACGAGGGTTATCGCCTGGTGGTCAACGCCGCGACCCGCGACAAGGACCTGGCCTGGCTGAACGCCTGCAAGGGCGACTATCAGGTCGAACTGCGCGAACGCCCGGAGCTGGCCATCCTCGCCATCCAGGGCCCTGATGCCCGCGACAAGATCGCCAGGCTGGTCAGCGCGCCACGGGCCGCCCTGATCCGCGAACTCAAGCCCTTCGAAGGCCGCGATGAAGGCGACTGGTTCATTGCCCGCACCGGTTACACCGGTGAGGACGGCCTGGAAATCATCCTGCCCGCCGAGCAGGCCCCGGCCTTCTTCAACGACCTGGTCGGTGCCGGTATCGCTCCGAGCGGCCTGGGCGCCCGAGACACCCTGCGCCTTGAAGCCGGCATGAACCTGTATGGCCAGGATATCGACGAGGCGCATACCCCGCTGACCTCGAACCTGGGCTGGAGCGTGGCCTGGGAGCCTGCCGAGCGTGACTTCATCGGTCGCCAGGGCCTGCTTGCCGAGATCGAACACGGCGTCGAGCAGAAACTGGTCGGCCTGGTGCTCGAAGAACGCGGCGTGCTGCGCGCCCATCAGGTGGTACGTGTCGCCGGTATTGGCGAAGGAGAGATCACCAGTGGTAGTTTCTCTCCTACGCTGAGCAAATCCATCGCGCTGGCGCGGGTGCCAATGGCAACCGCCGATCGTGCCGAGGTGGAGATCCGCGGCAAATGGTATCCGGTGCGGGTGGTCAAACCGACCTTCGTGCGCCATGGCAAGATTCTGATCTGATCTCTTTCTGGCGGGCTTTCCGCTGACCCTATCGAGGATAACAAGATGAGCAACATCCCCGCCGACCTGCGTTTTGCCGAAAGCCATGAGTGGGCCCGTCTGGAAGCCGATGGCACTGTGACCGTCGGTATCAGCGACCACGCCCAGGAAGCCCTGGGTGACGTGGTGTTCGTCGAGCTGGCTGAAGTCGGCAAGACCTTCGCCGCTGGCGATGCCGCCGGTGTGGTCGAGTCGGTCAAGGCTGCCTCCGATATCTACGCCCCGGTCAGTGGCGAAGTGATCGCCGTGAACGAAGAACTGGCTGACAGCCCTGAGTCGCTCAACGAGGAACCGTACGAGAGCTGGATTTTCAAACTCAAGCCAAGCAACCCGGCCGAGCTGGACAAGCTGCTCGACGCCGCCGGCTACAAAGCCGCTATCGGCGAATAGTTTTCACAAACCGGCAATCTCTTCCTAGACTCAATATGCCTCGACTGCTCGGGGCTTGGTCGAGGAAGAGAGAGCCGCTATGTCCCAATCGCCGTCCCTGAGCCAACTGCACGACCCCAATCCTTTCCTGCGTCGCCACCTGGGCCCCGATGCCCTGGAGCAGCAGGCCATGCTCGAGGCCCTGGGCCTGGGCAGCCGTAGTGAACTGATCGAACAGACCGTGCCACCGGGCATCCGCCTGAACCGGCCGCTGGATTTGCCCGCCGCCCTGGATGAGCAGGCCGCCCTGGCCAAGCTTCGCGGCTATGCCGAGCAGAACCAGGTGTGGACCAGCCTGATCGGCATGGGCTATCACGGCACGATCACGCCGACCGTCATCCTGCGCAACGTCCTCGAGAATCCGGGCTGGTACACAGCCTATACGCCTTATCAACCGGAGATCGCCCAGGGCCGCCTGGAAGCGCTGTTGAATTTCCAGCAGATGATCATCGACCTCACCGGGCTGGATCTGGCCAATGCTTCGTTACTCGATGAAGCCACGGCGGCGGCCGAGGCCATGGCCCTGGCCAAGCGCATGGCCAAGTCCAAGAGCAACCAGTTCTTTGCCGATGAGCACTGCCATCCGCAAACCCTGTCGGTGCTGCAGACCCGCGCCGAAGGCTTCGGCTTCGAGCTGGTCGTCGACGCGGTGGAGAACCTGGGCAACTACAAGGTGTTCGGCGCCTTGCTGCAGTACCCGGACACCCATGGCGAGATCCGCGACCTGCGCCCTCTGGTCGAGCAACTGCACAAACAGCAGGCCCTGGCCTGCGTGGCTGCCGACCTGCTGAGCCTGCTGATGCTGTGCCCGCCGGGCGAACAGGGCGCCGATGTGGTGCTGGGCTCGTCCCAGCGCTTTGGCGTGCCCATGGGCTATGGCGGGCCCCACGCTGCGTATTTCGCCTGCCGTGACGAGTTCAAGCGGGCCATGCCGGGGCGCATCATCGGGGTATCCAAGGATGCCCGCGGCAACGTGGCCCTGCGCATGGCCCTGCAGACCCGCGAGCAGCATATCCGCCGGGAGAAGGCCAACTCCAACATCTGTACCGCCCAGGTGCTGCTGGCCAACATTGCCGCCTTCTATGCCGTGTATCACGGGCCTGAAGGCCTGCAGCGGATCGCCCAGCGGGTCCATGCGCTGACCTTCGTCCTGGCCGCGGGCCTCGAGAGCAAGGGCATCAAGCGCCTCAACCAGCACTTCTTCGACACCCTGACCCTGGAGGTCGGCGGCAGCCAGACGGCAATCATCCAGAGCGCCGAAGCGGCGCAGATCAACCTGCGGATTCTCGGGGGCGGCCAGTTGGGCGTGAGCCTCGACGAGACCTGTGACGAGTCCACCGTGCTGCGCCTGTTCGACATCTTCCTCGGTGCCGACCACGGCCTGGACATCCCCACCCTCGACGGCATGGCCCTGCCGGAAGGCATACCGGCAGCCCTGGTGCGCCGCTCGAGCTTCCTGACCCATCCGGTGTTCAACCTGCATCACAGCGAAACCGAGATGCTGCGCTACCTCAAGCAGCTGGAGAACAAGGACCTGGCGCTGAACCAGTCGATGATTCCCCTGGGCTCCTGCACCATGAAACTCAACGCCAGCAGCGAGATGATCCCGATCACCTGGCCCGGCTTTGCCGCCATTCACCCCTTTGCCCCGGCCGCGCAAGTGCAGGGCTACAAGGCGATGATCGACGAGCTGGAGCGCTGGCTGTGCGCGATCACCGGTTTCGACGCCATCTGCATGCAGCCCAACTCCGGTGCCCAGGGCGAGTACGCCGGGTTGATGGCGATCGCCAAGTATCACCGCAGCCGTCACCAGCCGCACCGCGATATCTGCCTGATCCCTTCGTCGGCCCATGGTACCAACCCGGCTTCGGCGCAGATGGCCGGCATGCGCGTGGTGATCGTCGAGTGCGACGACGCGGGTAACGTCGACCTCGCCGACCTCAAGGCCAAGGCCAAGGCGGCGGGCGAGCACCTGTCCTGCCTGATGGCGACCTATCCCTCGACCCATGGTGTGTACGAGGAGGGCATCAGCGAGATTTGCGCGGTGATCCACCAACAGGGCGGCCAGGTGTACATGGACGGGGCCAACCTCAACGCCCAGGTCGGCCTGACTCGGCCGGCCGACATCGGTGCCGATGTCTCGCACATGAACCTGCACAAGACCTTCTGCATTCCCCATGGCGGCGGTGGTCCGGGCATGGGGCCGATTGGCGTGCGCGCGCATCTGGCACCCTTCGTGGCCAGCCATCCGGTGGTTCCGGTGCCCGGGCCTGATCCACAGAACACCGCAGTCAGCGCCGCGCCCTGGGGCAGTGCGAGCATCCTGCCGATCAGCTGGATGTACATCGCCATGATGGGGCCGCAGCTCGCGGACGCCAGCGAGGTGGCGATCCTCTCGGCCAACTACCTGGCCGAGCGCCTGAACGAGGCGTTCCCGGTGCTGTATCGGGGGCGCAATGCGCGGGTGGCCCATGAGTGCATTTTCGACCTGCGACCGTTGAAGGCGCTGACCGGCATCAGTGAAGAGGACGTGGCCAAGCGCCTGATGGACTATGGCTTCCACGCCCCGACCATGTCGTTCCCGGTGCCGGGCACCTTGATGGTGGAGCCGACCGAAAGTGAGTCCAAGGCCGAGCTGGATCGCTTCATCGAGGCGATGCTGAGCATTCGTGCGGAGATTCGCGAGGTGCAGGACGGCAACTGGCCGGCCGAGGACAACCCGCTCAAACATGCGCCGCATACGCTGGCAGATGTGCTGGGGGTGTGGGAGCGACCCTACAGTATCGTCCAGGGCATTGCGCCGAGTGACCATGCGCGCTTGCACAAGTACTGGCCGGCGGTTAACCGGGTGGACAACGTGTTCGGTGACCGGAACCTGTTCTGCGCTTGTGTGCCGGTGGAGGATTATCGCTGAACGGTGCATCGCCGGTCGCAGGCTTCGCCAGCTCCCACAAGGCTTTTTGTGGGCCTTACCTGTGGGAGCTGGCGTAGCCTGCGATAGGTTGCGAGGTTACTCGCTGGCTACAGCGTTCTTGGCCAGGATGGCGTTGGCCAGTTCCATGTCGCTGACTTGCAGCTCTGGATTCTCGGCGCGAACCTTCTGCATCGCCGATTCCAGGTAAGGGCCGCGAATGGCGCCGTTGCTGGCGACAAAGCTGCCGGCGTCATCCTGGGCGGCGACGACCAGTTTGTGATCCCTGGAGGTCAGGTAGCTGGAGGCGGTCGTTGCGCCGGAGGAAATGACATTTTGCCAGAAGGTGTCGTCGGCCATGGCCGAACCGACGGGCAGGGAGAGCAGGGCAAGGGTTGCGACTGCAAGTTTGGAACGCATTCGGGGTAACTCCAACTGAGGTGATCTGCGCGCTTTGATCTGCCCGCCTGCAGCTAGTTCCCTGACGCCACGCGCAATACCTCGGCCTGCGATGTAAGGCCTGCTGCAACCTTCTGCGCACCGTTGTCATGCAGGCTACGCAGGCCCTCGACGAGCGCCTGCCGGCGCAGCGTTGCGAGGTCCATATCGGCGCAAATGGCAGCATTGAGGGTGTCACTCAGGCGCAGCAGTTCGTGTATGCCGGTGCGCCCGTGATAGCCGGTCTGCCGGCATTCGTTGCAGCCCCTGGCCTGGTAGCCCGCTGCTGTCGGCGCCTTGCAGGCCAGGCACAGCGTGCGCACCAGGCGCTGGGCCATGACCCCGACCAGCCCGGCCTTGATCAGATGCGGGGCAATACCGAGCTCCAGCAGGCGGCTGATGGCGCCGCAGGCGTCGTTGGTGTGCAGGGTGGACAGCACCAGGTGCCCGGTCAGTGCCGCCTGGAACGCCACCTGGGCGGTTTCGAGGTCGCGGATCTCGCCGATCATGATGATGTCCGGGTCCTGGCGCAGCAGGGCCCGGGCGCCCTCGGCAAAACCCAGGTCGATGGCCGGGTGTACCTGCAGTTGATTGAACTGTGGCTCGACCATCTCGATCGGATCTTCGACCGTGCACAGGTTGACCTGTGGGGTGGCCAGGTACTTGAGGGTGGCATACAGGGTGCTGGTCTTGCCGGAACCGGTGGGGCCGGTGACCAGGACCAGGCCATGGCGCTGGCCGATCATGGCCTGCCAGTGCGCAAGGTTTTCGCCGTCCAGGCCGAGCTGGGCGAAGTCCTGCTGCAGCAGGAGCGGGTCGAAGATGCGCAGCACCAGCTTCTCGCCGAAGGTGGTGGGCAAGGTAGACAGGCGCAGCTCGATCTCGTTGCCGGTCGGCAGGCGGGTCTTGATCCGGCCGTCCTGCGGTCGGCGTTTTTCGGCGACGTTCATGCCGCCCAGGGTTTTCAGGCGGCTGACCACCGCCAGGGTGACTTCGGCCGGAAACTGGTAGACCGGGTGCAGCAAACCGTCGATGCGAAAGCGCAACTGACCCTGGTCGCGCCGGGGTTCCAGGTGAATGTCGCTGGCCCGTTGCTCGAAGGCGTATTGCAACAGCCAGTCGACCAGGGTGACGACGTGGGCGTCATCGCTATCGTGCTGGCGTTCGTCGCTACCGAGCTCGAGCAGTTGCTCAAGGTTATGCACAGGTGAGGCTTGCTGGCGGCTGGCACCATTGACCGAGCGGGCCAGTTGGAAAAACGCCTGGCTGAACTGGCGGATCTGCGCCGGGCTTGCCAGCACGCGCTTGATCGGGCGCCGCAACACCTGGGTCAGGTCCGCTTCCCAGGCGCTGACATAAGGCTCGGCGCTGGCCACGGTGACGCCATGGCTTTCGACCGCGACAACCAGCAGGCCGTGGCGCCGGGCAAAGGCTGCGGACATCAGGCCGAAGGTGGACGCCAGGTCCAGTTGCAGCGGATCGATGTACAGGTAGGGCTGGCCGGCTTGTGCCGCCAACCATTGGCACAGGGTTACCATATCCAGGCGCTGGCCGGGCTGGCGTGGGTCTGGCAGGCCCTGGCGGGCGATGAATTCAAGCGGGTGGTCGTCGGCGGCAAGGCCTTGGCTGCGCAGTGCCCGGGCAGTGTGTGGAGGAATGAGCCGGGCATCGAGCAGGTCGTCCAGCAGGCCATCCAGGCTCAGCCAGCGGTCCTCGGAGGTGACAGTCATGAGGCGTCCTTGCCAAGCTGCCTGAAGGGGTGGCACTGACAAGATTAGCTGGCTTTGGGATTTAGCAAGGCCGGGAAACGTTGCCTGGCATTTCCCGCCTCGGCTACATCAATGGCAGGGCTGCAAGCGGACCTCGTCGACGCAGATCAGGTTGCGCATTTTTTGTGCAATGAGTTCGGCGCGGTGCCAGCTCAACCCGGCAATCTCGATGTCGATCGCGAGCAGGTCGTCCTGGCGGCTCATCCGTACCTGATGGGGGGTGAGGAACTGCAGGGCGAACAGGTTGAGCACCCGGCACAGGCTATCGGGCTCGGCCTCCACCTGCAGGTGGTAGCGCACGCTGCTGTGGGCGGCGCTGGCAGCCCAGACATCGTCGCGCAATGGGGTAACGGGGCTGTCGAAGCGTTCGAGTGCGCTCATGTAGTTCTCCTGAATCGATAGGGGAATTTTTACATGCGCAACCGGGCATTTTTTCTCTATGATCGATCGCAAAGGCTTGAAACTGAATTACTCAATTCGCCTTGTTGAGCGTTGGAGAAATAATTATGCAGAGCGAGTTGGACGCCTATGATCGACGGATCCTGGCCTTGCTGCAGGAGGATGCCTCGCTGTCCAGTGCGCAGATCGCCGAACGGGTGGGGCTGTCGCAGTCGCCGTGCTGGCGGCGGATCCAGCGCCTGAAGGAGGAGGGGGTGATTCGCGGCCAGGTGACCCTGCTCGACCGCAAGAAGATCGGCCTGAACACGCAGATTTTCGCCGAGGTCAAACTCAATGCCCACGGCCGCTCCAATTTCACCGAGTTCACCGAGGCGATCCGCGGCTTTCCCGAGGTGCTGGAGTGCTATGTACTGATGGGGGCGGTGGACTTTCTGTTGCGCATTGTCACCCCGGACATCGAAGCCTACGAACGGTTCTTCTTCGAAAAGCTGTCGATGGTGCCGGGGATCCAGGAGGTCAACTCGATCGTGGCCTTGTCCGAGATCAAGTCCACGACCAGTCTTCCGGTCATGCGCTAGCCCTTACTTGCGCAGCAGGTGTTTCCAGCCACGGCTCTGGAACACGGCCATGGCCTGCTGTTCGCGGGCTTCGAGGACTTCGTCGCTGATCGGCAGTTCGGCCAGTTCGTGCAGCTTGTTCAGCTCGCCGAACAGACGGTCCAGGTCCGGGCTCTCCAGCACCTGGCGGGCGTGGTGCAGCCAGGCCAGCAGGCGCTCGATGCGCGGCAACTGCTCGGCCAGGTCTTCCGGCTGGCGATGGTACAGCGGCAGTTGCAGGGCGTTGGCCTCATCGGCCAGCAGTACGTTCAGCCAGTTGGTGAGCTGGGCGGCGCCCTGACGGTCGCCGCGCTTGTTGCGTTCCATGGTCCAGCCACGGGCCAGCAGCCAGCGCGAGGTTTCCAGGGAGAACTGGCCCCAGCGGGTGTCCAGCAGCTCGTCGGCGAATTGCTCGGGCGCGGCGCGGCGCACGTCTTCATCGTCGTTGCCGGCCAGTACCAGCGGACGCCAGTCTTCCAGCAGCGCATCGAGGCTGGCACGCAGGGTGCGAGTGGTGGCGCGCGGGGCGGCCTGGCCCAGGCTGCCGATCAGGGCACGCAGTTCGGCCAGGACCTGGACCCAGTCCTGCAGCAGACGCCAGTGACCGTTGAACTGGTACTGCTCGGCCAGGCGCTGGCTGGCGCCCAGCAGTTGCCAGGCCAGCGCCGCTACGGCGTCGTCCAGGGGCATTTCTGCGCTCAGTTCGGCGGCCGGCAGGCGCAGGGCGTAGCTGGCAGGGTCGAGCAGGCGGTAACCACGCTCGGCCTTGCTGATGTCGCAAGGGAACAGCGGCAGGGCGGCCGACAGCTCGGCGGCCAGCTCCAGCAGGGCTTCAGGCGCGCCTTCGCGCAGTTCCAGCTCCAGCTCGCAGATCTCTTCCTTCTGCTTGCCGGCGACCACGCTGCCCAGGTCCAGGGCCGCTTCGATCACCACCTTGGCCTTGCCACGGCCCCAGGCGATTTCCGCGTACTGGCGGGTGAAGTCGGTGGTGAACAGCGGCTTGATGGTTTTTTTGTCCAGCTCGGCCAGCTGGGCAGGCCAGCACTGGTCGTCGAGCTTTTTCAGGTCGAGCTTGGCCTTGGGCAGTTGCCACTCGAACTCGTTACGCTGGGACAGGCCGGCGACGCTCTGGCCGCGGGTCTTGAGGGTCTGGATCACCACGTCGCCGTCGCGGCGCAGGCGCAGGGCGACCTTGGCCGCTGCCAGGTCGCGCTCCGGGCTGTCGAAGTACTGGTTGAGCAGCTCGCGGCTTTGCCAGCCGGACTTGTTGCGCTTGTTCAGCAATGGGTGTTCGCGCAGGGCGGCGAGGGTCTCGCGGCTGACCCGCAGTTTGATTTCGGTTTCTTTATGCATTGCTGGTAGATCCAGGCTCGGATGACAGGGAGCGTCTTGGGGGTGCAGTGTACAGGAGTCGGCTCGCGGCGGTTTATTCACGGTGCCGGATGGCCCTATGATGAGGTTCGCCCAAGGAGAAAGCGCATGCCGTTGCCATCGCTCAAAGAGCAGTTCGCCGCCCTGATTGCCACGCCATCGGTCAGCTGTACCCAGCCTGCGCTGGACCAGTCCAACCGTGCGGTGATCGACCTGCTGGCCGGGTGGCTGGGGGACCTGGGTTTCGCCTGTGACATCCAGCAGGTGACCCCGGGCAAATTCAACCTGCTGGCCAGCCGCGGCAGCGGCCCGGGCGGGCTGGTGCTGGCCGGGCACAGCGACACGGTGCCCTACGATCCGCAGCTGTGGCAGACCGACCCGCTCAAGCTGACCGAGGTCGACGGCCGCTGGGTGGGCCTGGGCAGCTGCGACATGAAAGGCTTCTTCGCCCTGGTCATCGAGGCGGTGCAGCCCTTGCTGGCTCATGAATTCAAGCAACCGCTGCTGATCCTCGCCACCTGCGATGAAGAGAGCTCGATGTCCGGCGCCCGTGCCCTGGCGCAAGCCGGCCGACCGCTGGGGCGGGCGGCGGTGATCGGCGAGCCGACCGGGCTCAAGCCGATCCGCCTGCACAAGGGCGTGATGATGGAGCGTATCGATATCCTCGGGCGCAGCGGCCATTCGTCGGATCCCAGCCTCGGTCACAGCGCGCTGGAAGCCATGCACCAGGTCATGGGCGAGCTGATGGGGCTGCGCCGACAATGGCAGCAGCAATTCAACAACGCCCAGTTCAGCGTGCCGCAACCGACCCTGAACTTCGGCTGCATCCACGGCGGCGACAACCCCAACCGGATCTGCGGCCAGTGCGCCCTGGAGTTCGACTTGCGGCCCCTGCCGGGCATGGACCCGGAGGCCCTGCGCGCGGCCATCCGGGAGAAAATCGCGCCCCTGGCCGAGCAGCATCAGGTGCGCATCGACTATGCGCCGCTGTTCCCCGAGGTGCCGCCGTTCGAGCAAGCGGCGGACGCGGAACTGGTGCGCCTGGCCGAACGTCTGACCGGCCATCGGGCTGAAGCGGTGGCCTTTGGCACCGAAGCGCCTTATCTTCAGCGCCTGGGTTGCGAGACCCTGGTCTTGGGTCCGGGCGATATCAGCTGTGCCCACCAGCCGGGCGAGTACCTTGAAATGTCACGCTTGCAGCCTACCGTGCGTCTATTGCGTGAGTTGATCGAACATTATTGCCTCAGCCCGGTAATTGCCCGCTGAGTTCGGCCGTTTTGCAGAGGAGATTGCGCGTGACGCCAAGCCTGTTCCGACGATAACCCTTCGAGCGCTGTGTGCTTTCCCGTTTTTGTCCCCTTTTCTACAGGCTCTCTGGTTATGCCCGATTACGTCAATTGGCTGCGTCATGCTTCGCCTTACATCAACGCCCACCGCGAATGCACCTTTGTGGTCATGCTGCCCGGTGACGGGGTCGAGGACCCCAACTTCGGTAATATCGTCCACGACCTGGTGTTGCTGCACAGCCTGGGTGTGCGCCTGGTGCTGGTGCATGGCTCGCGGCCGCAGATCGAAAGCCGCCTGGCCAGCCGTGGCCTGACCCCGCACTACCACCGCGGCATGCGCATCACCGATGCCGCCACCCTGGAATGCGTGATCGATGCCGTGGGCCATCTGCGCATCGCCATCGAAGCCCGCCTGTCGATGGACATGGCCGCCTCGCCGATGCAGGGCTCGCGCCTGCGCGTGGCCTCCGGCAACCTGGTCACCGCCCGGCCGATCGGCGTGCTCGAAGGCGTGGACTATCACCACACCGGCGAAGTACGCCGGGTCGACCGCAAGGGCATCAACCGCCTGCTCGACGAGCGCTCCATCGTACTGCTGTCGCCGTTGGGCTACTCGCCGACCGGTGAGATCTTCAACCTGGCCTGCGAAGACGTCGCCACCCGCGCCGCCATCGAGCTGGGCGCCGACAAGTTGCTGCTGTTCGGCGCCGAACGCGGCCTGATCGACGAGCAAGGCCGGCTGGTGCGCGAGTTGCGCCCGCAGCAGGTGCCGGCGCACCTGCAACGCCTGGGCAGCGACTACCAGGCCGAATTGCTCGACGCCGCCGCCGAGGCCTGCCGTGGCGGCGTGGCACGCAGCCATATCGTCAGCTACAGCGAAGACGGCGCCTTGCTCACCGAGCTGTTCACCCGTGACGGTGGCGGCACCCTGGTGGCCCAGGAGCAGTTCGAGAAGGTCCGTGAAGCGGCGATCGAGGATGTCGGTGGCTTGCTTGACCTGATCAGCCCGCTGGAAGAGCAGGGCATCCTGGTGCGGCGCTCGCGCGAAGTGCTGGAGCGCGAAATCGAGCAGTTCAGCGTGGTGGAGCGCGAGGGCATGATCATCGCCTGTGCGGCGCTGTACCCGATTGCCGACTCCGAGGCCGGGGAGCTGGCGTGCCTGGCGGTGAATCCCGAGTATCGCCATGGTGGCCGGGGTGACGAGTTGCTCGAACGCATCGAGACCCGGGCGCGGGAGATGGGGCTCAATACCCTGTTCGTGCTGACGACCCGGACCGCGCACTGGTTCCGCGAGCGTGGGTTTGTGCCCAGCGGGGTCGAGCGGCTGCCGGCGGCGCGGGCGTCGCTGTACAACTATCAGCGTAATTCGAAGATATTCGAGAAGGCGTTGTAAGCCATCGCGGGGCAAGCCCGCTCCTACAGGCTCCTGTAGGAGCGGCCTTGCCCCGCGATAAGGCCATCAAACGGTGTGCAGGTACCAGTTGTACTCGAGGTCGGAGATGGAGTGTTCGAACTCCTCCAGCTCGCTTTCCTTACAGGCGACGAAGATGTCGATGTACTTCGGATCGATGTACTTGTTGAGGATCTCGCTGTCGTCCAGCTCGCGCAGGGCATCGCGCAGGTTGTTCGGCAGGCTTTGCTCCACTTGCTCGTAGGCATTGCCTTCGATTGGGGTGCTTGGTTCGATCTTGTTGCTCAAACCATGGTGCACGCCCGCCAGTACGGCAGCCATCAGCAGGTACGGGTTGGCGTCGGCACCGGCAACGCGGTGTTCGATGCGCACGGCATCCGGCGAGCCGGTCGGGACACGCAGGGCTACCGTGCGGTTGTCCAGCCCCCAGCTCGGGGCATTGGGCACATAGAACTGGGCGCCAAAACGGCGGTACGAGTTGACGTTCGGGCAGAGGAACGCCATCGACGCCGGCAGGGTCTCGAGCACACCGCCGATCGCGTGACGCAGCGCGGCGTTCTGCTCGGGATCCTCGCTGGTGAAGATGTTCTTGCCATCTTTGTCCAGCACCGAGATATGGACGTGCAGACCATTACCCGCCTGGCCTGGGTACGGCTTGGCCATGAAGGTGGTGTCCATTTCATGGTCGTAGGCGATGTTCTTGATCAGGCGCTTGAGCAGTACCGCGTAGTCGCAGGCCTTCATCGGGTCGGCAACGTGGTGCAGGTTGACTTCGAACTGCGCCGGGGCGCTTTCCTTGACGATGGCGTCGGCAGGAATGCCCTGCTCCTTGGCGCCTTCGAGGATGTCCTGCAGGCAGTCGACGTACTCGTCGAGGTCGTCGATCAGGTAGACCTGGGTCGATTGCGGGCGTTTGCCGGAAATCGGCGAGCGTGGCGGCTGTGGACGGCCGTTCACATTCTCCTGGTCGATCAGGTAGAACTCCAGCTCGAACGCGGCGCAGATGGTCAGGCCCATCTCGTCGAACTTGCTCACGACCTGGCGCAGGACTTCCCGCGGGTCGGCAAAGAACGGCTCGCCTTCGAGTTCGTGCATGGTCATCAGCAGCTGCGCGGTCGGGCGCTTCTGCCAGGGTTCGTTGGACAGGGTGTCCGGGATTGGATAGCAGATGCGGTCGGCATCGCCGATGTCCAGGCCCAGGCCGGTGCTTTCGACCGTGGAGCCGTTGATATCCAATGCGAAGAGCGAGGCCGGCAGGTTGATGCCTTTCTCGTAAACCTTGTGGAGGCTGGTGCGCTCAATGCGCTTGCCACGCACCACACCATTCATATCTGCAATCAGAAGGTCAACGTAGAGAACCTCAGGATGTTCCTTAAGGAACGCGTTCGCTTCGTTAAGCTGAACGGCACGCGGGGGTACCGACATGATGCAACACCTTTGTTGTTAAAAATATCAATCAATGGGGGCTTGCAGGTCCAGTCAAACGGAAAGCCATGCTGAAGTCAAGCCAACCCCATGATGCCCTAAAATGGCCCTCAAGCGGCATTTTTGCTGCAATTGAGGGCGACGACAAGGACTGCTTTCGTACGGTAGCGGCGGTTTTGAGCGGGCCGTGTTCTATTTTTTACGGGGGTGTTGTGTAAAAAAATGAACAAGGCTAAGCTCGGTGGCAACCCATAACACCAATAATACCCGGGGTTACCATGTCACGACTGCCGACAAGCGGCATCAACGCCTGCCGTTCGCAGAACGGTTTGCACGCATTCCACGCGGGTGGCTATCGCACCGCGGCGGCGCTGTATGCCCCGGCTGAAATAATTGACGGCCAGGGCCACCTGCCCGTTGCCGACGCTCCCTTGAATATCCTCTGCCATCACTATAGCGGGCTCGCCAGCGTTGCGGGTAATGCCTGGGGTATCACCGCGCCTGGCTTTTGCTTTACCTCCGTGCGGGATACAGAATGTCTGGGACGGCCTATTGCGGCTGTCCTGACGACTGTCCAGACATTTGCCTCCTGAGGTATTTATGAGTACCAACCTCGACCAGCTCACCGATTGGTTGAAAGAGCACAAGATCACCGAAGTGGAGTGCCTGATCAGCGACCTCACCGGGATCACCCGCGGCAAGATTTCGCCGACCAACAAGTTCATCGCCGAAAAAGGCATGCGCTTGCCCGAGAGCGTGCTGCTGCAGACCGTTACCGGCGACTACGTCGATGACGACATCTATTACGAATTGCTCGACCCGGCCGACATCGACATGGTCTGCCGCCCCGACGAGAACGCGGTGTTTCTCGTGCCCTGGGCTATCGAGCCTACCGCCCAGGTGATCCACGACACCTACGACAAGCAGGGCAACCCGGTCGAGCTGTCGCCGCGCAACGTGCTCAAGAAAGTACTCAAGCTCTATGCCGACAAGGGCTGGCAGCCGATCGTGGCGCCGGAGATGGAGTTCTACCTGACCAAGCGCTGCGAGGACCCGGATTTCCCGCTGCAGCCGCCGATCGGCCGTTCCGGCCGCCCGGAAACCGGTCGCCAGTCGTTCTCCATCGAAGCGGCCAACGAATTCGACCCGCTGTTCGAGGACGTCTACGACTGGTGCGAACTGCAGAACCTGGACCTGGACACGCTGATCCACGAGGACGGCACCGCGCAGATGGAAATCAACTTCCGTCACGGCAACGCCCTGGCCCTGGCCGACCAGATCCTGGTGTTCAAGCGCACCATGCGTGAAGCGGCGCTCAAGCACAACGTGGCCGCCACCTTCATGGCCAAGCCCATGACCGGCGAGCCGGGCAGCGCCATGCACCTGCACCAGAGCATCATCGATGTGCACACCGGCAAGAACATCTTCTCCGACGAAGAGGGCCGCATGAGCGAGCTGTTCCTCCATCACGTCGGCGGCCTGCAGAAGTTCATCCCGGTGGTGTTGCCGCTGTTTGCGCCGAACGTCAACTCGTTCCGCCGTTTCCTGCCCGACACCTCGGCGCCGGTGAACGTCGAGTGGGGCGAAGAGAACCGCACCGTCGGCCTGCGTGTGCCGGATGCCGGCCCGCAGAACCGCCGGGTCGAGAACCGCCTGCCGGGCGCCGACGCCAACCCTTACCTGGCCATCGCCGCGAGCCTGCTGTGCGGCTACATCGGCATGGTCGAAGGCATCAAGCCAAGCGCGCCGGTGCAGGGCCGTGGTTACGAGCGCCGTAACCTGCGCCTGCCGCTGACCATCGAGGATGCACTCGAGCGCATGGAGAACTGCCAGGCGCTGGAGCCGTACCTGGGCAAGAAATTCATTACCGGCTACGTCGCCACCAAGCGCGCCGAGCATGAAAACTTCAAACGCGTAATCAGCTCCTGGGAACGTGAGTTCCTGCTGTTTGCGGTCTGACCAACCCGGAGCCGCAGGACCGCGGCCGTCAACAAACGGAGAAGCACATGAGCGTCAACAACCCGCAAACCCGTGAGTGGCAAGCCTTGAGCAGCGAGCATCACCTCGCGCCTTTCAGCGACTACAAGCAGCTGAAGGAAAAGGGGCCGCGGATCATCACCAAGGCCCAGGGCGTGCACTTGTGGGACAGCGAGGGCAACAAGATCCTCGACGGCATGGCGGGCCTGTGGTGCGTGGCGGTCGGCTATGGTCGTGAAGAGCTGGTGGAAAAGGCCGCCGCGCAAATGCGCGAGCTGCCGTACTACAACCTGTTCTTCCAGACCGCCCACCCGCCAGCGCTGGAGCTGGCCAAGGCGGTGACTGACGTGGCGCCTGAAGGCATGACCCATGTGTTCTTCACCGGTTCCGGCTCCGAAGGCAACGACACCAACCTGCGCATGGTCCGCCACTACTGGGCGCTCAAGGGCAAGCCGCAGAAGCAGGTGATCATCGGCCGCATCAACGGCTACCACGGCTCCACCGTGGCCGGTGCCGCCCTGGGCGGCATGAGCGGCATGCATGCGCAGGGCGGCACGCTGCCGGGCATCGTGCATATCCCGCAGCCGTACTGGTTCGGCGAAGGCGGTGACATGACCCCGGACGAGTTCGGCGTCTGGGCGGCCGAACAGCTGGAGAAGAAGATCCTCGAAGTCGGCGAAGACAACGTCGCCGCCTTTATCGCCGAGCCGATCCAGGGCGCCGGCGGGGTGATCATTCCGCCAGACACCTACTGGCCGAAGATCAAGGAGATCCTCGCCAAGTACGACATCCTGTTCATCGCCGACGAGGTGATCTGTGGCTTCGGTCGTACCGGTGAGTGGTTCGGCTCCGACTACTACGACCTCAAGCCCGACCTGATGACCATCGCCAAGGGCCTGACCTCCGGTTACATCCCCATGGGCGGTGTGATCGTGCGTGACGAAGTGGCCAAGGTTCTGAGCGAAGGCGGCGACTTCAACCACGGCTTCACCTACTCCGGTCACCCGGTGGCCGCCGCGGTGGGCCTGGAAAACCTGCGGATCCTGCGCGACGAGCAGATCATCGAGCGGGTCCAGGACGATACGGCACCGTATTTGCAGAAACGTCTGCGCGAGCTCAACGATCACCCGCTGGTGGGCGAGGTCCGTGGCCTGGGCATGCTCGGTGCCATCGAGCTGGTCAAGGACAAGGCAACCCGCGCGCGTTACGAAGGCAAGGGCGTGGGCATGATCTGCCGGCAGTTCTGCTTCGACAATGGCCTGATCATGCGCGCAGTGGGCGACACCATGATCATCGCGCCACCGCTGGTGATCAGCCGTGACGAGATCGACGAGCTGGTGGAAAAGGCACGCAAATGCCTGGACTTGACGCTTGAAGCGCTGAAATAGCCAAGTGCTAGGCTAGCGTAGTGGCATCAATGTGATCCAAGGCCGCTCTTTCCTTGAAAGAGCGCCTTGGAACTTGCCAGACTAGCGACTGTTTCAGTCGCCCAGTGCTTGCTTGCGCCGCAGAGAGCCGGCCGCTGAACAGATGGCTAAATAAAAAATTCTGGAGCATTACGCATGAAGAAAATGGGCAAGACGTTGTTGGCTGTGTCCCTGATGGGCGCCATGGCCAGTGCTGTTCAAGCGGATGACAAAGTGCTGCACGTCTACAACTGGTCCGATTACATCGCACCGGATACCGTTGCCAATTTCGAGAAGCAGACCGGTATCAAGGTCGTCTACGACGTTTTCGACAGCAACGAAACCCTGGAAGCCAAGCTGCTGGCGGGCAAGTCCGGCTACGACGTGGTCGTGCCGTCGAACAACTTCCTGGCCAAGCAGATCAAGGCCGGCGTCTACCAGGAACTGGACCGCTCCAAGCTGCCCAACTGGAAGAACCTCGACCCTGCACTGCTCAAGGCCGTCGGCGATGCCAGCGACCCGGGCAACAAGTTCGCCTTCCCGTACATGTGGGGCTCCATCGGCATCGGCTACAACCCGGAGAAGGTCAAGGCCGCGCTGGGCGTCGACAAGATCGACTCCTGGGATGCCGTGTTCAAGCCTGAGAACATCGAGAAGCTGAAAAGCTGCGGTGTAAGTTTCCTCGATGCACCGACCGAGATGCTCCCGGCCGCGCTGCACTACCTGGGCTTGCCGAGCGACAGCACCAAGAAGGAAGACCTGAAGAAGGCCGAGGAGCTGTTCCTGAAGATCCGTCCTTCGATCACCTACTTCCACTCCTCCAAGTACATCTCGGACCTGGCCAACGGCAACATCTGCGTGGCCGTGGGCTACTCGGGTGACCTGGAGCAGTCCAAGGCCCGTGCTCATGAAGCCGGCGACAAGGTCAAGCTGAGCTACACCATTCCGAAGGAAGGTGCCGGTACCTTCTACGACATGGTCGCCATTCCGAAAGACGCCGAGAACGTCGAGGCCGCCTACAAGTTCATGGACTTCCTGATGCAGCCGGAAGTGATGGCCGGCATCACCAATGCCGTGCGCTTCCCGAACGGCAACCTGGCCGCCACCCCGCTGGTGGACAAGGACATCACCAGCGATCCGGCCATCTACCCGTCCGATGAAGTGAAGGCCAAGCTGTACGCCATCAAGGCACCGGAGAAGACTGCCCAGCGCGAAATCACCCGCAGCTGGACCAAGATCAAGTCGGGCAAGTAAGCCGGTTTGAAGCCCTGGGCGGTGTAAATCACGCCCAGGGTGCTCCAAGAGTTAATTTTTTTTGCGACATGAGTGCATCGAAGGTAAGTTGCGCGCCGGTTTGCAAATACGGCAGGTAATTATGCCGTTTGCTACGGGCACTATTGTGAGGACTACCCACTTGTCTAATTCTGTATTTCGCAAGGCCCTGCTGGCTGGAGCGAGTATGACGCTGGCGGTCAGCGTCCAAGCGGCGCCCACGGTGCACATTTATAACTGGTCGGACTATATCGGTCAGACCACCCTTGCGGACTTTGAAAAAGCCACCGGCATCAAACCGGTACAGGATGTCTTCGACTCCAACGAAACCCTGGAAGGCAAGCTGCTGGCCGGTCGTAGCGGCTATGACGTGGTCGTGCCGTCCAACCATTTCCTCGGCAAGCAGATCAAGGCGGGCGCTTTCCAGAAGCTCGACAAGTCACTGCTGCCCAATTACGCGAACCTCGACCCGGCGTTGATGAAGCGCCTGGAGAAGAACGATCCGGGTAACCAGTACGCCGTGCCTTACCTGTGGGGCACCAACGGTATCGGCTACAACGTCGAGAAGGTCAAGGCAGTGCTGGGCACCGACACGATCGACTCCTGGTCTGTGCTGTTCGAGCCGGAAAACATCAAGAAGCTTTCGGCCTGCGGCGTCGCCTTCCTCGACTCGGCGGACGAAATGCTGCCGGCGGTGCTGGCCTACATGGGCCGCGATCCCAACAGCACCAACCCCAAGGACTACGAGGATGCCGAGCAGAAACTGCTGGCCGTGCGCCCGTACGTGACCTACTTCCATTCGTCCAAGTACATCTCCGACCTTGCCAACGGCGACATCTGTGTGGCCGCCGGTTTCTCCGGCGACATCTTCCAGGCCAGGAATCGGGCCCAGGAAGCCGGCAAGGGTGTGAGCGTGGCTTATGCGATTCCCAAAGAAGGGGCCAACCTCTGGTTCGACATGCTGGCGATTCCCAAGGATTCGACCCATGTCAAAGAGGCCCATGCCTTCATCAACTATTTGCTGAAGCCTGAGGTGATTGCCCAGGTCAGTGATTACGTCGGTTATGCCAACCCGAACCCCAAGGCTGGCGATCTGATGGACCAGAGCGTGCGAACCGACGCAGCGGTTTATCCACCGCAAGAAGTGCTGGACAAGTTGTACGTCAACTCTGAGTTACCGCCCAAAGTGCAACGTTTGATGACCCGCAGCTGGACCAAGGTCAAGTCGGGCAAGTAAATATCCAGGATCCGTCACGGCAGGGGCGGGTGCAAAAAATCTTGTTGGGAGTTCCACAAATGGCAGTTGCCTCCGGTGCCTATAAGAAAGCCCTCGAGGGCGATCAGCAACCTAAACAGGTGCTGGTCAAAATCGACCGGGTCACGAAGAAGTTCGACGAAACAGTCGCCGTGGACGATGTGTCCCTGGAGATCAAGAAGGGCGAGATCTTCGCCCTGCTCGGCGGCTCGGGTTCGGGCAAATCCACCTTGCTGCGCATGCTCGCCGGCTTCGAACGGCCCACCGAGGGGCGGATCTTCCTCGACGGCGTGGACATCACCGACATGCCGCCCTACGAGCGGCCGATCAACATGATGTTCCAGTCCTATGCGCTGTTCCCGCACATGACCGTGGCGCAGAACATCGCCTTCGGCCTGCAGCAGGACCGCATGCCCAAGGCCGAGATCGACGCGCGCGTCGGCGAGATGCTCAAGCTGGTGCACATGACCCAGTACGCCAAGCGCAAGCCGCATCAGCTCTCCGGCGGCCAACGCCAGCGTGTGGCCCTGGCCCGTTCCCTGGCCAAGCGTCCGAAGCTGCTGCTGCTCGATGAGCCGATGGGTGCATTGGACAAGAAACTGCGCTCGCAGATGCAACTGGAGCTGGTGGAGATCATCGAGCGGGTCGGCGTGACCTGCGTGATGGTGACCCACGACCAGGAAGAGGCCATGACCATGGCCCAGCGCATCGCCATCATGCACCTGGGCTGGATCGCCCAGATCGGCAGCCCGATCGACGTCTATGAGACCCCGACCAGCCGTCTGGTCTGCGAATTCATCGGCAACGTCAACCTGTTCGACGGTGAAGTGGTCGAAGACGCCGAAGGCCACGCGGTCATTGCCAGCAAGGAGCTGGAGCGCAAGATCTACGTCGGCCACGGGGTCACCACCTCGGTGGAAGACAAGCGCATCACCTACGCCCTGCGCCCTGAAAAGCTGCTGGTGACTACTACGGCACCGACCTGCGAGCACAACTGGTCGCGCGGCCAGGTCCACGACATCGCCTACCTGGGCGGCCACTCGGTGTTCTACGTCGAATTGCCTGGCGGCAAGATCGTCCAGTCGTTCGTCGCCAACGCCGAACGCCAGGGCGCCCGCCCGACCTGGGGTGACCAGGTCTACGTCTGGTGGGAAGACGACAGCGGCGTGGTACTGCGGTCATGAACATGCGCAAGCTCACGCGAGCCTTCAACCGGTTGAAACCCGAGGGGCGCCACATGGTGATCGGCGTGCCGTTCATCTGGCTGTTCCTGTTCTTCATGCTGCCGTTCTTCATCGTCCTGAAGATCAGCTTCGCTGAAGCGGACGTGGCCATTCCACCGTACACCGAGATCTACAGCTACGTTGAAGACAAGGTGCAACTGGTGCTCAACCTGGCCAACTATGGCCTGCTGACCGAGGACGAGCTGTACATCTCTGCCTACCTCGGTTCGTTGAAGATTGCCTTCTTCAGCACCTTGCTGTGCCTGCTGATCGGCTATCCGATGGCCTATGCCATCGCCAACGCCCGCAAGGAGACCCAGACCGTCTTGCTGCTGCTGATCATGATGCCGACCTGGACGGCGATCCTGATCCGCGTGTACGCCTGGATGGGCATCCTCAGCAACAACGGCCTGCTCAACGCCTTCCTGATGTGGCTGGGCCTGATCGACCAGCCGTTGCAGATCCTCAACACCAACCTGGCGGTCTACATCGGCGTGGTCTATTCCTACCTGCCGTTCATGATCCTGCCGCTCTACGCCAACCTGGTGAAGCACGACCCGAGCCTGCTGGAAGCCGCATCGGACCTGGGTTCGAGCACCTTCAACAGCTTCTGGAAGATCACCGTGCCGCTGTCGAAGAACGGCATCATCGCCGGCTGCATGCTGGTGTTCATTCCGGTGGTCGGTGAGTTCGTCATTCCTGAACTGCTCGGCGGTCCGGAAACCCTGATGATCGGTAAAGTGCTCTGGCAAGAGTTCTTCAACAACCGTGACTGGCCGGTGGCTTCGGCCCTGGCGGTGGTGATGCTGGCGATCCTGATCGTACCGATCCTGCTCTTCAACCGCAGTCAGGCCAAAGAGATGGAGGGCAGGGCATGAAGCGTTTCAGTTTCTCCAAGCTGATGTTGATCCTGGGCTTGTTGTTCATCTACCTGCCCATGCTGATCCTGGTGATCTACTCGTTCAACGCCTCCAAGCTGGTGACGGTGTGGGGCGGCTGGTCGGTGAAATGGTACGTCGGCCTGCTCGACAACAGCCAACTGATGGGCTCGGTGATGCGCTCGCTGGAGATCGCCTGCTACACCGCGATCGCCGCCGTGGCGCTGGGTACCCTGGCGGCCTTCGTGCTGACCCGGGTGACCCGCTTCAAGGGCCGCACCCTGTTCGGTGGCCTGGTCACCGCGCCGCTGGTGATGCCCGAGGTGATCACCGGTCTGTCGCTGTTGCTGCTGTTCGTGGCCATGGCGCAGATGATCGGCTGGCCGCAGGAGCGTGGCATCGTCACCATCTGGATCGCCCACACCACGTTCTGCGCGGCCTATGTGGCGGTGGTGGTGTCGGCACGCCTGCGTGAGCTGGACCTGTCCATCGAAGAGGCGGCCATGGACCTCGGTGCGCGGCCGTGGAAGGTGTTCTTCCTGATCACCATCCCGATGATCGCGCCGTCGCTGGCGGCGGGCGGCATGATGTCCTTCGCCCTGTCGCTGGACGACCTGGTACTGGCCAGCTTCGTGTCCGGTCCGGGTTCGACCACCTTGCCGATGGAAGTCTTCTCTGCCGTGCGTCTGGGCGTGAAGCCGGAAATCAACGCGGTGGCCAGCCTGATCCTGCTGTCGGTGTCGCTGGTGACCTTCATGGTCTGGTACTTCAGCCGCCAGGCCGAAGAGCGTCGTCGCCGGGCGATCCAGCAGGCCATCGAGGAAAGCGCGGCCGATTCCTGGAAGCAACCGGACGTGCGCAGCGCGCCGGCCGCCGTTTCGGCGTGATCTGAAAAGCATCGCGGGACAAGCCCGCTCCTACCTGTAGGAGCGGGCTTGTCCCGTGATCATTCCGGCCAATGCCAGGCCGGCTCGTCCAGCATCCCCTGACCCGCCACCCGGGTCTGTCCCAGCTGTTTCTCCAGCACGATCGAATTGCAGGTCGCATCCTGTTCCAGCGCGGCCACCAGCCGTCGTGCGTGCGATACCACCCACACCTGGCAATGCTCCGTCGCGCGGATGATCAGGCGTGCCAGTGCCGGCAGCAGGTCCGGGTGCAGGCTGGTCTCCGGTTCGTTGAGCACCATCATGGTCGGTGCCCTGGGGCTCAGCAGTGCCGCGACCAGCAGCAGGTAACGCAAGGTACCGTCCGACAACTCTGCTGCCGACAGCGGCCGCAGCAGGCCGTCCTGATGGAATTGCAGGTTGAACAGGCCGCCGGGCACGGCGTCGATGGTCAGGTGCGAGCCGGGAAAGGCGTCGCTGATGGTGTTCCACAGGGCCTGGGCATCGCCGATCTCGATGATGGTCTGCAGGGCAGCGGCAAGGTCGCGGCCGTCGTGGTGCAGCACCGGTGTGCGCGTGCCCAGTTGGGGCCGCCGTGCCGGTGCCTCGCGGTCGGTGCGAAAGTGATCGTAGAAGCGCCAGCCGCGGATGCGCTCGCGCAGGTGCAGCACCTCCGGCGATGAGCGCAGGTTGCCGACCTGGTCGTAGAGGCTGTCGAAATCCGGCGTGTGCTGGGCCAGGACGTCCCACTGCCGGCCTTCGCGGGCGCGGACCATGCCACCCTGGCGATCCACCAGCAGGCTGGCCGGGCGGTAGACAGGGCCTGCCCAGATGCACTCGCGCTTGATCTGCGGGTCGAGGGTGAACCGTGAGGCAATGGGCGCGGGCTTGCCCGGGAGCATGAAGTGGCCGCTGGACGCAGGCAGCCCCAGGCCGATGGCATAACCGAAGTCCTCGTCGGCAAAGCCCAGGCGCAGGCGCTTGGCCTCCTGGCGCGGGCCGCCCTCGACGGCGACCTCGCCACGGCTCATGCGCCGGCTGATGCGTTCCGGCCCGGCCCAGAAGGTCGACTCCAGTCCACCTTCGCCGGCCAGTGCGTTGATCACGCCACCCTGGGCGGTTTCAGCCAGCAGGCGCAGGGCCTTGTACAGGTTGGACTTGCCGCTGCCATTGGGCCCGGTGATGACGTTGAGGCGGCCCAGCGGCAGCACCAGGTGGTTGATCGAGCGGTAGTTGGCGACGGCCAGGGTGGTCAGCATCACGGCGTCCTTGCGTGGGCGGTGGTGCATCAGTATCGCCGATTGACCGGGCGCAAATGAATTGCGTTTGTCGCAAGCGCCGGCACAAACCCTGATCTACGCTAACACTCGCATCTCTGTATCGATCTGGCACATGCAAGGAGCCTGCATGACGGTGTTGCGTACTCTATTGGTCGTCAGCCTGGGTTCGGCATTCGTGCTAACCGGTTGTGGCGAGAAAAACACCGCTGAACTCGAGCTTCGCAGGGTGGGTGTGCAAAAGGTCCAGCCCAGTGACTTTGCGGCGTCCGTGACCCTCACTGGCGATGTCCAGGCGCGGGTGCAGGCGGATCAGTCGTTTCGCGTGGGTGGCAAGATCATTTCCCGCAGCGTCGACGTCGGCGATCACGTGAAAGCCAACCAGGTCCTGGCCCGGCTTGACCCCAAGGACCTGCAGGCCAGTGTCGATTCGGCCAAGGCCGAGGTGTTCGCCGAGCAGGCCCGGGTGACCGAGAGCAGTGTCGCCTTTGTCCGTCAGCAGAAACTGTTGCCCAAGGGTTATACCAGCCAGAGCGAGTACGACTCGGCCCAGGCCGCGCTGCGCAGTAGCCAGAGCGCCTTGAAGGCCGCCCAGGCACAACTGGCCAATGCCCGCGATCAGCTCGCCTACACCGCATTGGTGGCGGACGCCGCCGGGGTCATCACCGAGCGCCAGGCTGAAGTCGGGCAGGTGGTGCAGGCCACCGCGCCGATCTTCACCCTGGCCCATGATGGCGAGCGTGATGCGGTGTTCAATGTCTATGAATCCCTGCTGGTCGCGCCGCCCAGCAGTGAGACCATCATCGTCAGCCTGGTGGATAACCCGAAAATCCAGGCCCAGGGCCATGTGCGTGAAATCACCCCGACCGTCTCGGCCCAGAGCGGCACGGTGCAAGTCAAAGTGGCCTTGCGTGACGTGCCGCCGGGCATGGAGCTGGGGTCGGCCGTCAGTGCCACTGGTCATGCCCAGGGTAAGCCGAGTATCGAGTTGCCCTGGTCAGCGTTGACCAAGGCCCTGCATGAGCCGGCCGTGTGGGTGGTGGGCGAGGGCAACAAGGTCAGCTTGCAACCGGTCCAGGTCAGTCGCTACCTCACCGGCAAAGTCGTCATTGCTGACGGCCTCAAGGGCGGGGAAACCGTGGTGGTGGCGGGCGGGCAGTTGCTCACCCCGGGCATGCGGGTGGAAATCGCGCCGCTCAAGGACAGCGGGGTAGCCCAATGAGAGCCGTCACCCTTGGTCTGTGCAGCGCCCTGTTGCTGATGGGTTGTGAAAAAAAGCCTGAAGAGTCGGAGCCTATCCGCCCGGTACTGACGGTGATCGTCCAGCCGCAGGTACAAGCCGATCTCGGGCGGTTCGCCGGCACTATCCAGGCACGGTACGAGAGCACCCTGGGTTTTCGCGTGGGCGGGCGCATTGCCCGGCGCTGGGTCGATGTCGGTAGCGAGGTGAAGGCGGGCGATGTATTGGCCAGTCTCGATCCGGCCGACCAGCGCAACCAGCTGCGCGCGGCCCAGGGCGACCTGGCCAAGGTCCAGGCGCAATTTATCAATGCCCAGGCCGATGCCCGTCGCCAGCAACAGTTGTTCGATCGCGGCGTCGGCGCCCAGGCGCAACTGGATGAAGCGACGACCAACCTGAAAACCACCGGCGCTGCCCTGGAGCAGGCCCGGGCCGCCGTCAGCCAGGCGCGCGACCAGCTCGGCTACAGCGAACTGCGCACCGACCACGCGGCCGTAGTCACCAACTGGCAGGCCGAAGCGGGGCAGACCATCAATGCCGGCCAGCCGGTGGTCACCCTGGCCCGCCCGGATATCAAGGAGGCGGTGATCGATCTACCCACGTACCTTGCCGAACAGTTGTCCGCCGATTTGAAGTTCGAGGTGGCGTCGCAACTCGATCCAAGTATCAACACCACCGCCACCTTGCGCGAGCTTGAGCCCCAGGCCGACGCTGCCACGCGAACCCGCCGTGCGCGTCTGACGCTGGCCAATACCCCCGAATCCTTTTACCTGGGGACCGCCATCAGCGTCACGCTGACCTCGGCGGTGTCGCCGCGCAGCGAGCTGCCGGCTTCAGCCTTGATCGAAGGGGATGGCCAGCCCCGGGTGTGGGTGGTCGATCCAAAACAGAACACGGTGGCCATCCGCGAGGTGACGCTGCTCGAGCGCACAGCCTCCAGTGTGGTGTTGAGCGCTGGCGTCCAGGCCGGGGAGCGCGTGGTAACAGCCGGTGTGAACAGCCTGAAACCGGGCCAGAAGGTTATCGTCAATGAGGAAGTCCCACGATGAAAGGAAGCTTCAACCTGTCGGAGTGGGCGCTGAAGCACCAATCCTTCGTCTGGTACCTGATGTTCGTCGGCTTGCTGATGGGCGTGTTCTCCTACATGAACCTGGGGCGTGAGGAAGACCCGTCGTTCACCATCAAGACCATGGTCATCCAGACCCGCTGGCCGGGCGCGACCCAGGATGAAACCCTCAACCAGATCACCGACCGCATCGAGAAGAAGCTCGAGGAGCTGGACTCGCTCGACTATGTGAAGAGCTACACCCGGCCCGGAGAGTCGACGGTCTACGTCAACTTGCTGGACACCACGCCAGCCAAGGACATTCCCGAGATCTGGTACCAGGTGCGCAAGAAGATCGCGGACATTCGCGGCCAGTTTCCCCAGGGCATCCAGGGCCCGGGGTTCAACGACGAATTCGGTGACGTCTACGGCTCGATCTACGCCTTCACCGCCGACGGCCTGACCATGCGCCAGTTGCGCGACTACGTCGAGCAGGTGCGTGCCGAGATCCGCGAAGTGCCGGGCCTGGGCAAGGTCGAGATGATCGGCACCCAGGACGAAGTGCTGTACCTGAACTTCTCCACCCGCAAGCTGGCCTCGTTCGGCATCGATCAGCGACAGGTGTTGCAGGCCCTGCAAAGCCAGAACGCGGTCACC
Source organism: Pseudomonas sp. BGr12 (assembly GCF_030272895.1). GTDB lineage: Bacteria > Pseudomonadota > Gammaproteobacteria > Pseudomonadales > Pseudomonadaceae > Pseudomonas. The sequence goes on along the minus strand of NZ_JALRNF010000004.1, from coordinate 21,160 downwards.
CCGGCCGGGGTGATCGAAGCCGGGCCCGAGCGTGTGTCGGTGCGCACGACGGGCCAGTTCGCCTCGGAGAAAGACCTGGAGACGGTCAACCTGCGCATCAACGACCGCTTCTTCCGCCTGGCGGATATTGCCGATATCGAACGCGGCTATGTCGATCCACCCTCGCCGCAGTTCCGCTACAACGGCCAGCCCGCCATCGGCCTGGGCATCGGCATGAAGGCCGGTGGCAACATCCAGGTGTTCGGTGCCGACCTGCACAAGATGATGGACCGGGTGATCAGCGAGCTGCCGGTGGGCGTCGGCGTGCATACCGTCTCCGACCAGGCGGTGGTGGTGGAAGAGGCCGTCGGTGGCTTCACCAGCGCCTTGTTCGAAGCCGTGATCATCGTGTTGGCGGTGAGTTTCGTCAGCCTGGGGATTCGCGCCGGGCTGGTGGTGGCCTGTTCGATTCCGCTGGTGCTGGCCGTGGTGTTCATCTTCATGGAGTACAGCGGCATCACCATGCAGCGGATCTCCCTGGGCGCCTTGATCATTGCCCTGGGGCTGTTGGTGGACGATGCGATGATCACCGTGGAGGTGATGGTGACGCGCCTGGAAATGGGCGAGACCAAGGAACAGGCGGCGACCTTCGCCTACACCTCGACCGCCTTCCCGATGCTCACCGGCACCCTGGTGACCGTGGCCGGCTTCATGCCGATCGGCCTGAATGCCAGCTCGGCGGGGGAATACACCTACACCCTGTTTGCAGTGATCGCCGCCGCCTTGCTGGTGTCCTGGGTGGTGGCGGTGATGTTTGCGCCGGTGCTGGGCGTGCACATCCTCAGTACCAAGGTCAAACCGCACAGTGAAGAAGCCGGCCCCGTCGGCAAGGTGTTCGAGCACAGCTTGTTGTGGTGCATACGCCACCGCTGGCTGACCATCATCGGCACCATTTTGCTGTTCGTGCTGGCGTTGTTCTGCATGCGCTTTGTGCAGAACCAGTTCTTCCCTTCTTCGGACCGTCCCGAGATCCTCGTCGATCTCAACCTGCCGCAGAACGCTTCGATCGAGGAAACCCGCAAGGCGGTGGACCGGCTGGAGGCCACGCTCAAGGGCGATCCGGACATCGTGCGCTGGAGCAGCTACATCGGCCAGGGCGCGATCCGCTTCTACCTGCCACTGGACCAGCAGTTGCAGAACCCGTACTACGCCCAGCTGGTGATCGTCAGCAAGGGGTTCAAGGAGCGTGAAGGACTGATCAAACGCTTGAAACAGCGTTTGCGCGAAGACTTCGTCGGTATCGGCACCAACGTGCAGTCGCTGGAAATGGGTCCGCCGGTGGGGCTGCCGATCCAGTACCGGATGATGGGCCCGGATATCGACCAGGTGCGCAAACATGCCATCGCCCTGGCGGCCCTGCTCGACAGCAATGACCACGTCGGCCAGATGATCTACGACTGGAACGAGCCGGGCAAAGTGTTGCGGGTCGAGATCGCCCAGGACAAGGCACGTCAGCTTGGCCTGTCGTCCGAGGACGTGGCCAACGTGATGAACAGCATCGTCAGCGGCACGCAGATCACCCAGGTGAACGACTACATCTACCTGATCAATGTGGTCGCCCGCGCCGAAGACAGTGAGCGCAGCTCGCCGCAGACCCTGCAGAACCTGCAGATCGTCACGCCCAACGGCACTTCGATCCCGCTGCTGGCCTTCGCCACCGTGCGCTATGAGCTGGAGCAGCCGCTGGTCTGGCGTCGTGACCGCAAGCCGACCATCACCATCAAGGCCGCCGTGCGGGGTGACATCCAGCCGACCGATCTGGTCCATGAGCTCGAACCGCAAATCAACGACTTCATCAGCAAGCTGCCGGTGGGTTACACCGTCGAAACCGGCGGTACCGTGGAAGCCAGCGGCAAGGCCCAGGGCCCGATCGCCAAGGTCATACCGCTGATGCTGTTCCTGATGGGCACCTTCCTGATGATCCAGCTGCACAGTGTGCAGAAGCTGTTCCTGGTGGCCAGCGTGGCACCACTGGGTCTGATCGGCGTGGTCCTGGCCCTGGTGCCGACAGGGACGCCCATGGGCTTCGTGGCAATCCTCGGGATCCTGGCGCTGATCGGCATCATCATCCGCAACTCGGTGATCCTGGTGACCCAGATCCACGAGTACGAGGAGCAAGGGTTGTCGCCTTGGGCGGCGGTGCTGGAAGCCACCAACCATCGCCGCCGGCCGATCCTGCTGACCGCGGCGGCGGCGAGCCTGGGGATGATCCCGATCGCCCGGGAAGTGTTCTGGGGGCCGATGGCCTACGCCATGATCGGCGGCATCATCATCGCCACCTTGCTGACCCTGTTGTTCCTGCCGGCGCTGTATGTGGCCTGGTACAAGATCAGGGAGGCTTGATGAGCCATCGCTGGGCAAGCCCGCTCCTACAGGGATCATGCAGGCCCTGTGGGAGCGGGCTTGCCCCGCGATGCTTTTCAACACCATAAAAAAACCGGCGCACCAGGCGCCGGTTTTTCATTTGCCGCGTCGACTCAGAGCCCGTCGAGCAGCGCCTTGTTACGCACAGCACCCTTGTCGGCACTGGTCGCCAGCAAGGCATAGGCCTTGAGCGCGGTGGTCACCTTGCGTGGGCGGGCTTCGACCGGCTTCCAGCCTTTCTTGTCCTGTTCCACACGGCGTGCCGCCAGCTCTTCGTCGCTGACCAAGAGGTTGATCGAACGGTTGGGGATGTCGATCAGCACCTTGTCGCCGTCCTGCACCAGGCCGATGGCGCCACCGGCGGCGGCTTCCGGCGAAGCGTGGCCGATAGACAGACCCGAGGTGCCGCCGGAGAAGCGACCGTCGGTGAGCAGGGCGCAGGCTTTGCCCAGGCCCTTGGACTTCAGGTAGGAGGTCGGGTAGAGCATCTCTTGCATGCCCGGGCCGCCTTTCGGACCTTCGTAGCGGATGATGACGATGTCACCTTCCTTCACTTCGTCGGCGAGGATGCCGCGCACCGCGCTGTCCTGGCTTTCGAAGATCTTGGCGTTGCCTTCGAACACATGGATCGACTCGTCGACGCCGGCGGTTTTCACCACGCAGCCGTCCAGGGCGATGTTGCCGTAGAGCACGGCCAGGCCGCCTTCTTGCGAGTAGGCGTGTTCGACACTGCGGATGCAGCCGTTTTCACGGTCGGCGTCCAGGGTGTCCCAACGGGTCGACTGGCTGAACGCGGTCTGGGTCGGGATGCCGGCCGGGCCTGCCTTGAAGAAGGTGTGCACGGCTTCGTCGTCGGTCTGGGTGATGTCCCACTTGGCGATGGCTTCTTCCAGGCTGCGGCTGTGCACGGTCGGCAGGCTGGTGTGCAGCAGGCCGCCACGGGCCAGCTCACCGAGGATGCTGATGATGCCACCGGCGCGGTGCACGTCTTCCATGTGGTACTTCTGGATGTTCGGCGCCACCTTGCACAGCTGCGGCACTTTGCGCGACAGGCGATCGATGTCGCGCAGGTCGAAGTCCACCTCGGCTTCCTGGGCCGCGGCCAGCAGGTGCAGGATGGTGTTGGTCGAGCCGCCCATGGCGATGTCCAGGGTCATGGCGTTCTCGAACGCCTGGAAGCTGGCGATGTTGCGCGGCAGTACCGACTGGTCGTTCTCGCCGTAGTAGCGCTTGCACAGCTCGACGATGGTGCGGCCGGCGGTGAGGAACAACTGCTCGCGATCGCTGTGGGTAGCCAGGGTCGAACCGTTGCCCGGCAGGGCCAGGCCCAGGGCTTCGGTCAGGCAGTTCATCGAGTTGGCGGTGAACATGCCGGAGCAGGAACCGCAGGTCGGGCAGGCGCTGCGCTCGTACTCGGCGACTTTCTCGTCGGAGGCGCTGGAGTCGGCGGCGATGACCATGGCGTCGACCAGGTCCAGGCCGTGGTTGGCCAGCTTGGTCTTGCCGGCTTCCATCGGGCCGCCGGAGACGAAGATCACCGGGATGTTCAGGCGCAGGGCGGCCATCAGCATGCCGGGGGTGATCTTGTCGCAGTTGGAGATGCAGACAATGGCGTCGGCGCAGTGGGCGTTGACCATGTACTCGACCGAGTCGGCGATGATCTCGCGGCTCGGCAGCGAATAGAGCATGCCGTCATGGCCCATGGCGATGCCGTCGTCGACCGCGATGGTGTTGAATTCCTTGGCCACGCCACCGGCGCGTTCGATCTCGCGGGCGACCAGCTGGCCCAGGTCCTTCAGGTGCACATGCCCCGGGACGAACTGGGTGAAGGAGTTGGCGATGGCGATGATCGGTTTCTTGAAGTCGTCGTCCTTCATCCCGGTGGCGCGCCACAGGGCTCGAGCGCCGGCCATGTTGCGGCCGTGGGTGGACGTTTTAGAGCGGTAATCAGGCATGAAGCACTCCTGGCGGCTAATCAGGTAACAAAAAGGGACGTGAGCTTCTCTTGTCCTTTGCACCGAAGGCAGGTGGCCGCTGGTACGGATGAAGCCGAGGACGCCGCGGGATCGCCGTGCGCTCGGCCAGAGCTCATAAACCCGCCGGGGATGACTGGCGATGAATAGCCCGATTCTACACCGCTGGAGCTTTGAGGGAATGGCGTTGTGGATAATTGGCTGGTGAGTAGGAGCGGCGGTGCGACGACTCGACTTGACCCGCGATTGCGTTACGTCAGGCAAATCGCAATCGCGGGGCAAGCCCGCTCCCACCGGGAGTGTTTAAAGCGGTCGATCAGCTGTTGGGCAGCAGGCGGCAGGTGATGCTCTTGATGTAGCGCGTCTCCGGGATCGCCGGGTGCACCGGGTGATCCGGGCCCTGGCCGCCGCGTTCGAGCAGCTGGATATTGCGGTCCAGGTGACGGGCGCTGGTCAGCAGGATGTTCTGCAGGTCGTCTTCGGGCAGGTGCATCGAGCACGAGGCGCTGACCAGGATGCCGTCCTTGCTCAGCAGGCGCATGGCCTGTTCGTTCAGGCGGCGGTAGGCGCCTTCGCCGTTCTTCAGGTCTTTCTTGCGCTTGATGAAGGCGGGCGGGTCGGCCACGATCACGTCGAAACGCTCTTCGGCGGCCTTGAGCTCGCGCAGGGCTTCGAACACGTCGCCTTCGATGCAGGTGACCTTCTCGGCAATGCCGTTGAGCCCGGCGTTACGCTCGACGCCGTCCAGGGCAAAGCCCGAGGCGTCGACGCAGAACACTTCGCTGGCACCGAAGGCGCCGGCCTGCACGCCCCAACCGCCGATGTAGCTGAACAGGTCGAGGACACGCTTGCCCTTGACGTAGGGGGCCAGGCGCGCGCGGTTCATGCGGTGGTCGTAGAACCAGCCGGTCTTCTGGCCTTCCATCACCGGCGCTTCGAACTTCACGCCGTTCTCTTCCAGGGCGACCCACTCCGGCACCAGGCCGAATACGGTTTCGACGTAGCGACCCAGGCCTTCGGCATCGCGGGCGGCCGAGTCGTTCTTGAACAGGATACCGGTCGGCTTGAGCACCTGGACCAGGGCGGCAATCACCTCGTCCTTGTGCGCTTCCATGGTCGCCGAGGCCAGCTGGACCACCAGGATGTCGCCGAAACGGTCGACTACCAGGCCTGGCAGCAGGTCGGAGTCGCCGTACACCAGGCGGTAGAACGGCTTGTCGAACAGGCGCTCGCGCAGCGACAGGGCGACGTTCAGGCGGTGCACCAGCAGCGACTTGTCCAGGGCCAGCTTGCTGTCGCGCGACAGCAGGCGGGCGCAGATCAGGTTGTTCGGGCTCATGGCGACGATGCCCAGGGCCTTGCCGCCTGCGGTCTCCAGTACCGCCTGGTTGCCGGCCTTGAAGCCATGCAGCGGGGTCGCGGCGACGTCGATTTCGTTGCTGTAGACCCACAGGTGGCCGGCGCGCAGGCGGCGGTCGGCATTGGCTTTGAGACGAAGGCTGGGCAGGGACATGACGTCGCTCCGGGAAAAAAGAGCGGGATTATAGCGCGTCGACCGGGCGCCCGGCTCGGTCGACGACAAATAGCCGGTTCCGCCCTCGGTGGTTGGATCCCAAACCGCTCAAGAGGTTAGAATCGCCCCTCAGTCCCGAGTGTGTACTTATGTCCCAGGAACTCTCCGCCGAACAGATCCAGCAAGCCTTGCAAGGCATCAGTGTGCCGCCGCAGCCGCAGATCATGGTTGATCTGCAGTTCGAGCAATACATGCCCGACCCTGACCTGGAGGTGATCGCCAAGCTGATTTCCCAGGACCCGGGGCTGTCCGGCGCCTTGCTCAAGCTGGTCAATTCGCCCTATTACGGGCTGAGCAACAAGATTGCCTCGATCCAGCGCGCGGTGAACCTGCTCGGCAGCCGTTCGATCATCAACCTGATCAACGCCCAGTCGATCAAGGGCGAGATGAGCGACGACACCATCGTCACCCTCAACCGTTTCTGGGATACCGCCCAGGACGTGGCCATGACCTGCCTGACCCTGGCCAAGCGCATCGGCTCCCAGGCGGTGGATGAAGCCTACGCCCTGGGGCTGTTCCACGATTGCGGCGTGCCCTTGATGCTCAAGCGCTTTCCCGACTACATGAGCGTGCTCGAGGATGCCTACGCCAGTGCCGGTGCCAACCAGCGGGTGGTGGACACCGAGAACCAGGTGTTCAACACCAACCACGCGGTGGTCGGCTACTACACCGCCAAGTCCTGGCGCCTGCCCGAGCACCTGAGCAGTGCCATCGCCAACCACCACAACGCCCTGGCGGTGTTCAGCGATGACTCGGCGCGCAACAGCCAGTTGAAGAACCTGCTGGCGATCCTGAAGATGGCCGAGCACATCTGCGCCTCCTACCGGGTGCTGGGCAACCAGGGCGTGGACCACGAATGGAATACCGTCGGGCACCTGGTGCTCGACTATGTCGGGCTTTCCGAGTACGACTTCGAGAACCTCAAACAGACCATTCGCGAGCTGGGCGGTCACTGATCCATGCCGGAACTCCCCGAAGTCGAAACCACCCGGCGCGGTATTGCGCCTTACCTGGAAGGCCAGCGGGTCAGCCGGGTGATCGTCCGTGACCGGCGCCTGCGCTGGCCTATCCCTGAAGACCTGGACATCCGCCTGTCCGGCCAGCGTTTCGTCTCGGTCGAGCGGCGGGCCAAGTACCTGCTGCTCAACGCCGAGGTCGGCACCCTGATCAGCCACCTGGGGATGTCCGGCAACCTGCGCCTGATCGAGATCGGCTTGCCGGCGGCCAAGCACGAGCATGTGGATATCGAGCTGGAGTCGGGCCTGGCCCTGCGCTACACCGACCCGCGCCGTTTCGGCGCGATGCTCTGGAGCCTGGACCCGCTCAACCATGAGCTGCTGATCAAGCTCGGCCCGGAGCCGCTGACCGACCTGTTCGACGGCGAGCGCCTGTTCCAGCTGTCGCGGGGCAAGTCCATGGCGGTCAAGCCGTTCATCATGGACAACGCGGTGGTGGTCGGGGTCGGCAACATCTATGCGACCGAAGCGCTGTTCGCCGCCGGCATCGACCCGCGCCGCGAAGCCGGGGGCATTTCCCGGGCGCGCTACCTGAAGCTGGCGATCGAGATCAAACGTATCCTGGCCTGCGCCATCGAGCGCGGCGGCACCACCTTGCGCGACTTCATCGGCGGCGATGGGCAGCCGGGCTACTTCCAGCAAGAACTGTTCGTGTACGGGCGGGGAGAAGAACCCTGCAAGGTTTGCGGCAGCATCCTGCGCGAGGTCAAGCTGGGCCAGCGCGCCAGCGTCTACTGCCCGCGCTGCCAGAAGTGAAGGGGCTCAGCGCGGACTGAGCACGGCGGACTCGCCGACACCGCGCGGGTCGCTGGCGGCTTCCAGGGTGTTGGCCGACTTGTTCCAGTACAGCACCTGCTGGTTGCCGTAGCTCCGACCCAGGTCTTTGAGCTGGTAGCCACGCGCCTGCAATGCCCGTTGTTGTGTCGGGGTGAAGGCGCCGGGTTCATGCTCGACCACGTCCGGCAGGTACTGGTGGTGATAGCGCGGCACGGCGGGCCAGTTGGCCACCGGCTTGCCTTCCAGGAATCCCATCATCGACAGCAGCACCATGCTCGGGATGCGGCTGCCGCCCGGGGTGCCGAAGGCGGCGAACTGGGTGGGGCTCTCGATAAAGCTCGGGCTCATGCTCGACAGCGGGCGCTTGCCGGCGGCCACGGCATTGGCCTGGCTGCCGGCCAGGCCGTAGCTGTTGCTGCCACGGGGATCGGCGGCGAAGTCGTCCATTTCGTTGTTCAGCACCACACCCGTACCCGGCGCGCTGAAGGCAGCGCCGAACGGCAGGTTGACCGACAGCGTCGCGGCCACGGCATTGCCCTGGGCATCGATCACGGCAAAGTGGGTGGTGTGGTCGCCTTCGCGCCAGGCCGGGGCGGGCGGTAGGCTGCTGCTCGGGGTGGCCTGGTGCACATCGATGCTGGCGGTCAGGCTGTTCAGGTACGGGCGCGACAGCAACTGTGCCAGCGGGTTGGCGACGTAGTCCGGGTCGCCCAGCAGGCCACGGTCGCGGTAGGCCCGGCGCAGGACTTCCAGCACGTAGTGGCTGCGCTGCACTGGCTCGGCGCTCTGCCAGGGCAGGCGCTGGAGCATGGCCAGGCTCTGGGCCAGGGCCACGCCGCCGGCTGAGGGCGGCGGGGCGCTGATCAGTTCGCGCTGGTCGGCCAGTTGATAACGCAGCGGCTCGCGCTTGGCGGTGCGGTAGTTGGCGAGGTCGTCCAGGCTCCAGAGGCCGCCTGCGGCCTGGACGCCATTGACCATGGCCTGGGCGGTCGGGCCGCTATAAAAGCCATCACGGCCCTGGCTGGCCAGGCGTTCGAGGGTGACGGCCAGCTCCGGCTGGCGAATCGTGGCACCCAGGGCCGGCACCTCGTTGTTGCGCAGGAACAGGCGGGCGCTTTCCGCATCGTCGCGCAGGGCGCTCAGGCGCATCTGTGCCCGGTCGCGGTAGATGCGGTCGACGGCAAACCCCTGGTTGGCCAGGCGAATGGCCGGGGCCAGGGTGTTTTTCAGCGGCAGCTTGCCGTACTGCGCGGCAAGGTCCGCCAGTGCGGCCGGCAGCCCGGGGATCGCTGCGGCCAGCGGGCCGTTGATCGACAGGCCCGGCTGGACCTTGCCGTCCTTGAGGTACATGGCTTCGCTGGCCTTGCCTGGCGCCCGCTCGCGGGCGTCGAGGAAGGCATAGCGCGGCGAATCGCCCGCTTCACGCAGCAGGAAGAAACCGCCGCCGCCCAGGCCCGAACCATAGGGCTCGACCACCGCCAGCGCGGCGCTGACAGCAATGGCGGCGTCGAAGGCGTTGCCGCCTTGTTCGAGGATTTCGCGGGCCGCAGCGGTGGCCTGGGCGTGGGGGCTGGCGATCGCCGCCTGGCCCGGCCCTTGTGCCTGGGCACAAGCCGCCGCTGACGCGAGCAGCGCGCCAAGCAGCAGCGAGGTCAGGCGGGCGACCCGCCGCATCAGGCCTTGCCGGTGATACGGCGGTATTTTTCCATCAACTCGTCGTGAGTCTCGGGGTGCGCTTCATCCAGGGGGATGCAGTCGACCGGGCAGACCTGCTGGCATTGCGGCTCGTCATAGTGGCCGACGCACTGGGTGCACAGGTTCGGGTCGATCACGTAGATCTCTTCGCCCTGGGAAATAGCGGCGTTCGGGCACTCGGGTTCGCAGACGTCGCAGTTGATGCAATCGTCGGTGATGATCAGGGACATGGGGACTCCGGCCAGGGGACTTGACCCTGGCATTTGAAAACCGATGGGCATAATTGTGCCGCATTAGCGCCCGCAGTGCACGCGGGCGCGGTCGTCAAATCGTCGATGTCACTTCTTGAAGCGCTCGGTCAGGGCGTCGGCCACCACCGGATGGACGAACTTGGTGATGTCGCCACCCAGTGCCGCGATTTCCCGGACCAGGGTCGAGGAAATGAACGAATAGCGTTCCGAAGGGGTCAGGAACAGGCTTTCGACGTCGGGTGCGAGCTGACGGTTCATGTTCGCCAGCTGGAATTCGTACTCGAAATCGGAAACCGCCCGCAGGCCGCGCAGGAATACATTGGCCTGCTGTTCCTTGGCGAAGTGCGCCAGCAACGAGGAAAAGCCGATGACCTCGACATTGGGCAGGTGCTTGGTGACCTCACGAGCCAGTTCCACCCGTTGTTCCAGCGGGAACAGCGGGTTTTTCTTCGGGCTGGCGGCAACCGCAATGATCACCTGGTCGAACAGCCGCGAGGCACGCTCGACCAGATCGCCATGGCCCTTGGTAATAGGGTCGAAAGTACCTGGGTACAACACTCGGTTCATCGCGTCGTCCTGGCAGGAGTGCGTTGGGGAGTCGGATGGTATCGCAGCAGTGGCGGTCGGCCAAGTCGCCCGCGCATGCTGAAGGCACTATAGACAGTGTGCCCAATTGTTGTCATCTACTGGAAACCAGCCGTTCGATCAGGCCATCGCTGAGCCTTGCGGCAAGGCCGTACACCGATAACTGCGGGTTGGCACCGATGCTGGTGGGAAACAATGAGCCGTCGTGGATCGACAGGTTTTCCAGTTGATGGTGGCGTCCCAGGCTGTCGCAGACCGCCTGGCGCGGGTCTTCGCCCATGGCGCAGCCACCCATGACATGGGCGCTGCCCAGGCGGGTGCGGAACAGTTCCAGGCTCAGGCCGTCGATCATCTGCCTGGCCTCGGCCAGGGTTTTCACGTAGCGACCGTCGCTGTGCAGCGGCAGTACCGCTTCGGCGCCGGCGGCGAACTGGATTTCGGCCATGCTGTGGAAGGCGCGGCGTACGCCCTGCCAGACATAGGTCGAAACCGGGTAGTCGAGCACCGGCGAGCCGTCGCCACGCAGTTGCACCTGGCCGCCGGTGCTGTCCGGGTGAAAGCCGTCGCGCAGCAGGGCGAGAATCACATGGGTATGGGGCAGTTGCTCCATGCGCAGGGCGTTGTCGCTACCGAAACCACCGAGCAGGGTAGCGGCCAGCGCCGGTTGCAGGGGCGGTACTTCGAGTTTGTAGCCGATCGGGCCGGTGACGCCGTCGCGCCACTGGAAGTGGTCGGAGTAGATCGACTGCGGGGCGCCGTAGAACGGGTTGACCTTGTCCTTGAACAGCCCGGCGCTGAAGTTCACCAGGTGCAGGAAGGTCCGTTTGCCCAGGCGTTCGTGAGGGTCGGGTGCGTCGGAGCGCAGCAGCAGGGCGGGGCTGTTGATGCCGCCGCCGGCGAGCACGTAATGCCGTGCCTTGACCTGGATGGTGCGCCCGGTGGGGTTCACGCAGCGCTCGTCCATGGCCTGGCACTGCAGGCTGCTGATGCGTTCGCCGTCATGGACCAGCCGCTCGGCACGGGCCAGATAGAGCAGTTCGCCGCCTTTTTCCAGGGTGGCGGGAATGGTGGTCACCAGCATCGACTGCTTGGCATTGACCGCGCAGCCCATGCCGCAGTAGCCCAGGTTCCAGCAGCCGCGCACGTTGCGAGGAATCACCTTCCAGCTGTAGTCGAGGGCCTCGCAGCCGCGCTTGAGTGCTTCATTGTTGGCGTTGGGCGGCATGATCCAGGGGGCGATGCCCAGGCGCTGTTCCATGCGCTCGAACCAGGGCGCCAGGTCGGCGCTGCCCAGGCCCTTGACCCCGTGCTCGCTGGCCCAGTGCTGCAGGGTCGGCTCGGGGGTGCGAAAACTCGAGGTCCAGTTGATCAGGGTGGTGCCGCCCACCGCGCGGCCCTGGAGGATGGTGATGGCGCCATCCTTGCTCATGCGGCCGATGCCTTCCTGGTACAGGCTGGCGTAGGCCTCATCTTCCAGCAGGTGGAAATCGCTGCTGGTCTTGAGCGGACCTTCTTCGATCAGCAGCACCTTGAAGCCGGCGGCGCTGAGCAGTTCTGCCGTTGTGGCGCCGCCGGCGCCGCTGCCGATGATGGCGATATCGGTTTCCAGGGTCAGGTCCTGGTCCAGGCGTGAGGCGTCGCGGGCTTTCCAGCCGCGGGCTAGGCCTTCGCGAAACGGGTCGGGTACGGGCATCTTCAGCCTCTTGTATTTATGTCGGGGTCAGACTTTGGGTGGGCCGGGGTAGCCGCACTGGGCCCAGGATTCGGGCATCTCGTACCAGGCCATCTGCAGCAGTTGCAGCAAGGAGGCATGGCCCATGCGCAGCAGGTTCAGCGAGCTGTGCTCCCAGCGCCGCAGAAAGGCCTGGACCTGCTCGCTGCTGGCGCCCTCCCAGTTGCCCCAGATACCGGTCAAGGGGCCGCGGGTTACCGCCAGGGCCAGCACATCGAACAGCTGCCGGGTCAGCTTGAGCATGGCGGGCGACAGGCTGGCGAGCTTGTAGTCCAGGCGCTGCAGCAGTGCTTCTCGGTTTTCGGCGGCGGCGGTGCCGGCGAGGATCACCGGTATCAGCGCCTGGAGGATCGGCAGATCGCCCTCGCGCAGGGTCATGAACCCCCTGGCGGGTGACTGCGCCGAGCAGCCGCTGAGGCTCGCACCCAGTCCGGCGGTGGCCAGGAAGGCGCTGGCGCCAAGGCTGAACTTGAGCAGCCCGCGGCGGCTCAGGGCGGGTGTTGCGGGCAGGCTTGTGGTCATTGTTGGAGTGCCTGGTTGTGGGGCTAGCGAATGAAGAGTTTGTACACCAGCTTGAGCAGCGACTTGCCGTAGGGCGGGTAGATCATCCGGGCGGCGTTGAAGCGCTGCTTGGCGAACACTGCCTTGGCCTTGCTGAAGGTCAGGAAGCCCTCGTGGCCGTGGTAATGGCCCATCCCTGAAGGACCGACGCCGCCGAAGGGCAGGTCGTCCTGGGCCACATGCAGCAAAGTGTCGTTGAGGCAGACGCCGCCGGAGTGGGTCTGCTCCAGCACCTTGTGCTGCTCGGCGCGGTCGTAGCCGAAGTAGTAGAGCGCCAGGGGCCGTGGGCGCTGGTTGATATAGGCAAACGCCTCGTCGAGGTGGTCGTAGGGCACCAGTGGCAACAGCGGACCGAAGATTTCGTCTTGCATCACGCGCATCTGGTCGTTGACCTGCAGCAGCAGGTGCGGCGGCAGGCGGCGGCCCTGGCGCGCTTCCCGGGGGTACAGGTCGATGATCCTGGCGCCCTTGTCGCGGGCATCGGCCAGGTAGCCTTCCAGGCGCGCCAGGTGGCGCGGATTGATGATCGCGCTGTAGTCCGGGTTGTCCGAAAGGGTCGGGTAGAAGCGATGCACGGCGCTCTGGTAGGCGTCGGCGAAGTCGTCCAGGCGCTCGCGGGGCACCAGTACATAGTCGGGCGCCACACAGGTCTGCCCGGCATTGAGGGTCTTGCCGAAGGCGATGCGTTCGGCGGCGTCGGCCAGGGGTACGCTGGCCGAGACAATGGCGGGGGATTTGCCGCCCAGCTCCAGGGTCACGGGTGTCAGGTTCTGCGCCGCTGCCTGCATCACATGCCGGCCGACGCTGGTGGCGCCGGTGAACAGCAGGTGGTCGAACGGCAGGCGCGAGAAGGCCTCACCGACGTCAGCCTCGCCGAGGGCCACGCTGACCAGGTCTTCGGGGAACACCGAGGCCAGCAGTTGCTTGAGCAGCAGGCTGGTGGCCGGCGTCGCCTCGCTGAGCTTGAGCATGACCCGGTTGCCGGCGGCCAGGGCGCCGGTCAACGGGCCAATGGCGAGGAACAGCGGGTAGTTCCACGGCACGATGATCCCGACCACCCCCAGGGGCTGGTACAGCACCTTGGCGCTGGCCGGCTGGAAGGCCAGGCCGACCTTGCGCTTTGAGGCTTTCATCCACTGCTTCAGGTGCCGCTCGGCATGCTGCAGGCCCTGCACGCTGGGCATCAGTTCGGCCAGGCGGGTTTCGTCGGCGCTGCGGCCGCTGAAGTCTTCGCTGATGGCTTTGATCAGGTCGTCCTGGCGACTGACCAGCAGCTGGCGCAGGTTTTTGAGCCATTGCAGGCGCTGCGCCGCGGGCGGCATTGGATTGCCGGCAAAGGCCTGGCGCTGGGCGCTGAACTGCCCGGCAAGGTCATCAAGGGCGGTGGGAGGCAAAAGACGAGCAGCATCGGCGGACATGCGAAACTCCACGGCGGGTTTTTCTAGAGCTTATACTCTAATCTTGTCCTTGTGCGACCCTTTTTTGACGACGGGCAGGTCCATCCGCTTTCCGATAACCGTAAGATGGACCTATTCATTCAAGCTCGACATCCGGAACCGATCATGGCCCCGCGTATCAAGACCCGCGAGCGCATCGTGCAGAACAGCCTGGAGCTGTTCAACCAGCAGGGCGAGCGCAGTGTCAGTACCAACCACATCGCCGCCCACATGGAGATTTCCCCGGGCAACCTGTACTACCACTTCGCCAACAAGCAGGAAATCATCGCCGTGCTCTTCACCCAGTACGAAGAGCTGGTGGAAAGCTTCCTGCGCCCGCCCCAGGGGCGGCTGTCGACCGTCGAAGACAAGCGCTTCTACCTCAAGGAGCTGCTGGCGGCGATGTGGAACTACCGTTTCCTGCACCGCGACCTCGAGCACCTGCTCGACAGCGACAAGGAACTGGCCGCCCGCTACCGGCGTTTTTCCCAGCGCTGCCTGATCCAGGGCCAGGCCATCTATAGAGGCTTCGTCGAAGCGGACATCGTGCAGATGGACGCCGTGCAGATCGAGTCGCTGACCCTCAATGCCTGGATCGTGCTGACCTCCTGGGTGCGTTTTCTGTGCACCACCCGGGAAAATTCGGCGCACCTGAGTGAGGATGCCATCAAGCGGGGTATCTACCAGGTACTGGTGCTGGAGCTCGGCTTTGTCACGCCCAAGGCCCGCCCGGCGGTGGATGCCTTGTGCCAGGAATTCTACGTTTCGCTCAACCAGGCGCTGGAGCAATAACGCCCAGGCCCGACCCGTTCAACCGTTCAGGAGACTGTCATGCCCGTCGCGCAACTGATCACCGCCCAGCAACTGGCCGAGCGCCTGGAGGCGCCGGCGCTGGTGATTCTCGATTGTCGTTTTGCCCTGGAAGATCTGGATTATGGCCAGCGCAGCTATGCCGGGGGGCATATCGCCGGTGCGCACTTTGCCGACCTTGAGCGTGACCTCAGTGGCCCGATCACCAAGGGTGTGACCGGGCGCCATCCGCTGCCGGACCCGCAGCGACTGGTGGAAAAGCTGCGCAGCTGGGGCATCGACAATGACAGCGAAGTGGTGCTGTACGACGATGGCCCGGGTGCCTTTGCCGCCCGTGCCTGGTGGTTGCTGGCCTGGCTGGGCAAGCGCAGCGGCGTCGCCATTCTCGATGGTGGCCTGAAAGCCTGGCACGCGGCCGGGCTGCCGCTGAGCCTGGACCCACCGCTCAAGCGCGAAGGCTCGTTCAGCGGCGAGCCGGACATGAAACTGGTGATCGGCGCCGAGCAATTGGCCAAACGCCTGGGCCAACCGGAGCTGACCCTGATCGACGCACGCGGCTTGCCGCGATTTCGCGGTGAAGTGGAGCCGATCGACCCGGTGGCCGGGCATATCCCGGGCGCGCAGTGCGCGGCCTTTACCGACAACCTGGGGGCCGACGGGCGGTTTCTGCCGGCCGACCAGCTCAAGCAGCGGTTCGCCGGGCAACTGGGCAAGCGCCCGCCTGAACAACTGGTCGCTTACTGTGGCTCCGGGGTGACGGCCTGCCACAACCTCTTCGCCCTGTCGCTGGCAGGTTATCCCCTGGGCACGCTGTATGCGGGTTCGTGGAGCGAGTGGATCACCAACCCGCAGCGCCAGGTGGCCACCGGCGACTGACGTGTGGGAGCGGGCTTGCCCCGCGATTGCGTGGCAGCAGGCCTATTGCATCGCGAGGCAAGCTCGCTCCTACAGATACCCCGCCAACCACTGCGGAATGCGCCGCTCCAGGTAATAGCCGGGGTTGTGCAGGCTGCCATCGACAAAGCCGACATGGCCACCGCGGGTATGCAGTTCAAAGGTGGTGTCCACGGCCAGTTCGCTGGCCGCCGGCAGACTGTGGCTGAACACGAAGGGATCATCGCTGGAGTGGATGATCAGTGTCGGCGTGCGGTTCTCACCGAGAAAATAGCGGCTCGATGCCCGGCGGTAGTAATCCTTGGCGTCGGCGAAGCCATTGAGCGGCGCGGTCACCCGGCCGTCGAAGTCCCAGAAGGTACGCAGGTTCTCCAGCGGCCCGAGCCGCTCCAGCGCCGCCAGCCCCTCATGCTGCCCGTGATGCAGGAAATGCCGTTGCTTGTCCTTCACGTACGTCAGCATTTCGCGCATGAAGTGCGCCTGGTAGACCCGTGAAAAACCAAGGCCGATGCGGTCGGCGCACTGGTCCAGGCGAAAGGGCACCGACACCGCCACCGCAGCCTGCAACTGGCTTGCCGAGCCGACTTCCCCCAGGTGCTTGAGCAGCACGTTGCCCCCCAGCGAGTAACCCACGGCATACAGCGGCGCCTGCGGACGGCTGGCGCGCAGATGAGCGATGGCTTCGGCCAGGTCTTCACTGGCGCCGGAGTGGTAGCTGCGCGCCAGCAGGTTCGGCTCGCCCGAGCAGCCACGCCAGTTCAGCGCCACGCTGGCCCAGCCGCGGCTTGCCACCGCTTGCTGCAAGCCCAGGACATAGGGTGAGCTGGACGACCCGGTCAGGCCATGGAGCACCAGCACCAGCGGGGTGGCGGCTTCGTAAGGGCCATGCCAGTCGAGGTCGAGGAAGTCGCCATCGGCCAGCCACAGGCGCTCACGCTGGCGGTCCAGGTGGGTCAGCTTGCGCCATAGCGGTCCCCATAGCGTTTGCAGGTGCGGATTGCCCAGCCCCAGGGCAGGTTTGAAAAGGCTGGGCGGGAGCGGGGACATCGGAGGTATCTCTTGAAATGAAAGCGCAACGGTTGTCTTGAAGTGTAATGCCCGTTGCGCCTTTGCGCTGTGCTTCAGCCGCGCTGCCAGAGTGCGTAGTACACCTGGCCGGCCTTCTTCTCCCGGTGCAGGCGCCAGTTGCCCGGCAGCTGCAGGGTCGAGGGCGGGGTTTCGCTCTCGGTGTAGATCCAGGCGTTGGCCGCCAGCCACTGGCGCTCTTCGAGCAGGGCGCAGGTGCTGGGCAGCAGGTCCTGGTGGAAGGGCGGATCGAGGAACACCAGGTCGAAGGCCAGCTTGGCCTCGCCCTGCAGGTAGCGCTGGGCATCGCTGTTGATCACCTGGCCGCGTGGGCAGCGCAGGGTTTCCAGGTTCTGCCGCAGGCTGGCGATGGCTGCCGGGTTGCTGTCCAGGGCCACGGCCTCGGCGGCGCCGCGGGACAGCGCCTCCAGGTACAGCGCGCCGCTGCCGGTGTAGGCGTCGAGCACCTTGGCGCCTTCGATGTGTGGGGCCAGCCAGTTGAACAGGGTCTCGCGCACCCGGTCCGGCGTCGGGCGCAAGCCGGGGGCGTCAGGGAAGCTCAGGCGGCGGCTGCGCCATTCGCCGGCGATGATGCGTAGCTGACCCTGGCCGTTGTGTGGCCGGGCCGATTTTGCAGATGGACTGGCCATTAATGCTCCGGTACGCCAAGCGGCTGCTCGGCGGGCTTGTCTGTGGGCGGTGGCAGCGGTTGCTGGGCCACGGTGGGGCCGGCGGTGACGATCACCATCTTGTCCGCGGCCAGGTGCTTGTTCAGGGCGGTCTTGACCTGTTCGGTGGTCAGGGCCTGGGATTGTTGCATGTAGTCTTCCAGCCAGGTCAGCGGCAGGTTGTAGAAACCGATGGCGCCCAGTTGGCCGACGATGCTGGCATTGCTGGCGTTGGACAGCGGGAAGCTGCCGGCCAGTTCACGCTTGGCATCGTCCAGCTCCTGCTGGCTCGGGCCGGTCTTGAGGTAGTCGGCGAGGATGTCCTGGACCAGCTTGAGGGTGCCTTCGCTGAGCTCGGCACGGGTCTGCAGGTTGATCATGAACGGACCACGTACCTGCATCGGGCTGAACACCGAGTACACGCCGTAGGTCAGGCCGCGCTTTTCGCGCACTTCGCTCATCAGGCGGGTACCGAAGGTGCCGCCACCGAGGATCTGGTTGCCCAGCGACAGGGCCGCGTAGTCCGGGTCGTTACGGTCGATGCCCAGTTGCGCCAGCATCAGGTGGGTCTGCTTGGACGGGAAGTCGATGTGCGTGCTGCCAGGCTTGGGCGCCTCGGGCTGGGCCACCTTGGCCAGTGCCGGGCCCTTGGGCAGCGCTGCCGAGACCTGGGCGGCAATGGCCTCGGCCTCGCTGCGGCTGAGGTCGCCGACCAGGGCGATGACCGCGTTGCCGGCGGCGTAGGCCTTGGCATGGAAGGCGCGCAACTGTTCCAGGCTGATCGGCGGGATGCTCTTGGCATTGCCGTCGCTTGGGTGGGCGTAGGGGTGTTTGCCATACAGCTGTTCGAACAGGGCGATGCTGGCCAGCTTGCCCGGATTCTGCTTCTGGTACTCGAAACCGGCCAGCAGCTGGTTCTTGATGCGCTCCAGGGCGTCCTGCGGGAAGGTCGGCTTGCCGACCACTTCGGCGAACAGCTTCAGCGCCGGTTCGCGCTTGTCGACCGCGCTCAGGCTGCGCAGGGTGGCTACGGCCATGTCGCGGTAGGCACCGTTGCCGAAGTCGGCGCCCAGGCCTTCGAAGCCCTCGGCGATGGCGGTGACGTCCTTGCCGGCCACGCCTTCGTTGAGCATGGCGTTGGTCAGGGTCGCCAGGCCCGGCGCGTCACCATCCTGGCTGCTGCCGGCGGCAAAGGTCAGGCGCAGGTCGAACATCGGCAGCTCGCGGGCTTCGACGAACAGCACCCGGGCGCCCTCGGCGGTGTTCCAGGTCTGGATATTCAGTTGCCGGCGGCTCGGCGCCTTGCCATCCAGTTCGGCCAGCGTTTGCAGGGTGTTGGCCGGTTTTGCGGCAGTGCTGGCGGCTGGTTTGGCGGCGTCGTCCGACTGGGCAGGCTTGGGCAGGACGAAGGCCAGCCCGGCGACCAGCGCCAGGATGCCCAGGCCGATCAGGGTATAGCGGGGTGCGCTGCGTTCACTCATGAGCGTTCTCCTCGGGCAGTACGTGGGCAACGCTCAGGCGTTCACGGGTGAAATAGGTGCGCGCGGCATTCTGGATATCTGCCGGGGTGACGCTTTTCAGCTCCTCCAGCTCGCTGTCGATCAGCTTCCACGACAGGCCGACGGTTTCCAGCATGCCAATGGCGGTGGCCTGGCTGCTGATGGAGTCGCGGTCATAGACCAGCCCGGCGATCACCTGGGCCCGCACCCGCTCGAGCTCTTCAGCCGATGGCGGGGTGGTCTTGAGTTCGTCGAGCAGTTTCCAGATACCGCTTTCGACTTCGGCCAGGGTCTTGTGCTTTTGCTGGTTCGGCGTGGCGGAGATGATGAACAGGCTGTCGCCGCGGGTGAACGGGTTGTAGTTGGACGAGGCCCCGGAGACCAGCTCCTGGCCGCGCTCCAGGCGGCTCGGCAGGCGGGCACTGTAGCCGCCGTCGAGCAGGGCCGCGATCAGGCGCAGGGCATGCACGGTGCGCGGGTCCTTGGCGGTGGCCAGGCCCGGGGTGTTGAAACCGTAGATCAGGCTCGGCAACTGGGTGCGTACGTGCAGGGTGGTTTCCCGCAGGCCCGGGGTCGCCAGCTCCAGCGGCAGCTTGGCCGGCGGGATGGCGCGCTTGGGAATGGCGCCGAAGAAGCGCTGGGCCAGGCCCTTGACCTCGTCGGGGGTGACGTCGCCGACCACCACCAGGGTGGCGTTGTTGGGCGCGTACCAGGATTCGTACCAGTGGCGCAGCTCTTCGACCTTCATGCGATTGAGGTCGGCCATCCAGCCGATGGTCGGGGTGCGGTAGCTGCTGGCCGGGAAGGCCATGGCGCTGAACAGCTCGAACGCCTTGGCGTTGGGTTGATCGTCGGTGCGCAGGCGGCGCTCTTCCTTGATCACCTCGATCTCGCGGCTGAATTCGTCGGCCGGCAGGCGCAGGCTGGCCATGCGGTCGGCCTCGAGCTCCAGGGCGACCGGCAGACGGTCGCGGGCCAGGACCTGGTAATAGGCGGTGTAGTCGTCGCTGGTGAAGGCGTTCTCTTCGGCGCCCAGGTCACGCAGGATGCGCGAGGCTTCGCCGGGGCCGAGCTTTTCGCTGCCCTTGAACATCATGTGCTCCAGGGCGTGGGACAGGCCGGTCTGGCCCGGGGACTCGTAGGTGGAGCCGACCTTGTACCAGATCTGCGAGACCACCACCGGCGCCCGGTGGTCCTCGCGCACGACCACTTTCAGGCCGTTGTCGAGAATGAACTCGTGGGTGGGTTGCTGATCGGCGGCAAAGGCGGCGAACGGCAGACAAACTGTGCTGAGCAACAGGCCAGCGGCGCGGCGGGCTAGAGCATTCATACGTTGTTTAACCTGTAGGGCTGCCCGCGTTGCCTTAGCGTCGGCGGGCTAGGAGGTGCTAGGATACTGATCCGGTTGCCTGACGACCATGCCTGTGGTGGATCTGACCCGCAGGCCTCATGACAAAATGCTGCGCATGAACGAGCCGGATTAAAAGTAGTCTGTTCTGCGTGAAAAGAATTCTCGAGGCGCCGCAGTGGCGCATCGCTACCCTGAGATAGCCGTCTTCCATGTTTGGTTCCAACGACGACAAAAAGACGCCGGCCGAGGCTGGTGAAAAGAAAGGCCTGTTCAGCTGGCTGCGCAGAAAGCCCCAGCAACCGGCTGCCGAGCAGCCGCAGGCCCCTGCACCGGTCGAGCCGCAGCAGCCGCCTGCACCCGCTGGCGAAACCCCGGTCGCTGTTGCTCCGGTGGATGGCGCGTCCGTGCTTGCAGCAGCACCAGAGCCTGTCCATGTCGCGCCACCGGTAGCCCCGGTCGAACCACCGCCGGTACCGTCCGTCGGCCTGGTCCTGCCTGTGCCTGAAGAGCCGGTCGCCCTGGTGGCGGACCTTGAACCGCACACCCCGCCGCCAATCCCCGAGCGCCCGGCGCCTGTTGTCCAGCCTGCGGTCGTTCCTGCTCCGACTGTCGCCCAGCCCGAGCCGGTCGTGGCGCCTGTCGTCCAGCCTGCAGTCGTGCCTGCGCCGGTTGTTGTCCAGCCCGAGCCGGTTGTGGCGCCCGTCGTCCAGCCGCCGGTCGTGCCTGCGCCGGTAGTCGCCCAACCTGAACCGGTTGTGGCTCCGGTCGTCACCCCCGAACCTGTGCCAGTAGCTCCAGTAGCTCCAGTAGCTCCAGTAGCTCCAGTAGCTCCAGTAGCTCCAGTAGCTCCAGTAGCTCCAGTAGCTCCAGT
>NZ_JALRNF010000049.1 GCF_030272895.1 Pseudomonas sp. BGr12 | reverse complement strand
CCGCAGATCGCCGGCACCGTGCCGGCGCGGGTCAGCAGCACGCGGGCCAACGACCCTTACGGCCACATCGACCTGCAGGGCCGCTACAAAGTGCGCTTTTTATTCGACCGCGACAGCTGGCGGCTCGGCGAGGAAAGCCTGTGGCTGCGCCTGGCGCGGCCCTATGCCGGCGACACCCACGGCCTGCACCTGCCGCTGCTGGCCGGCACCGAAGTGGCGGTGGCCTTCGAGCAGGGCGACCCCGACCGCCCCTACATCGCCCACGCCCTGCACGACGACCAGCACCCGGATCACGTCAGCCTGCGCAACTACAAGCGCAACGTGCTGCGCACCCCGGCCAACAACAAGCTGCGCCTGGACGACACCCGGGGCCAGGAGCACATCAAGCTCAGCACCGAGCACAGTGGCAAGAGCCAGTTGAACCTCGGGCACCTGGTCGATGGCAATAAGCAGAAGCGCGGAGAAGGCTTTGAGCTGCGCAGCGATGGCTGGGGCGCGCTCCGGGCGGGCAAGGGCTTGTTCATCAGTGCTGACGAGCAGCCCAAGGCCCAGGGCCCGGTGCTGGAAATGAACGCGGCACGGGAGCGGCTGCAACAGGCCGGCGAGCAACTGCAAGCGCTCAGCGTCGATGCCCAGGCCAGCCAGGCCGAACCGGCCGACGTGGCCGCGCAGATCGCCCTGCTGCGCGAGCAGCTCGACGAGCTCAAGGCCTCGGTGCTGCTGCTCAGCGCGCCACAGGGTATTGCCCTCACCAGCGGCGCGCACCTGCAACTGGCGGCCCGGCACAACCTGATGCTCAACGCCGGCGGCGCCGCCGACCTCAGCGTGGTCAAGCGCCTGTTCATCGGCGTCGGCCAGGGCCTGAGCCTGTTCGTGCGCAAGCTGGGGATCAAGCTGGTGGCCAACCAGGGCCCGGTCTGTGTCCAGGCGCAGAACGACAGCCTGCAACTGCTGGCCCGCCATGGCCTGGAGATCATCAGCAGCGAAGACGAGATCCGCCTCACGGCGAAGAAAAAGATCACCCTCAATGCCGGTGGCAGCTACATCACCCTCGATGCCGGCCGCATCGAATCGGGCACGGCGGGCGACTACGCGGTCAAGTCGGCGCACTTCGACTACAGCGGCCCGGCGAGCATGACCGCCACGCACCCGGACTACCCCAAGCGCCAGGTGCAGCCGCAACGCGTAAAGCTGAACATCCCCCAGGCCCCCAATGCCCCACACGCGGCCTGGGCCGGCATGCCCTACACCCTCGTCGCCGACGGCGGCGTATTGCAGAAAGGCGTGCTGGACGCCAGCGGGCAACTGTCGATCGAACATCAGGTGGTGACCCGTCACTACCACTTGCAGATGGCCAATGGCGTGACCTTCCGCATACCGGTGCCGGACGAGTACAGCAATGTCGAGCAAGGGCACCTGGCCAATCAGGGGTTACACAACCATCCCTCGCAACCCGATGCCGAGTTGAGCCAACCCGACTCGCATACGGACCACCGCGGCTTGTATGCCGCAGTTATGGAAAATTCAGCGACTAAAAAAGGAAAGACACAATGAGTCAGCCCGAGATCGTTGTGCCACTTGCACTCCAGCACACCCAGCAGGCGACGTGTTCATCGCCCTGGTACTTGATCAACACCGAATACCCTCCGGCGGCGGCGGCCTTTGAGCCCCTGATCAATGGCGAAGTCGCCTTCAGGGCCGTGCACCAGGCCATTGCCCAGGCGAAAAAGTCCATCGACATCATCTGCTGGGGCTTCCAGCCATCGATGTACTTCATCAGGGACGGCAGCGCCCCCTGCATTGGCGAACTGCTGATGGCCAAAGCCCGCAAAGGGGTGGCGGTGCGTATCCTCGGCTGGGAATTTCCGTTCAACAGTGCCGGGATTGGTGGCGAAGCCAACCTGCCCGGCAAGGGACCGTTCCGCCTTTGGGATCGGGCGTTGCAACGCTCTACACAGGAGCAATACGCCTATGACCGCGAATGGTTCAACCTCTGCGCCATGCCCGACAACATGGCCGCAGCGCTTCGTGCAGAGCGGAACATTCCGGTGTTCGTCGGTCGTGGCTTCAGCCTCTTCGAGCGGGCCGAAATTGCCTACCAGGCACGCTACAAAAGCCTTGATCCGCAGCTCAGCCTTGACACCAATTTCGCCATGACCATCGCACCGACCCATCATCAAAAGGCTGTGCTGGTCGACTACGAGCTGGAGGACAGTGCTGTCGGCTTCGTCATGGGCCACAACATGCTTGACGAGTACTGGGACACCGACGATCACTCAGCGCTGAACCGCTCGGAAGACGCCAAGCCTGCCCCCAACCGAGGCCCACGGGGCGACACGCCCCGCCAGGATATTTCCAGCCGGGTCAGCGGGCCGATCCTCGAACACCTGCACCACAACTTCGCCACGGCCTGGCGCAAGGAGACCGGCGAAGACCTGTTCGCCTTGCGCCAGGCCAGGCAAGTCGGGCCGCAACTTCAATGCATGCCCGGGGCCACCGAGCAACTCGTGCAACTGGTCCGCACCCAGCCACAGGACGGCAAGTGCGATATCCAGGCACTGCACTTCAAGGCCATCAACAACGCGACCCAGTTCATCTACATCGAGAACCAGTACTTTCGCTGGCCGCCCCTGGCCGAGGCGATCAAGCAAGCGGCCGCCGTCCAGACCCGCGCAGGACGCGATCCCGGCCTGCACGGCGCCTTGCACCTGTTCGTGATTACCAACGCCACCGACGACGGCATTGGCGCAGGGACGGTGAACACCCAGCGCATGCTGGAAAGCCTCGGTCGCGCCGACACCATGCCCCAGGTCACCAAATTGCGACGCATCGAGCAGGTGCAGGCCCAGGCAGACAAAGAGGCAATGACCCTGGCCGAGATGCTTGAAATGCAGGCCCTGATCACCCTGACGAGCCTCACCGATGCGCTAGGTGGTGGTGACGCGAGCGGCAAGGCCAAAGACGCCCGGCAGCAACGTTTCGACGATAGTCGTTGGCGGCAAGCCGTCCTCAAGGACAAGATCAGGGAAATCGAAGAAAGCACCATCACCCCGGAGCCGATCCCTGGCCTGAAGATCCATGTGTGCTCCCTGGTCGCCCCCGACTCGCCCGCCGGAAAACCCTGGATGCCGGTGTACATCCACTCCAAGTTGATGATCGTCAACGATGTGTTCACCACCCTCGGCTCGGCCAATATCAATGAGCGCAGCATGCTGGTCGATAGTGAGTTGAATATTGCCCATGAGTGGGCGAGTGAGACTCAGGCGTTGCGGCGGGAGTTGTGGAGGTTGCATACCGATAATAAGGGAGCACAGGATGATCCGGCAGAGGCATTCAAAGAGTGGCAGGTAATAATCAATAAAAATAAGGACTATAAAAAGGAAGAATTTTCACCTTACGCCCCTTTGATTGAATTCATTTACAACGAAGCAATCCTGAAGAACCTCGACTGATGCGTTGGATTCCATTGTGTTCATTTTTACTGTTGGCTGCCTGTGATGCCGGCCTTGATTTAACCCACTCGAAGAAAGGCGCTGTGATGGATCCGCTTACTGAGATTAAAACAAAACTGTCATTTACCTGCAAACACGAGCAAATCCCCCCCCCAAATGAGGCCGACATTCTATTCCAGCATGCACGCTGGCTGCAAAAAAAACAATCAGCTCAAGCAGGAAAAAAGCGTCGACGCTGAGATAGAGCGGCTGTATCGCATTGCTACTGAACATTATCATTACAAGGCCAATATCAATTTACAAAATGGCGCCATGCGCGGCCACTTCCAGGTGCGGGGTAAAGAGCAGTTACGCTTGAGCGAGCAACTGATCGGTGCAAACGTGGCCACCGGTTACCTATTTGTAGCGTACTTTCTACAACAAGGCTCCGCCGGATTAAAGCAGGACTCGGAAATGGCTCTGCGTTACTTTCGAAAGGCAGCTGATGAGGGGAACGCACAAGCGCAATATAATGTTGCCGAAAAATTGGCTCCAGTCCGTATAGCTCCGGACATTGCTCGTCAGATGCGCCGTTGTGCAGCAGAACAAGGGCATGGTAAAGCGGCTGTAGCACTAGCTGTGAACTTGCAGACAAAGGGCAATTTTCAAGAGGCTCTGGAAGTATTACAAATGGGTGTAGCCGCAGGCGACGAAAGTGCTGCCGGCTACTTGGACGACGGTTTTCGCGGACCGGATCCGTCAGATGATCTGCACTACTTCGGCCAACAAGAGGATCTTGAGCGCGCCGACCGCTACAAAAAAATCTGGCGCATCCTCGCCAACTACTCCTACGCCGACCCCAAAGTCCCCGAAATCAACGAAATCGTTCCCCTGCCTCCGGCCAAGCTGCCGCCCTGGGACGGCAAGCTGCAATGGCTGGAAGAGCGCCTGGCCAACGTCCCGCCACCAAAGCCCGACGAGGCCCTGATCCGCAAACTGGCCAACGAAAAACAACTCGACCCCGCCACCGGTCGGCCGTTGCCTGCCTCCCCCCATTTCATCAAGGCCACGGGGGTCCCTCTAATGTGCAACAGCGGCCAAGCCTGTCCACAGAGCGGCTACTGGGAAGCTGTTGGTCTGACATTCGGGTATGCAGCTTCCGCCAGCGATGGTGGCATTCGCCTGTTCAAACAAGGCGAGTCGATGCCCAAGCTGGTGGTTCAGCGTAGCCACCGACGCCTTTGGCCGCTTTCTGACAGGGTTACGACAAACGAAGAAACGATCCGTTGGTGCTTCTATGGTGAAGCGTGAAAACCGCCCTGGAAGGCATAACCTGATGCGCCGGGGCCTTCTACTTTCAAGCCTGTTGCTGGCTGCTTGTGACAACGGCAATGCTTTGGTCCAAGCGAAAAAACATGTAGCGGTGCCCGCCCTCGGTACTATCAATGCCAAGCTCGCTTTCAGCTGTGTGCACGAAAGAATACCTGCGCCACCAGCTGAGGCTGACATCCTCTTCCAGCACGCACGCTGGTTGCAAAAGAACAATCAGCTCAACCAGGACAAGAGCGTCGACGAGCAGATCGAGAGGTTATACCGCATCGCTACTGAGCAGGGTCATCATAAAGCCAGCATCAACCTGCAGAACGGTGCCATACGCGGTCATTTCAAACTTCGTGGCGCTGAAAACCTTCGCCTTAGTCAGCAGTTAATCGACGCAGGTGTGGCAACAGGCTATTACTTTGTTGCCATCTTCTTGCAACAAGGTTCGGCTGGCTTGAAGCAAGACCAAGAAATGGCGCTGCGCTACTACCGCAAGGCAGCAGATGAAGGTAACGCCGAAGCGCAATATTACATTGCAGAAAAGCTGGCACCGAGCGATATCGCTCCCGATATTGCCCGCCGGATGCACCGGTGTGCTGCGGAGCAAGGTCATGGAAAAGCGACTGTAGCTTTAGGGGTCAACTTAAAGGGAATGAGGCAATACCAAGATGCACTTGAAGTATTCCAACTAGGTGTAGCTGCAGGACACGAGAGCGCAGCTTCTCGTTTGTCCGATGCTTTTCGTGTTCCTCAACCGGACGATGTAATAGATTATTTATCTCAGCAAAAAGATGATGAGCGTGCCGATCGCTACGAGAAAATCTGGAATGTGTTAGCAGGCTATTCCTACGCCAACCCCAAAGTCCCCGAAATCAACGAAATCGTCCCCCTGCCTCCGGTCAAGCTGCCGCCCTGGGACGGCAAGCTACAATGGCTGGAAGAGCGCTTGGCCAACGTTCCGCCGCCAAAGCCCGACGAGACGCTGATCCGCAAACTGGCCAACGACAAACAACTCGACCCTATCACCGGTCGACCGCTGCCTGCTTCCCTACATTTCACCCCGGTCGCTGCACCTAAGCCCCGCTAAGGAGTTGCGACATTCGCCTGTTCAAACAGACCAGGGAAATACCCATGCTGGCGGTTCGATGCCCAGCGTCAGCCTGTTTCCTGTCAGGGGCACGGCCGGCACGAAAACAGCAAACGGAGAATTTTGATGGGGCCTGAGCATTACCCAACCAAGCCATCCCATGCAGTTCCAAGCGGCCATGGTTGTAGCATTTCCGTTGATCCGGTTAAACCAGGAGCGGTAAGCGCTACCGATTACCGCCGCCTCCTGACCACACTCGCTCGGCGGATTACAGTTACAGGCCTGCTTTGGCTATCGGGATATTGCCAAGCCTTTGAACGTTACGACTGCAAAGAACAATGGTTTGAGATTAGCGTTAGAGAGGCCATTGCAACCCGGCAATCACCAGCCAGGACCAGGGCATGCAGCAAGCACACTACGCTCGAACGAAATTACGGATTTGTCGTCGCAAACGGCTCTGCATACTGGACATCAGCGACCTCCACGCGCAGCAGTCCGTGCTCCGGACGAGGCGTGGGCTCAATAGGGCAAGTATTGATTCCAGTCTGCTGGTTGCCGAGCAGCTTGCAGATCCACAACACGTATGAGACGCGCAAATTCTGGCTAGTAAGCCGCGATGGTGCAAACTTCCGCATGGCCCCGGCAACGCCCGCTGTGTTGACGCCGTCACAGCTCGATGAGCTGAGTCGTTATGCGGTGGACCGTACCGCCGCGTACTACAACTCGGACAGGATTGAAGGTGCGGCCCCTGCGACCTTCGAGGTGTTCTTTCCAACCGGCACTGCCGAGCATTGGAAAAATTACTCCTTTGCCCGTGACGCCCATCACCTCTTCATCAATGGATGGCCACTTCCGTTTTTTGAGCTATCCCAAGCAACAAGGTTGGCGCTTTCCTGCGCAGACGACGAATCCTTTACCTGTCGAGATCGGGCCAGCCGGCAACCGCTTTTGATCAAGGTCGGAGATGATCTGCTCTTCCTGGATGGATCACGCCCAACACTGTTCAAAGGCCTAGCCAAACCAGACTTGGCGTGTTCGCTACATGGATTCAAAGCCTACTGCACGAGTGGCGGGCAGCATTATCGGATTGAGCCTGGAATCACGAAGCAAGCGCGCTTGATGCCGCAGGACAAGTACGGGATTGCCGACAATGAATCTCCAGAATGAGATTGGCTTGCAGGAGCAATTGACATGACTTGGCATTACTACCGGACTGCTGATTTTTCTCACGCTTGAGCAGCTTGAGCGCGTATCGGAAGGATTGGGAAGTCTTTTTCACCGCCCAAACACCACCACCTCCCCCCCACTGGCAATCACCAGACTCAACCCGCTATAGGAAAACCCGAACGCCCGCACCTCCAGCTCCACCGCCAGTTTGTGGAACACCGCCGGCCGGTGATAGCGGGCGCCGTGCAGCCAGGAGCCGGGCTCGACCAGCAGCAGGTGCTGCGCAGGCCAGGCCAGGGTGATGTCCTCGATCATCCAGCCATCGGCCGTGGCCACCGGCAGGCCGCCACCATTGATGCCGGCCATGCGGATGACCCGATCCTGCAACGGGCCGATGCCGCGGGTTTCCAGGTGGCGGTCGCTGCCCAGGTTGTCGGTGCGATCGCGGGCGACCCGTTCGCCGCTGCGGCAATCGATCACGCTGCGGCCGGCGCTCGAGGCGATCAGCAGCAGTTCGCTGTCACGGTCGAAACCCACTTCCAGAAGACCGGCCACCGTAAGCCGCGCCTTGAGCTGCCAGGGTGCAGGCGGGGGCGTGACCGGCAGTTGCTCGATCACCTTGCGCAGCGGGTCCAGGTGGGATGTGGGCATGGCGTGGCTCGGCAATGGGCGTCAGGTGTCGTTGGGCGCGATCTCGTGCATGAAGTTCCCCAGGAAGTGCTCCAGGCGTTGGTGGCGCTCAGCGGCCATGCGTGCGCCCGCTGCGGTTTGAAACCCTGAGGCCAGTTTTAGCAGTTTGGTGTGAAAGTGCTCGATAGCGTAGCGGCTATCATCATGATCGCGCCCCTCGGCGTAGGGGTTGGTGAAGTCGTACAGGGCGCTGCCATTGCGCCCGGCCACGTAGAAACAGCGGGCCACACCCACCAGGCCGATGGCGTCGAGGCGGTCGCTGTCCTGCAGGATCTTCGCTTCAAGGCTGGTGGGGAGCAGGCCTGCGGAAAAGCTGTGGGTCTGTACGGCGTGGGCAACAGCCTGCACGCGTGCGGCGGGCCAGCCTTCTTCGCCGAGGATTGCCGAGGCCTTCTCGGCGGACAGGGTCGAGGCCTTGCTGCGTAGCGGCGAGTTTTTTTCCACCACCACGCAGTCGTGCAGCAAGGTCGCGGCCAGCAGGATGTCCAGGTCGCCACCCTCCTCGGCCTGAATGGCCCGGGCGTTGGTCCATACTCGATGAATGTGCGCAAGGTCGTGGGAGCCGTCGCCCCTGCTGTCGGGCAGGTGAGGCAGCAAGGTGTCGGCGAGGGCCTGGCAGGGGTGGAAGGGCTGGCCGAGCATGGCGGTGGGCTCCTGGGGTTTGCTGGCAGGTTACAGCAAGCGACCGCTTCGCGGTCGATCGCAGGCTCCCACAAGGTATGGGGCCGTACTGCTCTGCTGTGGGAGCTGGCGAAGCCTGCGTTCGACGGACCAGCAGTCGCAACCCTCAATATCTGGCATCATTCGAACACGTAGTCCCCCTTGCCCTGCGGAGCCCAAATTGCCCACCCCTCGCCACTTCAGCAAGAAAACCAGTACAACAAACATGCTGAACCTCAAGCACCCCGAGGCGGCCTCCGCACCCGCCTACCGCGTGGGCTTCCTGTTGCTGGAAAACTTCTCCATGGCCAGCTTCACCGTGGCCATGGATGTGCTGGTCACCGCCAACCTGCTGCAGAACAACCTGTTCAGCATCACCCCGCTGTCGCTGGGCAGCGAACGGGTCACCAGCGACCTGGGCCTGGAGATCTATGCAACGCCGTTCGAGCGACCGGCGCTGGACCTGCTGGTGGTCTGCGGCGGCCTGCGCACGCCGCTCAAGTACCCGGAACTGGACAAGCTGCTCAGTGATGCCGCCGACCACGGGCTGGCCCTCGGCGGTCTGTGGAACGGCGCCTACTTTCTCGGTCGCGCCGGGGTGCTGGACGGCTACAGCTGCACTATCCACCCGGAGCAGCGCGCCAGCCTGGCCGAGCGCAGCCCGCAAAGCAGCATCACCCCGGCCAGCTTCGTGCTGGACCGCGACCGCCTGACCGCCGCCAGCCCCAACGGTGCGCTGGAGATGATGCTGGCACTGCTCAAGCTGCAGCAGGGTGAAGCCCTGGCGGCCGGTGTCGAGGAGATCCTGGCGTTTTCCGGGGCGCGCTTTCGCCGGGTCGACAGCAGCTCGAAGAAATCCATGAGCGTACCGCTGCGCACCATCGTCGAGCTGATGGAAAACAACCTGGAAGAAACCCTGAGCCTGGACCAGCTGGCCACCTACAGCGGTCGCTCGCGACGGCAGATCGACCGCCTGTTCCAGGCCCAGCTGGGCACCTCGCCCAGCCGCTACTACATGGAACTGCGCATCACCAAGAGCCGGCGCCTGCTGCAGTATTCCGACCTGCCGCTGATGGATGTGGCAATCGCCTGTGGCTTCGTCTCGGTTTCGCATTTCAGCAAGTGCTACAGCGCCTACTTCGGCTACCCGCCTTCACGCGAGCAACGGCTGGGCGAGTAACTGCGGCGGCTGCCATTGAGGCTCAGGCCGCCCTCCACCACCAGCACCAGCACCGCCAGCCAGATGGCGATGTAGGTCGGCCACTGGGCCGGGGCGATGCTTTCACCGAGCAGGATCGCGGCCAGCACCAGCAGCACCGGTTCGACATACACCAAGAGGCCGAACAGGGTCAGGTTCAGGCGTGGCCCCGACAGTGCCTGCAAGGCCAGGGCCGAGGCGCTGATCGCCCCCAGGCCCAGCACCAGCCAGGGCAAGCTCGAACCACTGCCGGCCACCTCGAGCACCACGCCGCCCTTGAGCACCAGCCACAGACTGACCGGCAGGCTCAGGGTCATGTCGAACCACAGGCCGCCCATGGTGTTGCTGTCGCTGACCCGGCGCAGCCAGAAGTACAACGGGTACCCCAGCCCCACCGCCAGCACCGGCCAGGTAATGGCCTTGGCGATGGCGACCTGGTTGATGATGCCCACCGCCGCCAGCGCGCAGGCCAGCAGTTGCAGGCGGCTGATGCTGTCGTTGAAGGCCAGGCGGCCGAGCACCACCATGGTCAGCGGCATGATGAAGTAGCCCAGCGACACGTCCAGGCCGTAGCCATTGACCGGCGCCCACATGAACAGCCACAGCTGCACCCCGAGCAGGGCTGCCGACAGCAGGCGCACCGCCCAGAACAGACGCTCGCGCAGCACGCGGGCGAACAGGGTGCGCACCTCGTGCCAGTGGCCGCTGGCGATCACCATCAGGGTCAGGCAGGGCACGGTCAGGAGGATCCGCCAGCCGTAGATTTCCTCGCCCTCCAGGGGTGCGAGCAGGCTGGTGTAGGCGTACATCACGGCGAACAGCACCGACGCCAGGACGTTGAGCAGCACACCGAGGGTGGCGTTGGGTGAGGTACGAGGGTCCATGGCGGCGTTCTTCTTGTGGGGAGTCGATGCGTGGTAATTTATTGCATCGCTGCTGAGAAGTGCCCTCGTTTTTCACTGCCTGGATGAGAAAATCTTGCACGCAAAACCTGCACTCGACGACTTCGACCTCGCCCTGCTCGATGCCCTGCAGCAGGACAACAGCCTGCCGCTGCGCACCCTGGCCGAACAGGTGCACCTGTCCACGGCCTCGGTGCAGCGGCGCATCCAGCGGCTGAAGAAAGCCGGTTTCATCCAGGCCAGCACCGCGGTGATCGACCCGGAAAAGGTCGGCCAGGTGATCACCCTGATGGTCGAGGTGCACGCCGACCGCACCCAGTCGGCGGACCTTGAGCTGATGAAGCAGACCTTCTCCGGGCCCGAGATCCAGCAGTGCTACTACGTCACCGGCGACGCCGACTTCATGCTGGTGCTGACGGTGGCGAGCATGAGCCAGTACCAGGCCCTGGCCCAGCGCCTGTTCCACGATAACCCCAATGTGAAATGGTTCAGGACCATCGTGGTACTGGAGCGGGTGAAGTCGACCCTGCAGGTGCCGATCAGCCTCTGACCTGTAGGAGCGGGCTTGCCCCGCGATACAGTGGTGCGGTCAATCGCGGGGCAAGCCCGCTCCTACGGCTTGTTCCAGCGCCTGGCGCAGCGCTTGGGCCGTGGCGTATTCGTGCTCTGCCACTACCTGGCCCTTGTCCAGTTGCAGCCACAGCACGGTGTCCTCGGCACCGGCATAACGGCTGGCCACACTGCCCTCGCGATCGAGCAGCACGCGGTAGCTGTAGTCACGCATGGCCGGAATGGCGAACAGTTTCGAGATCAGCGCCGGCATGCGCTGGATATCGGCGACGAACACCGCCCCCCGCGCCTCCAGGTAGCCCTTGGGGCGCTCGGCCAGGGCCGCCTTGACCAGCTTGGCGCCGTCCATGTTGCGCGCCACCAGCAGGATGCGGGTCTGCTCGTTGAGGCTATAGGCCTGGTCATACTGGTCGAGCAAGGTCCAGGGTTTGAGGTGCTCGCCGACCTGGGCAGCACTGGTCAGCAACGGCGCAAGGCTCAGCAGCAGGGCAATGGCGTATTTCACAGGTAACCTCGTTACGGGGGGACGGGATCGCCCATTCTAGCGCGCCCGCCAGCAAGCATCCCATCGGCGATCAGCAGGTGCACAACACTTGAGAACGACAGGACACTGCCTCCCCGCGCAGCGCGTGACGCAAGCGTGGCTCTACGCCTAAACTGGCCTGCCTGATCCGCTCCGTTTACCCACCAACGGCAGACCACATGGCCATTGCGTTCGAGCTTGAAACCCTGAAGATTCGCCTCAACGATGCCGAGTTCGCACGCCTGGACCTGCACCAGCGGATCCAGCGTGCCCTGCGCGCGCTGATCCTCGACGGTGCCCTCGCCCCCGGGGTGAAACTGCCGGCGACCCGAACCCTGGCAACCCGCCTCGGCGTGGCCCGCGATACCGTCGAAAACGCTTATGTGCAGTTGCAGCGCGACGGCTACATCCTGCGCCGCAAGGGCTCGGGCAGCTATGTGTCCGAAGCGCTGGGCAACGAACTGCGCGGCGCCTCACGCCGGCGCAGCAAGCCCCGCGGTCACCGGCCCGAGCCCCCAGCAGCGGGCCAGGGCCTGAGCCTGCGCGGGCGGATGATCTTCGACAGCGGCGGCGTCGCCGACCAGACCACCATCAAGGCGTTCGCCACCGGCCTGCCGGAAACCCGCTCCTTCCCCACCGCCGTGTGGGAGCGCCTGCAACGCCAGGCGATGAAGGACTACCGTGGCCATGTCCTGCTGCACGGCGACCCCCAGGGCGCCGAGCCGCTGCGCAAGGCCATCGCCGTGTACCTGAACCTGGAGCGCGGCGCCCGGGTGGCTCCCGAGCAGGTGCTGGTGCTGAGCAGCACGCGCCAGGCGCTGTTCCTCTGTGCGCAGCTGCTGGTCGATGCGGGCAAGCCGATCCTGCTGGAGAACCCCGGCTACTTTGGTGCCAGGAAGGCCTTCGAAGCCGCCGAAGCCCGGGTCGTGCCCATCGACGTCGACGCCCAGGGCATCCGCACCGACCTGCTGCGTGCCGACCGCAGTGGCGCCGCCTGCGTGTACGTCACCCCGTCGCACCAGTACCCCACCGGCGCCACCCTGAGCCTGGAGCGCCGACTGGAGCTGATCAACTGGTCCGCGCAGCAGCGCAAGTGGATCATCGAAGACGACTACGACAGCGAGTTCCACTACGACGGCCTGCCCACCGCCTGTGTCCAGGGCCTCGATCAGCAGCAGCGCACGCTGTACATCGGCACCTTCAGCAAGACCCTGTTTCCGGGGCTGCGCATGGGCTACATGGTACTGCCGCCGGAGCTGGTCAAACCCTTCAGCCATGCCCGCAGCATCGTCGACGGACACACGCCGCAGATACTCCAGCTGACCCTGGCGCGCTTCATGGAGGACGGCCACTACAACGCCCATGTACGGGCCATGCGCAAACTCTACGGGCAACGGCGCAGCTACCTGCTCGACGCCATCGCCAGGCACTTGCCCGGCATCGTCACGGCCTTGCGCCCGCCGGGCGGCCTGCAGATCCCCTGCCTGCTGGAACCGGGCTGGTCCGAAGCGCACAGCATCGACCTGGCCGCCAGGGCCGGCGTGCAGTTGCCGGGCCTCAGCCGCCTGTACCAGGGCGAGCACAAGCGCCAGGGCTGGCTGCTGGGCTACGCCTCGCTGACCGAGCGCGAGATCGAAGCCGCCATGCTACGGCTGTCTGCAGCCCTGACCACAGGCTAATTCGCGGGGGACTGAGCAGCACCCGCCTGCCCTGGCAATTCGGCCAGCAACTGCTGGATCACCTGCTCCTGGGTGTCGTACGCGCCTTCGCCGAAGTGCACATAGCGCACCTGGCCGCGGGCATCGACGAAGTAGTGCGCCGGCCAGAACTGGTTGGAGAAGGCGTTCCAGATCGTGTAGCGGTTGTCGATGGCCACCGGGTACTCGATGCCGAGCTTCTTCACCTGCTCGCGAACGTTGCCGATATCGTTTTCATAGTCGTACTCCGGGGTGTGCACGCCGATCACCACCAGGCCCTTGTCGGCATAGCGCTTGGCCCACTGGTTGACGTACGGCAGGCTGCGCCGGCAGTTGATGCAGTCGTAGGTCCAGAAGTCCACCAGCACCACCTTGCCCTTGAGCGCCTCGCGGTCCAGCGGCGGCGAGTTGAGCCATTGCACGGCGCCGTCGAGCTCGGGCATCGGCCCCAGGCTGTCCAGTTGCGAGCTGCCTGCGAACAGCCGCCCACCCAGGCCCAGGGCGACCACTGCAAGGGCCAGCGTGGCGACGATAGCGGCGCGGCGGCGCGCCGGGTTCAGGCGGCGCAGGGCGCCGCCGAGGGTTGTGAACAATGCCATGACGTTCTCTCTCCTTGAGGCGCTTAGCCGCCTTCGTGGCAGGCACCGGTGGCGTAGGTCTGGTATTTCACGCTATGGGGCTGCCCCTTCGAGTCCAGGTAGTCCATCTGCGCGGTGACGATCCCGCATTGGCTGGCGTTGTCGTCATGGATCGACAGCACTTTCTTCACATCCAGGTGCTGGCCGTAATGGTAGCTGGGCACCGGTTGCGTGGTGTCGGCAAAGGCACTGAAGGCGCCCAGGCCGAGGGTGGCGAACAGGCCGATGCGGGCCAGGGTCTTGAAGTTCATCTCGCGTCTCCCGGGTGAGGCTTCACCCTGTTGCCGGGGAGGAACAGCCCTTCCCGATGAGACCTATTTGAGGCGCAGCAGGTATCGGCGATGTGTCCGGATCAGCGCGCATTGCTTCAGCAGGTATCTGTCGCCCAAGCAGATACACTGCAATACAAACCCCGGCAGGCAAGCGCCACCGGGCTCTGTACACTGGCGCCAGAGCGCTTGAACAGGAGCCGGGCATGGATCATGTCGATCATGTGCTGATCGTCGACGACGATCGCGAAATCAGAGAGCTGGTAGGCAACTACCTGAAAAAGAACGGGCTGCGCACCACCATCGTCGCCGATGGCCGGCAGATGCGCGCCTTTCTCGAATCCAATACGGTCGACCTGATCGTACTGGACATCATGATGCCCGGCGACGACGGCCTGGTACTGTGCCGCGAACTGCGCGCCGGCAAGCACAAGGCCACGCCGGTGCTGATGCTGACCGCCCGCAACGACGAAACCGACCGCATCATCGGCCTGGAAATGGGCGCCGACGACTACCTGACCAAGCCCTTCTCGGCCCGCGAACTGCTGGCGCGGATCAACGCCGTGCTGCGCCGCACGCGCATGCTGCCGCCGAACCTGAGCATCACCGAAAGCAGCCGGCTGATCGCCTTCGGCCACTGGCGCCTGGACACCACGGCGCGCCACCTGCTCGACGCCGAGGGCACCCTGGTGGCCCTGAGCGGCGCCGAGTACCGCCTGCTGCGGGTGTTCCTCGACCATCCGCAGCGGGTGCTCAGTCGCGAACAGTTGCTCAACCTCACCCAGGGCCGCGAGGCGGACATCTTCGACCGCTCCATCGACCTGCTGGTCAGCCGCCTGCGCCAGCGCCTGCTGGATGACGCCCGCGAGCCGGCCTATATCAAGACGGTGCGCAGCGAAGGCTATGTGTTCTCGCTGCCGGTGCAACTGGTCGAGTCGTCATCATGAGTGTGCAATTGCGCTGGCCGCGCACCCTGGCCTCGCGCCTGGCACTGATCTTCTTCACCGGCCTGGTGCTGGCCTACGGGTTGTCGTTCAGCTTCCAGTTCTACGAGCGCTACGTCAGTTCCCGCTCGATGATGCTGGGCAACCTGGAGCAGGACGTGTCCACCTCGGTGGCCATCCTCGACCGCTTGCCTGCGGCCGAACGCGCGGCCTGGCTGCCCCGCCTGGAGCGGCGCAACTACCGCTATCGCCTGGACAGCGGCAAACCGGGCCAGCCCCTGAAACTGGCCGATGCGCCGATGGCCGCACAGTCCATCGACAAGGCCATCGGCAGCCAGTACCGGCTGGACTACCAGAGCATTCCAGGCCCACGCCCGCATTTTCAGGTGCACCTGCGCCTGGCCGATGGCAACCCGCTGACCGTGGACGTCACCCCGGCATCGGTGCCGCTGTCGACCTGGCTGCCGGTGGTCTTGCTGATCCAGCTGGCGCTGTTGCTGCTGTGTACCTGGCTGGCGGTGAAGACCGCCATCGGCCCGTTGACCCGCCTGGCCCACGCGGTGGACAGCCTCGATCCCAACGCCCCAGGCCCGGAGCTGGATGAAAGCGGCCCGCGTGAGGTGCGTTACGCGGCGGTGGCGTTCAACTCGCTGCAATCGCGCATCGCCGCCTACCTCAAAGAGCGCATGCAGCTGCTGGCGGCCATCTCCCACGACCTGCAAACCCCCATCACGCGGATGAAGCTGCGGGTCGAGGTGATGGACGCCTCCACGGAAAAAGACAAGCTCTGGAGCGACCTGGAAGCCATGGAGCACCTGGTGCGCGAAGGCGTGGCCTATGCCCGCAGCATCGACGGCAGCACCGAGGCCAGTTGCCGGGTACAGCTGGACGCCTTTCTCGACAGCCTGGTGCTCGACTACCAGGACAGCGGCCAGCAGGTGGCGCTGGGCGCCACCAATGGCGCGGTGATCAACACCCGCCCCCACGCCTTGCGCCGGGTGCTGGTGAACCTGATCGACAATGCCCTGAAGTTCGCCGGTGCCGCGCAGCTGGAAGTCCAGCATGGCGCCAACCACAGCACGGTGATCCGCGTGCTGGACAACGGTCCCGGCATTCCTGCCGACGAGCTGGATGAAGTGCTCAAGCCCTTCTATCGGGTCGAAGGCTCGCGCAACCGCACCACCGGTGGCACGGGCCTGGGGTTGGCCATCGCCCAGCAACTGACCCAGGCCATCGGCGGCACCCTGACCTTGAGCAACCGCGAGGGCGGCGGTCTGTGCGCGCAGATCGAGTTGCGACCGGCCACCCCGTGAGCGCGGTTGTACACGCCGATACATAACCGCCAACGGCCGACACACTGCAGATAAGCGCCCCTGCAAGACTCCCGGGCAGACCAGGCGACGGCACTCCGTCGTCGCCCCTGCACCCGGAGCACCCCATGAAACTCACCGCCTTGCCTTCGGGCTGGAAGCTGTTCGGCCTCCTCGCCCTGCTGACCCTGGCCATGACCGCGCTGACCCTGGCCGCCCACCCGCTGGGCTCGGACGGTTTGCGCAGCGCCATTCGTGCCACGGCACGCAGTTCGTATGCGCTGTTCCTGCTGACCTTCCTGGCCTCTTCGCTGGCGATCCTGCTGCCGGGTGACAGCACCCGCAGGCTGCTGCGCGAGCGGCGCTACCTGGGCCTGGCGTTTGCTTTCTCCCATGCCGTGCACGGCGTGCTGATCTACCAGTACGCCCAGCACTTTCCGGCGCTGTTCTGGGCCGGGCGTACGGTGACCTCGAGCCTGCCCGGCACCTTCGGCTATGTGTTCATCCTGTTGCTGACCCTGACCTCGTTCAAGACACCGATGCGCTGGCTCGGGGGGGCGGCCTGGAAGCGTCTGCACAGCATGGGGGTGTGGGTCATTGCGCTGGTGTTCTGCCTGTCGTTTTTCAAGCGGATTCCCATGGGGGGGTGGTATGTACTGGCGTTCTCGACGATGTTCGCTGGCATCGTTCTCAAACTGATCGCGAAAGTGGCCCAGCGCATGCGGCGTAAGGCTGTGGTCGGTAGTGGAGTTGGCCTTGAGGGGTGAGTGCATATCCATTTGCCATGGTGGCG
Source organism: Pseudomonas sp. BGr12 (assembly GCF_030272895.1). Taxonomy (GTDB): domain Bacteria; phylum Pseudomonadota; class Gammaproteobacteria; order Pseudomonadales; family Pseudomonadaceae; genus Pseudomonas. The sequence continues at coordinate 21,024 of NZ_JALRNF010000049.1, read as the reverse complement.
CGGAGTCACCTTTGCGCCCTTACGGTATTGCTCCCGGCGGGGCGTACCGTGTCGCCTGGTCTGGCGATGCACGAAAAGCACAAGCAAAAGCGAAATCGCAAAGCCGAGCCTGCGCTTCGCTTTGCTGTTGCTCTTGCTTCTAAGCGCGCGATATTCCAGGCGCCATCAATCGTCCCTTCAGGAGGCCGAGTGGAACCCTTGCGTAGTGGGGCGACGGCCATGGATGGCCGGCGAGCGCCGCAGGGCCAGGGACGGCCCTTCGGCGCGCCCCCGCGGGAGCAAGGGTGTAACGAGGGAACCCGTAGCGCAGCGAAGGGCCGGATGCTGGGACAGGGGTTTTGCCTACTTTTGCCCTCAAAAGTGGGTCGCCGTAAAGGGCGAAACCAGCCAGCAGCACCGCCGCAGGGAATGGATATGCTCATCGTCTTCAGTGCCAACGCATTGGTCTGGGGTGTTGCGAGCTGATCCATTCGCGAGGGTGACGCGGAGTCACCTTTCCGCCCTTACGGCGGGCTACTTTGTCTTGGCAAAGTAGCCAAACCGTACGTCCCTGCATCCGGCCCTACGCTGCGCTCCGGGTCCCTTCCCTCCGGCATTGCTCCCGCCGGGGCGCACCGAAGGGCCATCCATGGCCCTGCGGTGCTTGCAGGCCATCCATGGCCTGCACCCGGCTACGCAATACCTCCGCTCAGCCTCCTGAAGGGACGAATCGTGTCGTCTGGGCTGACGATGTACGAAGAGCAAAAGCAAAAACCAAAGCAAAAGCGAAGTCGGAGAGCAAAGCCCGCGCTTCGCTCTGCTTTTGCTCTTGCTTCTAAGCGCGCGATAATCCAGGCGCCACCGATCGTCCCTTCAGGAGGCCGAGTGGAACCCTTGCGTAGTGGGGCGACGGCCATGGATGGCCGGCGAGCGCCGTAGGGCCAGGGACGGCCCTTCGGCGCGCCCCCGCGGGAGCAAGGGTGGAAGGAGGGAACCCGAAGCGCAGCGTAGGGCCGGATGCAGGGACAGGGGGTTTTGCCCACTTTTGCCCCGTCAAAAGTGGGTCGCCGTAAAGGGCGAAACCAGCCAGCAGCGCCGCTGCAAGGAATGGATATGCTCATCATCCTAAATGCCAACGCTCTGGTTTGACCCGTCGATTTCGGAACAGCAGTGAATCACCGCTGTATCACCGATCAATCCGCCGGCAACAACGCCGGCTTGCCGGTCTCCTTGAGCAGGAACACCACAAACTTCGCCGGCTTGTCCTGGCTGGCATTACGCCCCACGGTATGGATATCCGCCGGCCCCTCATGAAACACCTGCCCGGGCGTCAGGGTAACTTCCTTTCCGCCTTTGACCCCCATCACCACCGTCCCCTCCAGCACATAGACCACACCATGGGCGTCGTGGCGATGCACCGGGTCGGCGCCACCTGGCGGGTACTCCACTTCCAGCACCAGGATTTCCTTGCCCGGGTAGTCGGGCAGCGCCTGCGTCATCACCGGCTTGACCGTGGGTGGTGGTGCGCTGGTTGACGAACTCTGGGCCACCACCGTCGTGGCGCCCATCAAGGCTACAAGCACAAGCAACGAAGGAATGCGCATGACAGGCTCCTGATCCGCATCAACGTTGGACGGGGGTGTTTTTCAGCCAGGTATGGAAATGCATGCCACCCTTGAGCGCATTATCGTCAGGGGTCAGCGAACGATCATCGATCGGCGCACCGAAATAGGTGGCCTGGGGATCGGCGATCACCTCGCGGGCATCGCGGTTGTGCTCCAGGTAGGCGCGCACGAACTCGACCAGGGGCTGGCGGTCGGGCCCGGCAACTTCAAGGGTGCCATTGGCCGGACCCTGATCGACCAGGTTGGCCAACGCCTGGGCGACATCGGACGAGGCGATCGGTTGCAGGGCGGCATTGGTCAGGCGCACGCAGTTACCGTCGGCGCCGGAATAGGCAATCGCCCCCATGAATTCGAAGAACTGCGTGGCACGCAGGATGGTGTAAGGCACACCCGCTTCCTTGATCAGTTTCTCCTGGGCCATCTTGGCGCGAAAGTAGCCGCTCTCGAGCATGCGCTCGGTGCCTACCACCGACAGCGCGATGTGATGACGTACACCGGCGTGCTTCTCGGCGGCGAACAGGTTGCGCCCGGAGGTTTCGAAGAACGACAGCACCGCAGCGTCTTCGAACGAGGGTGAGTTGGATACGTCCACGACCACATCGGCGCCTTTGAGCGCGTTTTCCAGGCCTTCGCCGGTGAGGGCGTTGACGCCGGTTTTCGGCGAAGCGGCCAGTACGCCGTAGCCCTTGGCGTGCAGGTTGTTGCAGAGCTGGGTGCCGATCAGGCCAGTACCACCGATAACGACGATCTTCATGGCTGAGTCTCCCAGGGAATGGGGGCTTTGTACTGCAGCCTTCCATCCTACTCCGCCATATCGATGGGGCATCCGGGGGCGGATCAGTGGTTGCCTGGCGGTAGCTCCCACAAAGATTGCAGGGTATCTGTGGGAGCTGCCGACAGGCTGCGATCGGGCGCGAAGCGGCCGCAGTACAAGAGCGCCCCAGTACGTCTGATCCAGCGAGGTGGCCGGATGGCGATTGCTGCGCAGTCGATCGCAGGCTTCGCCAGCTCCCACAAAGACAGTTGCGCCCACAAGGGTCCGCCCCCTATCGAGGCTCAGAAGCGCTCGTCGGCCATGGCCGGCAAGGTCAGTTCCTTGACGAAACAGGCCGTGGACAGGCTCAGGGCCATGCGCACCACCTGGACCACATCGTGCACCGGAATCAACTGGCCTTCACCACGCAACGCAGCCTCCTCGCGCGGGGTCGCCAGCGGGTCGTCGGTGTTGAGGTAGCCCAGGTTCAGGCAGGTCACGCCCAACTGCTGCTGGCGGTAGCCCTCGCGCAGGGCATCGGCGATACCGCGCAAGGCGAACTTGGAGGCACCGAAGGTGACCTCCGGGCGCCCGCTCTGGCTCAGGCCGGAGGTCGAGCCGGTGAGGATGATGCGTGGCCGCTCGCTTTGCAGCAGGGTCGGCAGCAGGCGCTTGATCAGCAACAGGGTCGCAGTGATGTTGCAGCTGACGATGGCTTCTACTTCGGCGTCATCGTCAGCGAGAAAGTCGTAGTCTGGCGCAAAGGCCCGGCGCTCCCAGATGCCCAGGTTGTAGACCAGGGTATCGAGACCCTGCCCGGCCACCGCCTGCTCCAGGCGCTGCGCCGCCTCCCGTGGATGAGCCAGGTCGGCCTCGATCCACTGCACCTGCACGCCCGGACGCGGCACCAGGCCTTCAGGCCGGCTGCGCGACACACCGATGAGGGTGTCGCCCGCCTCTCCCAGGCCCTCGATCAAGGCCCGGCCCAGTCCCTTGCTTGCCCCTACCACCATGGTTCTCATCACCTGTCTCCTGACGTGGCCTATCGAGTAAACCAGGCATGCAAGCAGAGCAATGCAACCTTGGCAAACAGCGGTTGTATCCGGATGTGTGCCAACTACTTCAGGTAGCGCCGGAACCACGCCAGGGTCCGCTCCCACGCCAGCTGGGCTGCCGCCTCGTCGTAGCGCGGCGTGGTGTCGTTGTGAAAGCCGTGGTTGGCACCGGGGTAGAGATAGGCCTCGTAGGTGGTCCCCGCCGCCTTCAGCGCCTGCTCATAGGCCGGCCAGCCTTCGTTGATGCGGGTATCGAGTTCGCCGTAGTGCAACAGCAAGGGCGCCTTGATCTTCGGCACATCCTTGGCATCGGCCTGGCGCCCGTAGAACGACACGGCCGCGGCCAGTTCGGGGTAGGCCACCGCCGCCGCGTTGGCCACCCCGCCGCCATAGCAGAAGCCGACGATGCCGACCTTGCCGGTGGTGGTGTCGTTCTTCATCAGCCATTCGATGGCGGCGAAGAAGTCGTTCATCAGCTTCTGCTGGTCGATCCCGGCCTGCAGTTCCTTGCCCTTCTCGTCATCACCGGGATAGCCGCCTTTCGACGTCAGGCCATCAGGCGCCAGGGCGATGAAGCCAGCCTTGGCCAGGCGCCGGGCCACGTCTTCGATGTAAGGGTTCAGGCCGCGGTTCTCATGCACCACCACCACGGCGGGCAACTTGCCCTGGACCTTGGCCGGTCGCACCAGGTAGCCACGCACCTGACCATGGCCCTTGGGCGAGGGATAGGTGATGTACTCGGCGTGGATATCCGGGTCGGAGGCCGGTACCTGCTGGGCCAGTGCGTAGTTCGGGCTCAGCGACGCCAGCAAGGCACTGGCGGTCATGCCGGCGAAGGTGAAGGCCGCCGCGCGGTCGAGGAACTCACGGCGGTTGATCCGGCCGTGAGCGTAGAAGTCGTAGAGTTCGAGCAGTTCGGGGGCGAAGTCTTTGGCGGTGAGACGGTCCATGGGCGGGCGCTCTCTTCAATGACGGGTAAAATCGCTTGATTCATTAAAGCAGGCTTGGTGACCGCCGCTTGCAACGACGCGAGCCCGTTGCAGGCTCGCGTCGGTTCAGGCCATCAGGCGCTGAGCAGTTGACCACGGAACAGGCTGGCCAGGGTTTTCACCGTCAGTACCGCCAGGGCGATGGTCAGCAGGATCAGGATCACCCAGGCCAGCCCTTGCAGTGCCACTCCGCCCTGGGCATGGGCATATTTGAAGGCGGCATTGCTCAGCGCGGCCAGCGGGAAGCTGATGGCCCACCACGAAGGGGCAAACGGCACATCGCGGCGAAACACCTTGAAGCCCAGCACCACGGCCAGGAACAGGCCGAAGTAGAACAGCATGCCGGCAAACCGGTCGACCTCGCCGAACAGGTTGGTGTAGGCCAGAAAGCCCACTTCAAACGGCGCCACCAGGATCATCAGCGAAGGCACCATGCCCTTGGCCAGGGCGTCCTGGTGCACCAGGCGCGGGAAGATGCTGGTGAAGAACACCAGGGCCAGGGCCGCCCCCACCGCCATGGCCAGCAGGTTCAGCTCGCTCGCCCAGGCCATGGGCATGTGCGCACCGGTCACGGCGATGTCGAGGGTGGCAACGCCCGGAATGAGCCAGGCCGGCACCGCGTGTTGCAGGTCCTGCTTGCCCTTGAGCAAGCGCGACAGCACCAGCCCCCCCAGGGCCACGGCCAGCAGGCTGGCCACGCTCCACAACAGCTGGGCGAAGCCTTCGCTGTAGGGCGCTGCCACCACCGACAGCAGCAACAGGGCAATAACGATGGTGCCGAAGAAGTTGCCGGCGATCGGGTGCTTGAACTCGTTGACCACCGCCTGGCGATGGCGTACCAGTTTGGTGAGGTAACCTGCAGCGAGCACCACGAACACCAGACTGGCGAACAGGGCGATGGCTTCGCCGATCAGCGGGCTGACGCCGAAGTACTGGTGCGCCAGGCGCCAGGCCAGGCCCAGACCGGCCAGGCCCATGACCGAGCCGAACAGGTTGACCGGCAGGTGCTTGATCGAGACGCTGCTGGCAACCTGGCTGTGAGCAGGCTCCAGGGCGGGAATGGTGGCAGTGTTCATGACGGCTGACTCCTGGCTTGATTTGTCGTTAGGGGTAGTTTCTGCCATGATCGTCTTGGCTGAAATAGCCACATAACGACGTTTTCCGCCAACCTCTCGACCCCAACGGACAACCCCCATGCGCATCGCCCTTCTGGCTTTTCCCCGTGTGCAAATGCTGGATATCGTCGGCCCCGCCGATGTCTTCGCCGAAGCGGCGAAACAACTGGGCAACCCCCGCGCCTACCGGGTCGAGGTGATCGGCACCGAACCCGGCCTGATCAAGACCAGCAGCGGCCTGCGCCTGGCGGTGGACGCCACGGTGGACACCCACAAGGCCAGGCTCGATACCCTGCTGGTGGCCGGCGGCCCGCAAATCGACGAGATCGTCGGCAACCCGGCCCTGCAACAATGGCTGCAACGCCAGGCAGGCTCGGTACGACGCATCGGCTCAGTGTGCACCGGTGCCTTCGCCCTGGCCGCCGCCGGCATCCTGCGCGGACGGCGGGTGACCACCCACTGGAACAGCAGCGCGCGCCTGGCCCGGGAAAACCCCGACACCGAGGTCGAGGCCGACAGCATCTATGTCAAGGACGGCAGCCTGTACACCTCGGCGGGCGTGACTGCGGGCATGGACCTGGCCCTGGCCATGGTCGAGGAAGACCACGGCCGCGAGCTGGCCTTGCGGGTGGCGCGGGAAATGGTGATGTTCTTCAAGCGCCCCGGTGGCCAGTCGCAGTTCAGCGCCCACCTGGCGGCGCAGACCGCCGAAAAATCGGCCATCAGCGCCGTGCAGGCCTACATACTGGCCCACCTCAAGGACGACCTCAGCGTCCCGGCCCTGGCCGCCCGCGCCGGCATGAGCGAGCGCAACTTCGCCCGGGTGTTCAAGCTGGAGGCCGGCTCCACCCCGGCCGAGTTCGTGGAGCTGGCGCGCATCGACAGTGCCCGGCGCCTGGTCGAAGAGTCGGATATCCCCTTGAAGCGTCTGGCCGACGCGGTGGGCTACGCCAACATCGACGGCTTTCGCCGGGCCTTCGTGCGCCGCCTGGGCGTCACCCCCAGCGACTACCGGGCGCGCTTCACCCAGCCTCGCCCTGCAACAGAAAATCGATCATCGCCCTGACCCGCAACGGCACATGCCGGGCATGGGGGTAGATGAGCATGAAGGGCCGCGAGGTGCCGCCATAGTCGCCGAGCACCTCGACCAGTTGGCCGCTGTCCAGCTCCTGCTGCACGGTGAAGCGGTAGGCCTGCATCAGCCCGGCGCCGTATTTCACCAGGGTGGCGGTGGCGAGAAAATCCTCCAGGCAGGTGTAGCTGCCCGAGGTCTGCACTTCGACCCACTTGCCTGCGACCTGGAACGACCAGGGCGTGGTGCGCCCGGTGCTGGGCAGTTCGAACTGGATGCACTCATGCCCGAGCAGGTCGTCCGGCGTGGCTGGGATGCCGGCGCGACGCAGGTAGTCGGGGGTGGCGACCACCACCAGCTCGGCCTCCTCCAGGCGCCGGGCCACCAGCCGTGAATCGGCCGGTGCGCGCCCACGGATCGCCAGGTCGTAGCCCTCCTCGGCAAAATCGATATTGCGGTTACTGACATGCACGTCGATACGCACCTGCGGGTAGCGCTGGCGAAATTGTGGCAGGCGCGGCAGCAGGCGGTAATGGGCATAGGGCGTGGGCAGGCTGATGCGCAGCAAACCCGCCGGCACCGCCTGGGCGCCGCTGACTTCGCGTTCGGCATCGATCAGTTGGGTCAGCGCCTGCCGGCACTGCTCGTAGTAGCCGCGTCCGCCCTCGGTCAGGCGCATCTGCCGGGTGGTGCGCACGAATAATCGCACGCCCAGGCGCTCTTCCAGGCGCGCCACCGAACGGCTGACCGCCGCCGGCGTGACCCCGGCCTGGTTGGCGGCGGCGGTAAAGCTGCCGGTTTCGGCCGCCAGGCAAAACAGCTCGATGCTGCCCAGTTGCAGATCGTCGAATACCCGGGTCATGAGCACCTCATTGATTACACCAGGTATCAATTCAAATTACATTCACACCATTTTTCAAGACCTGCTTGCCAATTAACCTGAGCTCCATCAGCCGGACCTGTCGCCCGGCTTTACGGAGACTCGATCATGCACACAGCCAAAACCGTCATCGTCACCGGCGCCTCCAGCGGCCTGGGTTTCGCCATCGCCAAGGCCTACCTTGAGCGCGGCGACAATGTGGTCGGCAACGCCCGCACCCTGGCCCGCCTGCAAGAGGCTGCGGCGTCCCTGGGCAACCCGGCCAACTTCCTGCTGGTCGAAGGCGACATCGCCCGGCCCGAGACCGCACGCAAGCTGTTCGACCAGGCCATCGAAGCCTTCGGCAAGGTGGATATCCTGATCAACAACGCCGGCATCTTCATCGCCAAGCCGGTGGCCGACTACACGCCGGCCGATATCGAGGCTATCGTCGATACCAACCTCAAGGGCTTCGTCTACCCGGCGCAGGTCGCCGCTCAGCACATGGCCGCCAATGGCGCCGGGCATATCGTCTCGATCACCGCCTCCATCGCCCTGCAACCGAACAGCAAGGTGCCGGCGCTGCTGCCGGTGCTGATCAAGGGCGGCCTGAACCAGGCGGTACGTGCCCTGGCGCTGGAACTGGCGCCTGCGCAGGTGCAGGTCAATGCCGTGGCCCCGGGGATCATCGACACCCCGCTGCATGGCGACGACCCGCAGACCCGCGAAGCGCTCAAGGCCCTGGCGCCCACCGGGCAGATCGGCAAGCCCGAGGATGTGGTCGATGCGGTGCTGTACCTGACCGACTCGACATTCGTGACCGGTACCGTGATCGCCGTGGACGGCGGTTCAGCCACCGGTGTCTGGTAAGCAAACGGAGGAAGACTGTCATGCCTTATGTACACATCCGGGTTACCCAGGAAGGCGTCAGCGCCGAACAGAAACGCGAGCTGATCGAAGGCACTACCGAGCTGTTGTATCGGGTACTGAACAAGCCGCCAGCCTCGACCTTCGTGGTCATCGAAGAAGTGCCCACCGACAACTGGGGGGTCGGCGGCGAGACGGTGACGGCGCTGCGCAAGCGCGAGCGATCGGGGTAAGGCTATCGCTGGCTACGCCAGCTCCCACAAAAGCGGTGGTTCCCACAGGGGATGTGGGAGCCGGCATCGCCGGCGATGAGGCCGCCACGGTCGCAGATCAACAACACCCCGTCATTGCCACCAACCCCTCGACCACCGCCAGCAACGCCCCCTGCGGCCGTTGCTGGCAACGCTCATACGTCGCCAGTTGCCAGTCGGCACTGGTGCCCTCGCGCAAGATCTGCTCGGCCCGGTCAAAACTGCGCTCGCTGTCACAGGGCCCGGCGTCGAAGCGCTGCCGCGCCTGCGCCAGCCATTGCTGCGCACTGCCCTGCCCCTCACCCGGCAGACAGATGTACGGGCCATGGCGCCCATGGCGCATGGCACGCCAGTAGTTCTGCCCGGCGATCCAGTACTGCTCACGGGTCAGCGCAGCGTCCTGCGGGTGGTTCAGGCAATGTTCGACCATGCGGCGAAACACACCGGCAATGCACAGCGCATCCTCAAGCCGGGGACAGGCATCGGCGATCCGCAACTCCACCGTAGGGAAGCGTCGCGACGGGCGAACGGCCCACCAAAAATCGTTGTCTTCGCGCAGCGATCCCGTACGGCGTAGCAGCTGCAGGTAACGCTGGTAGGCCTGCCAGTCGCCGAGGCGTTCCGGCAGCCCCATGTGCGGCCACTCTCCACAGGCGACCCGGCGGTAACTCTGGTAGCCGCTGGGTTCGCCTTCCCAGAAAGGCGATGATGCGCTGAGCAGCAACAACAGGGGTGTCCAGGGCAGCAACTGGTTGATCAACCTGATCCGGTCAACGCCTTGCGCCACCCCGACATGGATATGCAGGCCACACAACAGGCTTCGGCGTGCGACCTGCTGGTAGTCCTCGAACAGTTGCCGATGATGCGCCCCGTCTGCTGGTTGCTGTTGGCGCCAGCCGCCCATGGGGTGACTGCCCGCGGCGAGCAGTCCGATGCCTTCGGCCGCCAGCGCCCTGGCCAGTTGCTTGCGGCGGTGCTGGAGGAAATCACTGGCCTGGGCCAGGCTGTCGAACACCGGCGAGGCCACTTCGATCTGACTGCGGAACATCTCCTGGGCGAAGTGCGCGCCCAGCACCTGGCGGCACAGCGCGATGATGCCGGCCCCGGGCCTGGCAACTGCCTGGCCGCTGGCCAGCTCCACCAGCAGGTACTCCTCCTCGATGCCGAAGGTACAAGGCCTGGTCATCGTCGCGTCACGCACAGCATCACCGCGGCGATCCGCTCGACCTGCTGGTAGCCGGGTTCAAGCAGTTGTTCGCCAAACACATCCGGGTCCAGCTCCTCGTAGCGCCAGGCCCAGCGCGGATCGACCAGGGTACCTTGCACCTGCGCCAGGAAAGGGTCACGGCCCTCGACCATGGCAACACCTGTGTACAGCAGCAAGGTGCCGCCCGGCGCCAGGCGCGGCAAGGCTTGCTCGACGATACGCAGCGACAGCTGTTCGCCCAGGACGCCACCACCATGGCGATAGGCACGTTCGCCGGCATCGAGCATGTAGGGTGGATTGGCAACGATCAGGTCGAACCGTCCGGTCACGCCATCGAGCACGTCGCTGTGCTCCACCGAGACATTGGCCAGTTGCGCCAGGGCAACATTGATCGCGGTCAGACGCAAGGCCCGGGGGTTGATGTCCAGGGCACAGACCTGGGCATGACGCCGTGCCCGGGCGATCAGCAACGCGCCAATGCCGGCACCGCAGCCGATATCCACGGCATGGTCGAGGGCGGTCGTACGCTCACGCAGGTGGGCTTCGATGACCCGGGCAAAGCGATAACTGTCGGGGCCGAAGAACACGGCATCGACGCTGTCGGTAGGGTAGCTTGAATGCACCAGTAGCAAGGTTCCCAGGTTCGACCAGCGCACCCGGCTGCGCCAGAGGTCGCCCAGGTGTTCGACGATACCTGCCCGTTGCATCTGCGCCCGTTCGTCCGCCGATAGCACGGCCGGGTTGAACGCCCGGTTCCAACCGAAGATATCGCGCAGGGTCTGCGCCTGTTCGTTCCCGGCACGAATATTGTTGCGATGCTGGGTCAAGGGCGTTACGCAGGTAAAGCGGTAGCCGTCGGCCTGCAGCCGCCTCCCCAGTTGCAGCAGGGCCTGATCGGCCTGACGTTGAACCTGGTCCAGTAGCATCGTGCGCTCCTTAACGGTGCAAGCCGGTCATCTGCGCGAACCGGCGCGTCGCCCACAGGCCACGGGGCAAGGCATGGCGGTTGCCGCTCATGTCCTTGATCAGTTGCTCGATGCGGGTTTGTGGCGGCAGCGCCTGCAGGGTTGCCTCCAGGGCCTGTTCCTGCTCATCGTCGATCAATGGATCGACCTTGAGTGTCGGCATGCGCGTTGGTTTGGCCAGAGGCTGCCAGGTGCCAGCGATCCAGTCATGCAGCAACTGTTTCTCGTAAGGGTCGAATACGCCGAACATGGCTGCACCCGGTCCGTCGACCAATCGCCAGAAACGACTCTGGCCCGGGTCCCGGTCCCGCCTGATCCAGCCCTTGCGCTGCAACACGGCGAGAAAGCCGCTGAGCAGATTGGTGTGCGCCAGCCATTGATTGACCGTGCGCCCTTCGATGCGACAGTAGTCCGAGTGCATGTGCTGGCCGAACCCGCGCTTGCGCTCCAGGGAGGCCAGCAACTCGGCTTCGAGATCGAAGCTGTCGATGATCGCCTGTGCCCCCGGCCCCAGGTCGTTGAGGCGATAACCGCGGGCCACACGTTGATAGAACGGCGTGCCGCCCTGCTGCGGCCACAGCTGCCGCAAGGCCTGCAGCGCTTTGCAGGCATGGCCGCTGCTGGCGTTGTCGATGGTCACATGCAGGCGAAAATAGTGCGGATCGATACCCAGCTCATCCAGCTCGTAGGCGCTGATCAACAAGTGCAAGGGCAACTGCTCGTAGCCGAGGTTATAGCCGATCAGCTCCGGCAAAAAGGCCTCGGTGTTCAAGCCCAGGGCCAGTTGCAGCGTGCCCTGCAGGTAATGCTCCGCGCTCAGGGGCAAGTCCTGGTGACAACCCAGCTCGCTGAGCAGGCGACGATAAATCAGCACATGGTTGCTTGCCGGGTCACCCTCACCCAGTTCCTCCAGGTAGGTGCGGATCAAACCGTGAAAGCGCGGATCAGGCCAATGACGCAAGGTGCCGTACAACCAGGCACCATCCACCGCCTTGGTCGGCGCTACCTGCTGGAGAAAGTACAAGGCATGGGCGCGGTTGCTGAAATAGCGCCGTGGCGCGCCAGCTTTGCGGATGGCCAGGTAATCGGCATAGTGCCGGGCCACAGCGGCCGCCCGCTGGGTGCCCCACTGTCCGAGGTCCGCGGGATTGGCTGGCAACTCATCGGGCAAGGCCTCGGCGCGTTGCAGTTGCGCGAGGAGCCATTCATGGCTGTCGCCCACCGCCCCCTGGAGCAGGTTCTGATAGCGTTGTTGCAACGCAGATCGGGCCTCCCATGGCCCCGCGGTTTGCACAGTTGATGCAATCGACACGCTCATGGTCGGGTTCCTGCCGTCAGTGGTTCAGCGGGCGACATCGCCCTTGTAAACAAGTGAGGCCCGCCACTGCCCGAAGTTCAGCGCAATGGCCCGGGCGCAAGATGGAAGGTCGCAAGCAAGCAGGCCGGTAGACCTGTAGACTTGCACCCCAAGCCAAATCACCGGCCCTTTATTTGTTCTGGAGTTGCCCCGATGCCCGCCCTCACCCATTTTGTCGCCCCGCCCGGGGAGTCGATCAAGAGCCAGATCCTGCAGATGGTGGTCGACTACCTCAGCGACATCAGCGCTGTCGGCATCCCCCCGAGCAACCCGCTGTACAACCTCTACCAGTACGGCATCGGCTTTGAAGTGCATCGCTACCTGGATGCCATGAACGGTGCCGGTGAGCTCAAGGTCGAGCTGGTGGTCGCCTGCGATGTCGACGATCCGGACAGCGTCATTGGCTTTCTCCTCTACCTGCCCCTGCAGGACGACCCCCAGGCCTGCACCGTCGCCTACCTCGCCGTGCACAGCCAGCACCGTCGCCAAGGTGTCGCCCGTGCGCTGCTGCAGCAGATGACCGCACGCTACCCCCATGCCGAACTGGCCTGCGCGCCAGGCAAGGTGGAGTGCTTCGAGGCCCTGGGCTTCCAGGTGATCGGCGCGCGCGGGCCACAGGTGCTGATGAACACCCGCGACCATGCAAGCGCAGGCCTGGTGGCGGTGCTCGACGTGGCGCCGATCTATCGCACCCTGGAAATCCAGCAGATTCACAGCTACCTGCTCAAGCAGCACGGCAAGCGAGCCATGGTCGACGCCGAGAAGCAGCGCGACCGCCACCTCGACCAGTTGCAACGCAAGGCCCAGGCCCTGGCCCTGGAGCGCCTGGGCGAAGGCCCGTGGCAGCCTGGCACCGCGATTCGCCTGGTCTAGCGACCGGCCTGCAGCGCCAGTTCGACCAGCACCTGGAGCACGAAGCGGGTGCTCTGCTCCACCTGCCCTTCGCGGCTGGCAATGCCCAGGTGACGCCACAGCCCGGGGCGCAACGGGCGCATGCACAGGCGCCCATCCGGCTCCGGCGAGCTGGCTTCGTGGGGCAGCAAGGTGGCGCCGTAGCCGGCGGCCACCAGGCTTTTGATCGCATCGTTGTAGTTGAGCTGGATGCGTGCCTGCGGTTGCAGGCCGGCGCTGGCGAACCAGTCGCCGGTCACCCGAGACAACTGAGTGGTGTTGTCATTGAGGATCAGTGCGCGGTCGGCCAGCCAGGCCGGCGTAACCCGCGCCGGCGGTACCCAGCTGCTGGGGATGAAAGCCATGATCGGGTCGCGGCGCCAGGGCTGGATCTGCACCCCCTTGACCGCGCCCTGGGGCAAGGCCACCAGGCCCAGGTCGAGGGTGCCGTCCTGCAGGCGCACCAGGGATTCGCGCGAGGTCAGCACCTGCACCTGCACATCGATGCCGGGGTGCCGCACACCGAGAATGTCCAGCGCCTGGGGCAGCAGATGGGCGATGGCGCCGGTCGAGGCGCCCAGGCGCACGCGCCCGCCCAGGCCCTGGACCTGGCGCTGCACTTCGTCCAGTGCCTGCTCGGCATCGGCCAGCAGGCGGCGCGCGCGCTCGAGCAAGGTTTCGCCAATGGTGGTGGGCTGGATCTGCCCACGCTTGCGCGACAGCAATGGCGCGCCGATGCGCGCTTCCAGGTCGGCGATGTGCAGGCTGACCGTGGGCGGCGCCAGGTTAAGCACCCGGGCGGCCTGGGCGAAGGAGCCGAGCTCGGCGATCACCACCAGGGTGCGCAGGCGGTCGAGGCTGATTTCACGCATGGGGTTTTATCGTTCAGAAAAGTTGAATGTCACCATCATGATATTCAAATTTTCTTTCGTCCAGATCGGCGCCAGCATAGGCACTCCCTGTACTGATTCGTCGAGAACACCATGCACCAGCCCCTTGTCTTTATCGATGGCGACCAAGGCACCACCGGCCTGCAGATCCACGGCCGCCTGCACGGGCGCAGCGACCTGCGCCTGCTGACCCTGCCCGATGCCGAGCGCAAGGATCCGGCGCGCCGCGCCGAGGCGATCAACAGCGCCGATGTGGCGATCCTGTGCCTGCCGGACGACCCGGCGCGGGAGGCGGTGGCGGCCATCGTCAACCCGGCGGTGCGGGTGATCGACGCCAGCTCCGCCCACCGCACCAGTGCCGGCTGGGTCTATGGCCTGCCGGAACTGGACGATCAGCAGGCCGAGCGCATCGCCCGGGCCAAACGGGTCAGCAACCCCGGCTGCTACCCCACTGGCGCCATTGCCTTGTTGCGTCCGCTGGTGAGCGCGGGGCTTGTGCAGGCCGACTACCCGCTGACCATCAATGCCGTGTCGGGCTATTCCGGTGGTGGCCGTGCCGCCGTCGATCGCCATGAAGCGCCCGGCGCACAAGCGAGCCAGGGTGTGCTGGTGTATGGCCTGAACCTGGATCACAAGCACGTGCCGGAAATCCAGCAGCATGCCGGACTGACGCAACGGCCGGTGTTCGTGCCCAGCTATGGCAGCTACCGCCAGGGCATTGCCCTGACCATCGCCCTGCAGACCCGCCTGCTGCCGGCGGGAGTGACGGCGGGCCGCCTGCATGAAAGCCTGCACGAGCATTACCACGGTTCACGCTATGTGCAGGTGGCGCCACTGGAGCTCGGCCAGGCGCCGGCGCAACTGGATCCGCAAGCTGTGAACGACAGCAACGACCTGCGCCTGGCGGTGTTTGCCAACGAGGCCCATGGGCAGGTGTTGCTGACCGCGGTGTTCGACAACCTGGGCAAGGGCGCCTCGGGGGCGGCGGTGCAGAACCTGGAGCTGATGCTGGCGGCGATGCACTGAGGGACGGCGACCACTGCGCGGTCGTTCGCAGGCTTCGCCAGCTCCCACAAAGGCCGAGACATGCCGAGGTTCATTGTGGGAGCCGGCAACGCCGGCGATGGCTGCGCAGCAGCCCTTGGGGCCGGTCGGTTCTGGCGACAGAAGGCTTGTGACCGCTGCGCGGTCGATCGCAGGCTTCGCCAGCTCCCACAAAGGCCGAGACATGCCGAGATTCAATGTGGGAGCCGGCAACGCCGGCGATGGCTGCGCAGCAGCCCTTGGGGCCGGTCGGTTCTGGCGACAGAAGGCTTGTGACCGCTGCGCGGTCGATCGCAGGCTTCGCCAGCTCCCACAAAGGCCGAGACATGCCGAGATTCATTGTGGGAGCCGGTAACGCCGGCGATGGGGCGTTTCAGGCCTCGGCTACCTGCCGCAACACCGCCAGCGGCACCCAGCCTTCCTCGGCCGTGTTGGTATTGCAACACCACACCCAGCCATTCAACTGCCTGTCACCCTCCAGCCGGTCGCCCGATTCCACATCCAGCTCCCGGGCGCAGTAAGCCTCCAGCGCCCTGCCCCGGTCGCCCTCCAGCCGCTCGATGATCTGGCCCGGCACCCAGCCGCCCTGCTGGCCCGGGGTCGTGCAGAAGAACCAGTTGTCCCAGCCCTCCTCACCGTCATAACGCTCACCAATGACCAACTCAGCCCCCCTGGCAAAGGTAATGGGCTGCGGGTACTCGCTTCTATGCTGTCCAACCACCACAAATTTCACGATTCCACCTCCCTTTGAATACTGGTCCGTGCCCGGCTTTTTACGTAGCATCCCATCCTTTTCGTCCCGACAGCCCTCCCCCCATGAAAACAACCTCCCTGCGCGCCGATGTCCTGGCAGGACTGACCACGTCCTTCGCCCTGGTCCCCGAGTGCATCGCCTTCGCCCTGGTGGCGCACCTCAATCCGCTGATGGGCCTCTACGGTGCCTTCATCATCTGCACCCTCACCGCCTTGCTCGGCGGCCGACCGGGGATGATTTCCGGCGCGGCCGGCTCCATGGCCGTGGTCATCGTCGCCCTGGTGGTGCAACACGGGGTGCAGTACCTGCTGGCCACGGTGCTGCTCGGCGGCTTGATCATGATCGCCTTCGGCGTGCTGCGCCTGGGCAAGCTGGTGCGCATGGTGCCGTATCCGGTGATGCTCGGCTTCGTCAACGGCCTGGCGATCATCATCGCCCTGGCCCAGCTCGAACACTTCAAGCATGACGGCGCCTGGCTCGGTGGTTCGGCCCTGTACCTGATGGCCGGCCTGGTGGCGCTGACCATGGCTATCGTCTACCTGTTGCCGCGCCTGACCCGCAGCGTGCCGCCGGCACTGATCGCCATCCTCGGCGTCGGCGTCGGGGTCTACCTGCTCGAGCTGCCGACCCGCACCCTGGGCGACCTGGCCCATATCGCCGGCGGCCTGCCGCAGCTGGCCTGGCCGGACATCCCCTGGAGCCTCGAGACCCTGAAGATCATTGCCCCCTACGCGATCCTCATGGCCCTGGTCGGCCTGCTGGAAACCCTGCTGACCCTCAACCTCACCGACGAGATCACCGAAAGCCGCGGCCATCCCAACCGCGAGTGCGTGGCCCTGGGTGTGGCCAACATGACGTCCGGCCTGTTCGGCGGCATGGGCGGTTGCGCCATGATCGGCCAGACCGCGATCAACCTCAGCTCCGGTGGCCGTGGCCGGCTGTCCGGCGTGGTCGCCGGGGTGATGATCCTGCTGTTCGTGCTGTTCCTCTCGCCGCTGATCGAGCAGATTCCGCTGGCGGCGCTGGTCGGGGTGATGTTCGTGGTCGCCCAGCAGACATTCTCCTGGGCCTCGCTACGGGTGCTGCACAAGGTGCCGCGGCACGACATGCTGGCGATCATCGCGGTGACCCTGGTGACCGTGTTCACCGACCTGGCCACGGCGGTGCTGATCGGCATCGTCATCGCCGCGCTCAATTTCGCCTGGCAGCAGGCCCGCGAGCTGTATGCCGACAGCCACCAGGAAGCCGACGGCAGCAAGCTCTACCGGGTGCACGGCACCTTGTACTTTGCCTCGACCACGCCGTTCCTCAACCAGTTCGACCCGGCCAACGACCCGGCGCGAGTGACACTCGATTGCCAACACCTGAGGTTCGTCGACTACTCGGCCATTGCCGCGCTCAAGACCCTGCGCGAACGCTACAGCAACAACGGCAAGCAACTGCGCGTGGTGCACCTGTCCGAGCGCTGCAAGCAACTGCTCAAGCGCACCGACCTGCACCACGGCTGAGCGGGCCCCTACGGGGCGCCGAACATCGCGGTCCAGTAGATCCCGGCATCGCTCTTGGGATCGACCGCGTAGGCGGCACCCAATTCCTTGTACTGCGGGTTCATCAGGTTGGCGCAGTGGCCGGGGCTGGCCAGCCAGCCGTCGACCACCTTGCGGGCGGTGTCCTGGCCGGCCGCGATGTTCTCGGCGGACACCTGGCCGGCATAGCCTGCAAGCTCCGCGCGGTCGCCGGGCGTGCGGCCATCGCGATCGACGTGATCGAGAAAGTTCTGGTTGGCCATGGCCCGTGTATGTGACTCGGCGACGCCCGCCAGGACAGCGTTCCAGGCCAGCGGCGTGGTCGCGGCATAGGACCTGGCGCCGCACTGGCGCTGCTGGCTGCGGGCGCTGTTGATCATTTCCAGCAGCTTCTGGCCTTCGGCCTGCCAGTCGCCCAGGCGTCCGGCCAGCAACGGCCGCGCCAGGACGATGCGCCAGTCGCGGCCTTGCTGGCTGACAGCGATATCGACGAATTGCGGGTCGAGCACCACCTGGCAGAAGCTTTCCTGCACCGCCTTCATCGCCGCCTGGGCATCCGGCGGGCCGTTGAGGGTGATGGACTGGACACTCACCATTGGGTAGTTGGCCTGGGCCAGCGCCGTCTTCAGGTCGACGCTGCCGGTGGCCGGCAGCGTCAGGCGCGGATCGCTGGCCAGCGGCGGCAGTTCCAGTGAGACCTGCTTGCCGCATTTCTGCGGCTGGCTGCGGAAGCTGTTGATCGCATCGATCAGTTGCGACGGCTCACTGGCCTGGACGGCACCTGCCATCAGGGCCAATGCCAGGCCGGCAAGACCCGGAACGGATAACTGGACGCGCATGCAAATCTCCCTTGAACGGACTGCGCCCATGATGCGCGAAGTCACCCGTCGTCGAACAGCTGGAATGTTTTGAGCGCGCTGCGGTCGACCCTGTAACGGGAAGGCATGGCCTTCCTGCCACCCAAGGGTTCGAGCATGCGCCTGCTAACGATTGTAACCTGCCTTGCCATGGTCCTCTCGGGGCCGCTGACATTTGCCGCCGACCCTGCGGCCAGGGCTGCCGAAGAAAAAGCCCAGGTGCTGGAGCACAAGGCGGTCGTGCAGCCCGACGCACCGCCTGCGCCCGGCGCCAAGGCCATCACCCGCACCGAGGTACAAGCGGTGGACCCGGCCGGGGCGGCGGCGCTGGACGATGCCATTACGTGCCTGGCCCGCAGCATCTATTGGGAATCCAAGGGTGGCCAGGCACGGGACATGGAAGCGGTGGCCAGTGTGGTGATGAACCGACTCGGCCACCAGGGCTTTCCGGACACCGTGTGCGGGGTGGTCAAGCAAGGCAAGGAAACCGGCAACTGCCAGTTTTCCTGGTGGTGTGACGGGCGCTCCGACTCGGTCCAGGAAGAGAACCGCTACGCCATCGCCAAGGAAATCGCGCGCAAGGCCCTGAACCGGCAACTGCAGGATCGCACCCACGGGGCGCTGTACTTCCATGACCGCAGGGTGTCGCCCGATTGGGCGCGGGCCTATGTGAAGACCTCCGAGACCGGGGATTTCCTGTTCTACAAGCCACGTAACGGCACGGCACGGTAGCTGTGGGAGCGGGCTTGCCCCGCGATTGCGGTCCGTCTGTCACACCGCAATCGCGGGGCAAGTCGAGTCGTCGCACCGCCGCTCCCACACACAGGTCAGTCGGAAACGTCGACCACCGGGATATCCCCGCCCGCCTTGCCCGTACGCCGGTCATTCATCCAGTTGGCCAAGCGCGTGGAAAACTCGGCCGGGGCCTTGCGTCCCACACGGCGGGCGATATCCAGGATGGTCTGTTGGGCCAGCGCTTCTTCCATGCGCTTTTGCGCCGTGAGCATCACCGCATGAATGGAGCAGGTGCCGTCCCTCGCCCAGTCCGGCGGCGAACCGTCGAACAGCGCGCAGCGATCGCGCACGTCGCGGCACTCGAAGATCATCTTGCGCCCGTCGATGGCCGTGACGATATCCAGCACAGTGATCTCATCGGCGGGACGCGCCAGCCTGAAACCGCCGCGCACCCCCTCGGTGGCCACCACCAGCCCAGCCTTGGCCAGTTTGGTGAAGACCTTGGCCAGGTACTCCTGGGGCACCCCTTGCAACTCCGCCAGGTCGCGCACGCTGGCTTCACGGCTATCGCCCAGTTCATCGACCAGGAAGGCCAGGCAGTGGATGCCGTACTCCACCCCGGCGCTATACAGTGACATGACAATCTCCGACTAACTTTGTCGCAAATAATACCAGTGTTTTTTGCGCAAACGGACTCCAGCCGTCCGCCACCGCTACCGTACATCGGCTTTCCTCAGCCTGAAGAAGGTCATTCTCTTCGAGAAAACCCGGAAACAGAGCGGTTTCCGGGCAAGGTTAACCGGATCGCCCCGGCGATCGGCAGAAAAAAATGCTTGCGCCCACAAACTACGATCAATAGAGTCGTAGTTGTTCGGCGGTGATGAGACTCACCCCACACCGATCTCACTCATGTGGAGCAGCAAAATGAAACAGCACATTCTGATTGTCGGCGCAGGTTTTGGTGGTGTCTGGAGCGCATTGAGCGCCGCCCGCCTGCTGGATCAACATGGCCGCAACGATGTCGCCATCAGCGTCCTCGCGCCGCAAGCCGAACTGCGCATCCGTCCGCGCTTCTACGAGCCGGATGTCCACCAGATGAAAGCGCCCCTGGGCGACCTGTTCAACGCCGTGGGCGTGAACTTCATCCAGGGCGCCGCCGAGCAGATCGACGTGGCCGCCAAGCGCGTCAGCTACACCGACGCCCAGGGCGTGCGCACCGACATCAACTACGACCGCCTGGTCATGGCTGCCGGCAGCGGCGTGTTCCGCCCCAATATCGACGGTCTCGACGCGCATGCCTTCGACGTCGACCAGATCGAATCGGCGGCGCGTCTTGAGCAGCACCTCAAGTCGCTGGCCAACCAGCCGGCGTCGCTGGCACGCAACACCGTGGTAGTCGCCGGCGGCGGCTTCACCGGGATCGAGACCGCCACCGAAATGCCGGGCCGCCTGCGCGCCATCCTCGGTGACGACGCCAAGGTGCGGGTGATCATCGTCGACCGCGGCGCCAAGATCGGCGCAGCACTGGGTGAAGGCATCAGCCCGACGATCGTCGAGGCGTGCGAAGCGCTGGGCGTGGAATGGAAGGTCAATGCCTCGGTGGCAGGCGTGGATGCCGGCGGCGTGACCCTGGCCGATGGCGAGCGCATCGAAGCCAGCACCGTGATCTGGACCGTGGGCGTGCGCGCCAGCTCGCTGACTGCGCAAGTGCCTGCCGAGCGCGATGCACAAGGGCGCCTGCACGTGGACCGCAACCTCAAGGTCAAGGGCCAGGAGCATGTCTATGCCACCGGCGACGTGGCCTACGCCGCCACCGACGAGTTGGGCAACTACGCGGTCATGTCCTGCCAGCACGCCATCGTCCTGGGGCGCCACAGCGGCAACAACGTCGCCGCCGATCTGCTCGGTGTCGAACCCATTGCCTACAGCCAGCCCAAGTACGTCACCTGCCTGGACCTGGGCGCCTGGGGCGCGGTGTTCACTGAAGGCTGGGACCGCCAGGTCAAGCTGCTGCGCAAGGAGGCCAAGGACCTCAAGACCCAGATCAACACCACCTGGATCTACCCGCCGGCAGCCGACCGCGCCACCGCACTGGCTGCCGCCGACCCGCTGATCCCGATTGCCTGATGCACTACCCGAAGGGCCGCCGATGCGGCCCTGTGGGAGCAACTGTCTTTTGTAGGAGCGGGCTTGCCCCGCGATTGCAATCGGTCAGTTACATCGCATCGCGGG
>NZ_JALRNF010000048.1 GCF_030272895.1 Pseudomonas sp. BGr12 | reverse complement strand
CTTGCCCCGCGATGCGGTTTGGCAGATAGACCGCAATCGCGGGGCAAGCCCGCTCCCACAGAGGCATGAAAAAGGGCGGCACTGCTTACGCAGTGCCGCCCTTTTGTGTTTTCGCCAGACCCGTCAGCTGACGCTGTCACCCAGCAGCGCTTCAAGCTCTGCATCGGTAATCAACCCTGCTGGATAGCGTGCCAGCAATGCACGTCGTGGTTCGGTCTTCCTGACCCGGTTGGCTCCATTGTTCTTCAACCACTGCGCCACTCGCCGCAGCGCGTCGTGGTTCATTGCCGATGGGGGCGAAGCCGGCTCACTTACTGCATTCATTTCGACACGTACTCCCGGGGCCGTGAGCGGCTAACCTACTGGAACTTTGTGACAGAACAGTGCTGCCCTATCTGTTTGAAATACAATGCAAAACAAATACAAGAGGTGTGCCAGCGCACACGCCGGTTGTCGTCCGCCCAATAAAAAAGCCCGTCCTGGGACGGGCTTTCACTTTGCGCACATTCAGCCTTTGGCGGGTGCCGGCTGCTGCTGGGTCAGGCAGTGGATGTTGCCGCCCCCCAGGAGCATCTCGCGGCCCGGGATCATGACCACTTCATGCTCGGGGAACACACGCTCAAGAATCGCTCTAGCCTCGGCATCTGCCGGGTCGTCGAAGCTCGGGGCGATGATGCCGCCGTTGACGATCAGGAAGTTGACGTAGGAACCGGCCAGGCGAACCGACGGGTTACGCTCCTGGCTACCGGCCACCGGATCGACGCCCGCGCACTCTTCTTCAGTGGCGTACAGCGGTCCGGGAATCGGCATCTTGTGCACGATAAACGGGCGACCCTTGGCATCACGGCTGTTCTGCAGCACCTCGAGTGCGGCGTGGCAGCGTGCATAGTTGGGGTCTTGCGAATCATCTGTCCAGGCCAGTAACACTTCGCCCGGGCGTACGTAACAACAGAAGTTGTCGACGTGGCCGTCGGTCTCGTCGTTGTACAAGCCATCGGGCAGCCAGATGATGGTGTCCACCGCCAGGTGGTCGCGCAGCACCGCTTCGATCTGCTCGCGGTTCAGGTGCGGGTTGCGGTTGTGGTTGAGCAGGCATTCTTCGGTGGTGATCAGGGTGCCTTCACCGTCGACGTGAATCGAGCCGCCCTCAAGCACGAAGCCTTCGGTGTGGTAGCGCGGGCAACGCTCCATTTCCAGCACCTTGCTGGCCACTTGCTCGTCGCGGTTCCACGGCGCGTACAGGCCGCCCTCGAAACCACCCCAGGCATTGAAGCCCCAATCCACGCCACGGACTTCGCCGCTGTCGTTGATGACGAAGGTCGGCCCGGTGTCACGCACCCAGGCGTCGTCGTTGCTGATTTCCACCACGCGGATATTCGCTGCGTCCAGGCGCGCGCGGGCGTTGTCGTACTGGCCGGCCGATACGGCCACGGTGACCGGTTCGAAACGGGCGATGGCCTTGGCCAGCGTCACGTGGGCGGCCTGTACCGGTTTGCCGCCCAGGCGCCAGTTGTCCGGGCGCTCGGGCCAGACCATCCAGACCTGGGTTTGCTTCGCCCACTCGGCGGGCATATGGAAGCCGTCGGCGCGCGGGGTGCTGGTCAGAGTTTTCATGAGTGAACCTTTGCAAGGCCCGACGCCGGCACCGTGGCCCGCGTCGAGGTCATTGAATGATCAGGATTCCAGCGCGCCATCGAGGGTCTTCACCGGGCCGTACAGGTTTGGACGGCGATCACGGAAAGTGCCCCAGGCGCTGCGGGTGTGCTCCAGCTTGTCGAGGTCGAAAGTATGCACCAGCACGCCCTCTTCGGTCTCGTTGAGCTCCTGGACTTTTTCACCGAACTGGTTGGCGATGAACGACGAGCCGTAGAAGGTGATGTCGTAGCCGTCCTGCTCTTCGGTGCCGATGCGGTTGCTGGCGATCAGCGGCATCAGGTTGGCACCGGCATGGCCCTGCTGCACACGCTGCCAGTGGTCGCGCGAGGAGATGGTCTTGTCATGCGGCTCGCTGCCGATGGCGGTCGGGTAGAACAGCACTTCGGCACCCAGCAGCGCCATGCTGCGGGCGCACTCCGGGAACCACTGGTCCCAGCAGATGCCCACGCCGATTTTCGCGTAGCGGGTCTGCCAGACCTTGAAGCCGGTGTCGCCCGGGTTGAAGTAGTACTTCTCGTGGTAGCCAGGGCCATCCGGGATGTGGGTCTTGCGGTACACGCCCAGGTTGCTGCCGTCGGCATCGATGATCGCGATGCTGTTGAAACGGGCACGCCCGGCCAGTTCGAAGAAGCTGATCGGCAACACCACTTGCAGCTCCTTGGCCAGGGCCTGGAAATGCTCGATGGCGGCGTTGGTTTCCACCGGCGTGGCCAGTTGCAGGTAGTCCGGGTTCGGCTTCTGGCAGAAGTACGGGGTTTCGAACAGTTCCTGGATCAGGATGATCTGCGCGCCCTTGGCGGCCGCTTCGCGGACCAGCTTCTCGGCGTTGGCAAGGTTGGCCTGGCGATCCCAGGTGCAGGCCATCTGGGTGGCGGCGACGGTAACGGTGCGGCTCATGAAAACCTCCTCGAAAGGTGACCGGGCCGCCTGAATATGCCAGACGACCGATGACAGTAAGTGGTGCTGGAGGCATTTATATCCGATAAATATCGGCTTTGGTAGTGACGAAAATAAAATTTCAGCCACAAAAAAGCCGCTTAAGCCGATAACAATCGACTTAAGCGGCTCTGGTTCAAGGGTTACAACGCGTCTGAAAGCACTTTGTCGATGCAGTCGACGAAGTAGTCCACGCTGGCCCGGGTGGTGCACATCGGCGGCTTGATCTTGAGGATGTTGAGGTAGTCGCCGGTGGGCTGCATGAAGATGCCCAGCTCGCGCAGGCGGTTGCACAGTGCGGTGGTTTCTTCGGTGGCCGGCTCCAGGGTCGAGCGGTCGCGCACCAGTTCAAGGCCCAGGTAGAAGCCCGAGCCATGCACGGCACCGGCCAGCGGATGTTTATCGACAAGTTGCTGCAGGCGCGCCTTGAAGTGCCTGCCCACATCGCGGGCGTTGTCCCACAGGCCTTCCTCGCCCATGACATCGAGCACCGCCATACCGATCCGGCAACTGACCGGGCTGCCGCCGGCCGACGAGAAGAAGTACCCCTCGGCTTCCAGCGCCTCGGCGATTTCCCGGCGGGTGATCACCGCGCCCAGGGGATGGCCGTTGCCCATGCCCTTGGCCATGGTGATGATGTCCGGCACCACGCCCTGCTCCTCGAAGCCCCAGAAGTACTCGCCCAGGCGGCCATAGCCGACCTGCACCTCGTCGGCGATGCACACCCCGCCCGCGGCGCGGACCTTCTCATAGGCCTGCTTGAGGTAGCCCGGCGGCAGGGAAATACCGCCGGCATTGCCATACACCGGCTCACAGATGAAACCGGCCAGCTGCCGGTTTTCACCCGCCAGGGCATCGAGCTTGGCGTCGACATCGCGCAGGTAATCAGCCGCGCTCTGCTCACCGCGATAGGCGCCCCGGTAGGTGTTGGGCGCAATCACCGGATGCACCCAGTCGGGCCGGGTGCTCAAGGCCTGGGGGTTGTCGGCGATCGAGGTGGAAATCGCATCGGTGGCCACCGACCAGCCGTGATAGGCCTCCAGCACGCTGAGCATGTCGCGGCCACCGCTGTAGGCCCAGGCCAGGCGGATCGCCAGGTCGTTGGCCTCGGTGCCGCTGTTGACCAGGAACACCCGGTCCATGGAGTCTGGCGCCAGTTCCAGCAGGCGCTCGGAGAACTCGGCAATGGCCGCGTAGTGAAAGCGCGAGTTGGTGTTGAGCAACGACCATTGTTTGGCTGCTTCGCTGACCATGCGCGGATGACCGTGGCCGAGGACGGCGACGTTGTTGAGCATGTCCAGGTAGGAGCGGCCCTGCATGTCGATCAGGTAGTTGCGCCAGCCACGCTCGATATGCGGCGGTTGCTGGTAGTAGTGCTTCTGCGAGCGGGCGAAGCTGGCATCGCGACGCGCCAGCAACTGCCCGGCGTCGACCAGCGGCGCGGCCTCGCAGGCAAAGCCCAGCAGGGCTTGTGGCGACGGGCACAGCACTTGCCAGGCCGCAGCCCGTGAAGGCACGACGAACGGTGGTGGGCACAGGCCCGGCACCCGGCACAGCTGGATCGACAGTACGCCTTCGGTGCGGCCCAGAGGCTGCCCGGCGCTCAGTTGCGTACCCGGCTTCGGCGCATCGACCAGGCCACGCAACCAGAGGCTGCACTGCTGGCCTTGCAGGCAACCCTGCCCGTCTTCGGTCTGCGACCAGGTGCCTGCCCAGGGCGCTTGCAGGGTGCTGCCCGCCGGCACCTGGAGCTCGACGTGCAGGGCAAGGGTCGCGGGTTCCTGCGGATTGTCGATATGGGTCTGCGACAGTCGGTACTGGCCATAGAGCGTGCACGCCGCGCCCTGTTCGCCCGCCTGCTCGCGCAGCAGTTGCTGGTCGATACCGTCCTGCTCCCAGTTGCCTGCCTGGAAATGCTCGCTGAGCACGCCCAGGTCCACCGCAGTGACGGCGCTGCCCTGCACGCCAGGCAGCAGGGCAACGGCGTCGAGCGGCGAGGCCGGCACAGCAATGCCAGCTGCCTGGAGAATTGCCGCCTCCATCAGCTCGAACGGCACGCTGGTCGCCACCTCGAAGATTTCCCACTCGTGGGCCAGGTTGTCACGGCTGTAGCTGTTGCCCGGATCGACACTCAGTTGCTGTTCGCTGCTGAGCACCAGCACCGCGGCACGCGCCACCACCAGTGGCCACAGCGCCCGCAGCTCGGCCTCGGTCAGGGGGTTGAGCGCCTGGTAGGCCTGGACCGCAGGCAGGATGCGCAGCGGATCGCCTTCGGCATGGTGCAGCAAGGCCGCACAGGTCACCGACAGGTCGGCGATCCGCCAGGTGTGCAACAGGTCGCCGAAGTCGATGACGCCCTGCAGTTGCCATTGGCGCTGTTCATCGCGCTGCCAGACCGCGTTGTCATCGGTGATGTCCAGGTGCACGGCCTGCATCGGCAGATGTTCGACCAGGGGTTGCAGGCGTTGCTCGGCTTTGCTGGCGGCCGCCAGCACGCGCGCCTTGCGCGGGCCGTCGGCGAGCACCGGCAGCAGGTGGGCGATCAGCGCCGGCGCATGGCGCGGGTCCCACTGCAGGGTACGCTCCAGCCCGGGATGGCTGAAATCGGCCAGGGCCTGGTCGACACGGGCACAGAGCCGCCCGAGCTCGGCAATCAGCTGCGGCTCCATGTACTTGAGGCGGGTCAGCGACTGGCCCTCGATATAGTCCAGCAGCCGGGCACGAATGGCCTGGCCATTGACGTCCAGGGCCAGCAGGTGCTCGCCCGAACCTGCCACAATCACCGCCGGCACCGGCAAGCCACGCTCGCGCAAGTAGCCCAGGGCCGCATGCTGGGCTTCCAGTTCGGCCACGGCATAATCACCGTGGCAGATTTTCAGCACATAGCGCCCCTGGGCACTGTCGACGCGAAAGTTCAGGTCTTGCTGGCTGCCCAGTGACTGCAACGCGCCGCTGAGCCCATAGTGCTCCTGCAGGACGTGCAGGGCCTGCTGTTCGCTGACGTCGGGGCAGGGCTGACTGGAGCGGTGGATCAGGGTGGTGAGCGGCATGGGGGGGACCTCGTTTTTTTTTGCTGCTTATATCGCCACTGCTTGTGCCGATAAGCAAGCACCGCCGGAAAAAGGCGATGAGCAACGAGGCCGGGGCACATGGCGTAAACTGTCCAGCAGCTAGGCTTCACCAGAACATCCGCAGATTCGCCAAAGGTCACTGGACATGCGCATTCTCATCACCGGCGGCGCCGGCTTCATCGGCTCCGCCCTGATTCGCCACCTGATCGGCGCCACCGAACACGAGGTGCTCAACCTCGACAAGCTGACCTACGCCGGCAACCTGGAATCGCTGGCCAGCATTGCAACCGATACCCGCTATGAGTGGGTCCAGGCCGACATTGCCGACCAGGCCAAGGTCAGCGAAGTGCTGCAACGCTTCCAGCCCCAGGCGATCATGCACCTGGCGGCAGAATCCCATGTAGACCGCTCGATTGACGGCCCGGCAGCGTTCATCCAGACCAACATCGTCGGCACCTACGCGCTGCTCGAAGCCACCCGCGCCTACTGGCAGGCGCTGCCTGCCGGGCAGCGTGAAGCATTCCGCTTTCTCCATGTGTCCACCGACGAAGTCTATGGCGACCTTCACCGCGCCGACGGGCTGTTCAGCGAAACCGCGCCCTACGCGCCAAGCTCGCCCTATTCGGCCAGCAAGGCGGCATCCGACCACCTGGTCCGCGCCTGGCAGCGCACCTACGGGCTGCCGGTGCTGGTCAGCAACTGCTCGAACAACTACGGCCCCTACCAGTTCCCTGAAAAGCTCATCCCGCTGATGATCACCAGCGCCCTGGCCGGCAAGCCGCTGCCGGTGTACGGCAACGGCCTGCAGGTGCGCGACTGGCTGTATGTCGAGGACCATGTGCGGGCGCTGCTCAAGGTGCTCGCCGAGGGCAAGGTCGGCGAGACCTACAACATTGGTGGCCATAACGAGCAGGAGAACATCGATGTGGTGCGCAGCCTCTGCGCCTTGCTCGAAGCGCTGCGCCCCGAGCACCCTGCCGGGGTCAGCCGCTACGCCGAACTGATCACCTACGTCGAGGACCGCCCGGGCCACGATCGGCGCTACGCCATCGACGCCGGCAAGATCGAGCGTGAACTGGGCTGGGTGCCTGAAGAAACTTTCGAAAGCGGATTGCGCAAGACCGTGCAGTGGTACCTGGACAACCTGGAATGGTGCCAGCGCGTGCAGGACGGCAGTTACCAGGGCCAGCGCCTGGGCAACAGCGACTTCAAGGACCTGATTGCATGACCAAGGGCATCGTCCTGGCGGGCGGCTCCGGCACCCGCCTGCATCCAGTCACCCTCGGGGTGTCCAAGCAACTGCTGCCGATCTACGACAAGCCGATGATCTACTACCCGATCTCGGTGCTGATGCTGGCCGGCATTCGCGAGATCCTGCTGATCTCCACCCCCCAGGACCTGCCCCAGTATCGCCAGCTGTTCGGCGATGGCAGCCAGTTCGGTATTGCCCTGAGCTATGCCGAGCAGCCGTCCCCGGACGGCCTGGCCCAGGCGTTCCTGATCGGTGAACAGTTCATCGGCGCCGACCCGGTGTGCCTGATCCTGGGCGACAACATCTTCCATGGCCAGGGCTTCAGCGAGCAGCTGCTGCGCGCCATCAACCACCCCAGTGGCGCGACGGTATTCGGCTACTGGGTCAAGGATCCGCAGCGTTTCGGTGTCGTCGATTTCGATGCACAGGGCCGTGCCCGCTCGATCGAAGAAAAGCCGTTGCGACCCAAGTCGAACTACGCCGTCACCGGCCTGTACTTCTATGACAATGACGTGATCGAGATCGCCAAGGGCGTCAAACCCTCGGCCCGCGGCGAACTGGAAATCACCGACGTCACCAACGTCTATCTGCAGCGCGGCGACCTGCGTGTCGAACGCTTCGGACGCGGCTTTGCCTGGCTCGACACCGGCACCCCCGACAGCCTGTTGGAAGCGGCGCAGTACATCCAGACCATCGAGCACCGCCAGGGCCTGAAAGTGGCCTGCCTGGAAGAAATCGCCTGGCAGAAAGGCTGGATCAGCCGTGAACAACTGCTTGAGCAAGCCCAGGCGCTGGGCAAGACCGACTACGGTCAGTACCTGTACAAACTGGCCGAAGAGCAACCATGAACCTCATTCCCACCGCCTTACCGGGTGTTCTGATTCTTGAACCCCGGGTGTTTGCCGACAGCCGCGGCTTTTTCTACGAAAGCTTCAATGCCCGCGCCTTCGAAGCCCTGACCGGCGTCAGCACCCGCTTCGTCCAGGACAACCATTCCGCTTCCAGCCGTGGCGTGCTGCGCGGCCTGCACTACCAGCTGGAAAACACCCAGGGCAAGCTGGTGCGGGTGACCCAGGGCGAGGTGCTGGATGTCGCCGTGGACCTGCGCCGCAGCTCGGCCAGCTTCGGCCAGTGGGTCGCGGTGACGCTGAGCGCCGAGAACCACCGCCAGCTCTGGGTGCCCGAAGGTTTCGCCCATGGTTTCGTGGTCATCAGCGAACGCGCCGAGTTCCTGTACAAGACCACCGACTACTACAACCCCGCTGCCGAACGCTGCATTCGCTGGGACGATCCGGACCTGGCCATCGACTGGCAGCTGCAACAGCCTCCCCTGCTGTCCGCCAAGGACCAGGCCGGCCAGTGGTTGCGCGATGCCGAGCTGTTTCCATGAAGCGCACCCAGCCGACCATCCTGATCAGCGGCCAGCACGGCCAGGTGGCCCAGGCGCTGCAGGCGTGCCTGGGCGACCTCGGCCAGTTGCACATGCTGGGGCGCGACCGGCTTGACCTTGCCCACCCCGACGCCATTCGCACGCAAGTACAGCGCCTTGCCCCGGACCTGATCATCAATGCCGCCGCCTACACCGCGGTCGACCAGGCCGAAAGCGAGCCGGAAGCGGCCTTTGCGATCAACGCCCGGGCCCCGGGCATCTTCGCCGAAGAAGCCGCCCGACTGGGCATTCCGTTGATCCACTATTCCACCGACTATGTGTTCGACGGCACCAAGGCCACGCCCTACACCGAAGCCGACGAGCCGAACCCCCTGAACGTCTACGGCCAGAGCAAACTGGCGGGCGAACGGGCCATCGAAGCCGTGGCTGGCCAGCACCTGATCCTGCGCACTAGCTGGGTCTATTCGCGCCAGGGCCGCAACTTCCTGCTGACCATGCAGCGCCTGTTGCAGGAGCAGCCGCAACTGCGCATCGTCGCCGACCAGATCGGCGCGCCGACCTGGGCCGGCACCCTGGCCAGCAGCACCCGCGCGTTGATCGAACGCTGGCTGGCCGGCCAACCCGGCGCCTGGGGCACCTACCACCTGACTGCCCGGGGCGAGACCTCCTGGTTCGGCTTCGCCCAGGCCATCGGCGCGCACCTCAAGGCCCGGGGCCTGCCCTGCGCCGAGTTGCTGCCGATCCCCTCGAGCGAGTATCCGACGCCCGCTCGCCGCCCGCTCAACTCGCGCCTGGACTGCAGCTTGCTGCAACGCCAGTGGCAGGTCAGCCAGCCGCACTGGCAGCAGGCGCTGATCGACTGCCTGAAGTAGCGCATAATGCGCCAGACCCTACTGGCGAAGTTGCGATGATCAAGATCCCCCCCCTTCCCCGCCGCCCTCGCTGGCGTAGCCTGGCCCTGCTGGCGATCTGCCTGGCGCCGCTGCTCTGGCCCCTGCAGCACCTTGCCGAACGCTATTACCAGGACGAACTGGCCGGACAGAACCGCCAGACCCTGGACCTGTACGTCGCCAACCTGCTGGGCACCCTGCACCGCTATGAAACCCTGCCGCAGATCCTCGGCGACCTGCCGGCCCTGCGCGCCGTGCTGGCCGACCCGCTGCGCCTGGAAACCCTGACCAACGCCAACCGCCTGCTCAAGGACATCGCTACCCAGACCGGCGCCGAAGTCATGTACCTGATGGACGCCAAGGGCAACACCCTGGCGGCCTCCAACTGGGACAAGCACGACAGTTTCGTCGCCCGCAATTTCGCCTTCCGCCCGTACTACAGCGAGGCCATTGCCGGTCGCCTGGGACGTTTCTTCGGCCAGGGCACGACCTCGGCCAAGCGTGGCTACTTCTTCGCCGCCGCGGTGCGCGACGGTGACGAAATCATCGGTGCACTGGTGGTCAAGGTCGACCTGGACCACACCGAGACCCTGTGGGGCAAGACCCCCGAACAGCTGCTGCTGACCGACCACAACGGCGTGGTGATCCTCACCTCGCGTCCGGACTGGCGCTTTCGCGCCACCCGGCCGCTGACCGAGGCCGAGCGCGAAGCCATCGTCGCCATCCAGCCCTACCCGACCCAGTCGCCCCAGCCGCTCAACCTCAACCGTGATGCCTGGCTGATCCAGACCCAGGCGATCGAGGAAACCGGCTGGCAGGTCAGCATCCTCGCCCCGCGAACCCTGATCGACCGCCCGGTGCGCACCGTGGTGGCTATTGGAGGCGCCGCCCTGCTGGTGCTGATGTTGCTGCTCGGTCTGATGATGCAGCGCCGCCGCCACTACATGGACCGCATCGATTTCGAAGCCCACGCCCGCCAGGAGCTGGAAAAGCGCGTGATCGAGCGCACCGCCGACCTGGAAGGCCTCAACAGCCGGCTGAAAAGCGAAGTGCTGGAGCGCGAACAGGCCCAGCAGGAACTGGTGCGTGCCCAGGACGAGTTGGTCCAGGCCGGCAAGTTGTCGGTACTGGGCACCATGTCGGCGAGCATCAGCCACGAGCTCAACCAGCCGCTGGCGGCGATCCGCAGCTACGCCGAAAACGCCGAGATCCTGCTCGACCACCAGCGCACCGAGGATGCCCGCAGCAACCTCAAGCTGATCAGCGAACTGACCGGGCGCATGGCGTCGATCATCGCCCACCTGCGTGCCTTCGCCCGCCGCGACCGCCACGCCCCTGAGAGCGTGGCGCTGCAGCCGGCGCTGGACGATGCCCTGGCCCTGCTGGCCAAGCGCCGCCGGGCCATGGCGGTGGAGCTGGTGCGCGACCTGCCCGACGCCACCCTGTGGGTCCAGGCCGGTGAAACCCGCCTGCGCCAGGTGCTCGGCAACCTGCTGGCCAACGCCCTCGACGCCCTGACCGAGAAGGCCAACCCACGTAAACTCATGCTCAGTGCCGAACAGCGCGAAGGCAACGTCTACCTGTACATTCGCGACAACGGCCCGGGTTTCAGCAGTGAAGCGCTGGCCCGCGCCCGGGAGCCGTTCTTCACCACCAAGACCCGCACCCAGGGCCTGGGCCTGGGCCTGGCGATCTGCGACACCCTGATGCGCGCCCTGGGCGGTGAGTTGCTGCTCGGCAACCACCCCGAAGGCGGCGCCTTGCTTACCCTGAAACTGCGCGTCGCCAAGCCCGGCGCCAACCTGCAATTCTCGGAGGACCCATCGGCATGACGACCGAGCCGCTCATCGACAGCCGCGTACAGGTGATCCTGGTCGACGACGACCCGCACCTGCGCCAGGCCCTGAGCCAGACCCTGGACCTTGCCGGCCTCAAGGTCCTGTCCCTGAGCGATGCCCAGGGCCTGGCCGGGCGCATCGAGCAGGACTGGCCGGGGGTACTGGTCAGCGACATCCGCATGCCCGGCATCGATGGCCTGGAGCTGCAGCAACAGGTACACGCCCGCGACCCGGAGCTGCCGGTGCTGCTGATCACCGGCCATGGCGACGTGCCCCTGGCGGTGCAGGCCATGCGCGCCGGCGCCTATGACTTCCTGGAAAAGCCCTTCGCCAGCGATGCCCTGCTCGACAGCGTGCGCCGTGCCCTGGCCCTGCGCCGCCTGGTGCTGGACAACCGCAGCCTGCGCCTGGCCCTGAGCGACCGCCAGGAGCTGAGTACCCGCCTGGTCGGCCAGTCGGCGCCGATGCTGCGCCTGCGCGAGCAGATCGGCGCCCTGGCCGGGACCCGTGCCGACGTCCTGATCCTCGGCGAGACCGGGGCCGGCAAGGAAGTGGTGGCCCGCGCCCTGCATGACCTGTCGAGCCGCCGCGACGGCCCCTTCGTGGCGATCAACGCCGGGGCCCTGGCCGAGTCGGTGGTCGAAAGCGAGCTGTTCGGCCACGAGCCCGGCGCCTTCACCGGCGCGCAGAAGCGGCGCATCGGCAAGTTCGAATTCGCCAACGGCGGCACCCTGTTCCTCGATGAAATCGAGAGCATGAGCCTGGATGTGCAGGTCAAGCTGCTGCGCCTGCTGCAGGAGCGGGTGGTCGAGCGCCTGGGCGGCAACCAGCTGATCCCGCTGGACATCCGCATCATCGCCGCGACCAAGGAAGACCTGCGCCAGGCCGCCGACCAGGGCCGCTTCCGCGCCGACCTCTACTACCGCCTGAACGTCGCACCGCTGCGCATCCCACCCCTGCGCGAGCGCGGCGATGACGTCCTGGTGCTGTTCCAGCATTTTGCCGATGCCGCCAGCGAGCGCCATGGCCTGCCGGCCCACAGCCTGCAACCGGCGCAACGGGCGATGCTGCTGCGCCACGGCTGGCCGGGCAACGTACGCGAACTGCAGAACGCCGCCGAGCGCTTTGCCCTGGGCCTGGAACTGGCGCTGGACGGCGAAGCCCCGCCCGCCCCGGGCGAACAGGCCGTGCCCCTGGGCGGCGGCAACCTCAGCGAGCAGGTCGAGCAGTTCGAACGCGCGCTGATCGCCGCCGAACTGGCCCAGCCCCACAGCTCCATGCGCAGCCTGGCCGAGGCCCTGGGCATTCCGCGCAAGACCCTGCACGACAAGCTGCGCAAGCATGGCCTGAGCTTCGCCGACAGCAACACCAGCACTGACGACCTGGAGGACAACCGCCCATGACCACGGACAGCCACTACCTCGAAGCGGTGCTGCACGGTGATATTCCCCTGACCCGCGAGATGGGCATGCAGGTGCTCGACTGGCAGCAACACTGCCTGCGCCTGCAACTGCCGCTGGAGCCCAACACCAACCACAAGAGCACCATGTTCGGCGGCAGCCTCTACTGCGCCGCCGTACTGGTCGGTTGGGGCTGGCTGCACCTGCGCCTGCGCGAGGCCGGGATCGACGATGGCCACATCGTCATCCAGGAGGGCCAGATCAGCTACCCGCTGCCGGTGACCGGCGCGGCCATTGCCCTGTGCCAGGCGCCGGAAGAAAAGGTCTGGGAACGCTTCGTCGCCACCTTCCAGCGCCGTGGCCGGGCGCGCCTGAACCTGCAGACCCAGGTCTGCAATGCGGGCAGTGACGAGGCCGCCGTGCTGTTCAGCGGCCAGTACGTGCTACATCGTTGAGGCCAGCTGCAGCAGCCGCTCGCGCCACGGGGCGGCGGCGGGCAGGGCGAGGAAGAAGGGGTTGAGCAGAGACTCGCGCGGCGGGTAGCTGAACACCTGACCATCGAGGTTGAGCACTTGGCCACCGGCGCCTTCCAGCACGCCCTGGGCGGCGGCGGTGTCCCACTGGGAAGTGGGTGCCAGGCGCGGATAGCAGTCGGCCGCGCCTTCGGCCAGCAGGCAGAACTTCAGCGAGCTACCGATATTGGCCAGCTCCAGCTCGCCCACCGCCGAACTCAAGCCGGCCAGCAGGGCTTCCTGCTGCGGGCTGGAGTGGCGCCGGCTGGCGACCACGGTGAAACGCTCACCGGCAGGTGGGGCGTTGCGAACGTTGATGGCGCTGGCCACGCCGTCGGCTTCTTCGAGCCAGGCGCCGATGCCGCTGCCACCGAAATAGCAGCGGCCATTGGTGGGAATCGCCACCACGCCAAATACCACCCTTCCTGCTTCGATCAAGGCGATGTTGACGGTGAACTCTTCGGTGCCGGCGATGAACTCCTTGGTGCCGTCGAGCGGATCGACCAGCCACCAGCGCTGCCATTGCTGGCGTTCGCTCAAGGGGATCTCGCAGTCTTCTTCGGACAACACCGGGATAGCCGGGGCCAGGGCCTGCAGCCCTTCGGCAATCACTTGATGGGCGGCCAGGTCGGCAGCGGTGACCGGTGAGGCGTCGGCTTTTTCCGTGACGGCCAGCTCGGCGCGCCAGAACGGCAATATGGCCTTACCCGCTTCACGGGCCAGCGTCACCACCGCCTGCATCAGTTGCTGGTCGTTCATGCGCCGAACACCCCGCGCTGGGTCAGCAGGTCACGCACCAGGTACAACGCCGCCAGCGCGCGGCCCTCGGAAAACTGCGGATGCTGGGCCAGGGCCGAGAGCTCGCGCAGGCTGACCTTGTCGACCCGCATCGGCTCCGGCTCGTCGCCCTCCAGGCGTTCTTCGTACAGGTCGGTGGCCAGCACCACCTGGATCTTCTGGCTCATGTAGCCCGGCGACAGCGACAGCTCCGTCAGATGTTCGAGCTGACGGGCGCCGAAGCCGGCTTCTTCCTTGAGCTCCCGGTCGGCCGCCGCCAGCACGTCTTCACCCGGCTCGATCAGGCCCTTGGGCAGGGACAGTTCGTACTCGTCGGTGCCGCCGCAGTACTCTTCGACCAGCACCGCATGCTCGGCATCGAGCATCGCCACGACCATCACCGCGCCATAGCCATTGCCGCGCCCCACCAGCCGCTCATAGGTGCGCTCGTTGCCGTTGGCAAAGCGCAACTGCACTGCCTCGACCCGGAACAGGCGGCTGCTGGCGACAATCTCGCGGGAAAGGACGGTGGGTTTCTGGCGCATGGGGCGGCTCCTTGGCGTGAACGGGTTACTATACCGTGGCTTGCCCGGCCGCTGCTGCCCTGACTGCCCGAGATTTTTCATATGCCCGTTTTAGCCTGGTCCACCATCGATACCGTGTTGTTGGACATGGACGGTACCCTGCTCGACCTGCATTTCGACAACCATTTCTGGCTCGAACACCTGCCCCGGCGCTACGCCGAGCTGCACGGCACCAGCCTGGCCATGGCCGAGCTGGAAATGCAGCCGCTGTTCGAGCAGCACGCTGGCTCCCTGAACTGGTATTGCCTGGACTTCTGGAGCCGCGAGCTGAACCTGTCGGTGCGCGACCTGAAGCTGGAAATCGCCCACCTGATCGCCCTGCGCCCGGACGCCGATACCTTTTTGCAGGCGATCAGGAACGCCGGCAAGCGGGTGATCCTGATCACCAACGCCCACCGCGACTCGCTGTCGTTGAAACTGGAAAAAGTGGAGCTTGCGCCCTACTTCGAGCGCCTGATCAGCTCCCACGACTACGGATTCCCCAAGGAGAACCCGCAGTTCTGGGCGGCCTTGAAAGCCGATATCGGCTTTGAACCGCAGCGCAGCCTGTTCATCGACGACACCCTGTCGATCCTGCGCAGTGCCCGTACCTTCGGCGTGGCGCACCTGCTTGCGGTGCGCCAGCCGGACAGCCGCAAAGGGCCGCGAAATACCGAGGAGTTCGCCGCCGTGGAGGACTACCGGGCGCTGCTCGAAGGGCTCTGAGGGTTACTCGGGAATGCGCAGGGTCTGGCCCGGGTAGATCTTGTCCGGATGCTTGAGCATCGGCTTGTTGGCCTCGAAGATCTTGTTGTAGAGGTTGGCGTTGCCGTACACGGTCAGGGAAATGGCGCTGAGGGTGTCGCCCTTCTTCACCACGACAAAGCGCGCAGCGGTGGCGATCGGCCCAGTGACGGTAATTTTATCTTCCACCGAAGCCACGCCTTCAATGTTGCCGAGCGCCAAGAGGATCTTCTCCTTCTCTTCCTGGCTGGCTACTTCGCCGCTCACGATGACCTTGTCGCCCTCGATGGTTGTCTGGATGTTGGGATTACCCAAGCCCACCTTCTCCACATGCGCTTTCAACTGCTCGCTGGCATTGGCATTACCCGGGGTCAGCAGGTCGATGATCTTTTCGCCGGCCTCTTTGATGAAGCTGAAAATGCTCATACCGCTCTCCTTGGTTGTGAAACTCGGAGCCAAGAGTCTAGGACAGGTTAGAATGCTTCGCCTGCCTCGTGCCATGGATCGACGATGGACATCAAACAACTCAAATTCCTCATCGCCCTGGACGAAACCCGTCACTTCGGCCAGGCCGCCGCCCGTTGCCATGTCACCCAGCCGACCCTGTCGATGCGCCTGCGCAACCTGGAGCAGGAGCTGGACCTGGCCCTGGTCAATCGCGGCCAGCGCTTCGAAGGCTTTACCGCCGAGGGCGAGCGGGTACTGGCCTGGGCCCGCTCGGTGATCGCCGCCTACGACGGCCTGCACGCCGAAGCGGCGGCTTGCCGCGGCCACCTGGTCGGCAACCTGCGCCTGGGCGTGGTGCCCCTGTCGAGCTTCGATCCCCTGCCGTTGCTGCGGCGCCTGCGCCAGCAGCACCCGGACCTGAGCTTCGAACTCAGCGCCCTGAGCTCCGAACAGATCCTCGACCAGCTGACCAGCAATCGCCTGGACCTGGGCGTGTCCTACCTCGAACGCCTGGACCACGAACGCTTCCTGGCCCTGCCCCTGGGCGAGACGCGCATGGGCCTGTTGTATGACCCAAATCACTTTGCCTTCGACGAGCAACCCTTAAGCTGGCAAGCACTGACCGAACTGCCGCTGGGCCTGCTGACCGCCGGCATGCACTTTCGCCAGTCGATCGATCACAACTTCCACAGCCGCGGCCTGCAACCGCGGTTGCTGTTGCAGACCGATGCCGTCCATCAGTTGGTGCAGTCGGTAAGCGGCGGACTGTGCTGCGCGATCATGCCGCTGGCGGCGGGGTTCGATGCGCTGACCGAAGGCCTGCGCCTGCAACCGATCGAACAGGCCAGCACCCTGGCGCCACTGGGCCTGATCATGCGCCGCACAGCGCCGCGTTCGGCCCTGGCCGAAGCCTGCCTGGCAGAATTCCAGGCGCTGCAAGACGAAGCCTGATCGACGCGGTCTATCAAGGCATCAGCATTAGCGATTAGACGATACCCGAGCGCAAGCCTAGGCTTAAACCAGACCAGCCGCCGGTATCTCTGATGAGCACAAAACCTTCGGCCTGCGCGGCGTCCGCCCCCCTGACTGCGCCCGCGGCCAGCAACCGCTATGACTATTGCCACCTGACCGACGACAGCCAGACCAGCACCGCGCTGGCCGAGGAAGTCGCCCTGGCCATTGCCTACAACGGCATCAACCAGGCGGTGATGCTGGTAAGCCCCACCGACCTTGAAGACTTCATCGTCGGCTTCAGCCTCGGCAGCGGCGTGATTGCCTCGCCGGACGAGATCTATGACCTCAAGCTTAGCAGCCGTGGCTCGGCCATCAGCGCCGAAGTGGAGATCGCCAGCCGCGCCTTCTGGAACCTGAAGAACCAGCGCCGGCAACTGGCCGGCACCAGCGGCTGCGGCCTGTGCGGTGTCGAAGCCCTGGAGCAGGCGCTGCCGGAATTGAACGTATTGCCGGGCGCACCGCTGCCGCCAGCACACTGGCTCGACGGCCTGCGCCAGCGCATCGACGCCTTCCAGCCCCTGGGCCAGCACTGCGGTGCGGTGCATGCGGCGCTGTTCATGAACAATGAGGGCGAACTGCTGCTGGGCCGTGAAGACATCGGCCGGCACAACGCCCTGGACAAGCTGATCGGTGCCCTGCTGCGTCAGCGCATCAGCCTCGACGGCGGCCTGGCGATCGTCACCAGCCGCTGCAGCCTGGAGCTGATCCAGAAAGTCCTGCGCGCCGGCATCCAGACCCTGGTCAGCCTCTCGTCGCCTACCGGCCTTGCCCTGCAATGGGCGCGTCGGCACAACCTCAACCTGATCCATCTGCCCAAACACAGTGCGCCACGGGTGTTCAGCCCCGTGCTGGAGAACCGATCGTGAGCCTGCATCACCAAGCCGACCAGAAGCCCGTTCCGCGCTACAAACCCTACAACGGTGCCGCCGGCGGCTGGGGCGCGCTGCGCAGCGTGGCCCAGGCCTGGATCGGCAGCGACAACGCCCTGAAGAACATCCGCGCCCTGCTCAAGACCAACCAGAACGGCGGCTTCGATTGCCCTGGCTGCGCCTGGGGCGACTCGCCGGAAAGCGGCATGGTCAAGTTCTGCGAGAACGGCGCCAAGGCGGTGAACTGGGAAGCGACCAAGCGCCGCGTGGATGCGGCGTTCTTCGCCCGTCACAGCGTCACTTCGCTGCTGGCCCAGAGCGACTACTGGCTCGAATACCAGGGCCGGCTGACCGAGCCGATGGTCTACGAACCGAGCAGCGACCGCTACCGCCCGATCGACTGGGATGCCGCGTTCGCCCTGATCGCCCGTCACCTGCACAACCTCGAAAGCCCCGACCAGGCCGAGTTCTATACCTCGGGCCGGGCCAGCAACGAGGCGGCCTACCTGTACCAATTGTTCGTACGCGCCTATGGCACCAACAACTTCCCCGACTGCTCGAACATGTGCCACGAGGCCAGTGGCGTGGCGCTGGGGCAGAGTGTCGGGGTCGGCAAGGGCACAGTGACCTTCGATGATTTCGAACACGCCGACGCCATTTTCGTCTGGGGCCAGAACCCCGGCACCAACCACCCGCGCATGCTCGAACCGCTGCGCGAGGCGGTCAAGCGTGGCGCCCAGGTGGTGTGCATCAACCCGCTCAAGGAACGCGGCCTGGAACGCTTCCAGCACCCGCAGCATGCACTGGAGATGCTGACCAACGGTGACCGCCCGACCAACACCGCGTACTTCCGCCCGGCCCTGGGTGGCGACATGGCGGTGTTGCGCGGCATGGCCAAGTTCCTCCTGCAATGGGAACGCGAAGCCCAGGCCAGCAACGCCCCGGCGGTGTTCGACCACGACTTCCTCAACCAGCACACCCACGGCGTGCAGGATTACCTGGCGGCGGTCGACAACACGCCCTGGGAGCAGATCGAGACCCAGTCCGGCCTGCCGCTTTCACAGATCGAACAAGCCGCACGGATGTACTGCAAGGCGAAGAAGGTGATCATGTGCTGGGCCATGGGCATTACCCAGCACCGCCATTCAGTGGCGACCATCCAGGAAATCGCCAACCTCATGCTGCTGCGCGGCAACCTCGGCGTACCGGGCGCCGGCCTGTGCCCGGTGCGCGGCCATAGCAACGTCCAGGGCGACCGGACCATGGGCATCAACGAACGCCCGCCGGTGGCCCTGCTCGATTCGCTGGAACGTCGCTTCGGTTTCAAGGTGCCCCGCCACAATGGCCACAACACCGTGGAAGCCATCGGCGCCATGCTGGCCGGCCAGGCCAGGGTGTTCATCGGCCTTGGCGGTAACTTCGCCCAGGCAACCCCCGACACCGAACGCACCGCCCAGGCCCTGCGCAGCTGTGAGCTGACCGTGCAGATCAGCACCAAGCTCAACCGCAGCCACCTGATTCACGGCAAGCAGGCGCTGATCCTGCCGTGCCTGGGGCGCACCGACATCGACCTGCAAGGCGAAGGCCCGCAGGCGGTCACGGTGGAAGATTCGTTCAGCATGGTGCATGCCTCGAACGGCCAGTTGCAGCCACTGTCGCGGCAGATGCGCTCGGAGCCGGCGGTGATCGCCGGTATCGCCGCCGCCACCCTCGGCGCCAGCCCCGTGGACTGGAACTGGCTGGTGGCGGACTACGGACGCATCCGCGACCTGATCAGCGAGACCATTCCAGGTTTCGACAATTTCAACCAGCGCCTGCAACACCCCGGCGGTTTCTACCTGGGCAGCAGCGCCGGGCAGCGCCAGTGGAAGACCGCCAGCGGCCGGGCCAACTTCAAGGCCAACGGCCTGCCCGACGACCTGTTGCACGAACGTGTGCGGGCCAGCGGCCAGGTGCCGGACCTGATCATGCAGTCGATGCGCTCCCACGACCAGTACAACACCACCATCTACGGGCTCGACGACCGTTATCGCGGGGTCAAGGGCCAGCGCAACGTGCTGTTCGCCAATGAGGCCGACATCATCCGCCTGGGCTTCCATCCGGGGCAGAAGGCCGATATCGTCTCGCTGTGGAGCGATGGCCGCGAACGCCGGGTCAAGGGCTTCACTCTGCTCGCGTTCGATATCCCGGCCGGCCAGGCCGCGGCGTACTACCCGGAAGTGAATCCGCTGGTGCCGCTGGAGAGCGTCGGCGACGGCAGCCACACGCCGACCTCGAAGTTCGTCGCGATCAAACTCGAAGCCGCCAGCGACAACGCCCGTATCCTCTGACAGAATCCGCTGTCCGACACCCACAAAAAAAGGCCCTGGCAGCGATGCCGGGGCCTTGTCTCAAGTAAGCTCAGACCGCGAAAAATCGGGAAAGTTTCACCGAAAAAACAGTAACTTAGAGAATTGTGTGCAAGTCGTGTTACTCGTCGGATTTCCATTGCCAGCCCCCCTTGCCAGCCTCAGGATCGCCTCGTCATCCCTTTGAGGCTCTCTTGATGAAGTACTCCTCGATTCTGTTGTTGTCTCTTGGCCTGCTCAGTGGCGTTGCCTCGGCAGGTGGCACCACCGAAGCCGGTATTGGCGGCGCATTGGGTGGGGTACTGGGCTCAGTGGTCGGTAATTCCATCGGCGGCAGCACTGGCTCGACGATCGGCGCTGGCCTGGGCGGCGCAGCCGGCAGTGCGGTCGGTGCCAACAAGCACCAGCGTGGTGAAGCCGCTATCGGCGGCGCCCTGGGTGCAGCGGGCGGTAACGCCATTGGCCGCAGCGTAGGCGGCACCACGGGCGGCTACATGGGTGCGGCCGCAGGCGGCGGCGCCGGTGGCGCCCTGGGTAACTACATGGGCAAGAAGGCCGATGAAGACGACTACGATGACCACCGCCGCTACCGTCGTGGCTACGACGACCGTCGTTACTACCACGACCGTGGCCACCACTATGGCCATCGCAAGCACAAGCGTCACTGGCGCCACGACGACTGAGTGCGCCAGGGTTCAGCCGACCGGCTGACCGCGACTCAGCCCTGCAGGCGCAGCAATGCCGCCTGCAGCGCTTCTGGCAGCGTCACGGGCCTCCCGGAGGCCCGTTCGACGAACACCTGCACCACCTTGCCAGCCGCACACGGCTGCGCCTCTCCCGCCTGAAACAGCCCCAGCTGATACTCCACCGTACTGCCCGCCAGGCGCGCCACCCGCAACCCGACTTCCAGGGTCTCGGGGAATGCCGGCAAGGCGAAGAAGTCCGCTGCCGAACTGACCACAAAACCCAGCACCTCGCCTTCCTGGGGATCGAGCCCGGCTTGCTGTTGCAAAAAGGTCTGGATGGTCGTGTCGAAGTAGGCATACACCGTGGCACCGGCGATATGGCCATTGGCGTCGGCATCTTGCCAGCGGGTGAGGATGGGTTGCCGGTGGGGATAGTCCTGGCGTTGAGGTGTTTCGGACATGGTGGGCCTGTGGGTTTGGACACTGGGTGTGGAAGCTTCCCACAAACATGTCGGAAGTCCTATAGTTGCAATCAATTGTAGATTGCATAGCATGGATCGACCCTTGAAACAGAGACGCGCGCCAGTGGCCACCCAGAACCTTGATCATGCCAACCTCAGCAAAATGGCTGAGTCTGGACGTG
The DNA here is from genome assembly GCF_030272895.1 of Pseudomonas sp. BGr12. Taxonomy (GTDB): domain Bacteria; phylum Pseudomonadota; class Gammaproteobacteria; order Pseudomonadales; family Pseudomonadaceae; genus Pseudomonas. The sequence goes on along the minus strand of NZ_JALRNF010000048.1, from coordinate 17,886 downwards.
TGCATGCAACGCATATCGTTGGCCAGCCCGGCGGCTGGGCCGTGCAGGTCTGTGTCAATGACCAGGAGCACATCCTGACTGCACAGCGCAGTGGCGGTGTCCGGCTGTTCAAGAAGTTCGAAACCCTGGTGGCCTACCTGCAAGGCCTGGGCATCGATCATTTCGAGGTGGATACCACGGACTATGATCCCTTGACGGTGAAGACCTACCAGCGACCTGACAGGGCCGCTGCACTCAGGCAGGCACATGAAGCTGCAGCCTACGAGAACTGGTTTGCCGCACAGGTCGAAGCCAGTCTGCAGGACCCTAGCCCCGTAATCGATCATGAAGAAGCGCGGCGGCATTTCGCGGCTCGTCGTGCCGCACTCAAATCCAGACCACATTGAGGCATCTTGTATGGCGTGTCATGGCTCTGGAGGATCGTGAGCAGATCATGACCTACATCGCCGCCGACAACCCGGATGCTGCCGTAGCACTGGACGAAACATTCGAGAGCAAAGCGGAACATGCGCTGGCGCACCCGCTACAACATAAGCAGGGAAGGTATCCGGGCACCCGTGAAATCGTGGTACATTCCAACTACGTGATGGTGTACCGCATCACCCAGGACACGGTTGAGTTCATCCGCATCCTCCACGCCCGCCAGCAGTGGCCCTGACGAATCAATCGCCACAGAATGCAAAAAGCCGCCCCAGGGGGCGGCTTTTTCGTCTCACGCAGGCTTCAGCTTACAGCTGTGGACCAGCAGCCTTGATGGCGTCGGAGACTTCGAACTTCTTGAAGTTCTCGATGAACAGCTTGGCCAGGCCCTTGGCTGCTTCATCGTAGGCCGCTTTGTCAGCCCAGTTGGTGCGTGGGTTGAGCAGCTCGGCTTCAACGCCAGGAACGGCTTTTGGCACGTCCAGGTTGATGATGTCCAGGTGCTCGGTCTCGGCACCGACCAGTGCGCCGCTCTGGATCGCAGCGATCACGGCACGGGTGGTCGGGATGCTGAAGCGCTTGCCGACGCCATAGCCACCACCGGTCCAGCCGGTGTTGACCAGGTAGACCTTGGAGCCGAAGCCGTTGATGCGCTTGATCAGCAGCTCAGCGTATTCGCCAGCCGGACGCGGGAAGAACGGCGCGCCGAAGCAGGTGGAGAAGGTCGACTTGATGCCGCCGCCCGAACCCATTTCGGTGGAACCGACCAGCGCGGTGTAGCCGGACAGGAAGTGGTAGGCCGCCTGCTCGTTGTTCAGGATCGACACTGGCGGCAGCACGCCGGTCAGGTCGCAGGTCAGGAAGATGACCGCGTTCGGCTCGCCACCCAGGTTGGCTTCGGCGCGCTTGGCAACGTGCTCCAGCGGGTAGGCGGCACGGCTGTTCTGGGTCAGGCTGACATCGGTGTAGTCGGCGTGCTTGGCGTCGTCGATGATGACGTTTTCCAGGACCGCGCCGTGCTTGATGGCTTTCCAGATGACCGGCTCGTTCTTCTCGGACAGGTCGATGCACTTGGCGTAGCAGCCGCCTTCCATGTTGAAGACAACGCCTTCGCCCCAACCGTGCTCGTCGTCACCGATCAGGTAACGGCTCTCGTCGGCCGACAGGGTGGTCTTGCCGGTGCCCGACAGACCGAAGAACAGGGTTACATCGCCTTCTTCGCCAATGTTGGCCGCACAGTGCATCGGCAGCACGTCAGCGGCCGGCAGCAGGAAGTTCTGCACCGAGAACATGGCTTTCTTCATCTCGCCGGCGTAGCGCATGCCAGCGATCAGGACTTTCTTCTGGGCGAAGTTGAGGATCACGCAGCCATCGGAGTTGGTGCCGTCACGCTCTGGCACGCACTCGAAGTTGGCGACGTTGAGAATCTGCCACTCACCACGGTTGGCCGGGTTGTACTGGCCCTGCTCCGGATTGATGAACAGGCAACGACCGAACAGGTTCTGCCAGGCAGTCTGGGTGGTCATCTTCACCGGCAGGTAGTGCTCGGCGGCAGCACCTACGTGAACGTAGGAGACGAAATGCTCTTGAGCGTTGTTGAACGCTTCGACGCGGTCCCACAGGGCATCGAACTTGTCGGCCGGGAACTTGCGGTTGATCGGGCCCCAGGCGATGGCGTCCTGAGTGGACGGCTCTTCGACGATGAAACGGTCAACCGGCGAACGACCGGTACGGTGACCGGTTTTCACGACCAGCGCGCCAGTATCGGCCAGCTCGCCCTCACCGCGGTTCAGCGCTTCTTTTACCAGCTCATCGACGCTCAGGTCGGTGTAGACGGTGTTGTTGGCTTGCGTCATGAGATTCCCCATCCGGCCTTGGGCCGAGTGCTCCAAACGTTTTGTAGTAGAGCTTTTAAAACTACTACAGCGAAAAAAGTGGCCGGATTATGCCAGAAACGCCCAAAAAAAGTAGAGCCCTCCTGTCAGAACGGCGAATTTCCGCCGTTAGACAGGAGATTTTCCTGTGATGAAACGTTTTAGTGGCGAGTTTCTGAGGGCGCGTCGGCACCGCCACCGGCGAACAATTGCTTGATATCGGCCGTATCGAACTCATAGTGCTGGTTGCAGAACTGGCAATCGACTGTGATCTTGCCGCCATTTTCATCGGCAAGCGCCAACGCGTCATGCTCACCCAGGCTGACCAGCGCATTGCCGGAGCGCTCCCGCGAGCAACTGCAGCGGAAGTGCAGCGGCTGGATATCGAACAGGCGCACGGCGTCTTCGTGGTACAGGCGGTGCAATACGGTCTCGTTGTCCAGACCGAGCAGTTCTTCGGCTTTCACGGTGTTGGCCAGGGCCTTCACGTGGTTCCAGCTTTCCTCACGATCCTCGATGTCCTTCTGGCGGTCGGCAGGCAACTGCTGCACCAGCAGGCCACGGGCGCGGATACCGTCGGCGGCCAGCGAGATGCAGGTGTTCACCTGCTGCGACATGACGAAGTAGTTGGTGAAGCACTCCGACAGGTCCTTGCCGTCCAGTTCCACCGTGCCCTGGTAGCGCTGGCCGTTGACCGGAATGATGGTCAGCACCAGGTGTCCGCCGGGCATCAGGTCGGCGAGGGTTGCATCGTCCTTGATCTGCTCGGCTTCATAGCGTGCCAGGCCGCGGATCTCATGCTGGCTGGTGCACTCGATAGCCAACAGGGGCACCGGCCCGCTCGACTGCGCCTGCAGAATCAGCAGGCCATCGAACTTCAGGGTGCCGACCAGCAGTGCGGCAGCCGCCATCAGCTCGCCGAGCAACTGCGCGACCGGCTGCGGGTAGGGATGCTTGGCCAGCACTTCGGCGTAGCTGCGCTCCAGCCCGACCATTTCACCGCGCACATCGCGGTCGTCGAAGAGGAAGCGTTGGGTGTAATCGGTATCCGGTAATTCAGACATGGGGTCGGGTATTCGCGTAAATGAGTTAATGGCGCCTAGTTTATCAGCGCGCCCCGCGCCCGTTAACCGGCGCTGTCGTGAAGCTGGTGGAGCTGCCGGCGTTGTTTCTTGGTTGGCCGACCATCGGTCGTCACGCCCAGTGCGCCGGCCTTGCGCAGGGCCGCGGCCTTCTCGCGCCGCTCGATGCTCTCGGCGGTTTCCTCATACAGCGTCTGCGCCTCGGGCGCGCCGCGACGCACCACCGACAGGGCGCGGACCACCACCGTGCGCTCATCGAAGCCTGTGCGCAAGACGAATTCGTCGCCCACCCGCGGCTCCTTGCCCGGTTTGCAGCGTTCACCGCGACAGTGCACCTTGCCACTTTCGATGGCCGCCTTGGCCAGCGCCCGGGTCTTGTAGAAGCGCGCTGCCCACAGCCATTTGTCCAGGCGGACCTTGTCGTCCTCTTCCGGCTTTTGTGCCATGACATTTCCCCGCTTAATTTCGTTAACGGAACTGTACTACCGTATCTGGCGGATGCAAAAAACCTGCGGCGTGCTTACAGTTCACCGACCTGTCGTGCATGCCGGTTCCGGCTTTGCGACTTTCTACGCTGGTTGAGCAATTTGAAGACATTTGACCATTTGACTGTGATCGGCCTGCGCGAGTGGGTGGCCTTGCCCGACCTCGGGGTGGCGGGCCTGCGCGCCAAGATCGACACCGGTGCCAGCACCTCGAGCCTGCACGCCACCGAAGTCGAGACCTTCGAACGTGATGGCGCGCCCTGGGTACGCTTCAATGCCCACCTGGGTTCGGTGGTGCAGTTGCGTCACCGCCGCTGCGAAGCGCCGCTGGTGACCATGAAAACCATCAAGAGCTCCAACGGCCAGGCCCAGACCCGCTACGTGATCCGCACGCCCCTGGCGCTGGGAGACCGGGTCTGGGAGGTGGAGTTCACCCTGGCCTGCCGCAAGGCCATGCGTTATCGCCTGTTGTTGGGCTCCAAGGCCCTGGTGCATGGCCAGTTGGTGGTCAACCCGGGGCTCAAGTACGTTCAGGACAAGCCGGCATTCCCGGCCACTATTTCTCCATCCACAGGTGTTGCATGAAGATCGCCGTGCTGTCGCGTAACCCGCGTCTGTATTCCACTCGTCGCCTGGTTGAGGCCGGTACCGCACGAGGCCATGAGATGGTTGTGATCGATACCCTGCGCGCCTACATGAACATCGCCAGCCACAAGCCGCAGATCCACTACCGCGGCAAGCCGCTCGAAGGCTTCGACGCGGTGATACCGCGCATCGGTGCCTCGGTGACCTTCTACGGCTGCGCGGTGCTGCGCCAGTTCGAGATGATGGGCGTGTTCCCGCTCAACGAGTCGGTCGCCATCGCTCGCTCCCGTGACAAGCTGCGTTCGCTGCAGCTGCTGTCGCGACGGGGCATCGGCTTGCCGGTGACGGGCTTCGCCCACTCGCCGGATGACATCCCCGACCTGATCCAGATGGTCAACGGCGCTCCGCTGGTGATCAAGGTGCTCGAAGGCACCCAGGGTATCGGCGTGGTCCTGTGCGAAACCACCAAGGCCGCCGAATCGGTGATCGAGGCGTTCATGGGCCTGAAGCAGAACATCATGGTCCAGGAGTACATCAAGGAAGCCGGCGGCGCCGATATCCGCTGCTTCGTGGTGGGCGACAAGGTCATTGCCTCGATGAAGCGCCAGGCCAAGCCCGGTGAGTTTCGCTCCAACCTGCATCGCGGCGGAGTGGCCAGCCTGATCAAGGTCACCCCGGAAGAGCGCATGACCGCCATCCGTGCCGCCAAGGTCATGGGCCTGAGCGTGGCCGGGGTGGATATCCTGCGCTCCAATCACGGCCCGCTGGTGATGGAGGTGAACTCCTCGCCCGGCCTTGAGGGGATCGAGACCACCACCGGCAAGGACGTTGCCGGGATGATCATCGAACACCTGGAGAAGAACGGCGGGCCAAACCTGACCCGCACCAAGGGCAAGGGCTAGACCGCGTCGCGCGGCAACAGCAGCCCCAGCGGCAGGCGCACCCGGGCTTCCAGCCCGCCGCCGGAGCGGTTGCGTAATTCGACATTACCGCCATGCTGGGCGGCGATACGCTTGACGATCGCCAGCCCCAGCCCGGTGCCCTTGCCGCTGCGCGCACGATCGCCACGAATGAACGGGTTGAAGATGCCCTCCAGCTCGTTCGGGTCGATGCCCGCCCCCCGGTCCAGCACACTGAGCACCACGTAGGGCGCACTGGTGTCGCCCGACACGTAGGCCGCCACCTCGACGCCCTTGCCGGCGTGATACAGGGCATTGCCGATCAGGTTGTTGAGCAGGCGCTTGAGCGACACCCGGCGCAAGGGGAACGGCGGAATCGGCTCAAGGCACAGGCGCACCCGTTCTTCAGGCTGGTTGAACGGCGCCACCACTTCCCGGACCAGGTCACTGAGGTCGACCTGCTCCACCGGCTCGTCACGGCCATCGCGGATGAAGGCGAGGAACTGGTCGAGGATGGCGTCCATGTCCTCGATGTCACGGACCATGTCGTCGGTCAGGTCGTTGTCGTTGGGCATGAGCGACAGCGACAGGCGCAAGCGGGTCAACGGCGTGCGCAGGTCATGGGAAACCCCGGCCAGCATCAGCTCGCGCTCACGCCCGGCCTGCTCGACGTCTTCGGCCATCTGGTTGAAGGCCCGGTAAACCTCGGTCATCTCGCTTGGCGTATCGCTGATCGGCAGCCGCACGCTTCGCCCCTGCCCCAGCTGCCGGGCGGCGAACACCAGGCGCTTGAGCGGCTGGTTGAGCTGGCGCACGAAAATCCAGGCCGATGCGGTGGACAGCAAGCCAATGGCCAGGAACCAGCCCAGCACGCTCCAGATCTTCTGGCCGCGCAGCGGATGCGGGTACAGCGGCACCTTCAGCCAGCCCGCCCCCAGGCTCGGTGCCCGCACCCACAGGGCCGGTGGCGCGTGGATACGCAGGCGCACCTCGGTGTCGGCACCCAACTCGGCCTGCATCTGCCGCTGGTAGATCTCGCTGTAGGGCCAGTGCTGTTCGCCCTCGGGCACACCGGAGCCCACCACCCGGATCAGGCCGGCGGCCTCGGCGATCTTGTCCCGGTCGGACTCGTCCGCCGCCCAGTAGGCGCGCAGGGTCAGGGCCACGCCGTGGCTGTACTGCCGATCGACCAGCACATCCTCGTTCATCAGCAGGTAGACCAGGGTCAGCGCCTTGGAAAACAGCACGACGATCAGCACCAGCCAGAGGGTGCGGGCGAAGAAGCTTTGCGGGAACCACAGGGGCGTTTTCATCGACAACGGCTACACAGATAACGGGGACGAGAGGGCTCGCAGGCTTTGCAGGTCGCCACACATGCAAAAACAGGGTAACCCTGAGGACCACCCTGTTCGCAGTGACCGGCGCCTACAAACGAAACATCACTTGCTGGTATTGCCATCCGGCACGAAGACGTAACCGACGCCCCAGACCGTCTGGATATAGCGCGGCTTGGACGGGTCCGGTTCGATCATGCGGCGCAGACGGGAAATCTGTACGTCGATGGAACGCTCCAGCGCATCCCATTCGCGGCCACGGGCCAGGTTCATCAGCTTGTCGCGGGTCAGCGGCTCGCGAGCATGCATGACCAGGGCCTTGAGCACGGCGAACTCACCGGTGGTGAGCATGTGCACTTCGTCGCCGCGCTTGAGTTCGCGGGTGGCCAGCGACAGCTCGTAGTCGCCGAAGGTGACGGTCTCGTCTTCGCTGCCCGGAGCGCCCGGTACCGCCGGTGCCTGGCGGCGCAGGACCGCCTTGACCCGGGCGACCAGTTCGTCGGGGTTGAAGGGTTTGGCCAGGTAATCGTCGGCGCCCAGCTCCAGACCCTTGATCCGGCTCAGCTCGTCGCCCTTGGCGGTGAGCATGATGATCGGTACCTGGTTGTTCGCCGCGCGCAGGCGGCGGCAGGCAGACAGGCCGTCTTCGCCCGGCAACATCAGGTCGAGGACCACCAGATTGAATACTTCACGGGCCAGCAGGCGGTCCATCTGCTCGACGTTGGGCACGGAGCGGGCGCGGTAGCCCTTGCTGGTGAAGAAACGTTCCAGCAGGCTGCTCAGGCCCGGGTCGTCGTCGACGATGAGAATTTTTTCGCCTTCAGTGGTTTGTGCAGTGCTGCTCATGGATAGCTCCTCTAATCTCGGCACGCATTATGGCTTAGCCGCCATTGACCGTGCCGTGTGCATTGTTAGCAGATTTTTCCCCATGTGCCAGTTCTGCCTGGCTGCAAGCTGGCGCGCTGCCATCACCGCAACCCCGGTTGGCTGGGTATAATGCGCCGCTTTCAGCCAGCGCCGCATTGCCCCGAAGCGCCCTCCGGCGCCCGCCCGCGGCCTTTTGCAATCACAATTTGTCAGGTGGTTTTATGGACAGCATCAACAGCCGCATCGCCGAGGAACTCGGCGTCCGCCCGCAACAGGTCGAAGCGGCCGTGGCCCTGCTTGATGAAGGCTCGACCGTGCCTTTTATCGCCCGTTACCGCAAAGAAGTGACCGGCAGCCTGGACGACACCCAACTGCGTCACCTGGAAGAGCGCCTGCGCTACCTGCGCGAACTGGACGAGCGCCGCGTCAGCATCCTGGCCAGCATCGAAGAGCAAGGCAAGCTGACCCCGGAACTGGCCCGCGAGATCAAGCTGGCCGATACCAAGACCCGCCTCGAAGACCTGTACCTGCCGTACAAGCAAAAGCGTCGCACCAAGGGCCAGATCGCCCTGGAAGCGGGCCTTGGCGAGCTGGCCGACGGCCTGATGAACGACCCGCAACTGAGCCCTGAAGCCGAAGCCGCCCGCTTCGTCGATGCCGACAAAGGCGTCGCCGACGTCAAGGCCGCCCTCGAAGGCGCCAAGTACATCCTCATGGAGCGTTTCGCCGAAGACGCCAGCCTGCTCGACAAGCTGCGCAGCTTCCTCAAACAGGAAGCGGTGCTCAGCGCCCGCCTGGTGGCCGGCAAGGAAGAGGAAGGCGCCAAGTTCCGCGACTATTTCGAACACGACGAACTGCTCAAGAGCGTGCCGTCGCACCGCGCCCTGGCCATTTTCCGCGGCCGCAACGAAGGTGTCCTGGCCGCAACCCTGAAGGTCGGCGAAGAACTGCCGGGCACCCTGCACCCATGCGAGCTGATGATTGCCGAACGTTTCGGCCTGCAGAACCGCAATCGCCCGGCCGACAAGTGGCTGGCCGAAGTGGTGCGCTGGACCTGGAAGGTCAAGCTCTACAGCCACCTGGAAACCGACTTGTTCGGTGAGCTGCGCGACAACGCCGAAGGCGAGGCGATCAACGTCTTCGCCCACAACCTGCACGACCTGCTGCTGGCCGCACCGGCCGGCCCGCGCGCCACCCTGGGCCTGGACCCGGGCCTGCGCACCGGCTGCAAGGTGGCGGTGGTGGATGCCACCGGCAAGCTGCTCGACACCGCCACGGTCTACCCGCACGTGCCGAAAAACCAGTGGGACCAGACCATCGCCGTGCTGGCTGCGCTGTGCGCCAAGCACTCGGTCGAACTGATCGCCATCGGCAACGGCACCGCCAGCCGCGAGACCGACAAGCTGGCCGCCGAGCTGATCAAGAAATACCCGGCTCTGAAAATGACCAAGATCATGGTCTCCGAGGCCGGCGCTTCGGTGTACTCGGCCTCCGAACTGGCCGCCAGGGAATTCCCGGACCTGGACGTGTCGATCCGTGGCGCCGTGTCCATCGCCCGCCGCCTGCAGGATCCGCTGGCCGAGCTGGTGAAGATCGACCCGAAATCCATCGGTGTCGGCCAGTACCAGCACGACGTCTCCCAGCTCAAGCTGGCGCGCGGCCTGGATGCTGTGGTCGAGGACTGCGTGAACGCCGTCGGCGTCGACGTCAACACCGCCTCGGTGGCCCTGCTGGCGCGTATCTCCGGCCTCAACAGCACCCTGGCGCAGAACATCGTGGCCCACCGTGACGCCAACGGTGCGTTCAAGACCCGTGCGGCGCTGAAGAAAGTCAGCCGCCTGGGCGAGAAAACCTTCGAACAGGCCGCCGGCTTCCTGCGCGTCATGAACGGCGACAACCCGCTGGACGCCTCGGCAGTGCACCCTGAGGCCTACCCGCTGGTGCAGCGCATCGCCGCCGAAACCGAGCGCGACATCCGTTCGCTGATCGGCGACAGCGGTTTCCTCAAGCGCCTGGACCCGAAGAAATTCACCGACGAAACCTTCGGCCTGCCGACCGTCACCGACATCCTCCAGGAACTGGACAAACCCGGCCGCGACCCGCGTCCGGAGTTCAAGACCGCCGAGTTCCAGGAAGGCGTCGAAGACCTCAAGGACCTGCAGCTGGGGATGATCCTCGAAGGCGTGGTCACCAACGTCACCAACTTCGGTGCTTTCGTCGACATCGGCGTGCACCAGGATGGCCTGGTGCATATCTCGGCGCTGTCGGAGAAATTCATCAAGGACCCGCGTGAAGCGGTCAAGGCCGGCGACGTGGTCAAGGTCAAGGTCATGGAAGTCGACATCCCGCGCAAACGCGTCGGCCTGTCGATGCGCATGAGCGACACCCCGGGCGAGAAGATCGATGGCGCCCGTGGCAGCCGCCCGGGCTCGGCGCCACGCCAGCAAAGCGCACCGGCCCGCGCCAAGGAAACCCCGGCGCCGTCCAACAACGCCATGGCGGCGCTGTTCGCCAACGCCAAGCAGTTGAAGAAGAAGTGATGGAGGCTCCGCAAGAGGTTGTCCTCAGCGCCTTCAGCCAACTGCTCGGTTGCCGCCTGCAGCGCCTGGAGGCGGGCGTTGCAGAAATGACCCTGGACATGCAGCCGCACCTGCGCAACCGGGGCGGCAAGCTACACGGCGGCGCGATCTTCAGCCTGGTGGACACCGCCATGGGCCTGGCCTGCTCCAGTGCCCATGGTTTCGACCAGCAGAGCGTCACCCTGGAGTGCAAGATCAACTACCTGCGCGCCGTCGGTGAAGGCGAAGTGCTGTGCATCGCCCGGGTGCTGCATGCCGGACGCCGCACCCTGGTGGTCGACGCCGATGTGCTCCAGGGCGACAAGTTGGTGGCAAAAGCCCAGGGAACCTTCGCTGTCCTCTAGCCGCAAACAGCCAAATTGCGATACTTTCGGCAGAGCGCAGGCACTGCCGAAAGCCCGCCGATACCAGGCGACAACGCCAGTTCCTCTGTCCACCCTTGTAGACCGTCAACGCTACCCCCATATTGGGGCGACTGACGCGTGAAGGAATCCATCTTGAGCGAACTTCTCAACCGCCGCCTGAGCCTGCTCGGCCAGGGCGACAACCTCTCCCTGCTCAAGCAGTGCCTGCACGGCATCGAGCGCGAATGCCTGCGTGTGACCGAGGATGGTCGCCTGGCCCAGACCCCGCACCCCGAAGCCCTGGGTTCGGCGCTGACCCACGAGCAGATCACCACGGACTACTCGGAGTCGCTGCTGGAGTTCATCACTCCGGCCCTGACCGACCCGGCGCAGACCCTCGAAAGCCTGGAGAACATCCACCGCTTCGCCTACACCCAGTTGGGCAACGAGTACCTGTGGAGCCCGTCGATGCCCTGCCCGCTGCCGGCCGAGGAAGACATTCCGATCGCCTGGTACGGCACCTCCAACATCGGTCAGCTCAAGTACGTCTACCGCAAGGGCCTGGCCCTGCGTTACGGCCGCACCATGCAGTGCATCGCCGGGATTCACTACAACTTCTCGCTGCCGGAAAAACTCTGGCCGCTGCTGCGTGCCGCCGAAGGCAGCCCGCTGGACGACCGCGACTACCAGTCGGCGGCCTACATCGCCCTGATCCGCAACTTCCGCCGCTACAGCTGGCTGCTGATGTACCTGTTCGGCGCCTCGCCTGCGCTGGACGCCGGTTTCCTGCGCGGCCGCCCGCACCAGCTCGAACAGTTCGACGCCGACACCCTGTACCTGCCCTACGCCACCAGCCTGCGCATGAGCGACCTGGGCTACCAGAGCAACGCCCAGGCGGGCCTGACGCCCTGCTACAACGATCTCACCAGCTACACCGACAGCCTGCGCAAGGCCGTGGCCACGCCCTACGCGCCCTATGTCGAGGTCGGTACGCACAAGGATGGCGAGTGGGTGCAGCTCAACACCAACATCCTGCAGATCGAGAACGAGTACTACTCCAACATCCGCCCCAAACGCGTGACCTACTCCGGCGAGCGGCCGATCCAGGCGCTGATGGCCCGCGGCATCCAGTACGTCGAAGTGCGCTGCCTGGACATCAACCCGTTCCTGCCGACCGGCATCGAGCTGCCCGAAGCCCGTTTCCTCGACGCCTTCCTGCTGTTCTGCGCCCTGGAAGAAAGCCCGCTGCTGAAATTCGACGAGTGCGGCAACTGCACCGGCAACTTCCTCAAGGTGGTCAAGGAAGGTCGTCGCCCAGGTCTGCACCTGCAACGCGATGGCAAGCCGGTGGTGCTCAAGCAGTGGGCCGATGAGCTGCTCGAACGTATCGCGCCGCTGGCCGAGCTGCTCGACCGCAGCCTGGGCGGTGACGAGCACGCCCAGGCCCTGCAGCTGCAGAAGGCCAAGGTCAAAGACCCGGACCTGACGCCATCGGCCCAGGTGCTGAAAAGCATGACCGAGCGCAAAGAGAGCTTCAGCCGCTTCGCCCTGCGCCAGAGCCAGGCCCATGCCGAGTTCTTCCGCAGCCAGGCGTTGCCGGCGGACGAGCAACAGCGTTTCGAAACCGCGGCGCGCGAATCCCTGGAGGCCCAGGCCACGCTTGAGCGTGAAGAGAACAAGGCCGACTTCGACCTGTTCGTCAGCGCCTACCAGGCCAGCATCCTGGCGATCAGTAACTGATGAGCCGCGTCCAGAGCGCCCGCAAGCCCCGCGCCAGCAGCCAGGCCAGGATCGATTCGATCCTCGCCGCGGCGCGGGCGCTGCTGGCCGATGAAGGTGTGGCGGGTCTTTCGATCTACAGCGTGGCCGAGCGGGCGCAGATTCCACCGTCGTCGGTCTACCACTTCTTCGCCAGCGTGCCGGCCCTGCTTGAAGCCCTGACTGCGGATGTACACTGTGCGTTTCGCGCCTGCCTGCAGGCGCCGATCGAGACCGCGCAACTGAACACCTGGCACGACCTGTCGCGCCTGGTCGAGCAACGCATGCTGAGCATCTACAACCAGGATGCCGCGGCCCGCCAGTTGATCCTCGCCCAGCATGGCCTGAGCGAAGTGACCCAGGCCGACCGCCAGCACGACATCGAACTGGGCGACCTGATGCACAAGGTGTTCACCCAGCATTTTCAGCTGCCGGTATTGCCGCAGGATGTGGATGTGTTCGCCCTGGCCATGGAGCTGGGTGACCGTGTATATGCCCGCTCGGTGCAGCTGCACGGGCAGATCACCCCGCGCATGGCCGAGGAAGGGATGCGGGTGTTCGATGCGTACCTGGGGTTGTACTTGCCACCCTTCTTGCCTAAACGCTGACCACGCAATCGCGGGGCAAGTCGAGTCGTCGCACCGCCGCTCCCACACCTGTAGGAGCGGGCTTGCCCCGCGATAAGATCGCCGCCATTCAAAGCTTGGCAATCGACACTTCGGTGGACTTCACAAAGGCAATCACTTCACTGCCAATGGTCAGCTCCAGCTCGCGTACCGAGCGGGTGGTAATCACCGAGGTGACGATACCCGAGGCGGTCTGCACATCGATTTCCGACAGCACCGGGCCTTCGAGGATTTCCTTCACGGTGCCCTTGAACTGGTTACGCACGTTGATCGCTTTGATGGTCATCTGCTTGCTTCCTTTTTTGGTCAATGAGCCCAACGCAATTGCGTAGGCAACGGTGCTACGGGTTCCGGCCCGGGCGGCGTGCCCGGTACCGAGAGAACACGGTTGAGGACTTCGGTTTCCAGCGCGGCCAGGCGATGGGAACCACGTACACGGGGACGAGGCAGGTCGATGCTGAGGTCCAGGCCCACTTCGCCGTCTTCGATGAGGATCACCCGGTCGGCGACCGCCACCGCTTCGCTGACATCGTGGGTGACCAGCAACACGGTGAAGCCATGCTGGCGCCAGAGCCGTTCGATCAGTTGCTGCATCTCGATACGGGTCAGCGCATCCAGCGCCCCCAGCGGCTCGTCGAGCAGCAACAGGCGCGGCTGGTGGATCAAGGCGCGGGCCAGGGCCACACGCTGCTTCTGGCCACCGGACAAGGCCGCCGGCCATTCATGGGCACGCTCGGCCAGGCCGACCGCTTCCAGGGCTTGCAATGCCTGCTCCCGCCAGTTGCCTGACAGGCCCAGGCCGACGTTATCGATCACCTTCTTCCAGGGCAGCAAACGCGCCTCCTGGAACATCAGGCGGGTGTCTTCGCGCGCCTCGCCGAGCGGCGCCGAGCCTGCCAGCAGCTCGCCGCCGGTGGGCTGGTCGAGACCGGCGAGCAGGCGCAGCAGGGTGCTCTTGCCACAGCCACTACGGCCGACAATGGCAACGAACTGCCCGGCCGGGATGTGCAGGTCGATGTCGCGCAATACCTGGCGCTGGCCGAAGGTTTTCTTCAGGTTCTGCGCCGCCAGCGGAATGCCGCGCAGCAGCCGTGCCGGTGCTTCCTTGAGGATGGTCATGCGCCCTCTCCCCGAACAGGTTGATAAGCCGGGTGCCAGCGCAGCCAGACCCGCTCCAGGCCCCGCGCCGCCAGGTCGGCGAGCTTGCCGAGCACGGCGTAGAGGACGATGGCCAACACCACCACGTCGGTCTGCAGGAACTCCCGGGCGTTCATGGCCAGGTAGCCGATGCCGGCGTTGGCGGAAATGGTTTCGGCGACGATCAGGGTCAGCCACATGAACCCCAGGGCGAAGCGCACCCCGACCACGATCGACGGCAAGGCGCCGGGCAGGATCACCTGGCGGAACAGGGCAAAGCCCGAAAGGCCATAGCTGCGCGCCATTTCCACCAGCGCCGGATCGACGTTGCGAATGCCGTGGTAGGTATTCAGGTAGATCGGGAACAAGGTGCCCAGGGCGACCAGGAAAATTTTCGCCGACTCATCGATACCGAACCACAGGATCACCAACGGGATCAGCGCCAGGTGCGGCACGTTGCGGATCATCTGCACCGAGCTGTCGAGCAGGCGTTCGCCCCAGGTCGACAGGCCGGTGATGAAACCCAGTGCCAGGCCGATCGAGCCGCCGATCAGGAAGCCGAGCGCGGCACGCCAGCCACTGATGGCCAGGTGGGTCCAGATTTCGCCGCTGCGCACCAGTTCGACACCGGCGCTGAACACCGCGCTGGGGGCCGGCAGGATGCGCGTCGACAGCCAGCCAGCGCTGACCGCCAGTTGCCAGACTGCCAGCAGCAGCAGCGGCAGCGCCCAGGGCGCCAGGCGCTGCGGCCAGGGAGTGGATGTTCGACTCATGACCCGGCCCTCAGCGCTGCGCCGTGGATTTGGGCAGGATGTCGTTGGCCACCATCTCGCCGAAGGGGCTCACGTAACCACCGCTTTTCGGCAACTGCGGACGCTCCACATCCAGGTGCGGGAACAGCAGTTCGGCAACCCGGTACGACTCCTCCAGGTGTGGATAACCGGAGAAGATAAAGGTATCGATGCCCAGCGCCGCGTACTCCTTGACCCGCGCCGCCACGGTCGGCCCATCGCCGACCAGCGCGGTACCGGCGCCACCGCGCACCAGGCCGACACCGGCCCACAGGTTGGGGCTGACTTCCAGGTTGTCGCGACTGCCGCCGTGCAGCGCGGCCATGCGTTGCTGGCCCACCGAATCGAAGCGCGCCAGCGAGGCCTGGGCGCGGGCGATGGTGTCGTCGTCCAGGTGCGAGATCAGCCGTTCGGCGGCCTGCCAGGCCTCGGCGTTGGTTTCGCGCACGATCACGTGCAGGCGGATACCGAAGCGCACGCTGCGACCTTGTTTGGCGGCCTTGGCCCGCACTTGCTCGATCTTCTCGGCCACCGCCTCTGGCGGCTCGCCCCAGGTCAGGTACAACTCGACCTGCTCGGCGGCAAGGTCCTGGGCCGCTTCCGAGGAGCCGCCGAAATACAGCGGTGGACGCGGCTGCTGGATCGGCGGATAGAGCAGCTTGGCGCCTTTGACCTGGATATGCTGGCCATCGTAATCGACGGTTTCGCCTTCCAGCACCCGACGCCAGATGCGGGTGAATTCCACCGAGGCCTGGTAGCGCTCTTCGTGACTGAGGAACAGGCCATCGCCGGACAGCTCTTCCGGATCGCCACCGGTCACCAGGTTGAACAGCGCACGCCCGCCGGACAGCCGGTCCAGGGTCGCGGCCTGACGCGCCGCCACGGTTGGCGAAATGATGCCGGGGCGCAAGGCGACCAGGAACTTCAGACGCTGGGTCACCGGTATCAGCGATGCGGCAACCAGCCAGGAGTCTTCGCAGGAGCGACCGGTCGGGATCAGCACCCCGCCAAAGCCCAGGCGGTCGGCAGCCTGGGCAATCTGCTGCAGGTAGCCATGATCCACGGCGCGGGCGCCTTCGGCAGTGCCCAGGTAGTGGCCGTCGCCATGGGTGGGAAGAAACCAGAATACGTTGAGGCTCATTGGAGTTGTCTCCTGAAGGGAACGCAAGCCGGGGCGGCGCCCCGGCACGGGCGAATCGTCAAGGCGCGCTGGCGACCTTGGCCGGGGGAGTCCAGATCACATCCTTGATACTCAGCGGCTTGGGAATCAGCTTGAGCGTGTGGAAGGTGTCGGCGATTTTCTGCTGGGCATCGACCACCTCCGGGGTGAGGAAGTGGGCGCCGTAGCCCTGGCGCTTGACCGAGGTCAGGGTGATGTCGGCCGGCAGGCCCAGCAGCGGCGCCACCTGGTCGGTGACCTCCTGCGGGTTGGCCTTGGACCACTCGCCCACGGCGCGCACTTCCTCGACCAGGGTGTTGATCACCTCGGGGTGCTTCTGGGCGTAGGGTTTGGTCGCCAGGTAGAACTGATGGTTGTCGACGATGCCTTTGCCATCGCGCAGGGTGCGGGCCTGCAGCTGTTGTTCGGCGGCGGCCTGATAGGGGTCCCAGATAACCCAGGCGTCGACACTGCCGCGCTCGAACGCGGCGCGGGCATCGGCAGGCGGCAGGAATACGGGCTGGATGTCGCTGTACTTGAGGCCGGCGTCTTCCAGGGCGCGGACCAGCAGGTAGTGGACGTTGGAGCCCTTGTTCAGCGCGACCTTCTTGCCCTTGAGCTCCTTCACCGACTGGATCGGCGAGCCCTTGGGCACCAGGATCGCCTCGCTGTGCGGCGCTGGCGGCTCATAGGCCACGTACAACAGGTCGGCACCGGCGGCCTGGGCGAATACCGGCGGCGTCTCGCCGGTCACGCCGAAGTCGATGGAGCCGACGTTCAGGCCTTCAAGCAGCTGCGGGCCGCCGGGGAACTCCGTCCATTGCACCTGCACGCCCTGCTCCGCCAGGCGCTTTTCCAGCGAGCCCTTGGCCTTGAGCAGCACCAGGGTGCCGTACTTCTGGTAACCGATACGCAGGCTCTCGGCCTGGGCTTGAGTAATGGCGCCGAAGGACACAGCCGCAGCAAACAGAGCGACCAGACCACGACGCAAAATGACAGTGCGCATAGCGCTCTCCTTTTGCTTTGGGGTTCAGGCTGCACCTGCTTGCCCGTTGGCGGGCGAGTAAGGTGGGGGTTACTTCAGGTTGGGCCTCAGATGCTCCAGCGAGCACTGAGCAGACGTTCATTCAACACTCCTGGGGCGACCGGCTTCGGCCGGCGTGCCAGGGCACCGTGGAACAGCTCCAGCGATTCGTTCAGGCGTTGCTCCAGGGCCGGCGCCAGCTGGGCGGCAGCGCTGCCTTCGCCGTAGGCGATCTGGCTGTCGTCGGCGAAGATGCCCTGGAGGATTTCCTGGGCCTTGAGCGCCGACAGCACCGGCTTGAGCGCGTAGTCCACCGCCAGCATGTGGGCGATGCTGCCACCGGTGGCGACAGGCAATACCACCTTGTGGCTCAGGGCGCGTTCGGGCAGGAGGTCGAGCAGGGTTTTCAGGGCACCGGCGAAGGACGCCTTGTATACCGGCGTTGCCACGATCAAGCCGTCGGCCAGTTCCACCAGTTGCAGGAAGTGCTGGATTTTCGGGCTGTCGAAACGTGCGTGCAGCAGGTCTTCGGCGGGAAAGTCGCGGACCTGGAAGGTCACCACCTCCACGCCCTGGCCTTGCAGCCACTGGCGGCTGCGCTCGAGCAACACGCCGGAGCGTGAACGTAGACTGGGACTGCCACCGAGAGAAACAACCAGCATTGGAGCGCTTCCTTGATCTTGATCCAGAGGGCCGCGAGGTGGATTTCTCGCTGGAATGGAGAGACCTTAACAGCTCGATACATATACCCATAAATCATATTTTTTCATTTGTTTATTCCAAAACTTAACACAACCCGTTGTGGGAGCCGGCGATGAGGCCGGTGTGATCCCCATCGCAGGCTCCGCCAGCTCCCACGGTCGGTAGGCGATTGCCGGGTATCTGTGGGAGCTGCCGCCAGGCTGCGATCGGCCGTGAAACG
>NZ_JALRNF010000047.1 GCF_030272895.1 Pseudomonas sp. BGr12 | reverse complement strand
GATGCAGGAGCAAGCGGTTTTGCCTACTTTTCCCAAGAGAAAAGTAGGCCGCCGTAAGGGCGGAAGGGGCCGGCAGCGTCGCTGCATCGAATGGATAAGCTCACAGCCCCAGCGACCGAACCCAAACCAGCCCAGCCCAAGAACCATAGTCCCCCGGGGTTCCATGAAGCCCCCCCCAAAAAAAAGGCGCCTGGTGAAGACCACCAGGCGCCTTTTTCGCTACCGCCGATCGATCAGTCGCGGTACAGGATCGCCGAACCCCACGACAGGCCGACACCGAAGCCACTGATGGCCACGCGCTTCCAGCTACCGTCGAGCATGTGCTTCTCCAGCAGCAGCGGCACGCTGGACGACACGGTATTGCCGGTCTCGAGCATGTCCTTGACGAACTTGTCCTTGACCTGTTTTTCCGGATCTTCTTCGAAGCGACGGGCCACGGCATCGACGATTGCCGCACTGCCCTGGTGGATGCAGAACGCATCGATATCCGCTGCGGTCAGCTCGCAGGCTTCGAGCAGCTCGTGCAGGTGCGCCGGCACCTTGAGCAGGGCGAAGTTGAACACCTGGCGGCCATTCATGAAGAAGTTGCCGTCAGTGACCTTCAGGTGCGCAGCGCCCGAGCCGTCGGTACCGAAACGCGCCTGACCCAGCTGCCAGGCGGCGTTCTCGCCCATCCAGGTAGCGGTGGCGGCATCGCCGAACAGCATGGTGGTGTTGCGGTCTTCCGGATCGACGATCTTCGAGTACGGGTCGGCGGTGATCAGCAGGCCGTTCTTCAGCCCCGCCGCTTCCATGAAACCCTTGATCGCGTACAGGCCATAGACATAGCCCGAGCAACCCAGCGACACGTCGAAGGCGGCCACGCGGGTGGTCAGGCCGAGTTTGTCCTGGACGATGGCGGCCGTGTGCGGCAGGCCTTCTTCATCGCCGTTCTGGGTGACCACGATCAGCGCATCGATCGATTGCGGATCGAGGTCCGGATTGTTGGCGAACAATGCCTTGGCGGCCTCGACGCACAGGTCGGAGGTTTCTTGCTCGTCTGCCTTGCGCGGCAGAAAGGTCGAGCCGATCTTGCCGAAGATGAATTCTTCATCCTTGCCGAATTTCGCGCCCTGGACATAGTTGTCCAGGCCAGCGGTGGGCACGTAACTCGCGATACTTTTTATGCCAATCATTCTGGCTTCCCAATCAAAACAGCCAAAGACCGCCGCTCGCAGAACTGAGGGCGCCAAAAAACGGGGCAGCACCACCTTGGAGTGGCGCATGGCAGTGTTGTTGCCTGAGCCTGCAAATAAATAACCGGCAACAAATTCTTGCAAACGCCACCGATAGAATACAGGGAAGATGCCCGATTTGACTCATTGGTCACACCGATTTGCCGGAAAGTAGGGGTAAGCAGCCTCTTACCGGGTATAAAAAAACCCCGGCAGGCAGGTTGCCGACCGGGGTTTTACGCGGTTTGCATCAGAGCTTGTTGAAGAGGCTCAGTTGCGACAAACGGGAAAATGCCATCTGCGAAGCCTCCAGCATGGCCTGCTGCAGGGTCAGGGTGATCGCCGCGGTAGACATGTCGGTGTTGCCGATCGCGCTCTGGGTGCTCTTGTTGGCCAGCGCCAGGCTGCTGTTCTCCAGGGTCTGGATATCCAGGGAGTTGCCCCGGGCGCCGATCGAGCCGCGCGTGATATCAATGCGCTCACGGGCACTGCCGAGGTTGGCAATGGCCGAACCCACGGCCTGCTTGAGGGCAAAGCCGGATTTCTCGTCGGTTACCGGGGTGTCCAGCGCCGCGCGCAGTTGCCCCAGGGTTTCCAGTACGTTCTGGGTCTTGTGGGTATTGGCGCTGACCGCGAACTGATCCCCCGCCGCCGGCGTGTTGCCGTCGAGCTGGTAGGTCACCCCGGCCACCGTCAGCGAACTGCCGGCCACGGTGCCGCTGGCCAGCGGCTTGCTGTCAGCCGTGAGGGGCTGGGCATACATTTCGTAGTCGGTGGCACTGGTGAACTTGATCACCGCACCGTCGCTGGGGAAACCGCTGCGGTAGGCATCGGCATCGGTGATGGTGCTGCCGGTGATCTGCGTCGGCGACGGGTTGCCGGCGCTACGGGTGCTGGTCAGGGTGTCGGGACGCCCTTCCAGCTTGAACACATGCCCGGCCACGGCGGCGTCCGGGTCATCACCTTCCTTGAGGTTCACACCGACTTCAAATTCGACACCGCGCAGGGCGATACGGTTGCCACCCTCGGCCTTGGAGTCGAACACACCATTGGTGGGCGTCTCGCTGGTGATGTCGTTGCCGTTGGCGTCGGTGATGCTATAGGTGGTGGCACTGGTAAAGGTCAGGGTGTAAGGCTGGCCCTTGGCAAACCCACCGTTGTTGTAGGTGTTGACCGAGCTCAACAAGCCCTGGGACAGATTGACCCGGCCATCATCCGTTGCCGGCGCCTGCAGGCTGCTCTGGGTGCGGGACTTGTTGATGGCCTGGTCGAAGATGCTGAAGCCGGTGTCGTTGGTGGCCAGGTGCAAGGTGTCGGAGACCTGCAGGCTGAGCTGGGTCTGGTCACCATGGTAGCTGTAGGTGCCGTCGCTGTTGCGCACGTAAGGTGGCGACGAGGTCTTGGAGCCACCGAACATGTAGTTGCCGTTGGCATCGCGCGAATTGAGCAGGCCGAAGATGTTGGCCTCGATTTCCTTCAGCTCGCTGCTGATGGAGGTGCGGTCGGCATCGCTCAGGCTGCCGCCACCGGCACGGATGGCCAGCTCGCTGGCGCGCTGCATCGCCTCGTTGATGGTCGAGAGCACGCTCTCTTCCTGCAACAGGGCGTTGTTCACCGTGGTGATGTTGGCGTTGTACTGGCCCAGCAAGGCGCTCTGCTGTTGCAGCAGCAACAGCCGCGCGGCGCCGACCGGATCATCCGCCGCCGTCTGGATACGCACGCCCGACGACACTTGCGCCTGGGTCTTGGCCGCGTCGGAGAAGTTCTTCGAGTAGCTGGTGGCGCTGGTCTCATAGAACTGAGCAGTGGAAATACGCACGATCGGCTACTCCTTACAGGGCGTTGATCAAGGTGCTGAAGGTTTCTTGCGCGGTCTTGATGATCTGCGACGACGCGGTGTAGTAGTGCTGGAACTTGACCAGGCCGGCGGCTTCGTCATCCAGGTTGACCCCGGACACCGCACCACGGCTGGCCTTGGCCGAATCGAGCACGGCGCCGCTGGCCTTGGTGTCGATCTGCGCCTGGCTGGCCTTGGCCCCTACCCGCTCGACCAGCGAGGCATAGGCCGAGGTGAAGCTGATGCCGCCACCGGAGCCGGTGCCGACCGTGGATTGGGTCTGCAGGCGCAGCAGGTCCTGGGCATTGCGGTTGTCGGACTTGCCGTCGACGTTGAAGCTCAGGGTGAAGCTGTCGTCGCCGGCCGGGCTGCCGCCGATGGTGGTTTCGACTTCGAAGGTACGCGGGTTGCCGCTGCCATCGAGGATCGGCGCACCGGCCGCATCACGCATCGGCACGCCGATGGACAGTTTGTTGTCCTGGCCCGGCACGATGCTGCCGCTACCGATCTTGGTGCCCTTGGCGTCGAACAAGTCATAGCCCTGGGTGCCGCCGCTGGCGTCACTGAACACCACCCGCACCGGCATCGACTGCTTGATCGAGTCCTGCATCAGCGCAAGGTCGGCGCCACTGTAGATGTCCAGGCGATCGCCCAGGGTCGGCTGGGTGATGGTGCCGGTACCGCCGTTGCTGCTACCGGCAGTGGCGCTGATCGGGCCGGCGAAGGCCAGCTTGTTGGCATCGGTCATGACCGTGTTGATGCTGCCCGCTGCAGCGCGGGTAGGGATGACCTTGAACGAGTCACCCGCCGCCAGGGCGCCGCCCTTGAGTGACAGGCTGAAACCGTCGATCACCGGCGCCGGGTCGTCGTCCAGGTTGAAGGTACCCATGTCGGTGCCGTCGGAGCGGCGCACGGTGTACTGCTTGTCGCTGGTGAACTTGACCTCGTAGTCGTGGGTGGTCAGCGCACCGCTGTTGGCGATGGTGACGTCGAGGTTGCCCGAGCCTGCACTGTTGCCGGAGGCCGCCAGGCTGCGCTGGCTGATGGCGGTGGCGCTGTTGATGCTGGAGAACAGGTTGCTGCCGAACTGGCCGTTGGCATCGAGGCCTTGGCCCAGCTGGCTGTTGATGCTGTCGGCGACCACCAGGGCCACGCGCCCCAGCTCGTTGATCGACGGGTTGAGTACATCGTTGCGATAACGCAGCAAGCCACCGATCTGACCACCGCTGACCACCGAGGTGACATCGGAGCTGAAGGTCTGGTAGTTGATGGTCAGGCTGTACTGGCTCTTGTCGCTGGCACTGGGGCCGACCGAGAGGGTGTTGGCGGTGTTGCCGGTCACCAGCGACTGGCCGGTGCCCAGGTACACATCGATACTGCCGCCGCGCTCCTGCACGGTGACACCGACCAGCTCGTTGAGCGAGCGCACTGCTTCGTTGCGCGCATCGATCAGGTTGTTGGGGGTGTTGCCGGTGGACGACAACTGCACGATCTGCTTGTTGTATTCGGCAATGCTGGAGGTCAGTTTGTTGACCTGGCCGCTCAGGGTATCGAGCTGCGAATTGATGCTGTCGTTCTGTTGGCTCATCTGCGAGGAGATGGCGTTGAAGCGGTTGCTCAGGGTCTGTGCCTGGGTCAGCAGCAACTGCCGCGAAGCGACGTCGCCCGGGGTGGCCGAGGCGGTCTGCAAGGCGGAGAAGAACGAGGTGAGCACCGAGCTGATACCGGTATTGCTGTCGGCCAAAAGCTTGTCGACGCTGGTGATCTGGTCCTGGAACGCCAGGGCATCGGTGTTCAGCGACGTGGCGGTGCGCAGCTGGTTGTCCAGGTAGCCGTTATAGATACGGCGCACATCCGACAGGGTGGTGCCGGTGCCGATGAAGCCGACGCCGATGTTCTGCATGCCGCCGGCGGCGACCTGCACGGTCTGCTGGCGCGAGTAACCCGAGGTCGCGGCATTGGCGATGTTGTTCGAGGTCACCGCGAGCGCAGCCTGGCTGGCATTCAGGCCGCTCAGCCCGATCGAGATCAGATTCGACATGCTTCAATCCTTATAGATTTGTGGTACCGCCAGCCAAGGCGTACTGCGGGGTGGGTTGCAACTGCCGGGCGATGCTGATGATCTTGCTCGCGTACGAAGGATCGGTGGCGTAGCCGGCCTTTTGCAGCTCTCTGGCAAACTGTTCCGGTGTATCGGCCGCACTCAGCGCATCTTTATAGCGGGCGTTGCTCTGCAACAGCGTGACCAGGTCGTGGAAGCTGTCCTGGTAGGAGTCGTAGGAACGGAACGCCGCCGTCTCCTTGACGAATTGGCCGTCGCGGAACTCGCTGGTGATCGCCCGCGCCTGGCCACCCTGCCAGTTGCCGGTGGCCTTGATGCCGAACAGGTTGTGGCTGCTGCTGCCATCGGCCTGGCGCATGACCGATTTGCCCCAACCGGTTTCCAGGGCCGCCTGGGCCACCAGGTAGCGCGGGTCGATACCGATGCGCCTGGCGGCCTGCTCGGCCATTGGCAGCATGGTGGCGACGAATTCGTCGGAAGAACTGAAGGCGCGCTTGGCCGGCGCCAGCGGCGGCTGGGCCACGGCGCGGCCATGGATGCGCAACTCGCTGGGTGCCGCAAAGGCTTGCGCCGGCTGCCAGTCACCCTTGACCACGGCATCACCGACCAGGGTCGAACGCCCGGGGATCGGCGCGGTGTTGGTGGTGGCCGGCGTACCCGCAGCCGACGGCACCAGGCCCGCCAGCAAGCGATCGGTGAGCTTGCCGGGCAAGGCCAGGCGACGGGAATTGAGCGCCGCCACATCATTGCGCACGCTGCCGGTAGCCTGCGGCTGATCGGCCACGCCGACCGCCGTCGCTCCCAGCGCACGGGGCTGGACATCGAAGCGCGGGAACGGGCTGTTGTTCACCGCTGCCGCCTTCTGCTTGGACAGCTGGCGCATCAGCACATCCTGCAGGCCGATACCGCCGCCCTCGCGGGACATGCTCACCGCCAGTTGCTGGTCGTACATCTGCTGGTACTGCTTGGTGGTCTCGGTGTTGAGCGGGTTGTCCTTGGCCAGCACATCGCTGGCCGAACGCATCGACTTGAGCATCTCGTTGAGAAACAGCGACTCGAACTCCTGGGCCACCTTGCGCAGGTTGGCGTCGCTGTCGCGGTCGCCGACCTTGAGCGAGCTCAGGCGATTGAGGTCGGTGTAGGCGCCACTGTCGGCGGCGCTGAATGCGCTTTTCGGCATGTCCATGGCCAATTTCCTCAGATCACGATCAGGTCAGCCTGCAAGGCGCCGGCCTGTTTCAGGGCTTCGAGGATCGCCATCAGGTCACTGGGGGCTGCGCCCACCTGGTTAACCGCGCGCACGATCTCGTCCAGGGTGGTGCCCGGACCGAACTTGAACATCGGCTTGGCTTCCTGCTCGGCATTGACCCGCGAGCGCGGCACCACGGCGGTCTGGCCATTGGAGAACGGCCCCGGCTGGCTGACGATCGGGTCTTCGGTAATGGTCACGGTCAGGCTGCCGTGGGTCACCGCCGCCGGCGACACCTTGACGTTCTGGCCAATGACGATGGTACCGGTACGCGAGTTGATGATGACCTTGGCCACCGCCTGGCCCGGATCGATCTCCAGGTTCTCGAGGATCGACAGGTAGTCGACCCGCTGGCTCGGATCGAGCGGCGCGGTCACCCGCACCGAACCGCCGTCCACCGCCTGGGCCACGCCCGGGCCGAGCAGTTCGTTGACCTTGTCGACGATGCGCTTGGCGGTGGTGAAGTCCGGACGATTGAGGTTCAGGGTCAGGCTGTTGCCCTGGTTGAAACCACTGGGCACGGCGCGCTCCACCGAAGCACCACCGGGGATGCGCCCGGCCGACGGCACGTTGACGGTGATCTTGGAGCCATCGCGGCCTTCGGCGTCGAAGCCACCGACCACCAGGTTGCCCTGGGCGACGGCGTAGACGTTGCCGTCGATGCCCTTGAGCGGGGTCATCAACAGGCTGCCGCCACGCAGGCTCTTGGAGTTACCGATCGACGACACGGTGATGTCCACCACCTGGCCAGGCTTGGCGAACGCCGGCAGGTCGGCATGCACCGACACCGCGGCGACGTTCTTGAGCTGCACGTTGCCGGTACCGGCCGGCACCTTGATGCCGAACTGCGAGAGCATGTTGTTGAAGGTCTGCAGGGTGAACGGCGTCTGGGTGGTCTGGTCACCCGTGCCATTGAGACCCACCACCAGGCCGTAGCCGATCAGCTGGTTGCTACGCACGCCGGAAATGCTGGCGATGTCCTTCAGACGCTCGGCCTGGACGGCGAACGCGGCAGACATCAGCAACGCGGCGGCGATCAGCTGCTTGAAGTTGAACATGGTCATCCGAACCTAGAAAGGCCAAAGCGGGCTGAGGAAGAAACGGTCGAACCAGCCCGGCTGGCTGGCGTCGGCAAAGGAGCCGGTGCCCGAATAGGTGATGCGCGCATCGGCCACCCGGGTCGAAGGCACGGTGTTGTCGGTGGCGATGTCGTCGGCGCGGATCATGCCGGCGATGCGCACCAGTTCATCACCGGTGTTGAGGGTCAGCCACTTCTCGCCGCGCACGGCGATGATGCCGTTGGGCAGCACATCGGCCACGGTCACGGTGATCGAGCCGGTCAGGCTGTTGCCCTGCCCGGCCTTGCTGTCACCCTTGGTGGCGCGGTCGCCGCTGTAGCCGGCGCTCAGGCTCAGGTCGCCGTCGCTGAACGGGTTGTTGGTGGTCATGGACGAACCGAACAACGAGGTCAGGCCGATGTCGGCCTTGCTGTTCTTGGCGATCTGCGAATTGGCGTTCTTGCTCGCCTGGGTGCGCTCGTTGAGGGTGATGGTGATGATGTCACCGACCCGGAACGCCTTGCGGTCGCTGTACAGGTTCTGCTCGAAACCGGCCTGGTAGATCGAGCCGTTGTTGGCCGCCGCCGGCAGGGGCGTGCGCGGCAATACCGGCGCGTAGTAGGGATCGTTGGGCTTTGGCGTCGGCGCAACGCAGCCGGCCAGCACGGTGACCCCACTCAGGGCTAGTACGGATAACAGACGACTCATGACTCTGACCTCACGGTGGAACAGGCGCCGGGCAAGCGACCTCAATGACTTCACTTACAGGTTCTGGGTAACGAACGAGAGCATCTGGTCGGCCGTGGAAATGACCTTGGAATTCATCTCGTAGGCACGCTGGGTGGTGATCATGTTGACCAGCTCTTCCACGGTGCTGACGTTGGAGTTTTCCAGGGTCTGCTGCTGGACCATGCCGAAGCCGTTCAGGCCCGGGGTGCCGACTTGCGGCGCGCCGCTGGCGGCAGTCTCCAGGAACAGGTTGCCACCCACGGCCTGCAGGCCCGCCGGGTTGATGAAGTCGGCGGTCTGGATGTTGCCGATCACCTGTGCCGCCGGGTTGCCGGCGGTGGTGATGGACACGGTGCCGTCACGGCCGACGGTGAAGGTCTGCGCCTCGGGCGGAACCACGACTGCCGGCTCCAGGGCAAAGCCGCTGGCGGTGACGATCTGGCCGTCGGAGTTCAGGTGGAAGGTACCGTCACGGGTGTACGAAACGGTGCCATCGGGCTGCAGGATCTGGAAGAAGCCACGGCCATCGATCGCCATGTCCAGGGGGTTCTCGGTGGTCTGCAGGCTGCCGGCGGTGAAGTTCTTCTGGGTGCCGACGATGCGCACACCGGTACCCAGTTGCAGGCCCGAAGGCAACTCGCTGTCCTGGGTGGAGTTGGCGCCCGGCTGGCGGCGGGTCTGGTAGAGCAGGTCCTGGAACTCGGCGCGATCACGCTTGAAGCCGGTGGTCGAGACGTTGGCCAGGTTGTTGGAAATGGTGGTCAGGTTCATGTCCTGGGCGGACAGACCGGTTTTACTGACCCAAAGAGCCGGAAGCATGCAGTTCTCCTTGCGCGCCTGTTTTACGGCGCTACCTGAAAGTGATTAGCCGATTTGCAAAACCCGAGCCATGGCTTCATCGCCTTCCTTGGCCGTGGTCATCATTTTGATGTGCAGTTCGAATTGACGGGACAGCGCCAGCACCGAGGTCATTTCCTCGACCGCGTTGACGTTGCTGGTTTCAAGGAAACCCGACACCAGACGGACGTTGCCGTCGGCCGCGAGCGGCTGGCCGTTTTCGGGATGGATCAAGCCGTCCAGGCCCTTGGTCATGGTCTTGAGGTCGGGGTTGACCATCTTGATCCGGTCGACCTGGGCCATCACCTGCGGCCCCTCGCCCATGGCGCGGATGGTGATGGTGCCGTCTTCACCGACCTCGATCTTCTGCTCCGGCGGCACCGCGATCGGCCCGCCATTGCCCATCACCGGCATACCGTTTCCGGCCCGCAGCACACCCAGGGCGTCGATGTTCATGCTGGCTGTGCGCACATAGGCTTCGCTGCCGTCGGGCGCTTGCACGGCGATGAAACCGTCACCGCCGATGGCCACGTCCAGGTCGCGGCCGGTTTCCAGCATCGAGCCCGGGGTGAAGTCCGTCGCCGGCCGCTCGGTCATGGCATAGGCACGCGCCGGAAAGCTGTCACCGAACACCGGCATCGAGCGCGCCTGCTCCAGGTCACGCTGGAAACCGGTGGTGGAAATGTTCGCCAGGTTGTTGGCATGCGCCTTCTGCGCCAGTGCGTTCTGGCTGGCCCCGGTCATGGCCACGTAAAGCATCTTGTCCACAGGATCTCCTCTGCACGGCCCCTCGCCGCGCTGCCACCTTGGCCTGCTTGTAGCAATTATCGAACCACAATGAACAAAGCCCCGTATTCCGGGGCTTTGCGGGCAAACATCGAAGGCCAACCGTCAGTTTGTCGGCGAACTCTTGCCGCCCGCGGCAAGGCGACCTTCAGTAGCGGCGGCAACCGGCATTGTCATAGGGCCCGGAATGCCGCACCCAGCCCTCGCCCGGATCGACCTGGGCACACAGGTAGCGCCCGGTGACCTTGCTCTGCCACTGGTACCAGGGCGCCGGCGCCGCCTGGGCGACAGACCACAGCACCAGCGCTGTAATCACTGCCAATCGCTTCATCCGCCCTCCTCGTCTATCGCTCAGCCGATAAAAAAAGCCCCTGCAAGCAGGGGCTCGGTACACCATCGAGCATCAGGTCATCTGGATGATGGTCTGCATGATGGTGCTTTCGGTGGAGATGGTCTTGGCGTTCGCCTGGTAGTTGCTCTGCGCCTTGATCAGGTTGACCAGCTCACCGGTCAGGTCGACGTTGGAGTCTTCCAGGGAGCCGCCATAGATCTTGCCGAGGGTGCCGGTGTCCGGCTCGCCGACCACCGGCACGCCGGAGGCGTAGGTTTCCTGCCAGCTGGTGCCACCCACTGGCTGCAAGCCCTGGACGTTGGCGAAGTTGGCGATGGCCACCTGGCCGATCACCTTGTCCTGGCCGTTGGTGAAGTTGGCGAACAGGTTGCCGCTCTGGTCGACCGTCAGGCCGCTGAGCTCGCCGGTGGCGTAGCCGTCCTGGTTCTTGGCGGTGGTGGCGGAGGCGGCGTTGTACTGGGTGGTCGCCAGCATGTCGAGGGCGACGCCACCGGCACGGGCGACGGCGCCATTGGAGACCCAGTTGCCCGCCGCGTTTTTCTCGGCCGGCACCCAGTTGTCGATCTGGAACGACTTGTCGGCACCGATGGTCAGCCCGCCCGCCACCGGCCCTGCAGTCATCGCGGCAGTGTCGAGGGTGCCGTCGGACTTGAACGGCAGTTTGTTGACCATCGGGGTGGTCAGGGTCGGGTCCGCCGGGTTGCGGCCGTCGATGGTGCTGTACATGGTCCAGGAGTTGGTGCCGGCATCCTTGACGAAGTACTGGTTCAGCTGGTGGGCGTTGCCCTGGCTGTCGTACACATCGGTGTTGAAGGTGTAGTTGTAGGTGGCAACGTTCGACGGATCGAACGGAGTAACCTTGGGCTCGGCGGCGCTGGAGTTGAGGTTGACCGTCTCGGAGATGCGCGAGGTCGGACGCGGCTCCAGGTTGGAGGTGTCGATCTTGAGATCGGTCATCACGCCCTTGACCAGCTTGCCATCGGCATCCACGCCATAACCTTGCAGGTTGGAGCCCTGGGCGTTGACGATGTAGCCGGCCTTGTCGCTGTAGAAGGCACCGGCACGGGTGTAGATCTTCGAACCGTTGTCATTCATGGCGAAGAAGCCGTTGCCGTCGATGGCCAGGTCCAGGCTCTGGCCGGTACCGGTGAAATTGCCCTGGGTGAACATCTGCGACACGGCGGCGGTGGTCACACCACTGCCCACTGCGGTCTTGCCGCTGGTGCCACGGATCGACGACGCATACTGATCGGCGAACTCGGCACGGGAGGTTTTGAAGCCGGTGGTGGCAACGTTGGCGATGTTGTTGCCGGTGACATTCAGGGCCTTGTTTGCTGCATACAGGCCGCTCAGGCCGATATTGAAAGACATGTGCTCACTCCTGCCGTGTTATCGGCCCTAGATTCCAATGGATTGAATTTTCGACAGCCCGATGCTGCCGAGGCCGGCCAGGTTCAGCATCATTTCCGAACCGTTGCTGCCCATGGTCACGCTGCTGACCGAGGCCGGCAGGTTGGTCGTCATGGTCGTGGCCACCCCTTCGATGGTGCCCGAGGCCTTGAAGCTGTAGGTGCCGGCAGGTGCTACCGCGCCGTCGCTGTCCTTGCCATCCCAGGTGAAGTCCACCCGGCCACCCTTCTGGCTACCCAGGTCGAGGGTGCGCACCAGCTCGCCATCACTGTCGTAGATGCCCACCGTGGTCGCGGTGCTGGACGAGGTCAGGTTGACCGAGCCGCGCATTTCCTTGCTGGTATCGACGACCGCTTTGTCGGTCTGCACCACCACATTGCGCCCGACCAGCGAAGAGGCCTGCAGGGCAACGGACGAGAGAAACGCCCCGCCAATGTTGGCCACCGAGTCATTGAGCGTCTGGATGCCTTCCAGGCTGCTGAACTGCGCCAGCTGCGCCACGAACTCGCCGTTCTCCTGCGGGTCGAGCGGATTCTGGTTTTTCATCTGGGTGACCAGCAATTGCAGGAACGCATCCTTGCCCAGGGCGCTGCCTGCGGTGCCGGTCTTACTGTTGCCGCTGGTTTCCGGCTTCTGCAGCGATTGCAGTACCGAGCTGGAAACGGAATCTGTCGTACTCATTCCAATGCCCCTATCACTGACCCAGGGTCAGCACTTTCTGCATCATGGTCTTGGCCGTGTTCATCAGCTCGGCGTTGGTCTGGAACGAGCGGCTGGCCGAGATCATGTCGGCCATTTCCTCGACCACATTGACGTTCGGGTAATAGACGTAGCCGTCCTTGTTCGCCGCCGGATGATCGGGCTCGTAGCGCGCTTCCAGGTTGCTCTGGTCCTCGACCACGCCGAGCACCTGCACGCCCTGGCCGGCATTGTCCTGGTCCTGGAACAGCGACTGGCTGACGCCGGTCTGGGCCTGCTGGAAGGTGGTGGCGAACACCGGGTGGCGGGCACGGTAGGTCTGGTCGATGCTCGACGACACGGTCTCGGCGTTGGCGATGTTCGAAGCGACGGTATTCAGGCGCGTGGTCTGCGCGCTCATGCCGCTACCGGCAATGTTGAAGACACTGGCGAGGGACATGACTTACTCTCCGCGCAGGGCCGAAACCAGCCCTTTGAATTTACTGTTGAGCAGCGTGAAGCTGGCCTGGAAGCCCACGGCGTTTTCCGCGTAGCTGGATTGTTCGAGCTGGGCATCGACGGTGTTCTGGTCGATCGAAGGCTGCATCGGCGTGCGGTACTGCAGGGTGTCGTCAGCCATGGTCAGGCCTTCGGCCTCGATGTGCCGGGTGTTGGTCCGGTCCAGGGCGAAGCGACCGCTCTTGGCCTTTTCGCTCTCGGCAGCCAGCACCGAGGAGAAGTCCATGTCCCGCGCCTTGTAGTTGGGCGTGTCGGCGTTGGCGATGTTGTTGGCCAGCACTTCGGCACGCTGGGCGCGAAAGCCCAGTGCCTTTTCGTGAATGCCGAGCGCTTTGTCGAAGCTGATGCTCATGTCGGGGAAACCTTCGAAGGTTGACCGGATAATTCGTAGGCAGTGACATAGCAAGAGCCATGCCAAAAAACAAAGCCCCGTATTTACGGGGCTTTGACGACATTTCATCAGTGGCAATGCCAGAAAAGCGGCAAGGGTATTCCGCCTGGCGCCGGCAAAGCGGCAATTTGGCGGCGCCCAAAACGTAGGAGCGGGCTTGCAGGGTAGCTGTGGGAGCTGCCGCCAGGCTGCGATCGGCCGCGTAGCGGTCGTAGAATCCGACGACTCGGTTCATCAGGCCAGCCGAGGCAGCTGGATTGCGACTGCTGTGCAGTCGATCGCAGGCTTCGCCAGCTCCCACAGGTTCAACTGCTCACCCTCTGTAGCCGCTGCCGCCAGGCTGCGATCGGCCGCGTAGCGGTCGTAGAATCCGACGACCCGGTGCATCAGGCCAACCGAGGCAGCTGGATTGCGACTGCTGTGCAGTCGATCGCAGGCTTCGCCAGCTCCCACAGGTTCAACTGCTCACCCTCTGTAGCCGCAGCCTCGTTCCTCGGCAGCGGCTACACCAAATTTGGCGGCGCCCAGGGCCGCTCCTGCACAGTCGTCATACGATTGCATGGGTACCTGTGGGAGCTGCCGCCAGGCTGCGATCGGCCGCGTAGCGGTCGTAGAATCCGATGACCCGGTGCATCAAGCCTGCCGAGGCGCCCGGATTGCGACTGCTGCGCTGTCGATCGCAGGCTTCGCCAGCTCCCACAAGACAGCCGCTCCAACGCGCAGTGCGTTTTACTTGGCTTGGTAGATGATGCCCGGGCTGCACTGAACCATCTGGTAGTGGTCAGGCAGACCATTGAGCGCCTCGGAAGCGCCCAGGAACAGATAGCCACCCGGCTTCAAGGTGCTGTGGATGCGCATCAGGATGTCCTTCTTGACCTGGGCCGAGAAGTAGATCAGCACGTTGCGGCAGAACACGATGTCGAACTTGCCCAGACTGGCGTAGCTGTCGAGCAGGTTGAAGGAGCGAAACTCCACGCGACTGCGGATCGGCGCCTTGACCGCCCAGCGCCCCGGCGCCTTGACATCGAAATAACGCTGCAGGCGCTCCTGGGACAGGCCGCGGGCAATGGCCAGGCTGTCGTACTCGCCGGTGCGGCAATTGTTGAGCATCGACCCGGACAAGTCGGTGGCAACGATCTGCGCGCCCATCTTCAACTGACCGATATTGCTGCGCTCGAACTCGTCGATGGCCATGGAGATCGAGTACGGTTCCTGCCCCGAGGAACAGGCGGCCGACCAGATGCGCAAACGCTGCCCCGGGTTGGCCTTGATCTGCTCGGGCAACACCTTGTTCTTGAGCACCTCGAACGGATAGGTGTCGCGAAACCACAGGGTCTCGTTGGTGGTCATGGCATCCACCACCTGCTCGCGCAGACCGCTGCGTGGCTGGCCCTGGATACGCTGCACCAGCTCGCTCAGGGACTTGATGCCCTGTTGCTCCATCAGCTTGTTGAGACGGCTGGAGACCAGGTACTGCTTATTTTCGCCCAGCAGGATGCCACAGGCTTTTTCCAGGAAGACCCGGAACTGTTCGAAATCCAAATTACCCGTAGACAATGATGCCGCCTCTTAAATCGTGTGAACCACCAGGGGCCATGCCCCTGGCCGTTAATGCGTGGCCTTGATGCGGTCGACGACGCGCTGGGCGAGGTCGTCCGGCTTGAACTTGGCGAGGAAGTCATCCGCCCCGACCTTCTTGACCATCGCCTGGTTGAACACCCCGGACAGCGAAGTATGCAGGATGATGTGCAGGTTTTGCATGCGCGGGTCGCTGCGGATCTCGGCGGTCAGGGTGTAGCCGTCCATCTCCGGCATCTCGATGTCGGAGATCATCATCAGGAACTCCTCCTCCGGCCGCTTGCCCTCATCCACCAGCTTGCGCAGGTAGTCGAGCGCCTGGCGACCATCGTTGAGCGCCACCACCTCGACCCCGACGGTCTGCAGGCAACGGCTGACCTGCTTGCGTGCCACCGACGAGTCGTCGACCGTCAATACCCGCAGCAGCACCGCCTTGTCCTGCACCTCGGCATCGACCACACCTTCGGAGATCGACTCGGAGGTCGGCGCCACTTCGGCGAGGATCTTCTCCACGTCGATGATTTCGACCATCTTGCCGTCGACCCGGGTCACCGCGGTCAGGTAGTGATCGCGCCCGGTGCCCTTGGGTGGCGGATGGATCTCCTCCCAGTTCATGTTGACGATGCGTTCCACCGAGTGCACCAGGAAGCCCTGGGTCTTGGTGTTGTACTCCGTGATGATCACGAAGCTGTTGCGGGTCTCTTCACGCAGACCGGGCATGCCGGTCGCCATCGCCAGATCCAGGATCGGGATGGTTGCCCCCCGAATATTCGCGACACCGCGCACCACCGGGTTGGACTTGGGCATCACGGTCAGTGACGGGCACTGCAGCACTTCCCGCACCTTGAACACGTTAATCCCGTACAACTGATCGCCATTGAGGCGAAACAGCAACAGCTCCAGGCGGTTCTGCCCCACCAGTTGCGTGCGCTGGTTCACCGAATCCATTACACCGGCCATGCCAGACTCCTTCACCAAACGCTTCGAGCTGCGTACCCAGTCGGCACGCGCTTTGCTTTTTTAACCGCATGAACATGAAAACGACATTTTTCCGACGCCTGACCCGCTGCCTTTTTGCGCTGGGCTTGCTGGTTCCTGGCGTTCGGACCCTGGCCGACGCGTTCACCTTGCCTGAACAGCTTATCGGTGTCACCCAGGGGTTTCTTGAATTCACCGTTGAAGATTATCTGGCCAGCAGCCAGACCGAAGGGCGCTACGAAATCCAGGTCAACACCCTCGATCCGCGCTTGCGCATGCCTCTGTGCGACCGGCAATTGGACGCCAGCCTGGAAAGCCCGGCACAGCCCTTGGGCCGCGTCACCGTGCGGGTTCGCTGCGAAGGTGCCGCCCCCTGGACAGTGTTCGTGCCAGCCCAGGTTCGGCTGTTTCGCAATGTGGTGACCGTGGCCCGCCCGCTCAAGCGCGAGAGCATTGTCGGCGAGCAGGATGTGATCCTGCGCGAACGTGACGTCGGCACACTGAACCAGGGCTTTCTGTCCAGCCTGGACCAGGCCATCGGCTTGAAGGTAATCCGACCGACGGTCATGGACCAGGTGCTGACACCCCAGCACCTGGAACAGGCCGAAGTCATCCGCAAGGGTGATCAGGTGGTCATCACCGCCCGCAGCGGCAGCCTCAGTGTGCGCATGCCGGGCGAGGCCCTGAGCAAGGGCGGCCAGAGCGAACAGATCAGGGTGCGCAACCTCAACTCAAAACGTGTGGTCAAGGCCAGGGTCACGGGGCCGGGACAGGTGGAAGTAGCCATGTAGACAGCAGCCCCGCGAAGAACCCTGGCGGTCAGCAAGCGCTTTTCCTAAACTGTGTCCGATCGGGAGCCCAGCGCTTGAGCCTGCCGCGCAGATTGCCGTGCAATTGCGCCTAAAGTTTCTTTCGGGTTGGCCGAAAACAAGGCAAGCGTCCAAATACCCAGAGGTTTTTTGATCATGGTCATCGACTTCAGTCGTTTGAATAACTCTCCGTCGGTTGCCGGCGGCGTGCGCACTGGCAATAGCCAGGAAAGCACCGCCAGCACTGGCGCGACCAAGACCGACAGCGTCGTTCAAGGCAGCGCCAGCGGCGAAACCGTACACCTCAGCCAAGAGGCCCAGCAGTTGCAACAGGTCACTGACAAGCTGCGCGAGCAGCCGGTTGTCAACAGCGCCCGGGTGGCGGAGTTGAAACAGGCCATCGCCAACGGCAGCTACCAGGTCGACAGCAACCGCGTCGCCAGCAAGCTGCTAGATTTCGAAGCCCAGCGCTAGCCCCAGGCGCGCTGACTTCAGGACGCCGGAACCCAAGAGCCAGCCATGCACGACATGACCCTGCTGCAACTGATCGAAGACGATTTCGCACCAGCGCAACAACTGCTCGAATTGCTGCAGACCGAGTCGATTGCCCTGCACGGCCGCGACATGCCGCTGCTGGAAGACATCCTCGCGCGCAAGCAGTCGTTGGTGATTCTTCTCGATCAGCAAGGTCGGCGGCGCAGCGAACTGCTCGCCAGCCTCGGCCTGAGCCAGGACCGTGAAGGTGTCGTGCAACTGGCCAGCCACTCGCAAGCCGGCGAGCGGCTCCTGCAACAACTGGACGCCCTGGGCAAACTGCTCGCCGATTGCCAGGCGCTCAATGCCGGCAACGGCCAGCTGATCCAGATCCAGCAAGGCGCCACGGCCAACCAGCTGAGAATCCTCATGGGTGGTGAATCACCGTCGTTGTATGACAGCCGCGGCTCGACCTCCCCTCTTGCCAAGCCACGGGCGCTTAGTCAGGCTTGATTCCCTGTATCAAGGCACGGAACATACTGGCAAAATGCCGTTAATTGCGTGTGTCGTTTTTGCCTGGAGATTGACTACCCGTGTTGAATGAAGCAGAAGCTCCGCAGCCTCCGAAGGTGCTGACCACCCCTTTGGAAATTGCCGCCAACTTGCGGTCGCTGCAAGAGAGCCATGACCCGCTGATCATCACCTTCCACGAACGCAGCCAGCGCTTCCAGAGCTATGTGGTCGACGTCGACCGCGAAGGCAATCGCCTGTCGCTGGACGAGATGGTGCCCCGCGACGGCGAGCGTTTTCTCGAGAATGGCGAGCCGTTCCGTGTCGAGGGTTTCCATGACGGCGTGCGCATTGCCTGGGAATGCAACACCCCGCAGACCATCAGCGAAGCCAACGGCCACCGCTGCTACCGCGGCGCGTTGCCGACCGAGGTGGCCTATCACCAACGACGCAATGCCTTCCGCGCGGCGCTGAAGCTGTCGCAGCTGGTCGACATCAAGCTCGATGGCGACCGGCTCAAGGGCAAGGGCGAACTGCGCGGCAAGCTGCTGGACATCTCCGCCACCGGTTGCAAGCTGCGCTTTGAAGGGAATGTCGAAGAACGACTGCAGCTGGGCCAGGTGTATGAAAAGTTCGCCGCTGGCGCACCGCTGGGCCTGACCCAGGTTGAAGTGGAACTGCGCCACCTGCATTTCGAAGAGCGCTTCAACACCACCTTCGCCGGCGTGCGCTTCCACAACATCAGCGGGCAGATGCAGCGCAAGGTCGAGACCTTCGTGTACCAGTTGCAGCGTGAAGCGCGGCGGTTCGATAAAGACGACTACTGAGTCGAACCCTTTCGCCGGGCAAGCCCGCTCCCACCTTCTTCTGTGGGAGCGGGCTTGCCCCGCGAAAAGCCGTCACACCGGCGCCGGCTTCTCCCCCGCCTCACCCGCACCACCCTCTTCTTCCACCGGTACGTCTTCCGCCTCGGTATCCTCGGCGGCCACGGGCGTCTGCATCTGCTCCTGCACGACCTGCTCGTCGACCCGTGGGTCCAGCGCTGCCGACAGTGGCGAACCGGCCGCCGGCATGGCCACGTGATTGAGCGGTGCATCGTCGACCTGATGCAAACCGGTTACCGCTTTCGGACGAATCCGCCACACCAGCACCAGGGCGAAGAACACGCAGAAGGCATAGAGCATATGGGTGCCCAACACCTTCATCAGCACCCCCGCCACCAGCGGCCCGATACTGGCACCGACACCGTAGGTCACCAATAGCATGGCCGTGAGCGACACCCGCCGCTCGCTCTCGATATGGTCGTTGGAAAAAGCCACCGCCAGCGGATACAGGCAGAACTGCAGCAACGACACCGCGAACCCGGCGGCAAACAGCACCACCAGCGGCACTACCGGCATGATCGCCAGGGGCAAGGCAAAAATCGCCAGGCCGATGGCCACGCTACGGATCAGCACCGCGCGGTCATAGCGGTCCGACAACCAGCCCAGCGGCCACTGCACCAAGAGGCCGGCGAAAATGCAGGAGCCCATGAACAGACCGACCTGTTCGGTACTCAACCCCTGCTTGGCCGCGTACAAGGGTGCCAGGCCATAGAAAGAACCGACGATCAACCCCGAGCCCAGCACGGTGCTGAGCGACTGCGGCACCCGCTTGATGAAGAAGCGCGGATCCAGCGGCGCCGGACGCAACGCCGCCGGGTGAATGCGCCGGGTCAGCGCCACCGGCACCAGGCACAGGGTAAAGCACATGGCGACCAGCATCAGCAGTTCCGGCCCAAGCTCCGGATGCGCGACCAGGATCAGCTGCCCGAGCACCAGGCCCAGGTAGGAGGCGATCATATAGCCGCTGAACACGGCGCCGCGCTGCTTGGCATCGGCCTGCTCGTTGAGCCAGCTCTCGATGACCATGTACTGGCACATCATCCCCAGGCCCACGATCACTCGCAAAACCAGCCAGGCCGGCAACCAGCTCACCATCCCGTGCCCGAGCACCGCCGCACCGACGATGCCGGCACAGGCGGCATAGGCACGGATGTGCCCGACCCGGGCGATCAGCCGGTGGCCGATCTTGCCGCCCAGGGCCAGGCCGAAATAGTTGGCCGCCATCAGTGCACCGACCCAGAGGCTGTCGACATGGTCGGCAGCCAGGCGCAGGGCCAGGTAGGTACTCAACAAGCCAGAGCCGATCAACATCATCAGCGCAGCGAAATACAGCGCGCGAAAAGACTTCCAGATCTGTCGCATCAGCGTCCCGAACGGCCCCTTGAGCAGGTGGAAAAACTGCTTGAAAGCATAAGTGAAAATAGCGGCGCTGCAGACCTTGGCGGTAAAAAAAGGCTAGGCCTGCGCTGCCAGCACACGGCGCTCCCACGGGGTGATTTCATCGAAGAAACTGGAGAGCTCCAGGGTCTTGGTGGCGAGGTAGCCTTCGATGAATTCCTTGCCGAACAACTCCCGGGCAAGCGCGCTGCGTTTCAGACGTTCGAGGGCGGCATGCAAGGTACATGGCAGGCTCAAATGATCCGGCACCTCGAATTCGCCCTGGATCGCCGGCGTCGGTTGCAGTTGCTGCTCGATGCCGTACAGGCCTGCGGCAAGGCTGGCGGCGATGGCCAGGTAAGGGTTGCTGTCGGCACCCGGCAGCCGGTTCTCCACCCGCCGCGCCACCGCAGCGCTTGCCGGAATGCGCAGGCCGGCGGCGCGATTGTCTTCGGACCAGCAGGCATTGTTGGGCGAGGCATAGGGATGGCACAGGCGCTGGTAGGAGTTGACGTTGGGCGCGAACAGCGCGGTGAAATCCGCCATGCACGCCTGCAAGCCACCGATGAAATGGTGGAAGGTCGCGGTCGGTTTGCCGGCGGCATCGCTGAACACATTACGCCCGCTGTCGATCTCCACCACGCTTTGATGGATGTGCATGGAGCTGCCCGGCGTATGCGCCAGCGGCTTGGCCATGCACACCACGGTCAGGCCGTGCTTGAGGGCGACTTCCTTGAGCAGGTGCTTGAACAGCAGGGTCTGGTCGGCCAGCAGCAGCGGGTCGCCATGCAACAGATTGATCTCGAACTGACTGACGCCCATCTCGTGCATGAAGGTATCGCGGGGCAAGCCCAGGGCCGCCAAGCAGCGATACACCTCGGTAAAGAAAGGACGCAGGCCGTTGTTGGAGCTGACGCTGAACGCCGAGTGCCCCTCTTCGCGGCGCCCGTCCTTGCCCACTGGTGGCAGGAACGGCTGGGTCGGGTCGCTGTTGGGGGCGAAGACGAAGAACTCCAGCTCGGTGGCCACCACCGGGGCCAGGCCACGGGCGGCGTAACGGGCGATCACCGCCTTGAGCAGGCCGCGGGTGGACAGGCCGGAACTGTCTCCGTTCAATTCGACCGCATCACAAATCGCCAGGGCGCGGGGCTCATCGCTCCAGGGCAGGCGGTGGATCT
This sequence comes from Pseudomonas sp. BGr12, assembly GCF_030272895.1. Taxonomy (GTDB): domain Bacteria; phylum Pseudomonadota; class Gammaproteobacteria; order Pseudomonadales; family Pseudomonadaceae; genus Pseudomonas. The sequence goes on along the minus strand of NZ_JALRNF010000047.1, from coordinate 18,459 downwards.
GCTGGGCATCGGCCACCAGGGCCAGGTCGCCGTCATCACTGCCATAGAAACGCGCCGGCGGGTAGCCGCCCATGATGCACTGCAACAGCACGCCACGGGCCATCTGCAAACGCCGCCCTTCGAGAAAGCCCGCAGCGGTCATGACCTTGCCGCGCGGTATGCCGTTGAGGTCGGGCGTTACGCATTCGACCTCATCGATGCCATTCAATCGTTCGGCGAGAGAGCACTGGCCACTGGTCGTCATGACGCTATCCTTGTTGTTTTCGCATGCCGTGTACGGCGACAGCTACAACATAGGCACTGGGCGTTCGGAATTTCAAGCACCCTGACCGGGGTTTGATCGTTATTTTCGACATCGCCAATCGCGGGGCAAGCCCGCTTCCACAAGGTGGGAGCGGGCTTGCCCCGCGATTGGATGTACCCGTCAGCCCGGCAGGGTCAGGCCGTTAGCCGGCAACGGCAACGCGGTCTTGTAGCGCACCTGTTTCAAGGCAAAGCTGGAACGGATGTTGGCCACCCCCGGCAAGCGGGTCAGGTAATCGAGAAAGCGCTCCAGCGCCTGGATGCTCGGCAGCAGCACCCGCAGCAGGTAGTCCGGGTCGCCGGTCATCAGGTAGCACTCCATGACCTCCGGGCGCTCGGCGATCTCTTCCTCGAAACGGTGCAACGACTGCTCCACCTGCTTCTCGAGGCTGACATGAATGAACACATTGACGTCCAGTCCCAGCACCTCCGGCGCCAGCAAGGTCACCTGCTGGCGAATCACGCCCAGTTCCTCCATGGCCTTGACCCGGTTGAAGCACGGGGTGGGCGACAGGTTCACCGAGCGCGCCAGCTCGGCATTGGTGATCCGGGCATTTTCCTGAAGGCTGTTGAGAATGCCGATATCGGTGCGATCCAGTTTGCGCATGAGAGAATTTCACCTGTTTTTTGTCTTTATAAGGAATGTTTATCCGCAAGCCCGCGCAAAGGCAACGAACTTGAGAAAAATATTCTTCAGGCGCCGGAATATCATGTAGGGCAAGACTGACTCCCTGGTCACAAGCCTGGGTTTGAGTAGCGACCGCTTCAAAGCTCAACAAAAACACAAGACAGAGCGAGCGTAAAAAAGCATGAACGAGTACGCCCCCCTGCGTCTGCATGTGCCCGAGCCTACCGGCCGGCCAGGCTGCCAGACTGATTTTTCCTACCTGCGTCTGAACGATGCCGGTCAGGTCCGTAAACCTCCCGTCGATGTAGAAGCCGCCGATACCGCCGATATCTCCTATAGCCTGATCCGGGTGCTGGACGACAAAGGCAATGCCCTGGGCCCGTGGGCCGAGGACATCAGCCCCGAGATCCTGCGCGAAGGCATGCGCACCATGCTCAAGACCCGGCTGTTCGACAGCCGCATGGTGGTCGCCCAGCGGCAGAAGAAGATGTCCTTCTACATGCAGAGCCTGGGCGAGGAAGCCATCGGCGCAGGCCAGGCCATGGCCCTGAACCGCACCGACATGTGCTTCCCCACCTACCGCCAGCAAAGCATCCTCATGGCCCGCAATGTGTCGCTGGTGGAAATGATCTGCCAGTTGCTGTCCAACGAGCGCGATCCGCTCAAGGGCCGTCAGTTGCCGATCATGTATTCGGTGCGCGAAGCCGGCTTCTTCACCATCAGCGGCAACCTGGCGACCCAGTTCGTCCAGGCCGTCGGCTGGGCCATGGCCTCGGCCATCAAGGGTGATACCAAGATCGCCTCGGCCTGGATCGGCGACGGCGCCACCGCCGAATCCGACTTCCACACCGCCCTGACCTTCGCCCACGTCTACCGTGCGCCGGTGATCCTCAACGTGGTCAACAACCAGTGGGCGATCTCCACCTTCCAGGCCATCGCCGGTGGTGAATCGACCACCTTCGCCGGTCGTGGCGTGGGTTGCGGCATCGCTTCGCTGCGGGTCGACGGCAACGACTTCATCGCCGTCTACGCCGCTTCGCGCTGGGCCGCCGAACGCGCCCGTCGCGGCCTGGGCCCGAGCCTGATCGAATGGGTCACCTACCGTGCCGGCCCGCACTCGACGTCGGACGATCCGTCCAAGTACCGCCCGGCCGACGACTGGAGCCACTTCCCCCTGGGCGATCCGATCGCCCGCCTCAAACAGCACCTGATCGCCATCGGCCACTGGTCCGAGGAAGAGCACCAGGCGGTCACCGCCGAGCTCGAGGCCGAGATCATCAAGGCGCAGAAAGAAGCCGAGCAGTACGGCACCCTGGCCGGTGGCCAGATGCCGAGCCCGGCCTCCATGTTCGAGGACGTCTACAAGGAGATGCCGGAGCACCTGCGCCGGCAGCGCCAGGAACTGGGGATCTGACATGAACGATCACAACACTTCTATCGAGTTGGAAACCGCCATGGCGACTACCACCATGACCATGATCCAGGCCCTGCGCTCGGCCATGGACATCATGCTCGAGCGCGATGACAACGTGGTCGTCTACGGCCAGGATGTCGGCTACTTCGGCGGCGTATTCCGCTGCACCGAAGGCCTGCAGGTCAAGTACGGCAAATCGCGGGTCTTCGACGCACCGATCTCCGAGAGCGGCATCGTCGGCACCGCCGTGGGCATGGGCGCCTACGGCCTGCGTCCGGTCGTCGAAATCCAGTTCGCCGACTACTTCTACCCGGCCTCCGACCAGATCGTTTCGGAAATGGCCCGCCTGCGTTATCGCTCGGCCGGCGAATTCGTCGCGCCCTTGACCCTGCGCATGCCCTGCGGTGGCGGCATCTACGGTGGCCAGACCCACAGCCAGAGCCCCGAGGCGATGTTCACCCAGGTCTGCGGCCTGCGTACGGTGATGCCGTCCAACCCCTATGACGCCAAAGGCCTGCTGATCGCCTCGATCGAGAACGACGACCCGGTGATCTTCCTGGAGCCCAAGCGCCTGTACAACGGCCCGTTCGACGGCCACCACGACCGTCCGGTAACCCCCTGGTCGAAACACCCGGCCAGTGCCGTGCCCGATGGCTACTACACCGTGCCGCTGGACAAGGCCGCCATCACCCGCCCCGGCAATGACGTGACCGTGCTGACCTATGGCACCACTGTGTATGTGTCCCAGGTGGCCGCCGAGGAAACCGGCGTCGATGCCGAAGTCATCGACCTGCGCAGCCTGTGGCCGCTGGACCTGGAAACCATCGTCGCCTCGGTGAAGAAGACCGGTCGTTGCGTGGTGGTCCACGAGGCCACCCGTACCTGCGGATTCGGCGCCGAGCTGATCGCGCTGGTCCAGGAGCATTGCTTCCATCACCTCGAAGCCCCGATCGAGCGCGTCACCGGCTGGGACACCCCCTACCCGCATGCGCAGGAATGGGCGTATTTCCCCGGCCCCTCGCGAGTGGGCGCGGCATTGAAACGGGTCATGGAGGTCTGAATGGGCACGCACGTCATCAAGATGCCGGATATCGGTGAAGGCATCGCACAAGTTGAGCTGGTGGAGTGGTTCGTCAAAGTCGGCGATACCGTCACCGAAGACCAGGTCGTGGCCGATGTCATGACCGACAAGGCCACGGTGGAAATCCCTTCGCCGGTCAGCGGCAAGGTCCTGGCCCTGGGCGGCCAGCCGGGTGAAGTCATGGCGGTGGGCAGCGAGCTGATCCGCATCGAAGTCGAAGGTGCAGGCAACCTCCAGCAATCTGCCGACACCCCCGCCCCTGTGGGAGCGGGCTCGCCTGTGGGAGCGGGCTCGCCCCGCGAACAAGCCACCCCGGTCGCTGCACCTGTATCTGCCCCCGCACCGGCTTGCGCCCCCGTACCGTCCCAACACCAGGCGGCCCCTATCACCCCTCGCGAAGTCAACGAGCGCCCCCTGGCCTCCCCGGCCGTGCGCAAGCGCGCCCTGGATGCCGGTATCGAGCTGCGCTATGTGCATGGCAGCGGCCCGGCCGGGCGCATCCTGCATGAAGACCTGGATGCCTTCCTGACCCAGCCGGTCCGCGCCACGCAAAGCCCGTCGGGCTATGCCAAGCGCAGCGACAGCGAACAGATCCCGGTGATCGGCCTGCGCCGCAAGATCGCCCAGCGCATGCAGGACGCCAAGCGTCGCGTCGCGCACTTCAGCTACGTCGAAGAGATCGATGTCACCGCCCTGGAAGAACTGCGCCTGCACCTGAACAAGAAGTGGGGCGACAGCCGCGGCAAGCTGACCCTGCTGCCGTTCCTGGTCCGCGCCATGGTCGTGGCCCTGCGCGAATTCCCGCAGATCAACGCCACCTACGACGACGAAGCCCAGGTCATCACCCGCCATGGCGCGGTGCATGTGGGCATCGCCACCCAGGGCGACAACGGCCTGATGGTACCGGTACTGCGTCACGCCGAGGCCGGCAGCCTGTGGAGCAACGCCGGCGAGATCGTGCGCCTGGCCAATGCCGCCCGCGGCAACAAGGCCAGCCGTGAAGAACTGTCGGGCTCCACCATCACCCTCACCAGCCTCGGTGCCCTGGGCGGGATCGTCTCGACGCCGGTGGTCAACACGCCGGAAGTGGCCATCGTCGGGGTCAACCGCATGGTCGAACGGCCGATGGTGATCAACGGCCAGATCGTCATCCGCAAGATGATGAACCTGTCCTCGTCCTTCGATCACCGCGTGGTCGACGGCATGGACGCAGCACTCTTCATCCAGGCCATCCGCGGCCTGCTCGAACAACCCGCCAGCCTGTTTGTGGAGTGACCATGCAACAGACCCAAAACACCACCCTGCTGATCATCGGTGGCGGCCCTGGCGGTTATGTCGCGGCCATCCGTGCCGGCCAGCTGGGCATCCCCACTGTGCTGGTCGAAGGCCAAGCCCTGGGCGGCACTTGCCTTAACATCGGCTGCATTCCGTCCAAGGCGCTGATCCATGTCGCCGAGCAGTTCCACCAGACCCAGCTGCACAGCCAGCAGTCGAGCCTGGGCATCAAGGTTTCGCCACCGAGCCTGGACATCGGCCAGAGCGTGGCCTGGAAGGACGGCATCGTCGATCGCCTCACCAGCGGCGTCGCCGCCCTGCTGAAAAAGCACGGGGTCAAGGTCATCCATGGCTGGGCGAAGATCCTCGACGGCAAGAACGTCGAAGTCGACGGCCAGCGCATCCAGTGCGAGCACCTGCTGCTGGCCACCGGTTCCAGCAGCGTCGAGTTGCCGATGCTGCCGCTGGGCGGCGCGGTAATTTCCTCCACCGAAGCCCTGGCGCCGAACAGCCTGCCCAAGCACCTGACGGTGGTGGGCGGCGGCTACATCGGCCTGGAGCTGGGCATTGCCTACCGCAAGCTGGGCGTCGAGGTCAGTGTGGTCGAAGCACGCGAGCGCATCCTGCCGACCTATGACAGCGAACTGACCGCGCCGGTGGCCGAGTCGATCAAGAAGCTGGGGATCACGCTGTACCTCAAGCACAGTGTCGAAGGCTTCGATGCCGCCAGCCAGCGCCTGCAGGTACGCAACCCGGACGGTGAATTGCTGCAACTGGACACCGACCGGGTGCTGGTGGCGGTCGGACGCAAGCCACGCACCCAGGGCTTCAACCTGGAAAGCCTGGCCCTGAAGATGAACGGCTCGGCCGTGGCCATCGATGAACGCTGCCAGACCAGCATGCGCAATGTCTGGGCCATCGGCGATCTCAGCGGTGAACCGATGCTCGCCCACCGGGCCATGGCCCAGGGTGAGATGGTCGCGGAAATCATTGCCGGCAAGACCCGTCGTTTCGAACCGAACGCCATTGCTGCGGTGTGCTTCACCGATCCAGAGCTGGTGGTGGTCGGCAAGACCCCGGAGAACGTCGCCGAGCAAGGCCTGGACTGCATCGTCTCGCAGTTCCCCTTCGCAGCCAACGGCCGGGCCATGACCCTGGAATCGAAAAGTGGCTTCGTACGCGTGGTCGCCCGTCGCGACAACCATCTGATCCTCGGTTGGCAAGCGGTAGGCGTCGGTGTGTCGGAGCTGTCGACGGCGTTCGCCCAATCCCTGGAAATGGGCGCGCGCCTGGAAGATGTGGCCGGCACCATCCATGCGCACCCGACCCTCGGCGAGGCGGTCCAGGAGGCGGCATTGCGCGCCCTGGGCCATGCCCTGCACCTGTAGACACTGAAGCGGCCAAGGCCGATTTGACCCGCTGCACGGCGCAGCGGGTCCTTTTTACTCGCAGATTTTCGCCTTACCGGCCTGCTTGGCCCGGTACAACGCCTGCTCGGCCCGGTTCAACAACTGCGCCTGCCCTTCCCCGTCCTGCCATTGCACCAGCCCGAAACTCAAGGTCAGCCGGCTGTCCCCCAGCGGTGATGCCTGCGCCAGTGCCTGGGCAATCCGTTCGGCCAGGGCGCGCGCCCGGGCCAGCTGCTCGTGGGGCATGACCACCACAAACTCGTCTCCCCCCCAACGCGCCAGCAACTGCTCCTCCTGCAGGCACCCCTTGATCCGCTCCGCGACCTCAATCAATGCCGCATCGCCACGGGCATGACCGTAGCGCTCGTTGATCGGCTTGAAGTCATCGACATCCATGACCAGCAACGCCAGCGGGTGACGAAAACGCTGCGCGCGCTCGCACTCCAGCTGCAAGACCTTTTCCAGGCGATAGCGGTTGGCGACCTGGGTCAGGGCATCACGCTCGGCCAGGTCGCGATTCTCGTCGAGCTGGCGCTGCAGTTGCTGGTTGACCCAGGACAGTTCACGGGTGCGCTCACCCACCAGCGACTCCAGTGACAGCTTCTGCTGCATCAGTTGCTCCACCATGCGCTTGCCGGCATCGATGTTGCGATGGGCCCCGAGCATGCGCGCGACCGTGCCATCCGGATTGCGCGCGAGGATGTGGCCGCGGTCTTCGACCCACAGGTAGCTGCCGTCCTGGCAGCGGCAACGGTATTCCACCCGGTACTGCTCGGACCTGGAACTGACATAGGCCTCGAAATGCGCCATCACCCGCGGGTAGTCCTCCGGGTGGATGATGTTCTCCCAGGTGTGCACCGAGTTGTCCAGGGAGTGGCTGGCATACCCGAGCATCCGGTACCAGCCCGGGTTGCGGTAGACGTAGCCGGTGTTGGCGTTCCAGTCCCAGATACCGTCGCTGATCAGATCGAGCAAGGTCTGCAACTGGTCGTGCTCGAGGGTGAGGGATGGAACCTTCGATATCGCACTCATGGACGCTCTCCTTGTCCGTGCGGATGAATGGCTTGCCGCCGACGGCAAAGGTTTTCCCCTGCTCGGCAACAAGGTTCCGAGGCGATGAATGCCGTTCAACCCCGCAACCCTTTACATACTAGAGCTTGCGTAGCCATTGGCCAGCTGGCACAGCTTTTGCCCCTCGCACCCTCGCAATCCTGCAGCCCATCAAGGAGCGAGATCCGGTGAACATTATCAATGGCGCTGGCTGGCAACAGTTGGCCAACTATCCCCTGCGCGCTATCGCCGAAGCGAGCGCCGAGCAGCACACGCAGTTTCGCCCGCTGACCGCCGCCAGCGGCGTGGCTGCGCAACAGCAGAGCCGCGACAACACCGCCCGGCAGAATGCCGATGACGCTCGCGAAGAAGCCTTCGCCAAGCTCAAGGTGCTGCTGCAGAACCCGGACTACGCCTTGGGTGAAACGACGACTGTCGGTAACTCTTCGGTTGCCAGTTCAGGGGCTGCCGAGGAATTTCGCGAGTACATGGCGCTGTCGCCCGCCGAGAAGATCAAGGCCAAGCTGCTCGCCGAACTGGGCATGAGCGTGGAAGAGTTCGAGAACCTGCCGCCGGAAGAACAGGAAAAGATCGAGGAGAAAATCGCCGAGCAGATGAAGCAGCAAACCGAGATGGAGTCGCTGGCTGCGCTCGATGCACAAATGCAGGCGCCGGCACTCGCAGCCAATCAGGTAGCGCCCCTGACAACGGCAGAGGGAACAACTGACGAGCAGCACAAAAACGCCCTGCAGGCCTGATCCACTCAGGCCCCGGTAAAACCTGAGGCTGCCCGGCAGCCTCAAGGGCTTCAGGCATGCACCCAGAACGCGCTCTCGGCGAACTGCTCGCCGTTCCACCAGTTGACCTTGCCGTTGCCATAGCGAAAGTTGCTGGCGCCCGCCTGGCTCTGCAAGGGTGAGGTCACTTCGCCCGCTGCATCGCGTTTGGCACTGAACTCGGGTGTTTCGGGGACCACCGCGACAATGTGCCCGGACTTGCCGTCCTCCTTGCGCCGCGCCACGATCAAGCCGATACCGCCCTGGTTGGCGGCTTGCTGCAGCTTGCTCAAGGTCCCGGTCTGGCGCCAGCCGAAATCAGGCCCGAAGTCGCGCAACCAGCGAAACAGGTCATTGGCGCGCACCTCGAAGATCGTCTCGCCGATCAAAGGCTCCACCTTCTGCCCCTTGGCCAGCGCTATGGCGGCCTTGGACGTCCACCACACCCGCGGCAGGTACGCACCGGCCAGATGGCAATAGTCGTGACAGTAGATGTTGCAGAACGTCAGGCCGTCGTGGGGCTGATAACGCGTGTGCGCCGCGTTATCCACCGCCAGCCATTTGATGATAGCCGCAAGCTCTGCGCGCAATTCGTCCGGCGTCGAGCCTTGTCGCGTCGGTTGGCCTGACTCGTTCAGCGAGTGTGCACCGGCCGGATCCGTTCGCCGGGTCACCCGGCCGGGTTTCCTCGGCATCGACACGGCCACGACGCCGGTGGCCGGCTGAGAGTCGGCTGGAGCGACGACAGGAATGTCGGCAATGTCGGACGCCGGCACAAGAAATTTTTGCGATACGAAACCATGCAACAACGCACCGGCCAGGGAGGTCTCCACTTCCCGGAAACCGCCCTCGGCTTTTTTCTTGATCGCCCGCACCGGATGCCCATCGGGTAAGTGACCGATGACATTCGCCTGTTCCGGATCGCTGATCCTGGGTTCGCTGCGCACCCGCAGCATGCCCTCGCGGGTGTCTACCCGGAAGAAGTCACCTTGCGCCTCCACCGGGCTCGGTGCCGGCATCAGGGCAAGCCCCATGGCCGGTGCTGCAAGCTGCGGCGCGTTGCCCGGCAGGGCCACCGTCTGGGCAAGCTGGATGAAGTCGAAGATCTTCTGACCGTAGAACTGCTTGCCATCGAAATGGCCCTGCTGCAGGCCTTTCTTCGGATTGAACCCACCTGTGTTGTAGGCAATGGCAACAGCCGCCAGCTCAAGGTTGGTCAATTGCGAACGGCCCTGGAACCCCAGCTTCTTCAGCCCACGCTTGAGTTCGCCCAGGCACATGTCCAGGGTGTCGTCGAAATGCTCGTAGCGCCTGTCGAGGAAGTAATTCGGATCGGTCTTGAAGAACTGCAGATCGCGCTGGAACAGACCGAAGCCATGGCAAAACTTGTTCGGTTTCTTGGCTACCGCCGCGAACCCGGGAATGTGCTCGGCCATGTCGACCAAGGCCTTGTGGGCCAGGTCGAACATCGCTGCACCACCGGGCACCGCCAGCAAGTCGGACTTGGTCTTGGGAAATGCCGAACGGCCTTTATCGGCATCCAGCGTGTCACCCACGCACAGGGCCAGGATCTGGCTGGTGGTCATCGACTTGGAACGCAGGACCGACCAGACATGTCCGGTTTCCTGGCAGGCAATGGCGGTAATGAAGTCAACGGTGAAGGGCAAACCCGCTAGCCGGGGTTCGATCGAGGCCTGGAATTGCGTCTTGAACCACAACACATCTGCGCTGTTTGGCATGGCAGTTCTCCCGAGAACAAGTGAACACGCACGGGAATACCACCCGGACTGCTACTCGGGAAAACTGGTTGGATTTCAGGGCTTTCTATAGTGAATTAAAGACACCGACAGGAAAGCGTCAAGGTTTTGCAGGCGACCGGACGTCTACCCGACCAAACGACAGCAGGCGGGTAAGCTTGTGCAGGCGCCCACTCAACAGTGGGCGTCTGTAGCGGTGAACTAAACTGCTTCGATACACCTGTGCACAGAGGCTTCGACCATGGCGAGCACAACCGCAATCGTATTCGCAGGTGGCGGAAGCCTGGGTGCGGTGCAGGTGGGCATGTTGCGGGCCCTGGTCGAGGCCGATGTTCGATTCGACATGGTGGTTGGCGCGTCGGTAGGTGCCATCAACGGTGCCTACTTTGCCGCACGACCTGACTCGGCCGGGGTCGAGGCGCTCGCCGGATTCTGGCGCGGGCTGAGTAAAGCCGACATCTTCCCCCTCTCCTGGCTCGATACCTGTAGAGGACTGATCAAACGGCGTGGCTATCTGTTGCAGCCGGCGGCCTTGAACCGGTTGCTGGGCCAGGCACTGCCCATTCATCGCATCGAGGATGCCGCGCTGCCCCTGCACATCGTCACCACCGACCTGCTCAGTGGCGCCGAGACCGTGCTGTCCGATGGTGAACTGGAACAGGCGTTACTGGCCAGCGCTGCCATCCCGCTGGTGTTCCCCTGCGTGCAAATCGCCGATCAGTTCCTGGTCGACGGCGGCGTGGCAAGCAATACGCCCATTGCCACGGCTGTAGCCCTGGGCGCCAGCAACGTCGTGGTCATCCCCACGGGCATCAGCTGCGCCCTGACCCAACCTCCCCGCGGCCTGGTCGCCCTGGCCTTGCACACCGTCAATCTGATGAGCATGCGGCAACTGGTGAGCGACATCGAACACTTTCGCACGCTCACCAGCCTGCACATCGTGCCGCCCTTGTGTCCCGTGGATGTCTCGGTGTTCAACTTCGATCAGACCGAGTCGCTGTTGCAGCGTGCCTATGAGCAGACCGTCAAGTGGCTGGGACGTGGAGGGCTGGAACGCACCAAGGTGCCGGGTGCCCTGACCATTCATTCCCATGCCCATGAGCATTGAGTGGTCCGTCAGGGCTTTGTTGCACCTACGTTGCGCCTATAAAGGCAGCAATGCGTCGGCGAGAGCACCTCAGCCCGGTCAGGCGGCGCCCTTGGCCTGCTGCTCCAGGTGCACCTGCAATGCCGGATCGATTTGCAGTGCTCCAGCCAGTTCGTCAAGGTAGGCTCGCTCTGCGTCCTGCTGGTCATCCACCAGCATCACGCTGGCCAGGTACATTTCCGCGGCCATGGCCGGGTCCTGGGCCGACTGAGCCACCTCGGCAGCATCGAGTGGCTTGCTGACTTCCTCATCCAGCCATTGCTGCAGTTGCGGGTCGCTGGTTTGACGTTTGATTTCAGCGTAGATCAACTGTTCTTCTTGCTTGTCGATGCGACCGTCAGCCTTGGCTGCCGCAATCAGCGCGCGCAAGATGGCATGGCTGTGATCCTCGATCTCGGGGCCGGACAATTGATCGACAGTACGCACCGCCTGTTGCGGCGCTGCCGCCTGGCTGCGCTGCCAGCTTTGATAGGCCTGGAACGCCATCATGCCCAACGACGCCAGGGCCGCGTAATTGGTACCACCAGCGGAGCGCCCCTGGTTATAGCCGCCAGCGCTGCCACCACCGCCACCGCCGCCCAGCAGGCCGCCCAGCAAACCACCAAGGCCACCACCGCCACCTGCTGCACCGCCGCCGCCAAGCAGACCACCCAACAAGCCGCCCAAACCGCCCAGCGCGTCTTGCGAAGACATGCCGCCGCTCCCTTGTTGCGCTTGCGAGCCCTGTCCGGCCCGAAGTAACTGTTCGAGTAAATCACTGGTATTCATGGCACCGCCCTCGGTCGGTAGTCGTTGCCCAGACAAGCAACGATAGCCCCCTCAAGGCGATCCGCCATGACCGTCTGGCCGACGGGAAACCCGGCTTGCCGAGCCAGCCCACCTGCCATACGATTTGACTGTTCCTCAGGCGGAGGAATCATTGTGAAGCCGGTGATGCTCCTGACCCGCATCCTGGCGCCTGCCATCGTCCTGGCGCTGGCATCCGCCGGCCTGCATGCCGACGACCCGTTCGCGCCATTGCGCGACGCCATGGTGCGGGAGATCGCCGACATGTCGTCGGTCACCCGTGACGAAACCGGCAGGGCCGAGTTTTCCGCGCCGGTGATGGCCGCGATGGCCAGGGTGCCACGCGACAGGTTCGTCCCACCCGACGAGGTGCCCTACGCCTACGAGAACCGGCCGCTGCCGATCGGCTACGGCCAGACCATCTCCCAGCCCTACATTGTCGCCCTGATGACCGACCTGGCGCAGGTCGGGCCCGGCGATGTGGTGCTCGAGATCGGCACCGGCTCGGGCTACCAGGCAGCGATCCTCGCCGAACTGGCGCAGGCGGTCTACACAATGGAAATCATCGAGCCGCTGGCCGCGCAGGCCGGGGAGCGTCTGGGCCGGCTGGGCTATGCGAAGGTGCAGGCCCGGCTGGGCGATGGCTACCACGGCTGGTCCGAGCACGGGCCTTACGACGCCATCCTCGTCACTGCCGCCGCCAGCCATGTGCCGCCGCCACTGATCGCCCAGCTCAAGGCCGGCGGACGGATGGTAATCCCGGTCGGCGCGCCGTTCATGGTCCAGTACCTGCTGCTGATCGAGAAGGCCGGCGATGGCAGTGTGTCCACCCGGCAGGTGCTGCCAGTGAGCTTCGTGCCGCTGGTCGGAGGCGGTTGAGCATGCACTCACCGCCGTTGCTCGCCCTGGCGCTGCTGTCTGCCTCCGCGCTTGGCTATCAGGTGCTGCTGCTACGACTGCTTTCGATCATTCAGTGGCACCATTTCGCCTATATGATGATCAGCGTCGCACTGCTCGGCTACGGCGCAGCCGGCACCGTCGTGGCGCTGGCGCGACCGGTGCTGGCACCGCGCTTTCACGGCACGTTCATCGGCGGCGCGGTGCTGTTCGGACTGAGCGCCATCGCCTGCTTCGGCCTGGCCCAGCAAGTGCCGTTCAATCCCCTCGAGATCCTCTGGGACGCGCGGCAGCCGGCGCGCCTGCTCGGGCTCTACCTGCTGCTGTTCGTGCCGTTCTTCTGCGCGGCGGTGTGCATCTGCCTGACCCTCACCTGCTTTCAGGAGCAGATTCACCGGATCTACGCCTTCGACACTCTCGGCGCCGGCGTGGGCAGCCTGGCGATCGTCGCCGCGCTGTTCGCCCTGACGCCCGTCGATGCGCTGCGGCTGCTGGGCGGCACCGGCATCGCCGCCGGGGCGCTGGCCGCCATGGCTTGCACCCGGCACAGGTACTGGCTCGTGCCGTTGCTGCTGGCAGCGGCGGTCGCGGTGCCGGCCGGCGTTCCCGGGCGCTGGATCGCCCTGTCGCCCTCCGAGTACAAGGAACTGAGCCAGATGCTGCGTATCAAGGATGCGCACGTCATCGCCCAGGCCTGGAGCCCGCTGGGCCTGCTCACGGTCGTCGACAGCCCGACCATTCCCCTGCGCCACGCTCCGGGCCTGAGCCTCAACGCAACGCAGGAACCGCCCGCGCAACTGGCCATCTTCACCGACGGCGACGGCCTTTCCGTGCTGAACCGCTATGACGGGCGCCGCGAGCCGCTCGCCTACCTGGACTACCTGACCTCGGCTCTGCCCTATCACTTGCTGCGCCAACCCCGCGTGCTGGTGCTGGGCAGCGGCGCCGGCGCCGATGTGCTGCAGGCGATCTATCACGGCGCCAGTGCGGTGGATGCCATCGAACTGAACCCGCAGGTGATCGATCTGGTCCAGCACCGCTTCGCCGACTTCTCCGGCAAGCCGTACAGCGCGCCCAACGTCCGTGTGCTGATCGGCGAGGCGCGCGGCCTGGTGGCTTCGCGCAGCGAACCTTACGACCTGATCCAGATCGCCTTGCTCGACTCCTTCGGCGCCGCCTCGGGCGGCCTGCATGCGCTGTCCGAGAACTACCTGTACACGGTGGAAGCCTTCGCCGAGTACCTGCGCCATCTAGCGCCTGGTGGCCTGCTGGCCATCACCCGCTGGGTCACCCTGCCGCCGCGCGATGTTCCCAGGCTGCTGGCCACCGCCGCCGCGGCCATCGAGCACAACGGACAGGCCAGTGCGGCGCGGCGCATCGTCATGATCCGCGGCTGGAAGACCACGACGCTACTGGTCAGCAACAGGGATTTCGACGACGCCAGCATCGCCGTGCTGCGAGAGTTCAGCCAGGCGCGCTCCTTCGACCTGGCCTACTACCCCGGGATGACCGTGGCCGAGGCGAACCGCTACAACCTGCTCGACCGGCCCTGGTACTTCGACGCGGCGCAGGCCCTGCTGTCCGGTGAGCGCGCGCAGTTCCTGGCGCGCTACAAGTTCGACGTGAGTCCGACCATGGATGACCGGCCGTATTTCTTCCACTTCTTCAAGTGGCGCTCGCTGCCGGAACTGCTGGCGCTGAAGGCGCAGGGTGGCCTGTCAATGCTGGAGTGGGGCTATCCGGTACTGATCGCCACGCTGCTGCAGTCCGGCGTGGCCGCCGTGCTGCTGATCCTGGTGCCGCTATGGGTGGCGCGGCGGCGCCAGCGGCGCTCTGGAAATGCAGTGTTGGCCAGGTTCGAACTTCGGCTCGTGTCTTACTTCGCCGCCATCGGCTTCGCCTTCATGTTCGTGGAAATCGCCTTCATCCAGAAGTTCACCCTGTTCCTCAGCCACCCGCTGTATTCGGTGGCGGTAACGCTCAGCGCGTTCCTGATCTTCGCAGGCCTGGGCAGCCGTTACTCCGGCCGGCGGCGGGGTGACCGTGGAACGGGTGCGGGGCCTCGTCATCCGCTGGCGCGGCCGGTCCTGGCGATCTGCGCGATCGCCCTGCTCTACCTGATCGCCCTGCCGCCGTTGTTCCAGCTGCTGGCCCCGGTGCAGACCCTCGCCCGGTTCGGCATCTGCGCCGCGTTGATAGCGCCGCTGGCGTTCGCCATGGGCATGCCGTTTCCGCTCGGACTCAAGCGCGTCTCCACCCGCGCCGAAGCACTGGTGCCGATCGCCTGGGGCGTCAACGCCTGCGTGTCGGTGGTGGCAGCCGTGCTGGCGACCCTGCTGGCGATCCACCTGGGCTTCACCGTGGTGTTGCTGCTGGCGTTGCTGATGTATCTCGCGGCGGCCTTCACGTTTCCCTGAACGCGGCGGTTCGCAGCGAAACGTCAACAGCCCCTGGTGAGGTGAATGGCCTGCTGCCGCCACCCGGCAGTCATGGAGAAAATCAGATATTCGGAGAGTGGCTTGAAAGGCGCGAATTAGATGGTGTCCCAGGGCAGGTTCGAACTGCCAACCTTCCCCTTAGGAGGGGGATGCTCTATCCAATTGAGCTACTGAGACACTGAGGGCCGGTAACGAGCGTTACACGGCGGGGACGGCGTGCATGTTAACCAGCACATCGACATTTGTCATGTCATCCATGGGGGTTTTTACCTGGGGCTTTTTCCCAACGGGGGCCAAGCATGCAGTCTGCTTCAACTATTGGCACTCGCCTTCGAGCACCCCCTGCTCGCGCAGCAGTTGCAACAATCGCTCGACGGCATCCTCAAGCCGGGTGGAGTTGTCCAGCAGGTGCACGCCAGGGTCCTGCAACGACAGTGCCTGGCTGCGCGCCAGGCGGCGTTCGATATCCTCCAGGGGCTCGCGCCCCCGGGACAGCAAGCGCTGGCGCAATACCTGCGGCTCGACCGTCAACAAGATGGCGAACAGGTCCGGATAGCGTTGCCGGGCCTGGGCCAGGTACGCGCGAGAGCCGTTGACCAGCACCGTACGCCCCTGCCGCAAACCGTCATCGATCTCGACCGGGATACCATAGGACAGATCGTTGGCCTGCCAATGCAGGGCGAAGGCGCCTTCGGCACACAGCTGCTGGAAACGTTCGGGGGAAACGCTCACGGCGTCTTCGCCCTTGGCTTCGGCCGAGCGCGTGATCACGCGCCTGGCGACGAGCACCTGATGGCGTTCCAGGGTGGCGCGGGCAGCCGCTATCAGCGAGTCCTTGCCGGATCCGGACGGGCCCATCAGATAGACCAGGCGCCCAGGCGTTGCTGCACACGGCGTTGCGCTTGCGTCATGCTGCATAGCCACTATTCTCAAAGGTGGGAAGCCCGCGCATTTTAGACGCTTTCCCCGGCTTTTTTGCGCCTATTGAGCGTAGCCGGTGAAGAGGTTCCGACGGGACGTTAGATGGAGGAAATGAAAACTTTTCAAACCAGTGCTCATTTCTGATAATTGGTACTGGCAATACGCCTTTATCCGGCTCACTATTTGTCACAGAATTGACGCCAAGGAACCGGCGACAATGAGGCATGATTCACACCTCATTCACAATTCAGGTTGAACATTTTGTCGCCGTGATGGTCGTAGTTCCATCGTGCGGCCAATTTCGAGAACCGCTTCCCCTGAACTAAACCGGTCAATTATATGCGCCCAATGAAACAGGCTATTTACTCAAGCCGCACCGCTGACAAATTCGTCGTCCGCCTCCCCGACGGAATGCGTGAGCGCATTGCCGAGGTAGCGCGCAACCACCACCGCAGCATGAACTCGGAAATCATTGCCCGCCTGGAGCAGAGCCTGATCCAGGAAGGAGCCCTGGGTGACGAGCTGAGCATGCGCCTGGACAGCCCGGAGCTGTCGCTGCACGAGCGTGAGCTGCTGCAACGCTTCCGCCAACTTTCCCACCGCCAGCAAAACGCCCTGGTGGCCCTGATTGCCCACGATGTCGAGATGGCCGCCGACGCCTCCTGAGTCGAAGCCGCAATTGAAAAAGCCAGCGTAAGCTGGCTTTTTTGTGTCTGCGGATTTTCCCGGACCTACAAGAGGAAGATAGTCGCCAGTCCCAGGAAGATGAAGAACCCGCCGCTGTCGGTGACCGCCGTGATCATCACGCTGGAGCCCATGGCCGGATCCCGCCCCAGGCGCACCAGGGTCATGGGGATCAGTACCCCCATTAACGCAGCCAGCAGCAGGTTGAGGGTCATGGCGCCGGTCATGACCACGCCGAGCGACCAGCTGTCGTACAGCAGGTAGGCCACCAGGCCGATCACCCCACCCCAGATCAGGCCGTTGATCAGGCCCACAGCCAGTTCCTTGCGCATCAGGCGCGTGGTGTTGCCGGGGCTCACCTGGTCCAGGGCCATGGCGCGGACGATCATGGTGATGGTCTGGTTACCGGAGTTGCCACCAATGCCGGCCACGATCGGCATCAGCGCCGCCAGGGCCACCAGCTTCTCGATCGAGCCTTCGAACAGGCCGATCACCCGCGAGGCGACGAAGGCGGTGATCAGGTTGATCGCCAGCCACGCCCAACGGTTGCGCAACGAACGCCAGACCGAGGCAAAGATGTCCTCCTCTTCGCGCAGACCGGCCATGTTCAGCACTTCGGTCTCGCTTTCCTCACGAATCAGGTCGACCATCTCGTCAATGGTCAGACGGCCGATCAGGCGACCGCTCTTGTCCACTACCGGCGCCGATACCAGGTCGTATCGTTCGAAGGCTTGAGCGGCATCGTAAGCGTCTTCTTCCGGCTGGAATACCACCGGATCATCGGCCATGACTTCGGCCACTTGTTTCTCGGGGTCGTTGACCAACAGACGCTTGATCGGCAGCACTCCCTTGAGGATGCCGTCGTAATCGACCACGAACAATTTGTCGGTATGCCCAGGCAGCTCCTTGAGCCGGCGCAGGTAACGCAGGACCACTTCCAGGCTGACGTCTTCACGGATGGTGACCATCTCGAAGTCCATCAGCGCGCCGACCTGCTCCTCGTCGTAGCTCAGAGCCGAACGCACGCGCTCGCGCTGCTGGGCATCGAGGCTTTCCATCAGCTCGTGGACGACGTCACGGGGCAGTTCTGGCGCCAGGTCCGCGAGTTCGTCGGCGTCCATCTCCTTGGCCGCGGCGAGCAGCTCGTGATCGTCCATGTCGGCGATCAGGGTTTCACGAACCGAGTCGGATACTTCCAGGAGGATGTCGCCGTCGCGCTCGGCCTTGACCAGTTGCCAGACGGTCAGTCGATCGTCCAGGGGCAAGGCTTCGAGAATGTAGGCGACGTCGGCGGAGTGCAGGTCGTCGAGTTTGCGCTGCAACTCGACCAGGTTCTGGCGGTGAACGAGGTTTTCTACCAGGTCATGGTGATGACCCTCCTGACGATGCGTCAGGTCTTCTACCACGCGCTGGCGCTGCAGCAGCTCGACCACCTGGGCCAGGCGGTCCTGCAGGCTGTCTTGAGCCTTTTTTACTTCGATTTCGGTCATAGGCGAACTCCACTCCCAGCAGCGGAGCACGCCGGGAGAATCAATCAGTCAGATCTTGATTGGCAAAACTTGCTATTGAGTAACTACTGGGTAAGTCCATGGTGGTTTTCCACAAGCCCCGGCGGGGCTGACGGGCGCAATCATACACCGCTTGAGCTGTCAGGGTGCTGAAAAAATCGTGGCTAGAACAATCGTTTGCGCGACATAGTTGTGACAACGTGTGCAGCTATCAGTGCGACGGCAGCTGTAGGCAAAAGAACACATGCCAGGGAGAAAAACTTCAAACACCGGAAAGCAAAAAGCCCGCCTAGCTAGGCGGGCTTTCTGTCGTATGGTGCACTCAGGAGGATTCGAACCTCCGACCGCTCGGTTCGTAGCCGAGTACTCTATCCAGCTGAGCTAT
>NZ_JALRNF010000046.1 GCF_030272895.1 Pseudomonas sp. BGr12 | reverse complement strand
AGCTGCTGTCGCTCCTGGTTCCCGTGGCCGCTTTGCCTGCCTGGCGCCCCATGCCCCCCCCAAACGGCGGTTTCGTCGGGGGCTTGCCCCGCGATAGCTGCACCACCAATCACCCCACCCAGTGATACACCGGCGCATCCGCCCCGCTTTCCACCTTCACTTCGGCACTGTGGCGCAAACGCACCAGCAGGCGCTTGCCCGCCGCAACATTGCCCGCCAACCCTTCCAGGTGTTCGAGCAGTTCCGGCCCGTTGAGCTGTCCGGCCTGGCGCAGCACTTCACGCGCCGCCTGCCAGAGCGCATCGTCCGGCCGTGCTGCCGGCACCGCTGCGGTTGCCGCTGACGTTGCAACAGGCGCCACGGCAGACAACTGCCCTCCCAGCTGTGCCCACTCCGCCGGCTCCAGTTCCAGGGTCAGATCCACCGGCCAATCGCCGATATGTCCACGAATTCGCACGGTCATTTCCTCTGCACAGTGACGGCTCCATGCTCCCACGGCGACGACCCCGCGCCAAGCGACACTGGCATCGCGAGAATAAGTTGTTATAACATTACTAAATCAAATCCCGTGCTCTCGTGGAGTCCTGTTCATGCGTCGTCTGTTGCTTGCCTTGCCGTTCGCCTTGCTGCCCCTGGCCATCGCTCATGCCCATGAGGACCACGACCATGATCACGACCACGCCCATGGCAGCCTTGCTGCCCACGAGCACGGGGCTGCCCGCGTCAACGCAGTGCTCGATGGCAAGGCCCTGGAACTGGAGCTGGACAGCCCGGCGATGAACCTGGTGGGCTTCGAACATGCCGCCAGCAGCGATGCCGACAAGGCCAGGGTCGCCGCCGTACGCGCCCAGCTGGAAAAGCCCCTGGCGCTGTTCGCCCTGCCCAAGGCCGCGAACTGCAGCGAGACTGACCAGGAACTGCAAAGCCCGCTGTTCGGCGACCAACCGGCAGTCGATGACGATGCCGACGAGGCCGGTCATGACCACAGCGATATCCACGCCCATTACCGGCTGCAGTGCGAGAATCCCGAGCAGCTCAAGGCCCTGGACCTCGGCCCGTTGTTCAAGGCCTTCCCTGCCACCCGGAAAATTCAGCTACAACTGATCGGGCCCAGCGGCCAGCAGGGTGTCGAAGCGACCCCGGCCAACGCCTCGATCACCTTCTGACAGCCACTTTGCAGCGAAGCGCCCCGGGGCAACCCGGGCGTCACTCTATGAGCCAGGCACTGATTGAACTGACCGACCTGGGCTTTGCCTGGCCGGGGCAAGCCCCTCTGCTGGATATTCCGGCCTTGCGCCTGCAGGCAGGCGAATCCCTGTTTCTCAAAGGCCCGAGCGGCAGTGGCAAGACCACCCTGCTCGGCCTGCTCGGTGGCGTGCAAAAGCCCGACCGTGGCTGTATCCGCCTGCTCGGCCAGGACCTTGCGCAGCTGAAGCTGGCGGCCCGGGACCGTTTTCGTGTCGATCACACCGGCTACATCTTCCAGCAGTTCAACCTGCTGCCGTTTCTGTCGGTCCGGGAAAACGTCGAACTGCCCTGCCGCTTCTCGCCCACCCGTGCACGACGCGCCAGCGAGCGCCACGGCAGCATCGACCAGGCTGCTGCCACCCTGCTGGCCCACCTGGGCCTGAAAGATCCCGGGTTGCTCGCACGCCGCGCCGACAGCCTGTCCATCGGCCAGCAACAGCGGGTTGCCGCCGCCCGCGCGCTGATCGGCCAGCCGGAGCTGGTGATCGCCGACGAACCGACCTCGGCACTCGATGCCGACACCCGCGAAGCCTTCATCCGCCTGCTGTTCGCCGAATGCCGCGACGCCGGTTCCAGCCTGCTGTTCGTCAGCCACGACCAGAGCCTGGCGCCGTTGTTCGACCGCCAGCTTTCGCTGCTTGAACTCAACCGCGCGGCCCGCCCGGCCAGTGACCTGGAGGCCTGATGTACCTGCTCCGCCTTGCCCTGGCCAGCCTGGCCAACCGCCGCTTCACCGCCTTGCTGACCGCTTTTGCCATCGCCCTGTCGGTGTGCCTGCTGCTGGCCGTGGAACGGGTCCGCACCGAAGCCCGCGCCAGCTTCGCCAGCACCATCAGCGGCACCGACCTGATCGTCGGCGCCCGCTCAGGCTCGGTGAACCTCTTGCTTTACTCGGTATTTCGCATCGGCAATGCCACCAACAACATCCGCTGGGACAGTTACGAACACTACGCCAACGACAAGCGGGTGAAATGGGCGATCCCCATTTCCCTGGGCGACTCCCATCGCGGCTACCGGGTGATGGGCACCACCGCCAGCTATTTCGAGCATTATCAGTACGGCCGCCGGCAGAACCTGCAACTGGCCCAGGGCCGGGCATTCGCCAGCGACCCCTTCGAAGTGGTGCTGGGTGCCGAGGTGGCCGAAGCGCTGCACTACAAGCTTGGCGACCAGCTGGTGCTGGCCCATGGCGTGGCCGCCGTCAGCCTGGTCAAGCATGACGACAAGCCGTTCACCGTGGTCGGGGTACTGCAGCGCACCGGCACGCCTGTCGATCGCACCCTGCACATCAGCCTGGGCGGCATGGAAGCGATCCACATCGACTGGCACAACGGCATACCGGCTCGCGGGGCGGGCAAGGTCAGTGCCGAGCAGGCACGCCACATGGACCTCAAGCCTGCGGCCATCACCGCCGTCATGCTCGGCCTGAACAACAAGATCGCCACCTTCAGCCTGCAGCGGGAGATCAACGAGTACCGCAACGAGCCCCTGCTGGCGATCTTGCCCGGGGTCGCCCTGCAGGAACTCTGGAGCCTGATGGGCACCGCCGAGCAGGCGCTGTTCGTGGTCTCGCTGTTCGTGGTGCTGACCGGGCTGATCGGCATGCTCACGGCCATCCTCACCAGCCTCAACGAACGCCGTCGGGAGATGGCGATCCTGCGTTCGGTCGGCGCCCGCCCCTGGCACATCGCCGGGCTGCTGGTGCTCGAAGCGCTGGCCCTGGCAGTGGCCGGCATCCTCGCAGGGCTGGGCTTGCTGTACCTGGGGATCGCCCTGGCCCAGGGCTATGTGCAGGCCAACTACGGCCTGTTCCTGCCCCTGGCCTGGCCCAGCCCCCATGAGTGGAGCCTGTTGGCGATCATCCTCGCCGCCGCGCTGCTGATGGGTAGCGTGCCAGCCTGGCGAGCCTACCGGCAGTCCCTGGCGGACGGCCTGTCCATTCACCTGTGAGAACCGCCATGCCCCGTGTTCTGCTGTCGCTGTTGCTGCTGGTGGTCACGCCCCTGTGGGCCGGCGAGCCACGCACCCTTGAATGGTCGCAGCTGGTCCCGCCGGGGGCGTCGCTGATCCGCCAGGCCCTGGCGCCGATGCATGACCTGTCGCAACTGGGTGACGCCCTGGCCGCCGAATCCGCCCCCGCGGCCCGCCAGCAGGTGCCCGATGCCCCGGTGGTCAAGGCGCTGGATGGCCAGCAGGTACGCTTGCCGGGCTATATCGTGCCACTGGAAGTCAGTGAAGAAGGCCGCACCACCGAGTTTCTCCTGGTGCCGTATTACGGTGCCTGCATCCATGTGCCCCCACCGCCGTCGAACCAGATCGTGCACGTCGCCAGCGAAATGGGGGTTCGCGTCGAAGACCTCTACCAACCCTACTGGATCGAAGGGCGGATGCAGGTGAAGACCGCCAGCAGCGAACTGGCCGATGCCGGCTACCAGATGGATGCCGAGAAAATCTACGCCTATGAACTAGAATGAATGGCCCCCGCCGCGGCTTTGACGCTTTCATTGAGCTGTGTCAAATCGCCAGTCCGCAAGCTCCTTACCATTGGACCCATCCAATTCTAAACGTCCTTTGGGAGCTTCCATGAACAAGTCCTTGCTCAGCGCCTCGCTTATTGCCCTGGCGTTTGCAGCCCCTGTTGCCCATGCCCACCAGGCTGGCGACATCATCATGCGTGCCGGCGCGATCACCACCGCTCCCAACGAGGACAGCGGTGACATCAAGCTCGACGGCACCAAGGTGTCCGGCACCAAGGCAACCCTGGACAGCGACACCCAACTGGGCCTGACCTTCGCCTACATGCTGACCGACCACATTGGCCTGGAACTGCTGGCTGCCACCCCGTTCCAGCACACCGTCGGCGTCAAGGGCCTGGGCCCTGGCCTGGACGGCAAGCTGGGCGACATCAAGCAACTGCCACCGACCCTGTCGTTGCAGTACTACCCGATGGAGCCGAGCTCGAAGTTCCAGCCGTACGCCGGTATCGGCCTGAACTACACCCTGTTCTTCGACGAAGACCTGAGCAGCAACCGCAAGGCCCAGGGCTTCAGCAACCTGGAACTCAAGGACTCGTTCGGCCTGGCCGGGCAACTGGGTATGGACTACATGATCACCGACCATTTCCTGGTCAACGCCGCCGTCTGGTACGTGGACATCGATACCGAGGCCACCATGGACGGCCCGAGCGCGCTGGGTGTGAGCAGGACCAAGGTCGACGTGGATGTCGATCCATGGGTCTACATGGTGGGTGTGGGTTACAAGTTCTAAGTCAGCGTTAACGTCAATCGCGGGGCAAGCCCGCTCCTACCGTAGGAGCGGGCTTGCCCCGCGATGCATTTCAGGCCTTAGCGCCCCAACAAGCGCGCCAGCCCCTCGGCCATCGGCGTCGGTTCGGGGAACTTAAAACGCGTCAGCAGACGCTGGTTGTTCGCCCGCGAATGACGGATGTCGCCCGAACGCGCCGGCCCATGGCTGATCGCCGGCAACTCGCCCACCACCGACTTCAACGCCGCCAGCAACTGGTTCAGCGAAGTGGCCTTGCTCAGGCCGATATTCACCGCACCCTCTTCGACCTGCGCCTGCTCCAGGGCCTGGACCATTACCGTGACCAGATCACCGACATAGACGAAGTCACGGGTCTGCTCGCCATCGCCGAACAGGGTGATGGGCTGTCCTTTCAGGGCCCGTTCGCAAAAGATGCTGATCACACCCGAATACGGCGAGGACGGATCCTGGCGCGGGCCGAAGATGTTGAAGAAGCGGAACACCACCGGCTCCAGGCCGTGCTGGCGACGGTAGAAGTCCAGGTACTGCTCGCCCGCCAGTTTGTCGACCGCATAAGGGGTCAAGGGTGCCTTGGGGGTGTCTTCATCGATCGCCAGGCCTTCACCGTTGTTGCCGTAGACCGCCGCACTGGAAGCGAACAGCACGCGCTTGATGCCGTTGATGCGCAGGGCCTCGCAGACATTCAAGGTGCCGATGAAGTTGCTCTGGTGGGTTTTCACCGGATCGTCCACCGACGCCTGCACCGAAGCCACCGCCGCCAGGTGCACCACGGCCTGGCAGCCGGCTGCCGCGCGCAGGACCAGGTCGGCATCGGCCACGTCGCCTTCGATCAGTTCGAGCCTGGGGTTGTCGATCTGCAGGTTACCGGGCTTGCCGGTGGACAGGTCATCGAGGATGCGTACCGCGTAGCCCTTTTCCAGCAACGCGTCACTGAGGTGGGAACCGATGAAGCCTGCGCCACCGGTGATCAGAATTGGAGCATCAGCCATGTCGATAGAATCGATCCAGTAGGGGCGGCAAACCGGCACGCCAGGCGCGGGGTTTGATGCCGAATGTGTGCAGAATTTTCTTGCAGGCCAGCACGGCGTGTTGCGGCTCTTCGCTGGCATCCGGCCGTGCGGCATGGGCCTGCGCGGTCGGCGCCTCGACAGCCAGCTTGTGCAGCTGGGATGCCTCAGAGAGGATAGCCTGTCCCAGCGCCAGCGGCGTGGTGGCTTCGTTGCCGGCGTAGTGATAGGTGCCCCAAAGGGGCGCGGCGCAATCGAGCTGCTTGAGGACCGAGAGAATCACCCGGGCGGCGTCGTCCACCGGCGTCGGGTTGCCACGGCGGTCATCGGCCAGCAGCAGCTCCTGGGGCTGTTCGGCGCGGGTCAGGAAGCGCCCCAGCACGCCATCGATGCTCTCGTCGAGCAGCCAGCCAAAGCGCAGCATCACGTGCTGCGGACAGGTTGCCCGCACGCTCTGCTCGATGCGCCACAGTGCCTGGCCACGCAGGCCCAGGGGCACCGGCTCGTCCTTCTCGCTGTAGGCCGTGGCCCGCGAGCCATCGAACACCCGGTAGCTCGACGGCTGGACCAGGATAATGTTGTGGTGCTGGCACAACTCGGCCAGGCGCTCCACCGAGCGCTCCTGCAGGGCCAGGCGCTGTTCGCTGACCGACTCGGCCTGGAACCAGTCGAAGTAGTAGGCCAGGTTCACCAGCGCATCGGGGCGGGTGTCATCCAGCAGCTGGGTCAGGCTGGCCGGATCCCAGCCGTTTTCCGGCGGACGCGGTGCCAGAAAGCCGATGTCTTCCTCGGCTCCGAGGCGAATCAGCGCTTGCCCGAGGGCATTTCCACCACCCAACAGCATCAGGCGCATTCGCATAGAGTCAGCAGGTCCGATCAGGTTGATTGAGGGAATGGCGCATTTTGCGGTTTCCGGCGGGGGAAGTCCAACGCAGGGCCAGTGCAGCGTTCAGGATACTGCTTATACTTCGCCCGGAATCAACTGACTGTTGCGCAGACGAAGACCGGGTTAAAAGCTAGCTCATTCGTTCGCGCGGGCGAGTGGCAGCGTCATCATTTCCTCCAGGCGGCTTTCATGCATTTTGAAACGAACTCGACCCAGCGCTCCACCTGGCAATTCGACGAACCCTGCTTCGGCCAGGAGCAGTTCATCACCGAGTCCTTCGGCGCTTACCAACAACAGGCCCGCTTGCTGATCCCCGACCAGGAACGTGCCGCGCCGGTGTTCGTCGTCGGTGGCGCGCGCTCGGACTTCACCCGACTCAACCCGCTGCTGTACCGCCTGCAACAGCTGGGTATCGGTTCGCTCACCGGCAACCTGTCCGGCCACAGTCTGGCCAGCGAGCCGGGCGCAGCCGAGCCGTCGCTGGCCAGCAATCTTGAGGAAGCACGGCGCTTTCACCGCCATATCGCGCCCCGCTGTCGCACGTTGATAGGTCACAGCCTGGGCGCCGCCATTGCCCTGAAGCTGGCGGCGCAAACACCGGCCATCGATACCCTGGTGCTGATCTGTCCGGCCATTTATCCCGATGCCGCCCATCAGGCGCCCTTCGGCCCGGCGTTCAAGGCGGCGATCAGCAAGCCTTACGGCTTTCTCGACTGCGACAGCTTCGAATTCCTGCGCCAGTTCCAGGGCCGCGTGCTGCTGGTGATGGGCGAATACGACGGGCTCAATTCGCACCGCTACGGGCATGGAGCAGGCACCTCGGCCGGCACCCTGTGGCTGGCCGGCGCCGAGCGTTACAGCCCGATCCCGGAAGAAGTCACCCGCGGCCTGCTCGGTGCCGTGCCGCCACCGCATCTGGAGTGCCTGCTGCTCGCCGATTGCGACCACGGCATTGCCGCGCATTTGCGTAGCGCGCCGGAGGTGGCCGATCAAGTGGCGAACACCGTCGCCGACCTGCTGTTGGGTTGAGACTCACTCGATCTCGAACAGGCCGTTGCTGATCTCCCCGACCTTCAGCCGCTCGCGCACGTCCTCGTCGATGCGCGGGTCGTCCGGGCGATACAGCTTGACCTGGCGGTAGGCGCTGATGCGGTTGATCTCGGTGCCCAGGTACTCCCAGACCACCCGGGTGCAGGCCGGTGTGCGTCGGTCGCCGCTGGATACACCGGTTTTCAGGCCATTGAGGCGGGTGATGCGGCTCTTGAAGCTGGGGATGAGGATGGTCTGGCTCATTTCGTTGACCGTCAGCGACTCGTAGTCGATGAGGAACAGCCGGTCCTGCAACTGGAACGCCGCACCCAGGTAGCGACAGCGCACCCAGTCCTCGGCCTGCACATCGGTGCTGCTTGAACGCTCCTGGCGCTCCTGGCGCTCGAACAGGTAGGTGCCGCGCTCTTCGCGCAGGTGCACCAGCGACAGCAGGATGGTGCCCGGCACCGACATGCAGTTGGAGTATTCGAAGTAGTAACCGCAGTAGCGCGACAGGTTGCCGCCCTGCTCGCGCAGCGGGCGCAGCAGCTCGCTGAGTGGGTCTTGCGCTGCGGTCGTGACCGCGGCCGGATTGCGCGCGCCGATCAGGCGGGCGAACTGCTCGGGCGGCAAACCCAGCTCATAGTCCTCGACGCCGAAGAAGTCGCCGATGCGCTTGAGATTGAAGGGGGTCGGCTGGCTTTGCCCGCTCAGGTACTTGTTGAACTGCGCGCGGTTGATCGAAAGCTGCCGGCAAACCTCCGAGATAGAGCGGTAGTGACTGCAGGCGAGTTTGAGGTTGATGCCGAGGTTTTCGCTCATGCGAGCCGTTCCAGGTGATGCGACAGACGCCATTTTAGCATCAAGTCGCATCAACTCAGAGCAACCCGCGAAATTGTAACCATATTTATCTTGGCCAACCATGCGCGCATCGGATACCGGTGCATCGACACCGGACCCGCTGTCTTTTCATGCAAAGAATAAGAATCGAGGTTTTCCCATGCTCGAAGCGCTCAATGATTTCCTTTCGGGGAAGCTTCTCATCGTACTGATCGTCGGACTCGGCGGTTACTTCACCATCCGCTCCCGTTTCGTCCAGTTCCGCCACTTCGGCCATATGTTCAGTGTGTTCAAGGAATCCCTGCGCGGCCAGGCTGGCCAGCTGAGCTCGTTCCAGGCACTGATGCTGAGCCTGGCCGGTCGCGTCGGTGCCGGTAACATCGCCGGTGTCGGCATCGCCGTAACCCTGGGCGGCCCAGGCGCGGTGTTCTGGATGTGGGTCACCGCACTGGTGGGCATGTCCAGCAGCTTCTTCGAATGTACCCTGGCCCAGGTCTACAAGCGCAGCGACGGTGACGGCCTGTACCGTGGCGGCCCGGCCTACTACATCCAGCACGGCCTGAAACTGCGCTGGCTGGCGGTGGTGTTCGCGATCCTGCTGCTGGTGACCTACGGCTTCACCTTCAACGGCCTGCAGTCCTACACGGTGACCCACTCGCTGCAGAATGCCTTCGGTTTCGAACCCAAGTACACCGGCATCGCCCTCGCCGTGCTGCTGGGCCTGGTGTTCCTCGGCGGCATCAAGCGCATCGCCGCAGTGTCCGATCTGCTGGTGCCGGTCAAGACCCTGGCGTACATTGGTGTGACCCTGTATGTGATCTTCACCCAGATCGAACACGTGCCTGCCATGCTCGAAACCATCATCAAAAGCGCCTTCGGCCTCGACCCGGCCTTTGCCGGCCTGCTGGGCAGCGCCATTGTCATGGGCGTGAAGCGCGGTGTGTTCGCCAACGAAGCCGGCCTTGGCAGTGCGCCGAACGTAGCCGCCGTGGCGGCCGTCAAGCACCCGGCCGCACAAGGCGTGGTCCAGGCGTTCAGCGTGTTCCTCGATACCTTCGTGATCTGCACCTGCACCGCCCTGCTGATCCTGCTGTCGGGCTTCTACACCCCGGGCTTCGAAGGTGACGGCATCGCCCTGACCCAGAACTCCCTGGCCGCGGTGGTCGGTGACTGGGGCCGGATCTTCGTCAGCGTGGCGCTGTCGCTGTTCGTCTTCACCTGCATCCTCTACAACTACTACCTGGGCGAGACCAGCCTGCAGTTCTTCACCCGCAACCGTGCGGTGCTGCTGGGCTACCGCGGCCTGGTGCTGCTGCTGATCCTCTGGGGCTCGGTGCAGAACCTGTCGACCGTGTTCGCCTTCGCCGACATCACCATGACCTGCCTGGCATTCGTCAACCTGGTGGCCCTGGCCCTGCTGTTCAAGGTCGGCCTGCGGGTGATGCGCGACTACGACGAACAGCGCCGCGCCGGCATCCAGCAGCCGGTATTCGACGCCGCACGCTTCGCCGACCTGGACCTGGACCGCGACGCCTGGCCGGTCAACCCGGTGGTCGACGCCAAGGCCGATGTCCGCGCCGCCACCGCCCAGGTGCAGAACTGAAATGCGCGCCGTCAAGAATCTGCTGGTCCTCTACACCGGAGGCACCATCGGCATGCTTGAGACGCCACAAGGCCTGGCCCCCGCCGGCGGCTTCGAGGCGCGCATGCGCGCCCACTTCGATCAGCAGGCGGATGCCCCGGCACTGAACTGGCGCCTGCGCGAGCTGACGCCACTGCTCGACAGCGCCAACATGCAGCAAGCCAACTGGCTGGCCATGCGTGATGCGATTGTCGAGGCGGTGGAGCGCGACGGCCATGACGGTGTCCTGCTGCTGCACGGCACCGACACCCTGGCCTACAGCGCCGCGGCCCTGTCGTTCCTGCTGCTGGGCCTGCCGGTGCCGGTGCTGCTGACCGGCTCGATGCTGCCTGCCGGCGCCCCGGACAGCGACGCCTGGGGCAACCTGGGCGGCGCCCTGCAGTTGATGGCCACGGGCATCGAGAACGGCGTGCAGCTGTACTTCCACGGCCAGCTGCTGCACGGCGCCCGCACCTCGAAACTGCGCAGCGAAGCCTTCGATGCCTTTGCCAGCCTGCCACGCCAGCGCGACGGTCAGCGTGTCGACGCAGTACCGGCGCGCCTGGACTACCGACAGCCACGCCACACCGTGAACCTGGCGGTGCTGCCGGTGTTCCCGGGCTTGCAGGTGAGTCATTTGCGCGCCCTGCTCGGCAGCGGCGTGCAAGGCCTGTTGCTGGAATGCTACGGCAGCGGTACCGGGCCTTCCGATGACCAGGACCTGCTCGACGCCCTGCACGACGCCCGCGAAGGCGGCGTGCTGATCGCCGCCATCAGCCAGTGTCCGCAAGGGGCCGTGCATTTCGACACCTACGCCGCCGGTAGCCGCTTGCGCGACACCGGGCTGGTCAGTGGTGGCGGCATGACCCGCGAAGCCGCGCTGGGCAAGATGTTCGCCCTGCTGGGTGCGGGCCTCGATGTGCAAGCGGCCGAATACTGGTTCGCCCTGGACCTGTGCGGGGAACGGGCGCAGTAGAAAGTGGCGGAAGGCAGCGGGAGTCGAACCTGCCCGGGAACGGCTGCCGTCCCCAACCGGGTTTGAAGCCCGGCCGCGCCACCGGGCGCGATTGCCTTCCTTGAACTCAGTGCCCTGGTGCTTGTGCCAGGGCATTGTCGGCACGGACCTGACGCCGGTCACCGACCCGCCGGGTCAAGCCGATGCGATCAAAATACTCCAGCACCTGGATGCTGCGTTTGCGACCAATGCCCAGCACATCGCGAAAGGCCGCCACCTGCACCACCGGATCGTCACTGGCCAGCTGCAAGAGCATAGCTGCCATTTGTCGGATCGTGGCCTCAGGATAGAACAGATCGCGTACCACCTGGTGCACTTGCCCCAGCCTCGCCAGCTTGCGCAGCAACAGTCGAACCTCTGCTTCCTCTACCGCCGCCACCCTGCCCAGGTCACGCACCCAGGGCGGATCGAAGCCGCCTTGCGCCAGCATTGGCTGCAGTTGCTGCCAGAGCGCGGTGTCGGCATCGCTCAGGCGTACCCGATGCTCGGGCAGATGCAACCAGGGCCCGTTGCCGACCACCGCGCCGCTGGCCAGCAAGTCATCGAGCAGGCTGATGAACGCCGGGCGCTCCAGCGGCAAGGCTGCAAAGCGTCGCAGGCGATCGCGGTCAGGACCGAGCTGGTCGGGCTCCTGTTCATGGAATTGCGCCAGTTGCGCCAGCACCGCCTGTTTCAGCGCCTGCCAGCGCGCGTCGGTGAACAACAAGGGGCCTTGGCGTGTGGCAATGACGCTCACCTCGGCCGGCAGCTTCCAGCTGCTGCGCAGACGGTTGAACTGCCGCTCCAGGTGCTGCGGATCAAGGCCGGTCTCATCGTTGGCCAGCAATACCGGCAAGGCCTGCTCCAGGCTGTCGGCACTGGCCAGCCCCTGCAACTGGGCCAGGCGTGCCTCGCTACGCCGCTGGCGCGCCGGGGCGAAGGGATCGAGCACCCGGCCGCCGCCGAGGGTGCGTTGCGCGCTGTGGTCGCGCAGCACCAGGCGATCACCATGCACCGCCTGCAACGGCGCATTGACCTGCAACTGGGCGAACATGCGGCCACCGGGCAACAATTGCTCGCCCTGCAACAAGGCCACCCGCGCCGTGACATCCTGGGTGCCCAGGTGCACGTGGACCGGGCTGAAATGGATAAAACTGCGGGTCTCGCTGGCCAGCAGTTGCAGCTCGATATCGACCCGCTGGGTTGGCGCATGCAGCCACTCGGCGAGCAGCCAGTCGCCACGGTGAATCTGCGCCAGCTCCAGGCGCTCGGCGCTGATGTTCAAGGCCACCCGCTGCCCGGCCCAGGCCTCGACCACCGACTGGTTCTGCGCATGCAGCCCGCGCACCCGCACCGGCTTTGCCGCCCGGCCCAGCACCAGGGTGTCGCCCAGCTGGACCTGGCCATCCAGCGCCGTGCCGGTGACCACGATGCCCGCCCCGGCCACGGCAAAGGCGCGGTCTATTGCCAGGCGAAAGCCGCCCCGTCGGCTGCGTTCGCGGATCTGGCCCTGGGCTTCGAGCAACGCCCGGCGCAAGGTATCGACACCGTCGCCGGTCACGCTGGAGAGCGGGAACTGTGCAGCGTCCGCATACGGACCGGCTGCCAGCAAGGCAGCCACTTGTGCCCCCACCTCCCGCACCCGCTCCGGTTCGACCCGGTCGCACTTGCTGATCGCCACCAGCACACGGGGAATACCCAGCAGTTCGACGATGGCCAGGTGCTCGCGGGTCTGGGGCATCACCCCGTCATCCGCTGCCACCACTAGCAACACCAGGTCGACGCCCTGGGCACCGGCCAGCATGTTGTGGATAAAACGCTCGTGCCCCGGCACATCGATAAAGCCGGTCAAGGGCGCGCCTTCTTGCAGCGAAGCGTAGCGATAGCCCAGGTCGATGGTCATGCCGCGTTCGCGCTCCTCCCGGCGCTGGTCCCCGGCCTGGCCGGTCAGTGCTTCGAGCAAGGAGGTCTTGCCGTGGTCGATGTGCCCGGCGGTGCCGACGATCACCTCAAGGCCTCCGCCAGTTGCAGCCCGGACAACTGCGCCAGCCAGCCCGCCTCGTCATCCAGCTGACGCAAATCGAGCCACAGGGCATCGTCATCGATGCGCCCGAGCACCGGGATCGGCAGCGTTCGCAGTGCCGCTTCCAGACCGAGCAGGCTACGCCCGCGCCAGCGCCGGGCCTGTTGCGGGCGCAGGCACAGCGCGGCGCTGGGCAAGCGGGCGACGGGTTGGCTGCCGCTGCCGATCATGCTCAAGGCCGGCACTGCCTCGACCTGCCACTGCTCGCCGAGCACCTGTGCCAGCACCGGTGCCAGGCGCCGGGCCTGGGCGAGGATCTCGGCCTGGGGACGGGTCAGCAGGCGCAGGCTGGGCAGGCGCTCCGCCAGGCGGTCAGGGTTGCGGTACAGGCCCAGCACTGCTTCCAGAGCGGCCAGGGTCAGCTTGTCGACCCGCAGGGCACGCTTGAGGGGATTCTTCTTGATCCTGCTGATCAGCGCCTTGCGGCCGACGATGATGCCGGCCTGGGGCCCGCCCAGTAGTTTGTCGCCGCTGAAGGTAACGATGTCGGCACCGTCGACCAGGGCCTGGCGCACCGTGGGCTCGGCCGGCAGGCCCCAGCGCGTGAGGTCGAGCAGGCTGCCGCTGCCCAGGTCTTCCAGCAAGGGCAGCTCGTGCCGGTGCGCCAGCTGCGCCAACTCCGCTGTCGACACCTGGGTGGTGAAGCCCTGGATGCTGTAGTTGCTGCAATGCACGCGCATCAGCAGGCCGCTGCGCGGGCCGATGGCGGCTTCGTAGTCGCGGGCGTGGGTGCGGTTGGTGGTGCCCACCTCATGCAGCTTGACCCCGGCCCGGACCATGATGTCGGGGATGCGAAAGGCGCCGCCGATCTCGATCAGCTCACCGCGGGAGATGATGCCTTCCTTGCGCGCGCCCAGGCTGTTGAGCGCCAGCAGCACCGCCGCGGCATTGTTGTTGACCACGGTGACGGCCTCGGCACCGGTCAGCTCGCGGATCAGGCCTTCGATCAGGTCGTCGCGGTCGCCGCGCTTGCCGGTGGCCAGGTCGAATTCTAGGTTCAGCGGGTAGCGCGCGGCCATCTGCACCGCGTCGATGGCTTCGTCCGGCAGCAACGCCCGGCCAAGGTTGGTGTGCAGCACCGTGCCCGTGAGGTTGAACACCCGCCGTACCTGGCTGCGGTGCTGGACCGCCAGGCGTTCGCCCGCTCGCCCGGCCAGCACCGCCGGTGCCAGCTCAGACGCGTCCAGCTGGCCCTGGCGGGCCGGTTCGCGCAGGTCATCGAGCAACTGGCGCAAGGTGGCCAGCAAAGCATCACGGCCATAGCGGTCGATCAGCGCAAGGCAGGCGGGATGGCGCAGCAGGGTGTCGATGGAGGGTAAGCGAGCAGCGAGCGTCGTGACATTTACAGGCATTCAAAGGCTCCGGCCATATCCACTGTGGGAGCCGCCCGGGCCGGCGATGAGCCCGGCCCGGGTGACACATTTTCTGCGTCCGGATCACGACCGCTTCGCGGTCGATCGCAGGCTTCGCCAGCTCCCACACATTCCCACAAAAACCTGAGTGTAGACCCTAGGGCGCCAGCATCAGGTTCGGTGCCAGTCGCTGGTAGCCCTCCTGGTCCAGGCGCAGGTCCAGGGCCAGGCTCGCCAGGTCCGCCGACAAGGCTTCGGCCTCGGCATCGCACTCCAGGTAGAGCTGCTTGAGGTAGACCTTGCAACCCGGACAACACTCGGCCCGCAGCGGCGCCTTGCCGGCGGCATGGCGATCATCCTCGAGATTGAAGTACTCAAGCCCCTTGCTCTGCTCGCAATAGATGCACTTGACCCGCACCGCATGCCACTCGCAGGCACACAGCGAGCACACCAGGTAGCGCAGGCCGTTGAACTTGCCCCGGTGGCGGATCACCCCGGCCATGGCCGGCGAGCCGCAGGCCGGGCACTGGCAGAGGTTGTCGCCGGGTTTGAGCGTAGTGCCTGGCAGGCTCAACAGCCAGTGGCTCCAGGCCGCTTGCAGGGCCGCGCCGAGGAAGGGCACCAGCGCTGCCGGCACGGCGTTGTACTGCCCGGTCAGCAAGGCGATGCCCCACAGCTTGCGCTGCTCGGCGCTGGCGTCGCCCAAGGTGCTGACTGCAGCCTTGAGTTCGGCGCCAGCCGGTGAAGGAAAGCGCTGCAACAGCGCATCCAGCCAGGCCAGCCACTGCCCCTCGCGCACCAGGCTGTCGGCCGCCAGCGGCGGCAAACCGTGCTCCAGGCACAAGCGCTGGCGCTCGCTGTCCAGGGGAGGTGCCAGCGGTGGCTCATCCAGCAGGCTCTGCTGAATCCGGCACAAGCTGGCGATCAGCCGCAGGTAGTCGCCCAGCGCATGGTCTGCGGCCAGGCTGTCCAGACGCGCCGCCCGCAGGGCGAACAGGTTCGCGGGTGGCAGGTGCAGAAACGGCGGCGCACTGGCCGCCGCTTCGATCTGCCCGGGTTCGAGAATCGTACTCAAGCCATCATCCTTTTTTGCTGATGTGCGGGTCCTGCGGATCGTCGCGGGTCACTTCCCGATACCATAGCTCATGGTGCTTTTTCGCCCAGGCGCGGCTGACCCAGCCATGCAACATCGCGCTCCCCGAGCCCTTGATCCAGATCCCGGCGTAGATATGCACGATGATGCTCAGCACCAGCACGAAGGCCGCCAGAGCATGGAGCAAAGTGGCCAGGCGGATCGAACCGATGCCGAAGTACTGACTGAACCAGGCGCGCCAGATCACCACGCCGCTGAACAGCAGCACCAGCATGCACAGCAGCAGGGTCCAGAACAGTAGCTTCTGTCCGGGGTTGTACTTGCCGATCGGCGGCACGCCCTCCTCCTCGTTGCGCATCACCCGGTCGATGCGCCGCAGCCACAGCCGGTCATTGCTGATGAATACATTGGCACGCCAGAAGCGAATCACCAGGCCGAGGAAAAACACGAACATCGCCAGACCCAGGAACGGGTGCAGGATCCGCGTCCAGGGCCCGCCGCCGAACAGGTGGCTGAGCCAGAACAGCGCCGGATGGAACAGCGCCAGCCCCGACAACCCGGCCAGAATGAACAGGATCGCCACCAGCCAGTGGTTGCTCCGCTCATTGGCGTTGTAGCGCAGGATGGGTTTGTCGCTCATGGTCGTTCCTCCCCTGGCCCGCTGGATTTGCCTGGGTCATACACATGCACCGTCGGATCGACGACGTGCACGCTGGTGTCCGGCGCGCTCGGGTGCTCGTCCTCCTCCACCCGCTGCGGGCCGACCCGCACGTAATGGAAGAACCCGGCCAGCACCGCCGCGCCCATGGCCAGCAGCGCCAGCGGTTTGCTCACGCCTTTCCACAGCGCCACCATCGGGCTGATCACCGGCTGGTCCGGCAGGCCGGCATACAGTTTCGGCTGGTCGGCATGGTGCAGCACGTACATCACATGGGTACCGCCGACGCCATCGGGGTCGTACAGGCCGGCGTTGGCGAAGCCGCGCGACTTGAGGTCGACGATGCGCTCGGCGGCATGCTCCTTCATGTCCTCCTTGCTGCCGAACACGATCGCCCCGGTCGGGCAGGTTTTCACGCAGGCCGGCTCCAGCCCCACGGCCACGCGGTCGGAACACAGGGTGCACTTGTAGGCCTTGTGGTCCTTCTGCGAAATCCGCGGGATGTTGAACGGGCAACCGGTGATGCAGTAGCCGCAACCGATGCAGTGGTCCTGGTTGAAGTCGACGATGCCGTTGGCGTGCTTGATGATCGCCCCGGGGCTCGGGCAGGCCTTCAGGCAACCGGGATCGGCGCAGTGCATGCAGCCGTCCTTGCGGATCAGCCACTCCAGGTTGCCCTCGGCGTTTTCATGCTCGGTGAAGCGCATCAGGGTCCAGGTCTCTGCGCTCAGGTCGTGGGGGTTGTCGTAGGTGCCGTAGCTGTGGCCGACCTCGTCACGCAGCTCGTTCCATTCCGAGCAGGCGACCTGGCAGGCCTTGCAGCCGATGCACTTGGTGGTGTCGATCAGCTTGGCCACCTCTTCCTGCTGGCGGATCGACGGCGGCGGCGTGGTGGTGGCCGAACGGGCAATGATGTCTTGGCTGGCCATCAGATTTTCTCCACGTTGACCAGGAACGACTTGGATTCCGGGGTCTGGGTATTACCGTCACCGAGAAACGGCACCAGGGTGTTGGTCAGGTAGCCGTGGCGGGTCACGCCGGTAAAGCCCCAGTGCAGCGGAATGCCGATCTGGTGCACGGTCTGGTTGTTGACCTGCAGCGGACGTATGCGCTTGGTCACCACCGCCACGGCCTCGATATGCCCGCGCTTGCAGGTGACACGCACGCGGTCGCCGGCGGCGATGCCCTTCTCCTTGGCCAGCGCCTCGCCGATCTCGACGAACTGCTCCGGCTGGGTCACGGCATTGATCGGGCAATGCTTGGTCCAGAAGTGGAAGTGCTCGGTCAAGCGGTAGCTGGTGGCGGCATACGGGAAGTCCTTGGCTTGCCCGAGGCTGTCCCACACCGAATCGAACACGCGGCCGGCCGGGTTGCTGGTCGCCTGCTTGTTGTTCGGGTGCAGGGGGTTGATACCGATGGGCGTTTCGAACGGCTCGTAGTGCTCGGGGAACGGCCCTTCGGCCATCTTGTCGAGGGCGAAGAAACGCGCCACGCCTTCCGGGTTCATGATGAACGGGCTCATCCCCGCTTCCGGTGCCACATCAACCTTGTAGTCCGGCACGTCGGTACCGCCCCAGGCCTTGCCGTTCCACCACACCAGGCGCTTGTGCGGCGACCAGGGTTTGCCCTGCAGGTCGGCCGAGGCGCGGTTGTAGAGGATCCGCCGGTTGGCCGGCCAGGCCCAGGCCCAACCCGGGTTCTGCTTCATGCCGAACGGGTCGGCGTTGTCGCGCCGGGCCATCTGGTTGCCCTGCTCGGTCCAGCTGCCGCAGAAGATCCAGCAGCCCGAAGCGGTGCTGCCATCGTCCTTGAGCTGGGCGAAGCCGCCCAGTTGCTGCCCGGCCTTGATCGTCGCCCCGGTGGCGTCGGTGAGGTCGGCCACGGCGTAACCGTTGAACTCCTTGGCGATTTCCTCCGGCGAGGGCTCATGGGGCACCTTGTAGGGCCAGTTGAGCTTGAGGATGGATTCGGCCCAGGCCCCGCCCTCGCGCTGGTATCGCTCGCGCAGGCGCAGGAACAGCGCCGTCATGATCCACACGTCGGTACGGGCCTGGCCCGGCCCTTCGGCGCCCTTCCAGTGCCATTGCAGCCAGCGGCTGCTGTTGACCAGCGAGCCGTCTTCCTCGGCAAAGCAGGTGGTGGGCAGGCGGATCACCTCGGTCTGGATCTTGGCCGAGTCGACATCGTTGAACGGCCCGGCATTGCGCCAGAACTCCGAGGTCTCGGTGGCCAGCGGGTCCATCACCACCAGCCACTTGAGCTTGCTCAGGGCGGCGGTGACGCGGTTCTTGTCCGGCAAGGCGGCAATCGGGTTGAAGCCCTGGCAGAAGTAACCGTTGACCTGGTCCTTGGCCATCATGTCGAACATCTTCAACACGTCGTAACCGGCGATATCCAGCTTCGGCAGGTAGTCGTAGCCCCAATGGTTATCGGCCGTGGCGTTGGCGCCGTACCAGGCTTTCATCAGGCTCACGTGAAACTTGCCGTAGTTCTGCCAGTAGGACAGCTGCCCCGGCCGTATCGGCTTGGGCGCCCGTTTGGCGATGTAGGCGTCGTAGTCCTGCTCGGCATCCGCCGGCAGCGACAGGTAGCCCGGCAGCAGGTTGGAGAGCAGGCCCAGGTCGGTAAGGCCCTGGATATTGGAGTGACCGCGCAGGGCGTTGACCCCGCCCCCCGGCATGCCGACGTTGCCCAGCAACAACTGGACCATGGCCGCACTGCGGATGATCTGCGAGCCGATCGAATGCTGGGTCCAGCCCAGGGCATAGAGAATCGTCATGGTCTTGCCCGGTTGCGAGCAGGTGGCGATCTCTTCCCAGATCTTGCGCAGGCTGTCGACCGGCATGCCGCAGATCTGGCTGGCCAGCTCCAGGGTGTAGCGGCTGTAGTGCTGTTTCATCAGCTGATAGACGCAACGCGGGTCCTGCAGGGTCGGGTCGACCTTGGCAAAACCGTCCTCGCCCATCTCGTAGCCCCAGCCGGACTTGTCGGTGTAGCTGCGCTTGGCCGCGTCATAACCGCTGAACAGGCCATCCTCGAAGCTGAAGCCGGCTTTGACGATGAACGCCACGTCGGTGTAGTTGCGCACGTATTCGTGCTGGATCTTGTCTTCTGTCAGCAGGTAATTGATCAGCCCGCCCATGAAGGCGATATCCGTGCCGGTACGGATCGGCGCGTAATAGTCGGCCACCGAAGCGGTCCGGGTAAAACGCGGGTCGACCACGATCAGCCGGGCCTGGTTGTGGGCCTTGGCCTCGGTTACCCATTTGAAGCCACAGGGGTGGGCTTCTGCAGCGTTGCCACCCATCACCAGGATCAGATTCGCGTTGGCGATATCGGTCCAGTGGTTGGTCATGGCTCCACGGCCGTACGTCGGGGCAAGACTTGCCACCGTCGGGCCATGTCAGACACGTGCCTGGTTATCGAATCCCAGCATGCCGAGGCTGCGGATGACCTTGTGGGTCATGTAGCCGGCTTCGTTGGAGGACGCCGAAGCGGCCAGGAAACCCGTGGTCAGCCAGCGGTTGACCGTCTGGCCCTGGGCATTTTTCTCGACGAAGTTGGCGTCGCGGTCGGTCTTCATCAGGTCGGCGATGCGATCGAGCGCCTCGTCCCAGGATACCCGGGTCCATTCCTGACTGCCCGGCTTGCGCACCTGCGGGTACTGCAGGCGGTTGGGGCTGTGGATAAAGTCGAGCAGGCCGGCGCCTTTCGGGCACAGGGTGCCGCGGTTCACCGGATGGTCGGCGTCGCCTTCGATGTGGATGATGTTCTGGGCTACGTTCTTCGCCGCGTCGCCCTGGCTGTACATGATCAGGCCGCAGCCGACCGAACAGTACGGACAGGTGTTACGGGTTTCCTTGCTGTGCGCCAGCTTGAAGTGACGCACCTGCTCGGCGAAGGCCGGTGTAGGGGCCATGCCCAACGCAGCCAGGCTCGAACCTCCAAGGCCGACAGCGGCGACCTTGAAGAACTGCCGACGGTTGAGATCCATCGTGCACTCCTGATCAGGTGGTGGACGCGCGGGGCATTGCCGGCGTCTCTTGAACGATCACGGTGGCGGCATATTGATGGCCGCCACTTGATACTCTAGTCAAGATTTTCGGGAGTGCGATGAAAGCGGATTGCTGGTCGTAACAAAGCAAAACGCCCGATGCGGTGCACCGGGCGTCTTGAGGGTGTGGCGGTCAGCGTTTCGAATCAGAACGGAATATCGTCATCGAAGCTGTCGAAATCAGGTGCAGGCTGCGGAGCCGGCTGCTGTGGCGCCGGACGCTGAGGGGCTTGCTGCGGGCGCTGGGCCTGCTGGCGTGGCGCCTGGTTGTAGTTGCCGCCGCCCTGGTTACCGCCCTGGTTGTACTGGTTGCCACCGTCCTGGTTCTGCGGACGGCCGCCCAGCAGCTGCATGGTGCCCTGCATGTCGACGATGATTTCGGTGGTGTAGCGCTTGATGCCGTCTTTTTCCCACTCGCGGGTCTGCAGCTTGCCTTCGATGTAGACCTGCGAACCCTTGCGCAGGTATTCGCCGGCGATCTCGGCAACCTTGCCGAACATCGACACGCGGTGCCACTCGGTGCGCTCGACCTTCTGGCCGGTCTGCTTGTCGGTCCACTGCTCGCTGGTGGCCAGGCTCAGGTTGGTCACGGCGTTACCGTTGGGCAGGTAGCGGACTTCGGGATCCTGACCGCAGGTACCGACCAGAATGACTTTGTTAACCCCACGGGCCATAACGTTCTCCTAGGCTTCGCACGCTTCGGAGGCCGGGTTTACCAGGCGCTCCAGGGTCGTGCGATCCAAAATTTGTGTATCAAGTTTGATATAGATGGCGGCTTCATCGGCCACCACCACTGCGTCGGTCACACCCGGTACGGCCAGCAGCCGTTCGGTCAGTCCCGCCTCGCGGATCGCCTCGGCCGACAACGGCATGCGCAGGCTGGTCACGTACGGCGGTTCACGCATGCTGATGGCCACGATCCACCACAGTGCACACAGGGCTGCACAGCCCAGGAACACCGTGCTCAGGCCACCGTGCTGGAACAACCAGCCACCGAGAATTCCTCCCAGCGCGGCACCAAGGAACTGGCTGGTGGAATACACCCCCATGGCCGTGCCCTTGCCGCCGGCGGGCGACACCTTGCTCACCAGCGAAGGCAAGGATGCCTCCAGCAGGTTGAAGGCAGTAAAGAATATCACGGTGCCGATCACCAGTTGGTGCAAGTTGTCTGCCGACAGCCAGAAGAACAGCTCGGTGAGCATCAACACACTGACCGCGCCCAGCAGGACACGTTTCATCTTGCGCTTTTTCTCGCCGTAGATGATGAACGGGATCATTGCAAAAAATGAGATCAGCAAGGCAGTCAGGTACACCCACCAGTGCTCTTCCTTGGGCAGGCCGCCGCGCTCGACGAAGGCCAGGGGCAAGGCGACGAAGCTGGCCATCAGGATCGCATGCAGGACGAAGATACCCACGTCCAGGCGCAGCAAGTCGGGATGGCGCAGGGTCGGGCCGAGGGCCTGCTTGGCCACGCCCGACTCCCGGTGCTGCAAGGCCCCGTGGGACGCCGGCACCACGAAGGCGATCAGGCCGATGCCGACCAGGGCCATGGCGGCGGTGGCCAGGAACAGTCCGGACAGGCCGAAAGCGCGGGTCAGCAAGGGGCCGACCACCATGGCCACGGCGAACGACAGACCGATGCTCATGCC
This sequence comes from Pseudomonas sp. BGr12, assembly GCF_030272895.1. Taxonomy (GTDB): domain Bacteria; phylum Pseudomonadota; class Gammaproteobacteria; order Pseudomonadales; family Pseudomonadaceae; genus Pseudomonas. The sequence goes on along the minus strand of NZ_JALRNF010000046.1, from coordinate 19,726 downwards.
GATCATGGCCATGGCCTTGGTCCGGTGTTGCTCGCGGGTAAGGTCTGACAGCAGCGCCATCACTGCCGCCGAAATCGCCCCGGCACCTTGCAGGATTCGTCCGGCGATCACGCCCCAGATCGAGTCGGCCTGGGCCGCCAGTACGCTGCCCAGGGCAAAGATGACCAGGCCCAGGTAAATCACCGGGCGACGACCGATGCGGTCGGAAATGATCCCGAACGGAATCTGCAGGAATGCCTGGGTCAGGCCATAGGCGCCGATGGCCAGGCCGATCAGTGCCGGGGTGGCGCCCGCCAGGTCCATGCCATAGGTCGCCAGTACCGGCAGGACCATGAACATGCCCAGCATGCGAAAGGCGAACACCAGGGCCAGGCCGCTTGCGGCGCGGGTTTCGCTGCCACTCATGCCTTCGCTGTGGGTATCGTGCATGGATAAACCTCGTGTGAACCGGCGGCGATTCTACCAGTCCCATCGCCTAACGGCATCTACGCGACGCTTTGCCGCGTAATGGCAGGGCGCCGTATACTCAATCGTTTATGCCCGCCGAGCGAGGCCGCAGTGGACAAGATCCTGATACGTGGGGCACGCACCCACAACCTGAAGAACATCGACCTGACCCTGCCCCGGGACAAGCTGATCGTGATCACCGGCCTGTCCGGTTCCGGCAAGTCGTCGCTGGCCTTCGACACCCTGTATGCCGAGGGGCAGCGGCGTTACGTCGAATCGCTGTCGGCCTATGCCCGGCAGTTCCTGTCGATGATGGAAAAGCCCGACGTCGACACCATCGAAGGCCTGTCGCCGGCCATCTCCATCGAGCAGAAGTCGACTTCGCACAACCCGCGCTCGACCGTCGGTACCATTACCGAGATCTACGACTACCTGCGCCTGCTCTACGCCCGTGTCGGCACCCCGCGCTGCCCGGACCACGACATCCCGCTGGAAGCCCAGACCGTCAGCCAGATGGTCGACCTGGTGCTGGCCCAGCCCGAAGGCAGCAAGCTGATGCTGCTGGCCCCGGTAATCCGCGAGCGCAAGGGCGAGCACCTGGCGGTGTTCGACGAACTGCGCGCCCAGGGCTTCGTACGGGCCCGGGTCAATGGCAAGCTGTTCGAGCTCGATGAACTGCCCAAGCTGGATAAACAGAAAAAACACACCATCGACGTGGTGGTCGACCGCTTCAAGGTCCGTGAAGACCTGCAGCAGCGCCTGGCCGAGTCGTTCGAGACCGCGTTGAAGCTGGCCGACGGTATCGCCCTGGTGGCGTCGATGGACGACGAGCCGTTCGAGGAAATGATCTTCTCGGCCCGCTTCGCCTGCCCGATCTGCGGCCACGCCATCAGCGAGCTGGAACCCAAGTTGTTCTCCTTCAACAACCCCGCTGGCGCCTGCCCGACCTGCGACGGCCTGGGGGTCAAGCAGTTCTTCGACACCAAGCGCCTGGTCAACAATGAACTGACCCTGGCCGAAGGCGCGATACGCGGCTGGGACCGGCGCAACGTCTATTACTTCCAGATGCTCGGCTCGCTGGCCGCGCACTACGGTTTCAGCCTCGAGGTGCCGTTCGGCGAGCTCCCGGCCGAGCAACAGAAGGTCATCCTGCACGGCAGCGGCAAGCAGAACGTCGACTTCAAGTACCTCAACGATCGCGGCGATATCGTCAAGCGCTCGCACCCGTTCGAAGGCATCGTGCCCAACCTTGAGCGGCGCTACCGCGAGACCGAGTCGGCCACCGTGCGCGAAGAGCTGGCCAAGTTCCTCAGCACCCAGCCGTGCCCGGATTGCCGCGGCACCCGCCTGCGCCGCGAGGCGCGGCATGTGTGGGTGGGCGAGAAGACCTTGCCGGCGGTCACCAACCTGCCGATCGGCGACGCCAGCGACTACTTCGGTGGCCTCAAGCTGACCGGACGACGCGGCGAAATCGCCGACAAGATCCTCAAGGAAATCTGCGAGCGCCTGCAGTTCCTGGTCAACGTCGGTCTCGACTACCTGACCCTGGACCGCAGCGCCGACACCCTGTCCGGCGGCGAGGCCCAGCGTATTCGCCTGGCCAGCCAGATCGGCGCCGGCCTGGTGGGGGTGATGTATATCCTCGACGAGCCGTCCATCGGCCTGCACCAACGCGACAACGATCGCTTGCTGGCGACCCTCAATCACCTGCGCGATATCGGCAACACGGTGATCGTGGTCGAGCACGACGAAGATGCCATCCGCCTGGCCGACTACGTGGTCGACATCGGCCCGGGCGCCGGCGTGCATGGCGGCCAGATCGTCGCCGAGGGCTCTCCCGCCGAGGTCATGGCCCACCCGGACTCGCTGACCGGCAAGTACCTGTCCGGTCGGGTCAAGATTGCCGTGCCGGCCGAGCGCACCCCGCGCAACAAGAAGCTCGCCCTCAAGCTCAAGGGCGCCCGTGGCAACAACCTGCAGAATGTCGACCTGGAGATCCCGATCGGCCTGCTGACCTGTGTCACCGGCGTATCCGGCTCGGGCAAATCGACGCTGATCAACAACACCCTGTTCCCGCTCAGTGCTACGGCGCTGAACGGTGCCAGCAGCCTGGAAGCCGCGCCCCACGACAGTTGTGACGGCCTGCAGCACCTGGACAAGGTGGTCGACATCGACCAGAGCCCGATCGGCCGTACCCCGCGCTCGAACCCGGCGACCTACACCGGGCTGTTCACGCCGATTCGTGAACTGTTCTCCGGGGTGCCGGAGTCGCGCTCGCGCGGTTACGGCCCGGGACGATTCTCCTTCAACGTCAAGGGCGGACGCTGCGAGGCGTGCCAGGGCGACGGCCTGATCAAGGTCGAGATGCACTTCTTGCCGGACATCTACGTGCCGTGCGACGTGTGCAAGAGCAAGCGCTACAACCGCGAAACCCTGGAGATCAAGTACAAGGGCAAGAACATCCACGAGGTGCTGGAAATGACCATCGAGGAAGCCCGCGAGTTCTTCGATGCGGTGCCGGCCCTGGCGCGCAAGCTGCAGACCCTGATGGATGTCGGCCTGTCCTACATCAAGCTGGGGCAGTCGGCGACCACCCTCTCCGGCGGCGAGGCGCAACGGGTCAAGCTGTCACGCGAGTTGTCCAAGCGCGATACCGGCAAGACCCTGTACATCCTCGACGAGCCGACCACGGGGCTGCATTTCGCCGATATCCAGCAATTGCTCGATGTCTTGCACCGCCTGCGCGACCACGGCAACACCGTGGTGGTGATCGAGCACAACCTGGACGTGATCAAGACCGCCGACTGGATTGTCGACCTCGGCCCCGAGGGCGGCTCCAAGGGCGGCCAGATCATCGCCTTCGGTACGCCTGAAGAAGTGGCCGGGATGAAGCAGTCCCACACCGGCCATTACCTCAAGCCGTTGTTGGAGCGCGACCGCGCTTGACCCTGTAGGAGCGGGCTTGCCCCGCGATTGCGGTGAATCTGTGACACCGCGATCGCGGGACAAGCCCGCTCCTACAGAACAAAAAAGCCCCGCACTGGCGGGGCTTTTTGTTTCGGCAAACTTACATCTGCGACTGCAGGTAGTTCTCCAGGCCGATGGACTTGATCAGGCCCTGCTGCTTCTCCAGCCAGTAGGCGTGATCTTCCTCGGTATCAGCCAGTTGCAGGCGCAGGATGTCGCGGCTGATGTAGTCCTTGTGCAGTTCGCACAACTCGATGCCCTTGCACAGCGCAGCGCGCACCTTGTACTCCAGGCGCAGGTCGGCGGCGAGCATCTCCGGTACCGTGGCGCCGACGTCCAGGTCATCGGGACGCATGCGCGGCGTGCCTTCGAGCATGAGGATACGACGCATCAGGGCATCGGCGTGTTGCGTCTCTTCTTCCATCTCGTGGTTGATACGCTCGTAGAGCTTGCTCAGGCCCCAGTCTTCGTACATGCGCGAGTGGATGAAATATTGGTCGCGTGCCGCCAGTTCGCCCGTCAGCAACGTGTTGAGATAATCGATTACGTCCGGGTGACCTTGCATCGCCCTGCTCTCCCTGTTCGAAAGTAATAGTTTGAACCAGGATGACTCGAAGGTCACTGAGATTCGGGCAAAACATGCGAAAAAAGCAGGTAAACGGTAGTGATATTCATTGAAAAACCGCCCAAATGAGGGCGGTTCTTCTTATCACTTCGACTTAGGCGATATTTATGCCCAAAGCCTTGGCAACCCCTTCCCCATAGGCCGGATCGGCCTTGAAGAAGTGCCGCAGCTGGCGCTCGACGACATCGACGCTAACACCTGCCATGGCCCCGGCGATGTTGCTGATCAACAGGGCCTTCTGCTCGGCGTTCATCAAGCGGAACAGCGCACCGGCATGGCTGTAGTAGTCGGTGTCTTCGCGGTGATCATAGCGGCCCGCCACGCCGTTAAGGGCCAGCGCCGGTTCAGCATGTTGCGGCGCCTGCTTCGGCGCATTGGCGTAGCTATTGGGCTCGTAGTTCGGCGCCGCACCACCATTGCTGCCAAACGCCATGGCGCCGTCACGTTGGTAGGTGTTCACCGGGCTGCGTGGGGCGTTTACCGGCAGTTGCTGATGGTTGGTACCGACCCGGTAGCGATGGGCGTCAGCGTAGGCGAATACGCGGCCCTGGAGCATGCGGTCGGGCGACAGACCGACCCCCGGGACCATGTTGCTCGGACCGAACGCCGCCTGTTCCACTTCGGCGAAGTAGTTGAGCGGATTGCGGTTGAGCTCCAGCTCGCCGACCTCGATCAGCGGGTAGTCTTTCTGCGACCAGGTCTTGGTCACATCGAACGGGTTTTCGTCGCGGGAGGCCGCTTCCTCTTCGCTCATGACCTGGATGCAGACTGCCCATTTCGGGAAATCACCGCGCTCGATCGCCTCGAACAGGTCACGCTGGGCGTAATCCGGATCGGTACCGGCCAGACGCGCCGCGTCGGCAGGCGAGAGGTTCTTGATGCCCTGCTTGGTCTTGAAGTGCCATTTGACCCAGGTCCGCTGGCCCTGCGCATTGATCAGGCTGTAGGTGTGGCTGCCGAAACCGTGCATGTGGCGGTAGCCATCCGGGATGCCGCGATCGGAGAACAGGATGGTGACCTGGTGCAGCGCTTCCGGGGAGTGCGACCAGAAATCCCACATCGCCTGGGGGCTTTTCAGGTTGCTTTGCGGGAGACGCTTCTGGGTGTGGATAAAGTCGGGGAACTTCAGCGGGTCGCGAATGAAGAACACCGGGGTGTTGTTGCCGACGATGTCCCAGTTGCCTTCTTCGGTGTAGAACTTGAGAGCAAAACCGCGCGGATCACGCTCGGTGTCCGCCGAGCCACGCTCGCCACCGACGGTAGAGAAACGCAGGAAGGTCTCGGTCTGCTTGCCCACCTCGCTGAACAGCCGCGCGCTGGTGTAGCGGGTGATATCGCGGGTTACCGTGAAGGTGCCATAGGCGCCCGAACCTTTTGCGTGAACACGACGCTCAGGGATGTTCTCGCGGTTGAAGTGCGCGAGCTTTTCGATCAGGTGGAAATCATCCAGCAACAACGGCCCCCGCGGACCTGCAGAACGCGAGTTCTGGTTGTCGGCAACCGGTGCGCCGCTGGCGGTGGTCAGTGTCTTGCTCTGGCTCATGCGTAATCTCCCTATCGGTCTCGAACTGCCGGCTAATCGGCCTGGAACGAGTATCGACCAGGAGTATTACAAGAACAAATTCATTACGTGACTCAGATCAATAGAATGCTTCAATACATACAGATACAAAAAACCGGGCACTGGGCCCGGTTTTCTGTTTCAGACTGTCGCCTTACTCAGCAGCTTCTACCGAGCCACCGACAGGACGATCAACCAGCTCGACGTACGCCATAGGTGCGTTATCGCCAGCGCGGAAGCCGCACTTGAGGATACGCAGGTAGCCGCCCTGACGGGTGGCATAGCGCTTGCCCAGATCGTTGAACAGCTTACCAACGGCTTCTTTCGAACGGGTACGGTCGAAAGCCAGACGACGGTTAGCTACGCTGTCTTCCTTGGCCAGGGTGATCAGCGGCTCGGCAACGCGGCGCAGTTCCTTGGCTTTTGGCAGGGTAGTTTTGATCAGCTCGTGCTCGATCAGCGACACCGCCATGTTCTGGAACATGGCTTTGCGGTGAGAGCTGGTACGGCTCAGGTGACGTCCACTTTTACGATGACGCATGATTCATTCCTTACCAAACACTACGTTCGGTGATTACGACGATCAGGCAGTCGCCTTGTCGTCCTTCTTAAGACTTGCAGGCGGCCAGTTGTCGAGGCGCATGCCGAGGGACAGACCACGGGAGGCCAGAACGTCCTTGATTTCGGTCAGGGACTTCTTGCCCAGGTTCGGAGTCTTCAACAGTTCTACTTCGGTGCGCTGAATCAGATCGCCGATGTAGTAAATGTTCTCCGCCTTAAGGCAGTTGGCCGAACGTACGGTCAATTCCAGATCGTCAACCGGACGAAGCAGGATCGGATCGATCTCGTCTTCCTGTTCGACTACCACAGGTTCGCTGTCACCTTTGAGGTCGACGAACGCAGCCAGCTGCTGTTGCAGGATGGTTGCAGCACGACGGATAGCCTCTTCAGGATCCAGGGTACCGTTGGTTTCCAGATCAATAACCAGCTTGTCCAGGTTAGTACGCTGTTCGACACGGGCGTTTTCCACCACGTATGCGATACGGCGAACCGGGCTGAACGAAGAGTCCAGCTGCAAGCGACCAATGCTGCGGCTTTCGTCTTCATCGCTCTGACGCGAATCGGCCGGTTCATAACCACGACCACGAGCTACGGTGAGCTTCATGTTCAGGGCGCCGTTGGACGCCAGGTTAGCGATTACGTGATCGGGGTTAACGATCTCGACATCATGATCCAGCTGAATATCGGCAGCGGTAACCACCCCCGAACCCTTTTTCGACAAGGTCAGCGTAACTTCGTCACGACCGTGCAGTTTGATAGCCAGGCCTTTCAGGTTCAACAGGATTTCAATGACGTCTTCCTGTACACCTTCGATTGCCGAGTACTCGTGGAGTACGCCGTCAATCTCGGCCTCGACTACTGCACAGCCAGGCATGGAGGACAACAGGATGCGGCGCAGCGCGTTGCCCAGGGTATGGCCAAAGCCACGCTCGAGAGGCTCGAGCGTGATTTTAGCGCGGGTTGGACTGACGACCTGCACATCAATGTGGCGGGGCGTCAGGAACTCATTTACCGAAATCTGCATGGATGCACCTATTTTCTAGCCCTTACTTGGAGTAGAGCTCGACAATCAGGCTTTCGTTGATGTCGGCGGACAGGTCGCTGCGAGCAGGAACGTTCTTGAAAACGCCCGACTTCTTGGCAGCATCCACGTCTACCCACTCAACGCGGCCACGCTGGGCGCACAGTTCAAGGGCTTGAACAATGCGCAGCTGGTTCTGCGATTTCTCGCGAACTGCGACCACGTCACCCGGACGAACTTGGTAGGATGGAATGTTTACAGTCTTGCCGTTAACGCTGATCGCTTTGTGCGAAACCAGCTGACGGGATTCGGCACGAGTAGCGCCAAAGCCCATGCGGTAAACGACGTTATCCAGACGGCATTCGAGCAGTTGCAGCAGGTTCTCACCAGTAGCGCCTTTCGACGAGGCTGCTTGCTTGTAGTAACCGCTGAACTGACGCTCGAGAACGCCGTAGATGCGACGTACTTTTTGCTTCTCACGCAGCTGGGTGCCGTAGTCGGACTGACGACCGCGGCGCTGACCGTGGATACCTGGGGCTGCTTCGATGTTGCACTTCGATTCCAGAGCGCGAACGCCGCTCTTCAGGAACAGATCGGTGCCTTCACGACGAGACAGTTTGCATTTTGGACCAATGTAACGTGCCATTTATCTGTCTCCTGATTACACGCGGCGCTTCTTCGGCGGACGGCACCCGTTGTGCGGGATTGGCGTCACGTCGGTGATGCTGGCGATCTTATAGCCACAACCGTTCAGAGCACGAACAGCGGACTCACGACCTGGACCTGGACCCTTGACGTTGACGTCGAGGTTCTTCAGACCATATTCCAGCGCAGCTTGACCAGCACGTTCAGCAGCTACCTGAGCAGCGAACGGGGTGGACTTGCGGGAACCGCGGAAACCCGAACCGCCGGAGGTAGCCCAGGACAGAGCGTTACCTTGACGATCGGTGATGGTCACGATGGTGTTGTTGAAAGACGCATGGATGTGGGCGATGCCATCAACCACTGTCTTTTTGACTTTCTTACGAGGACGAGCAGCAGGTTTTGCCATTTCTAAATTCCTGTCGATTCGCTGGTGCGATTACTTGCGGATCGGCTTACGCGGACCTTTACGGGTACGCGCGTTGGTCTTGGTACGCTGACCGCGTACTGGCAGACCCCGACGATGACGCAGGCCGCGGTAGCAACCCAGGTCCATCAAACGCTTGATTTTCATGTTGATGTCACGACGCAGATCACCCTCGGTGATGTACTTCGCAACTTCAGTACGCAGCGATTCAACCTGCTCGTCGCTCAGATCCTTGATCTTTGCGGCTGGGTTGACCCCAGTGGCTTCGCAGATCTTCTGCGAAGTAGTGCGACCAACACCATAGATGTAGGTCAGCGAGATAACAGTATGCTTGTTATCTGGAATGTTGACGCCTGCAATACGGGCCATTCAGTGGGACTCCAATTGACAGCTACCTACGCCCCGGAAGCCAAGAAATAGGGCGCGAGATAATATCGCTGTAGAAACAATTAATCAACCCAGCAGCACACTAGCTGCTGGGTTTGAAGCGCAGATCACACTCAGCCTTGGCGCTGCTTGTGACGTGGTTCCGCACTGCAAATTACTCGAACGACACCTTCGCGGCGAATAATTTTGCAGTTACGGCACAGCTTTTTCACCGATGCACGAACTTTCATCACCAACTCCTCGAACCTTAAGGGTCTCTCAGCGCAGCAAACCGCTGCCACCGTAGCCTTTCAGGTTGGCTTTCTTCATCAGGGATTCGTACTGGTGCGAAACGAGGTGCGATTGTACTTGGGACATGAAGTCCATCACAACCACTACCACGATCAGCAACGAGGTCCCGCCAAGGTAGAACGGAACGTTTGCCGCAACCACCAGGAACTGGGGAAGCAGGCACACGGCCGTCATATAAAGAGCACCGAACATGGTCAAGCGGGTCAGAACGCCATCAATGTAGCGCGCCGACTGCTCACCTGGACGGATGCCCGGAATAAAGGCACCGGACTTCTTCAGGTTCTCCGCTACGTCTTTCGGATTGAACATCAACGCCGTATAGAAGAAGCAGAAGAAAATGATCCCTGCACTAAACAGCAGAATATTCAACGGCTGACCAGGAGCGATCGACTGCGAGATGTCCTGCAACCAGCCCATACCTTCGGACTGACCGAACCAGGCACCCAGCGAAGCCGGGAACAGCAAGATGCTGCTCGCGAAAATGGCAGGAATAACGCCCGCCATGTTCACTTTCAGCGGCAAGTGGCTGGTCTGCGCAGCGAAGACCTTGCGGCCCTGCTGACGCTTGGCGTAGTGAACGGCGATACGACGCTGACCACGCTCAATGAACACCACAAAACCGATAATCGCTACTGCCAGCAAACCGATAGCGACCAGGGCGAAAATGTTGATATCGCCTGTACGCGCAGACTCGAAAGACTGCCCGATTGCTCTCGGAAGACCGGCGACGATACCTGCGAAGATCAACATCGAGATACCGTTGCCTACACCGCGCTCGGTGATCTGCTCGCCCAGCCACATCATGAACATTGCGCCGGCCACGAAGGTGGACACCGCAACGAAATGGAAGCCAAAGCCTGCAGAAAACGCCACGCCCTGACCGGCCAGACCAATGGACATGCCAATGGCCTGGACCAGCGCCAGGATTACGGTGCCGTAGCGGGTGTACTGGCTGATCTTGCGACGGCCAGCTTCACCTTCCTTCTTCAACTGCTCCAGCTGCGGGCTGACGGCGGTCATCAGCTGCATGATGATCGATGCCGAGATGTACGGCATGATCCCCAGTGCAAAGATGCTCATCCGTTCCAGCGCGCCGCCGGAAAACATGTTGAACAAGCTAAGAATGGTCCCCTCATTCTGTCGAAACAGTTCCGCCAGCCGGTCCGGGTTGATACCTGGAACTGGGATGTGTGCGCCTATCCGGTAGACGATGATCGCCAGGAACAGAAAACGCAGACGAGCCCAGAGTTCAGACATCCCGCCTTTGCCGAGCGAAGAGAGAGCACCTTGCTTAGCCATTTATTCCTCGAACTTGCCGCCAGCTGCTTCGATAGCCGCGCGCGCACCTTTGGTGGCTGCGATACCCTTGATGGTGACTGCGCGAGTAACTTCGCCCGACAGCATGATTTTCACGCGCTGTACGTTCTGGTTAATCACGTTGGCATCCTTCAGGGATTGCACGGTGACAACGTCGCCTTCCACTTTGGCCAGCTCGGACAGACGCACTTCGGCGCGGTCCATGGCTTTCAGGGAAACGAAGCCGAACTTCGGCAGACGACGGTGCAGCGGCTGTTGACCGCCTTCAAAGCCTGGAGCGATGGTGCCACCGGAACGGGAGGTCTGACCTTTGTGACCACGGCCACCAGTCTTACCCAAACCGCTACCGATACCACGACCCGGACGATGCTTCTCGCGACGGGAACCCGGCGCTGGACTCAGATCATTGAGTTTCATCGATTAACCCTCGACGCGCAGCAGGTAGTAAGCCTTGTTGATCATCCCGCGGTTCTCGGGAGTATCCTGGACTTCTACAGTGTGACCGATGCGACGCAGACCCAGACCCTTAACGCACAGTTTGTGGTTAGGGAGACGGCCGGCGGTGCTCTTGATCAGCGTAACTTTAACGGTAGCCATGATCAGCGGATCTCCTCAACGCTCTTGCCGCGCTTGGCAGCAATGGACTCAGGAGATTGCATAGCCTTCAGACCCTTGAAAGTGGCGTGAACCACGTTTACAGGGTTGGTCGAGCCGTAGCACTTGGCCAGGACGTTCTGAACGCCAGCAACTTCCAGGACGGCACGCATTGCGCCACCGGCGATGATACCGGTACCTTCGGAGGCAGGCTGCATGTACACCTTCGACGCGCCGTGGGCGGACTTGGTAGCGTACTGCAGGGTGGTGCCGTTCAGGTCAACCTGAATCATGTTGCGGCGAGCAGCTTCCATGGCTTTCTGGATCGCGGCTGGAACTTCGCGCGATTTGCCACGGCCGAAGCCGACACGACCTTTACCATCACCCACCACGGTCAGCGCGGTGAAAGTGAAGATACGGCCGCCTTTTACGGTTTTGGCAACGCGGTTAACTTGAACCAGCTTCTCGATGTAGCCTTCGTCGCGCTTTTGATCGTTATTTGCCATAACTTAGAACTCCAGCCCGCCTTCACGCGCACCATCAGCCAGCGCTTTAACGCGGCCATGGTACTTGAAGCCCGAACGGTCAAAGGCAACTTGAGATACACCGGCGGCTTTCGCGCGCTCAGCTACCAGCTTGCCAACCTTAGTGGCCGCGTCGATGTTGCCGGTGGCGCCATCACGCAGGTCTTTGTCCAAAGTCGAGGCGCTGGCCAGGACTTTGCTGCCGTCGGCCGAAATGACCTGGGCGTAGATGTGCTGCGAGGAGCGGAACACGCAGAGACGCACGACTTCGAGTTCGTGCATTTTCAGGCGTGCTTTGCGAGCGCGACGCAGTCGAGTAACTTTTTTGTCGGTCATTTGCTAGGCCCTACTTCTTCTTGGCTTCTTTACGACGGACGACTTCGTCCGCGTAACGCACACCCTTGCCTTTGTACGGCTCTGGTGGACGGAAGTCGCGGATTTCAGCGGCCACCTGACCTACCAGCTGCTTGTCGATACCCTTGATCAGGATATCGGTCTGGCTTGGGGTCTCTGCGGTGATACCGGCCGGCAGTTCGTAATCCACTGGATGCGAGAAGCCGAGCGCCAGGTTCAGGACGGTGCCTTTAGCCTGTGCCTTGTAACCAACACCGACCAGCTGGAGCTTGCGCTCGAAGCCTTGGCTTACGCCCTGGACCATGTTGTTTACCAGGGCACGGGTAGTACCGGCCATAGCGCGGGTTTGTTGATCGCCGTTGCGAGCAGCGAAACGCAGCTCACCAGCTTCTTCAACGATTTCAACCGACGAGTGAACATTCAGTTCGAGAGTGCCCTTGGCACCCTTCACCGAAAGCTGTTGGCCGACGAATTTGACTTCGACACCGGCTGGCAGCTTAACGGGGTTCTTAGCGACGCGAGACATGCTTATCCCCCCTTAGAACACTGTGCAGAGAACTTCGCCGCCGACACCGGCAGCGCGCGCAGCACGATCAGTCATCACACCCTTGTTGGTGGAGACGATAGACACGCCCAGACCGCCACGTACTTTTGGCAGTTCTTCGACGGACTTGTACTGACGCAGGCCTGGACGACTTACGCGCTTGACTTCCTCGATGACCGGACGGCCTTCGAAGTATTTCAGCTCGATGGACAGCGATGGTTTGACTTCGCTGCTGACCTGGTAGCCAGCGATGTAACCTTCGTCTTTCAGAACTTTGGCTACCGCAACCTTCAGAGTCGACGAAGGCATGCTTACGACGGACTTTTCAGCCATCTGGGCATTACGGATGCGAGTTAGCATGTCCGCTAACGGGTCCTGCATACTCATGGGCTAGACGCTCCTGATACAAGAAAAATTAGCCTCTCGGCTACTACAGTCGCCTGAGATCGCCAGGTCAAAAAACCCGGGCTCAGGAGAGCCGGTCATTCTAGACAGTTCCCAGAAACGAAACAAGCCCCATAAGGGGCTTGTTTCGTTGCAAGGTCACCGGTGGTCGGAAGATTGCTCCCCCGCCACCTGGACGCTGCCGGTACGTCTTACCAGCTGGCTTTAACCAGACCTGGAACGTCACCGCGCATTGCTGCTTCACGCAGCTTGTTACGGCCGAGGCCGAACTTGCGGTAAACGCCGTGTGGACGACCGGTGATGCGGCAGCGGTTACGCAGGCGCGAAGCGCTGGCATCACGTGGCTGCTTCTGCAGAGCTACAACAGCAGCGAAACGCTCTTCTGGAGTTGCTTCCAGGTTGACGATGGTCGCTTTCAGCTCGGCACGCTTCTTGGCGTACTTGGCAACAGTGAGCTGACGCTTCAGCTCACGGTTTTTCATGCTCTTCTTGGCCATTTTCCTACTCCAATCAGTTGCGGAACGGGAATTTGAAAGCACGCAGCAGAGCGCGGCCTTCGTCATCGTTCTTGGCAGTGGTGGTCAGGGTAATGTCCAGACCGCGCAGAGCATCGATCTTGTCGTAGTCGATTTCCGGGAAGATGATCTGCTCTTTCACGCCCATGCTGTAGTTGCCACGACCGTCGAAGGACTTGGCATTCAGGCCGCGGAAGTCGCGAACCCGAGGCAGGGAGATCGCCAGCAGGCGGTCCAGGAATTCGTACATACGATCACGGCGCAGGGTAACTTTAACGCCGATCGGCCAGCCCTCACGGACTTTGAAGCCCGCGATGGATTTCCGAGCGAAAGTCACAACGGCTTTCTGACCGGTGATCTTTTCCAGGTCAGCAACAGCGTGCTCGATGACTTTTTTGTCGCCGACAGCTTCGCCCAGACCCATGTTCAGGGTGATCTTGGTAACGCGCGGAACTTCCATCACGTTCGCCAGCTTAAGTTCTTCCTTAAGCTTGGGAGCAATTTCCTTCCGGTAAATCTCTTTCAGTCGTGCCATGGTCTTCTACCTAGCAGTGTTCAAGCATCAACCGCTTTTTGGGTCGACTTGAAGACACGAATTTTCTTGCCGTCTTCTACTTTGAAACCAACGCGGTCAGCCTTGTTGGTTTCGCCGTTGAAAATGGCGACGTTGGAAGCGTGCAGTGGCGCTTCTTTCTCGACGATACCGCCTTGTACGCCCGACATCGGGTTAGGCTTGGTATGACGCTTCACCAGGTTGATCCCACCAACGACCAGACGGTCGTCAGCGAGAACCTTGAGCACCTTACCGCGCTTACCTTTGTCTTTGCCGGCGATCACGATGATCTCGTCGTCACGACGAATCTTTTGCATGTCGGATCTCCTTACAGCACTTCTGGGGCGAGCGAGACGATCTTCATGAACTTCTCGGTACGAAGTTCACGGGTCACTGGCCCAAAGATACGGGTGCCGATCGGCTCTTGCTTGTTGTTCAGCAGAACAGCAGCATTGCCATCAAAGCGGATGATGGAGCCGTCAGCACGACGGACACCGTGGCGAGTGCGGACTACAACAGCAGTCATCACTTGGCCTTTCTTCACTTTACCGCGAGGAATTGCTTCCTTGACGGTTACCTTGATGATGTCACCGATGCCGGCGTAACGACGGTGCGAACCGCCGAGAACCTTGATGCACATGACGCGACGAGCGCCGCTGTTATCGGCCACATCGAGCATGGATTGAGTCTGAATCATAAAATTTCTCCGACCCTTAGCCCTTAGACTTCAACAGCGCGTTCGAGAACTTCAACCAGTGCCCAGGACTTGGTCTTGGCCAGCGGACGGGTTTCACGGATGGAAACCTTGTCGCCGATCTTGCACTGGTTGGCTTCGTCGTGCGCGTGCAGCTTAGTCGAACGCTTAACGTATTTACCGTAGATCGGGTGCTTTACGCGACGCTCGATCAGGACGGTGATGGTCTTGTCCATCTTGTCGCTGACGACACGGCCAGTCAGCGTACGGACGGTTTTTTCAGCTTCAGCCATGATCACTTACCTGCCTGCTGGTTGAGCACAGTTTTCACGCGAGCGATGTCACGCTTAACTTGCGAGAGCAGGTGCGACTGCCCCAACTGGCCAGTTGCTTTCTGCATACGCAGATTGAACTGGTCGCGCAGCAAGCCGAGCAGTTGCTCGTTCAGTTGCTGTGCTGATTTTTCACGAAGTTCATTCGCTTTCATCACATCACCGTCCGCTTAACAAAGGAGGTGGCGAGAGGCAGCTTTGCAGCCGCCAAGGCGAAAGCCTCACGCGCCAGCTCTTCAGAAACACCCTCGATCTCGTACAGGACTTTGCCTGGCTGGATCTGGGCAACCCAGTATTCCACGGAACCTTTACCTTTACCCATCCGCACTTCGAGAGGCTTCTTGGAGATCGGCTTGTCCGGGAACACACGGATCCAGATTTTACCGCCACGTTTTACGTGACGGGTCAGAGCACGACGTGCCGACTCAATCTGGCGGGCGGTGAGACGACCGCGAGCAACAGCTTTCAGGGCGAACTCGCCGAAGCTGACCTTGCTACCGCGCAGTGCCAGACCACGGTTGTGGCCAGTCATCTGCTTGCGGAATTTTGTACGCTTTGGTTGCAACATTTGGCGTACCCCTTACTTAGCAGCTTTTTTACGAGGCGCTGGTGCTTGTGGTTTCAGTTCTTCTTGGCGACCACCAATTACTTCGCCTTTGAAGATCCAAACCTTGACACCGATCACACCGTAGGTGGTGTGAGCTTCGTAGGTGGCATAGTCGATATCGGCACGCAGGGTGTGCAGTGGCACACGACCTTCGCGATACCATTCAGTACGTGCGATCTCAGCACCGCCGAGACGACCGCTCACCTGGATCTTGATGCCTTTGGCACCAATGCGCATGGCGTTCTGTACGGCGCGCTTCATGGCGCGACGGAACATCACACGACGCTCCAGCTGCTGAGCTACGCTCTGAGCTACCAGCATACCGTCGAGTTCCGGCTTGCGGATCTCTTCGATGTTGATGTGCACAGGCACACCCATCTGCTTGGTCAGGTCCTGACGCAGTTTTTCAACATCTTCACCTTTCTTCCCGATAACGATACCTGGACGAGCGGTGTGGATGGTGATGCGTGCAGTTTGAGCCGGACGATGGATATCGATACGGCTAACGGACGCGCTTTTTAGTTTGTCTTGGAGGTACTCACGCACATTCAGATCTGCGAGCAAATAGTCCGCATAAGTCCGACCGTCTGCGTACCAGACGGAGGTGTGCTCCTTGACGATTCCCAGGCGAATGCCAGTGGGATGTACTTTCTGACCCATCTGATCGACTCCGTTACTTGTCCGCAACCTTGACAGTGATATGGCAAGACCGCTTGACGATGCGATCAGCGCGGCCTTTGGCACGCGGCATGATGCGCTTCAGCGAACGCCCTTCGTTGACGAAAACGGTGGAGACCTTCAGGTCATCAACGTCTGCGCCTTCGTTATGCTCGGCGTTGGCTACGGCCGACTCGAGGACTTTCTTCATGATTTCAGCGGCTTTTTTGCTGCTGAAAGCCAACAGGTTGAGCGCTTCGCCCACCTTCTTCCCGCGGATCTGGTCGGCGACCAAGCGGGCTTTCTGGGCGGAGATTCGAGCGCCCGACAACTTAGCGGCTACTTCCATTTCCTAACCCCTTAACGCTTGGCTTTCTTGTCAGCCACGTGCCCGCGATAGGTGCGGGTACCGGCGAACTCGCCCAGTTTATGGCCGACCATGTCTTCGTTCACGAGAACTGGGACGTGTTGACGACCGTTATGTACCGCGATGGTCAGACCGACCATTTGTGGCAGGATCATGGAACGGCGCGACCAGGTCTTAACTGGTTTGCGATCGTTCTTTTCCGCCGCCACTTCGATCTTCTTCAGAAGGTGAAGATCGATAAAAGGACCTTTTTTCAGAGAACGTGGCACTGTCGTATCCCTCTAGTTACTTGCGACGACGGACAATCATGTTGTCGGTACGCTTATTACCACGGGTCTTCGCACCCTTGGTCGGGAAGCCCCATGGCGATACCGGATGACGACCACCGGAGGTACGACCTTCACCACCACCATGTGGGTGGTCAACCGGGTTCATGGCAACACCACGAACGGTTGGGCGAACGCCGCGCCAGCGTTTGGCACCAGCTTTACCCAGCGAACGCAGGCTGTGCTCGGAGTTCGAGACTTCGCCCAGGGTCGCACGGCACTCAGCCAGGACTTTACGCATTTCACCAGAGCGCAGACGCAGGGTCACATAGACACCTTCGCGAGCGATCAGCTGAGCCGAAGCACCAGCGGAACGAGCGATCTGAGCACCTTTGCCCGGCTTCAGTTCGATGCCGTGAATGGTGCTACCCACTGGGATGTTGCGCAGTTGCAGGGAGTTGCCTGGCTTGATTGGAGCCAGAGCGCCTGCGATCAGCTGGTCGCCAGCAACAACGCCTTTAGGGGCGATGATGTAGCGGCGCTCGCCGTCTGCGTAGCACAGCAGTGCGATGTGAGCAGTACGGTTTGGATCGTATTCGATACGCTCGACAGTGGCGACGATGCCATCTTTGTCGTTGCGACGGAAATCGACCATACGGTAATGCTGCTTATGACCACCACCTACGTGACGAGTGGTAATGCGGCCATTGTTGTTACGACCACCAGACTTCGACTTCTTCTCGAGCAGCGGTGCGTGAGGAGCGCCTTTGTGCAGCTCCTTGTTGACCACCTTGACCACGAAACGGCGGCCAGGGGAAGTCGGTTTGCATTTAACGATTGCCATGATGCACCCCTTCCTTACTCAGCACTGCTGCTGAAATCGAGATCTTGGCCTGGCTGCAGCGATACGATCGCTTTTTTCCAGTCATTACGCTTGCCCAGACCACGTGCGGTACGCTTGGTTTTACCCAGAACGTTAACGGTCGACACGTTTTCGACTTTTACGCCGAACAGGCCTTCGACAGCTTTCTTGATTTCCAGCTTGGTTGCATCGGTAGCAACCTTGAATACGAACTGGCCTTTTTTCTCAGCCAGAACGGTAGCCTTCTCGGAAACGTGCGGGCCAAGGAGGACTTTGAATACGCGTTCCTGGTTCATCCCAGCAGCTCCTCGAATTTCTTCACGGCCGAGACAGTGACCAGCACTTTCTCGTATGCGATCAGACTGACCGGATCGGAACCTTGAACGTCACGTACGTCGACGTGCGGCAGGTTACGAGCAGCCAGGTACAGGTTCTGATCAACAGCGTCCGAAACGATCAGTACGTCGTTCAGACCCATGCCGTTCAGCTTGCTCAGCAGGTCTTTGGTTTTCGGTGCTTCAACGGAGAAGTCCTGAACCACGACCAGACGATCGGTACGCACCAGCTCAGCGAGGATGGAGCGCAGGGCTGCGCGATACATCTTCTTGTTGAGCTTCTGCGAGTGATCCTGAGGACGAGCTGCGAAGGTTACACCACCGCCACGCCAGATTGGACCACGGGTAGTACCGGCACGAGCGCGACCAGTACCTTTCTGACGCCATGGGCGCTTGCCGCCACCAGCAACGTCGGAACGGGTTTTCTGCTGCTTGGTGCCCTGACGGCCGCCGGCCATGTAGGCCACGACTGCTTGGTGTACCAGCGTCTCGTTGAATTCGCCACCGAAAGTCAGTTCGGAAACTTCGATCGCTTGAGCGTCATTTACATTAAGTTGCATGTCAGCTTCCCCTTAACCGCGAGCCTTGGCAGCCGGACGCACAACCACGTCACCGCCAGTAGCGCCTGGAACGGCACCCTTGACCAGCAACAGATTGCGTTCAGCGTCGACGCGCACTACTTCCAGGGACTGAACGGTCACGCGCTCGGCGCCCATGTGACCGGACATTTTCTTGCCCTTGAATACACGACCAGGAGTCTGGCACTGGCCGATAGAGCCCGGGACGCG
This sequence comes from Pseudomonas sp. BGr12, assembly GCF_030272895.1. Taxonomy (GTDB): domain Bacteria; phylum Pseudomonadota; class Gammaproteobacteria; order Pseudomonadales; family Pseudomonadaceae; genus Pseudomonas. Next base: position 1,083 of record NZ_JALRNF010000046.1, on the reverse strand, counting down.
GTGGGATACGGAGTTACCGTGGGTGTTGTCCTGACCACGGAAATTCCAGCGCTTGATGGTACCGGCGAAGCCTTTACCTTTGGACTGGCCGGTAACGTCTACCAGCTGACCTGCAGCGAAGATTTCAGCGTTGATCGAGTCGCCAGCCTGGAACTCGCCTTCTTCAAGACGGAATTCCCAGACGCCGCGACCAGCGGCAACGTTCGCCTTGGCGAAGTGACCAGCCTGAGCTGCGGTCACGCGCGAAGCACGACGCTCACCTACAGTGACTTGCACTGCACGGTAGCCATCGGTTTCTTCGGTTTTGAACTGGGTGACGCGATTCGGTTCGATCTCGATGACCGTGACCGGAATGGAGACACCTTCTTCGGTGAAAATACGGGTCATACCGCATTTACGACCGACTACACCAATAGTCATGTTGTAAACCTCATGAGTGTACGGGGCTTTCACCCGCTATGGCCGCCCATTTCAGAGCGTTACACGACTAAGACAGAGTCTTAGCCGAGGCTGATCTGCACTTCCACGCCGGCCGCAAGATCAAGCTTCATAAGTGCATCAACGGTTTTATCCGTTGGCTGGACGATGTCCAGAACGCGCTTATGAGTACGGATCTCGTACTGGTCACGCGCGTCTTTGTTGACGTGCGGGGAGACCAGAACGGTGAACCGCTCTTTACGGGTAGGCAGTGGAATTGGACCACGCACTTGAGCACCAGTACGTTTCGCGGTTTCCACGATTTCCTGGGTGGATTGGTCGATCAGGCGATGGTCAAAAGCCTTCAACCTGATACGGATTTGCTGATTTTGCATTGGATTTCAGACTCCAGGCTGCTATTCCCACCGGGCGCACTACGCCCGTTAAAAGGAGGCGTGATTCTATAGAGGGCCCCACCGAGTGTCAACCCAATAAAAAAGCCCCCGCTGAGCGGGGGCTTTTTCAAGCGATCAACGATTACTCGATGATTTTGGCAACGACGCCGGCGCCAACGGTACGGCCGCCTTCGCGGATAGCGAAGCGCAGACCGTCTTCCATTGCGATGGTCTTGATCAGGGTGACAGTCATCTGGATGTTGTCACCTGG
>NZ_JALRNF010000045.1 GCF_030272895.1 Pseudomonas sp. BGr12 | reverse complement strand
AACTTCGCGACTTCAGGAGGCCGAGCGTAGGTGTCTGGAGGGGGCGGGTGCGTAGCACCCTTCGGCGTAGCCGAAGAGCGCGAGCCGTAGACTTGGCGCAGCAAGTCGTAGGCCGCGAAGCCCCTGGAAGACACCGTAGCGAGGGGACCCGTAGCGAAGCGGAGGGCCGTATGTAGGAGCGAGCGGTTTTGGTTCCTTTTGCCAAGACAAAAGGAACCCGCCGTAAGGGCGGAAGGGGCCGCCAGCGTCGCCGCATGGAATGGATAAGCTTGCCACCTCAACACCCAAGCCCAAGCCCAAGCCCAAGCCCAAGGATCATAATCCCCAGGATTCCGTTAGGAACCTAATTTTCCCAATGTTTCGTCCGTTTTACCGGGATAGCTGAGCCTTCGCTCCACGCCCACGTGCCCGGATGAACACCCATGAATGCCGAAAAATCCCTGAAACTCGCCCGTCGTTTCCTCGAGTTGCCCCTGGAGAAGCGCAAGGTCTTCCTCGACACCCTGAGTGCCGAAGGGCTGGATTTTTCGCAGTTCCCGATCGCTTCGGCTGAGGGTGCACCCGGGCGTGAGGAACTGTCCTACGCCCAGCAGCGCATGTGGTTCCTCTGGCGCCTGGACCCACGCGGCAGCAGCTACAACATCCCCAGCGCCGCGCGCCTGCGTGGTCCGTTGCAGCCGGCGGCGGTGGATGCGGCCATCGCCAGCCTGGTCGAGCGCCATGCCACCTTGCGCTGCGTGTTCGAGCAGGACGAAGACGGCCGCGTGCTGTGCAAGCCGGCCGCGCAGCTGCCGCAGGTCAGTCATGAAGACTGCGGCGAGCGGCTGCTCGATGACGCCGCCCTGGCCCGGGAGGTCGAGGCCGAGTCGGCGCGGCCTTTCGATCTGGAAAAGGGACCGCTGCTGCGCGTACGCCTGCTGCGCCTGGCCAAGGAGCACCATGTGCTGCTGCTGACGGTGCACCATATCGTCGCCGATGGTTGGTCGATGGGGGTCATGCTCGAAGCCTTCAGCCGCTGCTATGAAGCCCATTGCCAGGGGCGCCCGGCCGAGCTGCCGGCGCTGGCCATCGAATACGCCGACTACGGCCTGTGGCAACGGCGCTGGCTGGAAGCCGGCGAGCAGGCGCGGCAACTGGCCTACTGGCAAGCGCAACTGGGTGACGAACAGCCGTTGCTGGAGCTGCCCCTGGATCACCCGCGCAGCGCCGTGCAGGACCGCCGCGCCGGACGCCTGGAATGGGCTCTGGAGCCGCAGCTGGTACAACGCCTTACCGCCTTGGCCGCTGAACATGGGCTGACCCTGTCGATGGTGCTGCTGGCCGGGTTCCAGCTGCTGTTGCAACGCTACAGCCAGCTGCGCGATATCCGCGTGGGCATGCCGATCGCCAACCGCAACCGGGTCGAGACCGAAGGCCTGATCGGCTTTTTCGTCAACACCCTGGTGCTGCGCAGCCAGATCGAGCCCGGGATGAGCGTGGCCGAACTGCTGGCCCAGGTCCGCGAGGCGGCCCTCGGCGCCCAGGCCCACCAGGAACTGCCGTTCGAACGCCTGGTGGAGGCGTTGCAGGTGGAGCGCCGTGCCGGGGTCAACCCGCTGTTCCAGGTGCTTTACAACCATCAGGCCGAAGGCGGCCAGCTGCAGGCGCTGAAGATGGCCACGGGGCTTGAGATCAGCCCGCTGTCCTGGCGCTCGCGCACCTCGCCGTTCGATCTGGGCCTGGACACCTACGAGCGCGGCGGTCAGCTGCATGCGGCGTTCAACTACGGCCAGGCCTTGTTCGAACCGGCCAGCATCGAGCGCCTGCGCCGGCACTGGGAGAACCTGCTGCAGGCACTGTGCGCCGGGGGCGACACCCGGCTCGACGCCTTGCCGATGCTCGACACGCAGGAGCGCGCCGCCTGCCTGGCCGATGCCCGGCCAGCGCCCCAGGCGTTCGCGGCTGCAACGGTGATCGAACTGCTGCAGCAGCGCACTGCGACCCCGAACCCGGCGGTAATCTGCGCAGGCGAGGCGCTCAGCGATGACCAGCTCCAGCGCCAGGCCAACCGCCTGGCGCAGCGCCTGATGGCAGCCGGTTGTGGCCCGGAAACCCGGGTGGGCATTGCCGTCGAGCGCAGCGCGCAGATGATCGTCGGCCTGCTGGCCGTGCTCAAGGCCGGCGCCGCCTATGTGCCGCTGGACCCGGAACTGCCTCGCGAGCGCCTGCAGTACATGATCGAGGACAGCGGCATCGGCCACCTGCTGACCCAGTCGCAGCTGTTGGAGCGGTTGCCCGGCTGCGAGCAACTGGAGGTGCTGTTGCTCGACCAGGACCACACCGACTGGCCGGACAGCGAACCGCAGGTGCGGGTGCTGCCCGAGCACCTGGCCTATGTGATCTACACCTCCGGCTCCACCGGGCGGCCCAAGGGCGTGATGATCAGCCATGGCGCCCTGGCCAACTATGTACAGGGCATCGCCCGGGTGCTGCCGCTGGAGCAGGTGCGAAGCCTTGCGATCGTCTCGACCCTGTCGGCGGACCTCGGTCACACCACGCTGTTCCCGGCCCTGTGTGCCGGGCGCACCCTGCATGTGATCGACCGCGACACGGCGCTGGATGCCGAGCGTTTCGCCGCCTACATGAGCGAGCACCGTGTCGATGTGCTGAAGATCGTGCCCTCGCACATGGATGCCTTGCTCGGCGAGCTGGCCGACCCCCGGGCCATGCCCCGGCACACCCTGGTGCTGGGCGGCGAAGCCTGTTCGGCGGCGCTGCTGCAGCGCCTGCGCTCGGTGGCGGGGGACTGTCGGATTCTCAACCACTATGGCCCGACCGAAACCACCGTGGGGGTGCTGACCCGCGATGCACAGCTCACCGCCGAAGGCCAGCGCCTGGCCTTGGGCCGGCCCCTGGCCAATGTCGCCTTGAGCGTGCTGGACGAGGCCCTGATGCCGGTGCCGGACTCGGTGCCTGGCGAGCTGTACCTGGGTGGGGCAGGCGTGGCACGTGGTTATCTGGACCGCCCGGGGCTGACCGCCGAACGCTTCGTGCCCGACCCCTACGGTGCCCCGGGCAGCCGCGTCTACCGCAGCGCCGACCTGGTGCGCCGGGATGCCGAGGGGGTGGTCGACTATGTCGGGCGTAGCGACCATCAGGTCAAGATTCGCGGCTTTCGCGTCGAGCTGGGCGAAATCGCCGCCAGCCTGCAGGCACAACCCCAGGTGCGTGAAGCCGTGGTGCGGGTGGTCGGCAGCGGGGCCTCGGCGCAGCTGGTGGCCTGGCTGGTGCTCGACGGCGACCCGCCCGCGGCAACTGCGTTGGCCGCGCTGCGCCAGCAGCTGGCCCAGAGCCTGCCGGAGTACATGATCCCGGCCCAGTTGCTGACCCTGCCGGCATTGCCGCTGACCCTCAACGGCAAGCTCGACGTCCAGGCCCTGCCGCAGCCGACGGCCCTGGCCGGCGGCGAGTTCCAGGCGCCGCACAGCGAGTTGCAAGTCCGCCTGGCCGAAGTCTGGCGCGATGTACTGAAGGTCGAGCGGGTCGGGCTGGGCGACAACTTCTTCGCCCTCGGCGGTCACTCGCTGCTGGCGACCCGGGTGATCGCCCGCCTGCGTAGCCGCCTGGGCCTGGAGGTGCCGCTGCGCAGCCTGTTCGAAAGCACAAGCTTCGGCCAGTGGTGCACAGCGGTCGAGCAACTGGCGCCGGGCAGCGGGCGCGCGCAGATCCAGGCCCTGGACCGCGCCGCCGACCTGCCGGCGTCCCATGCCCAGTATCGGCAATGGCTGTTCTGGAGCCTCAACCCGCACAACCCCGCCTACAACACACCGATTGTGGTGCGCCTGCGCGGCGAGCTGAACCTGGCGGCGCTGCAAGGCGCGTTCGATGCGCTGGTGGCCCGTCACGAACCGCTGCGCACCACCTTCCGCCTGGAGGGCGACACCTTGCTGCAGGTCATTCACCCTGCCGCACCGGTCGCCGTGGAGCTCGAATCGCTGCGCCATGCCAACGGCTGGGCCGACGAGGGCCTGGTGCGCCAGCGGGCGATCGAGGAAACCCAGCGCCTGTTCGACCTCAACAACGGGCCGCTGCTGCGGGTCAAGCTGCTGCAGTGCGCCGAGGATGAGCATGTGCTGGTGCTGACCCTGCACCACATCGTCTGCGATGGCTGGTCGATGGATGTCATGGCCCGCGAGTTCGTCGCCAGCTACCAGGCGCTGTGCCAGGGCCGGGTGGCGCAGCAGGCGCCGTTGGCGGTGCACTACGCCGACTACGCCCAGTGGCAGCGGCAGTGGCTGGCCGAGGGCGAAATGCAGCGTCAGCTGGACTACTGGACGGCGCAACTGGGCGGCGAGCAACCGCTGCTGGAGCTGCCCCTGGATCATCCGCGCGTGCCCGGGGCGGTGCTGCGCGAAGGGCGCATCGACCTGCGCCTGCCGGTTGCCCTCGACGCGCAACTGCGGCGCTTCCTGGCCGAGCACAACATGACCCAGTTCCAGCTGTTCCTGGGGGTGTTCGGCCTGCTGCTGCAACGCTACAGCGGCCAGGCGGACCTGCGCATTGGCGTGCCGATCAGCAACCGCAACTGTGAAGAGGTCGAAGGCCTGATCGGCTTCTTCGTCAACACCCTGGTGCTGCGCCTGCAGATCGATCCGCGCCTGCCGGCGCTTGAGCACCTGGGGCAGGTACGTGACCGGGTGCTGGCCGCCCAGGCCCACCAGGACCTGCCGTTCGACAAGCTGGTCGAAGCCCTCAATCCCCAGCGCCTGGCCGACCGCAACCCGTTGTTCCAGGTCATGTACAACCACCTGTCCAGCCGCGAAGGCGAGGTGGGCGGCAACAGCCTGCCCGGGATCGTCGCCCAGGAGCTGCCGCTCGACGGCATCACCGCCCAGTTCGACCTGACCCTGGAAACCCTGGAGACCCGCGATGCTATCCAGGTGTCGATGCTGTACGCCGCCGACCTGTTCGAGCGCACGCGCATCGAACAGATGCTCGGTCACTGGCTGAACCTGCTCCAGGCCCTGGTCAGCGCCCCGGCCACGCCAGTGGCGGCACTGCCGATGCTCGATGTGCGGGAGCAGCAGCTGCCGGTCATCGAGGCAACGCCGCCAGCGATGGCGGCCAGCATCATCGAGCTGTTTGAAGCGCAAGCTGCGACGAAGCCGACCGAGGTCGCGCTGATCCTCGGCGAGCAGACCCTGAGCTATGGCGAGCTTTGCCAGCGCGTCGAGCACCTGGCCGCGCACCTGCAGGACATGGGCGCAGGGCCGGAAACACTGGTAGGCATCTGCGCGCCCCGTGGCTTCGAGCTGATTGTCGCCATGCTCGCAGTGCACAAGGCGGGCGCCGCCTATGTGCCGCTGGACCCGGCCTATCCGGCCGAACGCCTGCAGCACATGGTCAACGACAGTGGCCTTGCGGTGTTGCTCTGCGACAACCCGGCGCCGTGGATGCAGGCCCTCACGGCGGTCCGCCTGAGCCCGTTGTGTGCGCAAGACAACACGGTGTTCAAGCCGCTGGCGGTACAGCCGCAAAGCCTTGCCTATGTCATCTACACCTCCGGCTCCACCGGCCTGCCCAAGGGCGTGGCGGTCAGCCAGGGCGCCCTGGCCATGCATTGCCAGGCGGCGGCAAGCCTGTATGGGCTCGGCGCCGGCGACGGCGTGCTGCAGTTCGCCTCGGCCAGTTTCGACGCTGCGGCCGAGCAGATCTTCATGAGCCTGATCAGCGGCGCCCGGCTGCTGCTGGGCGAGGTGGCGCAGTGGAGCAGTGACGAGCTGGCCGACCAGTTGCAACGCCATCGTATCGACCTGGTCGACCTGCCACCGGCCTACCTCGGCCAGTTCGATCAGGCCTTGGGCGCCAGTGGCCGGCAGGTCGCGGTGCGCACCTGCGTGCTCGGTGGCGAGGCCTGGGACGAGCAACTGATCCAGGGCCTGCGCCAGGTTCGTTTCGAGCGCCTGTTCAATGCTTATGGCCCGACGGAAGCGGTGATCAGTCCCCTGGTCGAGCACTACCGAGCGGGCACCGGGCAGGGCGGCAAGCCGGCCATTGGCCGGCCGCTGGGGCAGCGTTGCGCCTGGCTGGTCGATGACGAATTGAACCGGGTCCCCGAAGGAGTACGGGGTGAACTGCTGATTGGTGGCCAGGGGCTGGCGCGCGGCTACTTGCAGCAACCTGGCCTGACGGCCGAGCGCTTCGTGCCCGATCCGTTCGGGGCGGCGGGGGCGCGGCTGTACCGCACGGGCGATGCCGGGCGCTACCTGGACGATGGCCGGGTGCTGTTCGCCGGGCGCGTCGACGCGCAAGTGAAGATTCGCGGTTTCCGTATCGAGCCGGGCGAGATCGAGGCAGCCCTGCTGGCGCTGCCCGGCGTGCGTGAAGCGGCGGTGCTCGCCCAGCCGGGGCCGTCCGGCGCGCGCCTGGTGGCTTATGTCGCAGGTGCCGGGCTGGACGTCGCTGCGTTGCAGGCACGGCTACGCGAGCGCCTGCCCGAACACATGGTGCCCCGGCGCATCCTGTGCCTGGCGCAACTGCCGCTGACCCTCAACGGCAAGCTCGACCGCAACGCCTTGCCGGCAGTGGATGAGCAGGACGTGGCGCAACCGTACCAGGCCCCGGGCAACGACCTGGAGCGTGAGATCGCCCAGCTCTGGGCCCAGGTGCTGCGCCTGCCTCAAGTCGGTGTGACGGAAAACTTCTTCGAACTGGGCGGCGACTCGATCATCTCCATCCAGGTGGTCAGCCGCGCGCGTCAGCTGGGCATCCAGTTTTCCCCGGCCGACCTGTTCAAGCACCAGACCGTGCAGGCGCTGGCGCGTATCGCCCGGCGCGGTGAAGCGAGCGTCGATATCGACCAGGGGCCGGTCAGTGGCGAGCAGGTGCTGCAGCCGGCGCAACAGCGCTTCTTCGCCGAAGCCATCCCCGAGCGTCATCACTGGAACCAGACCATTCTCCTGAGCGCCACGGCACCGCTTGAGGCCAAGTGGCTGGAGCAGGCCCTGCACACCCTGGTGGAGCACCACGACAGCCTGCGCAGCCGCTTCAGCCACGGCGCGTCCGGCTGGCAGGCGCAGATTGCCGACCTGCAAAGGCCCCGGCACACACTGTTGTGGCGTGCCAGTGTCGCAGCCGGCGAGTCGGTGCAGGCCCTGTGCGAGCAGGCCCAACGCAGCCTCGACCTGGAAGCCGGACCGCTGCTGCGCGGCCTGCTGATCGACGGCGCGGACGGCTCCCAGCGGGTGCTGCTGACCGTGCACCACCTGGTGATCGATGGCGTGTCGTGGCGGGTGCTGCTCGAAGACCTGCAACGCGTCTACAGCCAGTTGTGCGCGGGCCAGCCGGTGCAACTGCCGGCCCGGACCACCTCGACCCAACGCTGGGCCCGGCGCCTGGCCGAGCAGGCGCAGAGCCCGGCGTGGGGCGATGCCGCCGCGCACTGGCAGGCGCTGCTGGCCGGGGCCGATGGCCGCCTGCCGGTCGCCGATCCCCAGGTGCCGTGCCTGAACCGCGATGCCCGGAGCATCAAGGTCCAACTCGACAGCGAACGCACCCGCCAGTTGCTGCAACAGGCCCCGGCGGCCTACCGCACCCAGGTCAACGACCTGCTGCTGACGGCCCTGGCCCGGGTGGTTGCCGATTGGACCGGTCGCCCCGAGGTGCTGCTCGAACTGGAAGGCCACGGTCGCGAAGGGCTGTTCGACGACCTCGACCCGAGCCGCACCCTGGGCTGGTTCACCAGCCTGTTCCCGGTGCGCCTGAGCGTTGCCGAGGACCGCGTGGGCAGCCTCAAGCAGATCAAGGAACAGCTGCGCGCCATTCCCCACCGCGGCGTGAGTTTCGGCGTGCTGCGCTACCTGGGCGAGGCGGCTGTGCAACAGGCCCTGGCGGCCTTGCCGGTGCCGCGCATCACCTTCAACTACCTGGGCCAGTTCGATGGCAGTTTCCAGGCCGACGAGGGTGCCTTGTTCGTGCCCTGCAGCGATGCCTTCGGACCGACCCAGAACGAACAGGCGCCGCTGGGCAACTGGTTGAGCATCGACGGCCAGGTCTATGGCGGCCAGTTGACCCTGAACTGGACCTTCAGCACCGCCATGTTCGAGCCGGCGCTGATCGAGACGCTGTCCGCCGCCTATATCGCCGAGCTGCAAGCGCTGATCGGCGACTGCCTGGACAGTCGCGCCGGTGCGGTCACGCCTTCGGACTTCCCGCTGGCCGGCCTGAGCCAGGCCGAACTCGACCGCCTGCCGGTGGCCGCGCGGGAGATCGAAGACCTCTACCCACTCTCGCCCCTGCAGCAGGGCCTGCTATTCCATGCACGCTACGGCCAGACCCAGGGCGACTACATCAACCAGACCTGCGTGGATATCCAGGGGCTGCACGTCGAGCGCTTCGAACAGGCCTGGCAGGACGCCTTGCAGGCCCACCCGATCCTGCGCAGCGGGTTCATCTGGCAAGGCGAGATGCGCCAGCCGTTGCAACTGGTGCAGCGCGATGTGCCCGTGCAGATCGCCCGCCACGACTGGCGTGGGCGCGCGGATGTGGCACGGGCACTGGCAGCGCTGGAGCAGCAGGAGCGCGAGCGGCCGTTCGAGCTGAGCCAGGCACCGCTGCTGCGCTTGATGCTGGTGCGTCTGGGCGAGGACCGCTATCGGCTGATCTACACCAACCACCACATCCTGCTCGACGGCTGGAGCAACGCCCGCTTGATCGGCGAGGTGCTGGCGCGTTATCGGGGCCAGGCCATCGCCGCGGCGCCGGGCAGCTACCGCGACTATATCCAGTGGCTGCAGGCGCGGGATGTGCAGGGCGATCGCCAGTTCTGGCAAACGCAGCTGGCCCGTTTGCCGGCACCGACGCGGCTGTCCCAGGCGCTGCAGGGGCTGGCAGACGATAGCGGCGTGTCCACCCAGGGCCATGGCGACCTGCGCAGCCACCTGGATGAGCAGGCCACAGCGCGTTTGGTGCAGGCGGCGCGCCAGGCCAAGGTCACGGTCAATACTCTGGTCCAGGCCGCCTGGCTGGTGCTGCTGCAACGCTGCACCGACCAGGCGGCGGTGGCGGTCGGGGCCACGGTGGCCGGGCGTCCGGGCGACCTGCCGGGCATCGAGACGCAGGTGGGGTTGTTCATCAACACCTTGCCGCTGATCGCCGAGCCGCGTCCGCAGCAGGCCCTGGGCGCCTGGCTGGCTGAGCTGCAGGCGCTCAACCTGGCCCTGCGCGAACATGAGCACACGCCCTTGTACGAGATCCAGTCCTGGGCCGGGCTGGGCGGCGATGCGCTGTTCGACAGCATCCTGGTATTCGAGAACTACCCGCTGGCCGAAGCCCTGCAGGGCAGTGCGACGGGCGACCTGCAGTTCGGCCTGCCGGTCAACCACGAGCAGACCCACTATCCGCTGACCCTGGCCGTGGCCCTGGATGGGCAACTGAGCATTCACTACAGCTACCTGCGCGAAGCCTTCGACGACCGGCAGGTGGCCTGCCTGAACCAGTACCTTCTGGGGTTGCTGCAGCAGATCGCCGAGGCCTCGCTGGCGTTGCCGGTGGGCGAGTTGCAACTGCTCGATGCTGTGCAGCAGGCCGAGCGCCTGCACGCCGGCAGTGACTGCCCGGGGCAGTTCCCCGGCAGCCGCTCGTTGCCCGCCATGATCGCCGCCCACGCCCGCCAGCGGCCACAGGCGACGGCCCTGATCGCCGGCGAGCGGCAGGTGAGCTTCGCCGAGCTTGAGCAGGCCTCCAACCGCCTGGCCCGTTACCTTTCGGGGCTCGGGGTCGGGCGCGGGGTCAAGGTCGGGGTGGCCCTGGCCCGTGGCGTCGAGGTGCCGATCGCCTTGCTGGCGATCATCAAGACCGGTGCGGCCTATGTGCCGATGGACGCCAGCTACCCCGCCGAGCGCCTGGCCTATATGGTCGAGGACAGCGGCATGACCCTGCTGCTGAGCCAGCGCGAGCTGGCGGCGCAACTGGACTGCCCGGCGCGGGTGCAGGTGTTGCTGCTCGACGAGCTGGCCACAACGCTCAAGGACCTGCCGGACCAGACGCCGGCTGTGGCGATCGACGCGCAGGACCTGGCCTACGTGATCTACACCTCCGGCTCCACCGGCCAGCCCAAGGGCGTGTGTGTCAGCCACGGGCCCTTGAGCATGCATTGCCAGGCGATCGCCGAGCGCTACGAAATGCGCGAGGACGACTGCGAACTGCACTTCTTGTCCTTTGCCTTCGACGGTGCCCATGAACGCTGGCTGACCGCCTTGACCAGCGGCGCCAGCCTGCTGATTCGCGACGACAGCCTGTGGACCCCAAGCCAGACCCTGGAGGCCATGAAACAGCATGGCGTCAGCGTCGCGGCCTTCCCGCCGCTGTACCTGCATCAGCTGGCCGAGTGCGCGCTGCAGCAGGGTCGGCCGCAACGCCTGCGGGTGCTGTGCTTCGGCGGCGATGCAGTGCCGCGGGCCAGTTTCGACCTGGTTCGCCGCGCGCTCGACCCGCAGTACATGATCAACGGCTACGGGCCGACCGAAACCGTGGTCACGCCGCTGATCTGGAAGGCCGGGCGCGAAGACCACTGCCCCACGGCCTACGCGCCGATCGGCCAGCGCATCGGCCAGCGCAGCGGCTATGTGCTCGACGCCTGCCTGAACCTGGTGGCCAAGGGCATGCCGGGCGAGCTGTACCTGGGCGGCGAGGGCGTTGCCCTGGGTTACCTGCAGCGTCCGGGCCTGACCGCCGACCGCTTCGTCTGCGACCCGTTCGACCCGCAGGGGGGGCGCCTGTACCGCAGTGGCGACCTGGTGCGCGAACTGCCATGCGGCAACCTGGAATACCTCGGACGCCTGGACAACCAGGTGAAGATCCGTGGCTTCCGGGTCGAGACCGGCGAGATCGAAGCGCGCTTGCAACAGCTGCCCGAGGTGGCCGAAGCGGCGGTGATCGCCAGTTCTGGTGCCCAGGGCCAGCAGTTGCATGCCTACCTGGTGGCGGTGGATGCCGCGCTCCATACCGACGAGCAAGCGGCCCAGCAGACGCGCCAGCAGGTACGCCAGGCGCTGGGCAAGACGCTGCCGGACTACATGGTGCCGGCCAGCTTCACCTGGCTCGGGCAGTTGCCGCTGTCGCCCAACGGCAAGCTCGACCGCAAGGCCCTGCCGCTGCCCGAGCCGGTCGCTTCCGGGCGCCCCTATGTGGCGCCGCAGTCGGAACTGGAACAGCAGATTGCGCGGATCTGGCAGGAGGTCCTGCAGCTGCAGCAGGTGGGGCTGGACGATCACTTCTTCGAACTGGGCGGGCATTCCCTGCTGGCCACCCAGGTGACTGCGCGGGTGGAGACCGAGCTGGGCGTCAGTGTGCCGCTGGACCTGCTGTTCAAGGCCGAATCGCTTAAAGACTACGTAGCGTCAACCGTCCCTTATCTGAGTCTGGGTTGCGAGAGCGATCTCAACGAACTGCACGACTTCCTCTCGGAATTGGAGACGATCTGAACATGCGCAATGAAGAACAACTGGCCCTGGTCCAACGCTTCGTCCGCTTGCCGCTGGCGCAGCGCACGGCCTTTCTGGAAAAGCTCGCGGCCAAGGGCATGAGCCTGGCGCAGCTGCCGATCCCGGCGGTCAGTGAAGGGGCGCGGTGCCTGCCGCTGTCTTATGCGCAACAGCGCCAGTGGTTCCTGTGGAAGTACGAGCCTTCCAGTTCGGCCTACCACATTCCGGTTGCCCTGCGCCTGCACGGGACGCTCGACATCGACGCGCTGCAGGCGGCCTTCAACGACCTGCTGGCCCGCCACAATGCCTTGCGCACCCGCTTCGTCGAGGACCAGGGGCGCGCGCAGCAGGTGATCGAGGAGCGCCTGGAGCTGTCGATCGAGCGCAGCGAGGGCGACCTTGCCGATGCCGAAGCAACCCAGGCCTTCGTCGAGTCACAGACCCGGCGTTTGTTCGATCTGGAGGCGGGCCCGTTGCTGCGGGTGCACCTGCGCACCCTGGGGGCCGAAGAGCACCTGCTGGTGCTGACGGTGCATCACATCGTCGCCGATGGCGCCTCGATGCCGGTGCTGGTACGTGAGTTGAGCGCCTGCTACGAAGCGCGTTGCGCAGGGCAGGTCGCCCGGCTGGCGGCGCTGCCGATCCAGTACGGCGACTATGCCTTCTGGCAACGCAGCTGGATGGAAGCCGGCGAACAGCAGCGCCAGCTGGCGTACTGGTGCGAGCAACTGGGGGGCGAGCAGCCGGTGCTGGAACTGCCCTTCGACCGTGCCCGGCCCCTGACCCGCAACGGCCAGGGCGACAGCCGCACCCTTGAGCTTGCGCCTGAACTGCTGGCCGGTCTGCGGCAACTGGCGCAGCGCCAGGGCGTGAGCTTGTTCGTGCTGATGATGGCGGCGTTGCAGACGCTTCTGCATCGCTACAGCGGCCAGGACGAGATTCGTGTCGGCGTGCCGTTCGCCAACCGTAGCCGGGTGGAAACCCAGGGGCTGGTCGGCTTCTTCGTCAACACCCAGATCCTGCGTGGGCGCTTCGATGCCCAGGCGAGCTTCAATGAACTGCTGGCGCAGATGGGCAAGACCGCCACCGAGGCGCAGCGCTACCAGGACCTGCCGTTCGACCTGCTGGTCGACGCCTTGCAACCGGAGCGCAGCACAAGCCACAACCCGCTGTTCCAGGTCATGTTCAACTACCAGCATGACCAGGCCGCCGGCGCCAGTGGCCGTCGCTTCTCGGGGCTGCGCATCGAGGGGCTGGCGTGGCAGAACCGCTCGGCGCAGTTCGACCTGAGCCTGGATATCGTCGAGGCCGAGGCGTCGCTGCAGGCCTCCTTCATCTACGCCACCGATGTGTTCGACGCCGATACCATCGAACGCCTGTCGGGACACTGGCAAGGCTTGCTGCGCGCCATCGTCGCCGAGCCGGGGTGCCGCATCGCTGAGTTGCCAATGCTGTCGGAGCAGGAGCGTCAGACGATTGTCCAGCGCCTGAACCCGGTCACCGTCAGCCATGCCAGCCCGCGTTGCCTGCATGAGCAGATCGCCGAACAGGCGGCGCGTACGCCGCAAGCGATTGCTTTGGTGTATGAAGGTCAACGCCTGAGTTATGGCGAACTGAACGCCCGCGCCAACCGTCTGGCTAATCGCCTGATCGCTGCCGGCGTCGGCCCGGAGAGCCGCGTGGGCCTGGCCGCCGAGCGTTCGCTGGAACTGGTGGTCGGCCTGTTGGCGATCCTCAAGGCCGGCGGCGCCTATGTGCCGCTGGACCCGATGTACCCGGCGCAGCGGCTGGAGTACATGATCGAGGACAGCGGCATCAGCCTGCTGCTGACCCAGGCGCACCTGCAACTACCGGCGTTCTCCGGTCCGACCCTGAATCTGGACGAAGCGCTGGACAGCTACAGCGATGCCGACCCGCAGGTGAGCATGACCCCGGCCAACCTGGCCTACATCATCTACACCTCGGGCTCGACCGGGCAGCCGAAGGGCGCCTTGCTCAGCCACCACAACGTGCGGCGCCTGTTCGCCGCTACCGAGCAGTGGTTCAGCTTCGACCACACCGATACCTGGACCCTGTTCCATTCCTACGCCTTCGACTTCTCGGTGTGGGAGATCTTCGGCGCGCTGCTGCACGGTGGTCGCCTGGTGATCGTGCCGTATCTGGTCAGCCGCTCGCCGGAAGACTTCCATCAACTGCTGATCGACGAGCAGGTAACGGTGCTGAACCAGACGCCATCGGCGTTCCGCCAGCTGATGCATGTGGCCTGTGCCGAATCGCGTGAACACAGCCTGCGTGCGGTGGTATTCGGCGGCGAGGCGCTGGACGTGCAGGGCCTGCGTCCCTGGTTCGAGCGCTTCGGCGATGCGCCGACACGGCTGATCAACATGTACGGCATCACCGAAACCACGGTGCACGTGACCTATCGCCCACTGTCCTGGGCCGACCTCGACAACGGCGCGGCCAGCCCTATTGGCCCGCCGATTCCCGACCTGTCCTGGTATGTGCTGGACGCCGAACTGAACCCGGTGCCGGCCGGTTGCGTCGGTGAGCTGTATGTCGGCCGTGACGGCCTGGCCCGCGGCTACCTGAACCGCGGCGACCTCAGCGGGGCACGCTTCATCCCCGATCCATTCAGTGCGAATGGCGGTCGCCTGTATCGTACCGGCGACCTGGCCCGCTACTGCGCCGATGGTGCGGTGGAATACATCGGGCGCATGGACCAGCAGGTGAAGATCCGCGGCTTCCGGATCGAGCTGGGCGAGATCGAGGCGCGCCTGCAAGCCATGGAGCAGGTGCGTGAGGCGGTGGTGCTGGCCGAGGACGGTCGCCTGCTGGCCTATGTGGTGCCGACGGCGGAGCAGGGTGGCTTGCGAGAAACCCTGCAGGCGCAACTGAAGGCCGACCTACCGGACTACATGGTCCCGGCGCACTGGCAATTCCTTGAAACGCTGCCGCTGACCGCCAACGGCAAGCTCGACCGCAAGGCCCTGCCACGTCCGGAGGCGGCGCAGGCCCAACAGGCCTACGTGGCCCCGGTCGGCGAGATCGAGCAGCAACTGGCGGCGATCTGGCAGGAGGTGCTGGGCATCGAGCAGGTCGGCGTCAACGACAACTTCTTCGAACTGGGCGGCGACTCGATCGTCTCCATCCAGGTGGTCAGCCGCGCCCGCCAGGCTGGTATCCGCTTCACCCCCAAGGACCTGTTCCAGCACCAGACCGTGCAGGGCCTGGCTGCCGTGGCACAGACCGGCGAAGTCGCGCAGATCGTCCAGGCCGCAGCCGAAGGTGAGCTGGCGCTACTGCCGATCCAGCAGCAGTTCTTCGAAAACGTAGTCAGCACCCGCCATCACTACAACCAGTCGGTGCTGTTGCAGCCACGTGAAGCCTTGAGCGTGACGGCACTGGAAGCGGCCCTGGCTGCTTTGTGGAACCATCACGACGCCCTGCGCCTGCGCTTCAATGAAACCGCCGATGGCTGGCAGGGGCGGTACAGCGATGCTGCAGCGCCAAGCGACCTGTTGTGGCAAGTCAGTGTGACCGATGCCCGTGGCATCGAAGCCGAAGGCGAACTGGCCCAGCGCAGCCTCGACCTGGCCGGCGGTCCGCTGCTGCGGGCGGTGCTGATGAACCTCGCGGACGGCGGCCAGCGCCTGTTGCTGGTAGTCCACCACCTGGCGGTGGATGGCGTGTCATGGCGGATCCTGCTGGAGGATCTGCAAAGCGCCTACGAGCAGGCTTGTGCTGGAAAATCACCGGTATTGCCGGCGCGCACCAGCTCGGTGAAAGCCTGGGCCGAACGCTTGCAACAGTATGCCCGCGAAGGCGCACTGGCCGACGAACTGGCCTACTGGACCGCCCAGCTTGAGGTCGCGCCAGGCGCCTGGCCACACTGCAACCCCCAGGGCGCCCTGGACAAATGCCATGCCGCCAGCGTCGATACCCACCTTGACGCCCAGGCCACGCGCCAGTTGCTCAAGGAGGCCCCGGCGGCCTACCGTACCCAGGTCAACGACCTGCTGCTGACCGCCCTGGCCCGGGTCATCGGGCAATGGACTGGCAACCCGCACACCCTGTTGCAACTGGAAGGCCACGGCCGCGAAGACCTGTTCGACGATATCGACCTGACCCGCACCGTCGGCTGGTTCACCAGCCTGTTCCCGCTGCGCCTGAGCGTGGCCGATGACCTGCGCGGCTCGATCCTGCAGGTCAAGGAGCAACTGCGCGCATTGCCGAACAAGGGCATCGGCTATGGCGTGTTGCGTCACCTGGGCAGCGCCGAGCAGCAAGCCGCCTTGCGCGACCTGCCGCAGCCACGGATCACCTTCAACTACCTGGGCCAGTTCGACGCCAGTTTCGACGGCGCGGAAAAAGCCCTGCTGCGTCCAGCCAGCGAGGCTCGCGGCGCGGAAATCGGCAGTGCGGCGCACCTGGGCAACTGGTTGTCGATCAATGGCCAGGTCTACGGCGGCGAGCTGACCCTGAGCTGGACCTTCAGCCGCGAGATGTTCAGCCAGGACACGGTGCAACAGTTGGCCGATGCCTATGCGGCCGAGTTGCGCGCGCTGGTCGCGCACTGCTGTGACGCGAGCCAGGGCGGTGTGTCGCCTTCGGATTTCCCGCTGGCCCGCTTGACCCAGCTGCTGCTGGACAGACTGCCGCTACCGGCGCGGGCGATCGACGACCTCTATCCGCTGTCGCCAATGCAGCAAGGCATGCTGTTCCATTCGCTGTACGAACAGGCCGCTGGCGACTACATCAACCAGGTGCGCGTGGATATCCACGGCCTCGATCCGCAGCGTTTCCAGCAGGCCTGGCAGGCCGCCGTCGACCGCCACGACATCCTGCGCACCGGCTTTGTCTGGGAGGGGCTGGAGCAACCGCTGCAAGTGGTGCGCAAGCAGGCCAGCGTAGCCTTCGAACTGATCGAGGCGCCGGGCCTGGACGAAGCGGGGTTGGTCTCCCTGGCCCAGGCGCAGAAGCAGGGCCTGGACCTGGGCGGCGATGCACTGTTGCGCCTGTTGCTGGTGCGCACCGGCGAGCACACCCATCACCTGGTCTACACCCATCACCACATCCTCATGGACGGCTGGAGCAACGCCCAGTTGCTGGGTGAGGTGCTGCAGCACTACCACGGCCATGCCGTACCGGGCAGCAGCGGTCGTTACCGCGATTACCTGGCCTGGCTGCAACGCCGCGACGGTGAGGCGGCCCGCCGCTTCTGGCAGGCGCAGCTCGGCCCCCTGGACGAGCCGGTGAAACTGGCCGAGGCGCTGGCGCCGGAAGGCGCGGGCGAGGGGCAGGGTGATCGGGTGCATCAGGCCAGCGAGCAATTGTTCCAACAGCTGCAGCAGTTCGCCCGGCGCACCCGCGTCACCCTCAACACCGTGGTGCAAGGCGCCTGGCTTTTGCTGTTGCAGCGCTACACCGGCAAATCCAGCGTGGCCTTCGGCGCCACGGTGGCCGGGCGACCGACCGAGCTCAACGGCATCGAGCAGCAGATCGGGCTGTTCATCAACACCTTGCCGATCATCGACCAGCCTGCGGCCGAACTGGGCGTGCAGGCCTGGCTGGAACGCCTGCAGAACCTCAACCTGGCCTTGCGCGAGTACGAGCACACACCGCTGGCGGACCTGCAGCGCTGGGCCGGCCTCAATGGCCAGCCACTGTTCGACACCAACCTGGTGTTCGAGAACTACCCGGTGTCCGAGGCGCTGAACGCCAGCGAGGGTTCCAGCGTCAGCTTCTCCGGCCTGCGCAGCCATGAGCAGAGCAGCTTCCCGCTGACCCTGATCGTCACTTGCGACGATTCGCTACGCCTGCACCTGCGTTACCAGCGCGAAGCGTTCAGCGAGGCGCAGATCGCCACGCTGTTGCTCGACCTCGAACAGTTGCTGCACAGCCTGGTTCACGCCAGCGCCGATACGCCGCTGGGCGAACTGGACATGCTCGGTGCGCGTCGCGAACAGAGCCTGCGCAGGCTCAATCCGGTCACTGTCAGCCATGCCAGCCCGCGTTGCCTGCACGAGCAGATCGCCGAACAGGCGGCGCGTACGCCACAGGCCACGGCCCTGATTTATGAGGGGCAACGCCTGAGCTACGGCGAACTCAACGCCCGCGCCAACCGCCTGGCCCATCGCCTGATCGCCGCCGGCGTCGGCCCGGAAAGCCGCGTGGGCCTGGCCGCCGAGCGTTCGCTGGAACTGGTGGTCGGCCTGCTGGCGATCCTCAAGGCCGGTGGTGCCTATGTGCCGCTGGACCCGATGTACCCGGCGCAGCGGCTGGAATACATGATCCAGGACAGCGGCATCAGCCTGCTGCTGGCCCAGCCGCATCTGCAACTACCGTCGTTCTCTGGTCCGACCCTGAGTCTGGATGATGCTCTGGACGGCTACAGCGACGCCGATCCGCAGGTGAGCATGAGCCCGGCCAACTTGGCCTACATCATCTACACCTCCGGTTCGACCGGGCAGCCGAAAGGCGCCTTGCTCAGCCACCACAACGTGCAGCGCCTGTTCGCCGCCACCGAGCAGTGGTTCAACTTTGGCGCTACCGATACCTGGACCCTGTTCCACTCCTATGCCTTCGACTTCTCGGTGTGGGAGATCTTCGGCGCGCTGCTGCACGGTGGTCGTCTGGTGATCGTGCCGTATCTGGTCAGTCGCTCGCCGGAAGACTTCCATCAACTGCTGATCGACGAGCAGGTCACGGTGCTCAACCAGACGCCGTCGGCATTCCGCCAACTGATGCATGTGGCCTGTGCCGACCCGCGTGAACACAGCCTGCGTGCCGTTGTGTTCGGCGGTGAAGCGCTGGATGTGCAGGGACTGCGTCCCTGGTTCGAACGTTTCGGCGAGGCGCCGACGCGGCTGATCAACATGTACGGCATCACCGAAACTACGGTGCACGTGACCTACCGGCCGCTGTCCTGGGCGGATCTGGACAATGGCGCGGCCAGCCCTATTGGCCTGCCGATTCCCGACCTGTCCTGGTATGTGCTGGACGCCGAACTGAATCCGGTGCCGACCGGTTGCGTCGGTGAGCTGTATGTCGGCCGTGACGGCCTGGCCCGGGGTTACCTGAACCGGGGCGACCTCAGCGGGGCACGCTTCATCCCCGACCCGTTCGGCGGCAACGGTGGCCGCCTGTACCGCACCGGCGACCTGGCCCGCTACTGCGCCGATGGCGCGGTGGAGTACATCGGGCGCATGGACCAGCAGGTGAAGATCCGCGGCTTCCGGATCGAACTGGGCGAGATCGAGGCCCGTCTGCAAGCCATGGAGGAGGTTCGCGAAGCCGTGGTGCTGGCCGAAGACGGCCGCCTGCTGGCCTATGTGGTACCGACGGTGGCGCAGGTCGGTCTGCGCGAAGTGCTGCAAGCGCAACTCAAGGCCGACCTGCCGGACTACATGGTCCCGGCGCACTGGCAGTTCCTCGACATGCTGCCGCTGACCGCCAACGGCAAGCTCGACCGCAAGGCTCTGCCGCGCCCGGAGGCGGCGCAGGCCCAGCAGGCCTACGTGGCCCCGGTTGGCGAAATCGAACAGCAACTGGCAAGCATCTGGCGGGACGTGCTGGGCATCGAGCAGGTCGGCGTCAACGACAACTTCTTCGAGCTGGGCGGCGATTCCATCGTCTCCATCCAGGTGGTCAGTCGCGCCCGCCATGCCGGTATCCGCTTCACCCCCAAGGACCTGTTCCAGCACCAGACTGTGCAGGGCCTGGCTGCCGTGGCACAGACCGGCGAAGTCGCGCAGATCGTCCAGGCCGCAGCCGAAGGTGAGCTGGCGCTACTGCCGATCCAGCAGCAGTTCTTCGAAAACGTAGTCAGCAACCGACATCACTTCAACCAGTCGGTACTCCTGCAGCCGCGTGACGCTCTGCAGGTGCCGGCGCTGGAAACCGCCCTGGCGGCCCTGTGGAACCACCACGACGCCCTGCGCCTGCGCTTCAATGAAGCCGCCGATGGCTGGCGTGGTCGCTACAGCGATGCTGCCGCACCTACCGACCTGCTATGGCAGGTCAGCGTCGCCGATGCCCGGGGTATTGAAGCCGAAGGCGAACTGGCCCAGCGCAGCCTCGACCTGGCTGGCGGTCCGCTGCTGCGGGCGGTGCTGATGAACCTCGCCGACGGCGGCCAGCGCCTGTTGCTGGTGGTCCACCACCTGGCGGTGGATGGCGTGTCGTGGCGGATCCTGCTGGAAGACCTGCAAAGCGCCTACGAACAAGCCTGCGCCGGCAAGGCACCAGCCCTGCCACCGCGCACCAGCTCGGTCAAAGCCTGGGCCGAACGCCTGCAGCAGTATGCCCGCGAAGGCGCGTTGCAAGCGGAGCTCGATTACTGGCTTGCCCAGGCGCAGGACGTCGACACCGCGCTGCCCTGCGAGCAGCCGGACGCCGGCCTGCAGATCCGCCATGCCGCCAGCGTGCAGAGTCGCCTGGATGCCCATCTCACTGGCCAGTTGCTGCAGGACGCCCCGGCGGCCTACCGCACCCAGGTCAACGACCTGCTGCTGACCGCCCTGGGCCGGGTGATCGCGCGCTGGACCGGGCGTGACGAGGTCATGGTGCAACTGGAAGGGCACGGTCGCGAAGACCTGTTCGACGCTATCGACCTGACCCGCACCGTCGGCTGGTTCACCAGCCTGTTTCCTGTGCGCCTGAGCGTGGGCGACGACCTGCGCGGCTCGATCCTGCAGGTCAAGGAGCGCCTGCGCGCCGTACCGAACAAAGGCATCGGCTACGGCGTGCTGCGTCACCTGGGCAGCGCCGAACAGCAGGCCGCCCTGGGCGCTCTGCAACAGCCACGGATCACCTTCAACTACCTGGGGCAGTTCGACAGCAGCTTCCAGGGTCAGGCCGGCGCGTTCATGCCGGCCAGCGAAGCCCATGGCCTGGAGGTCGGCGACGAGGCGCCGCTGGGCAACTGGCTGTCGGTCAATGGCCAGGTCTTCGGCGGTGAGCTGAGCCTGAGCTGGACCTTCAGTCGCGAGATGTTCAGTGAAGCGACCATTCAGCATCTGGCCGACGCCTATGTCGGCGAGTTGCAGGCACTGGTCGCGCACTGCTGCGACACGGCCCAGGGCGGCGTATCGCCGTCGGACTTCCCGCTGGCCCGCCTGACCCAGCCGCAGCTGGACAAGCTGCCGCTGCCGGCGCGGGCGATCGACGATGTCTACCCGCTGTCGCCGATGCAGCAGGGCATGCTGTTCCATACCTTGTACGAACAGGCCGGTGGCGACTACATCAACCAGGTGCGCCTGGATATCCACGGCCTCGACCCGCAGCGCTTCCAGCAAGCCTGGCAGGCGGCGCTCGACCGTCATGACATCCTGCGCACCGGTTTCGTCTGGGAAGGGCTGGAGCTGCCGCTGCAAGTGGTGCGCAAGCAGGTGGAGGTGCCGCTACGTCTGCTCGACGGGCGTGACCAGGCCGATCTTGCGCAGTACCTGGACAGCATCGCCGGGCAGGAACTGCAGGCCGGTTTCGACCTGGCCGTGGCGCCCCTGCTGCGCCTGGTTCTGGTGCGCAGTGCCGCGGATTGCTGGCATGTGATCTACACCAACCACCACATCCTCATGGATGGCTGGAGCAATGCGCGGCTGCTCGGCGAGGTGCTGCAACGCTATGCCGGCGACGAGCCGCCGCGCCCTGGCGGACGCTATCGCGACTACATCGACTGGCTGGCCGTCCAGGATGTCGAGCAGGACCGCCAGTTCTGGCAGCGCGAGCTGGCCGACCTCGGCGAGCCGGCCCTGCTGGTGGCGGCGCTGGGCGGCAAGGCCACCGGTGACAGCGGCTACGCCGAACATCACCTGCGCCTGAGCGCCGAGCAGACCGGGCAACTGGCCGACTACGCCCGTGGCCTCAAGGTGACGGTCAACACCCTGGTGCAAGGCGCCTGGGCGATCCTGCTGCAGCGCTACCTGGGCCGCGAGCAGGTGGTCTTCGGCGCCACGGTGGCCGGGCGACCGACCGAACTGCACGGGGTCGAGGAGCAGATCGGGCTGTTCATCAACAGCCTGCCGGTGCGTTTCGGCCACAGTGCCACCACGCCGCTGCGCCAGTGCCTGGTCGAGTTGCAGGCGCGTAACCTGAGCCTGCGCGAGCACGAGCATTCGCCGCTGTTCGATATCCAGCGCTGGGCCGGGCAGGGCGGCGAGGCGCTGTTCGACACCTTGATGGTGTTCGAGAACTACCCGGTGTCCCAGGCCCTGGCCGCTGGTACGCCCGGTGGCTTGCGCTTCGGTGAGGTCGCCAACCGCGAACAGAGCCACTACCCGCTGACGCTGGTGGTTGGGCTCAGCGATCGCTTGTCGGTGGAGCTGCGCTATGACCGCGCCTGCTTTACCGATGCCGTGCTGGAGAATCTCGCCAGACAGCTGGGCAACCTGCTGATGGCCATGGTGCGCGCCGACGCCGGGACACTGGTCGGCCAGCTCGAAATGCTCGGCGATCAGCGTCAGGCTTTGATCGAGGCGATGAATCCGGCACGGATCAGCTACGATACCCGGGCCTGCCTGCACGAGCAGATCGCCGAGCAGGCGGCGCGTACGCCGCAAGCCACGGCCCTGGTGTATGAGGGCCAGCGCCTGAGCTACGGCGAACTCAACGCCCGCGCCAACCGCCTGGCCCATCGCCTGATCGCCGCTGGCGTCGGTCCGGAAAGCCGCGTGGGCCTGGCCGCCGAGCGTTCGCTGGAACTGGTGGTCGGCCTGCTGGCAATTCTCAAGGCTGGCGGCGCCTATGTGCCGCTGGACCCGATGTACCCGGCCCAGCGGCTGGAATACATGATCGAGGACAGCGGCATCAGCCTGCTGCTGACCCAGGCGCACCTGCAATTGCCGGCGTTCAGCGGCCCGACCCTGAACCTGGACGAGGCACTGGACGGCTACAGCGAGGCCGATCCGCAGGTGAACATGAGCCCGGCCAACCTGGCCTACATCATCTACACCTCGGGCTCGACCGGGCAGCCGAAGGGTGCCTTGCTCAGCCATCACAATGTGCAACGGCTGTTTGCCGCTACCGAGCAGTGGTTCAACTTCGGTGCTACCGATACCTGGACCCTGTTCCACTCCTATGCCTTCGACTTCTCGGTCTGGGAGATCTTCGGCGCGTTGTTGCACGGTGGCCGCCTGGTGATCGTGCCGTATCTGGTCAGCCGCTCGCCGGAAGACTTCCATCAGCTGCTGATCGACGAGCAGGTGACGGTGCTCAACCAGACGCCATCGGCGTTCCGCCAACTGATGCATATGGCCTGCGCCGACCCGCGTGAGCACTCGCTGCGTGCGGTGGTGTTCGGTGGCGAGGCACTGGACGTGCAGGGCCTGCGCCCGTGGTTCGAGCGCTTCGGCGATGTGCCGACGCGGCTGATCAACATGTACGGCATCACCGAAACCACGGTGCACGTGACCTACCGACCGCTGTCCTGGGCCGACCTCGACAACGGCGCGGCCAGCCCCATCGGCCTGCCGATCCCCGACCTGTCCTGGTATGTGCTGGATGCCGATCTGAACCCGGTGCCGGCCGGCTGCG
Organism: Pseudomonas sp. BGr12; assembly: GCF_030272895.1. Lineage (GTDB taxonomy): Bacteria > Pseudomonadota > Gammaproteobacteria > Pseudomonadales > Pseudomonadaceae > Pseudomonas. The sequence goes on along the minus strand of NZ_JALRNF010000045.1, from coordinate 24,792 downwards.
TCGGTGAACTGTATGTCGGCCGCGACGGCCTGGCCCGGGGCTACCTGAACCGGGGCGACCTCAGCGCTGCGCGCTTCCTTCCCGATCCGTTCGGCGGCAGCGGCGGCCGCCTGTACCGCACCGGCGACCTGGCCCGCTACTGCGCCGATGGCGCGGTGGAGTACATCGGCCGCATGGACCAGCAGGTGAAGATCCGTGGCTTCCGCATCGAACTGGGCGAGATCGAAGCCCGCCTGCAAGCCATGGAACAGGTGCGCGAAGCCGTGGTACTGGCCGAGGACGGCCGCCTGCTGGCCTATGTGGTGCCGACGGTGGAGCAGGGCGGCTTGCGCGAAGTGCTGCAGGCGCAGCTCAAGGCCGACCTGCCGGACTACATGGTCCCGGCCCACTGGCAATTCCTTGAAACGCTGCCCCTGACCGCCAACGGCAAGCTCGACCGCAAGGCCTTGCCACGCCCGGAGGTGGCGCAGGCACAGCAAGCTTACGTGGCCCCGGTCGGCGAAATCGAGCAGCAACTGGCAGCCATCTGGCAGGACGTGCTGGGCGTCGAGCAGGTCGGTCGCACTGATCACTTCTTCGAACTCGGCGGCCATTCGCTGCTGGCGACCCAGGTGGTTGCCCGCTGCCGCGACAGCCTGCCGCTGGCGGTGCAGTTGCGCGACCTGTTCGACCATCCGCAACTGGCGGACCTGGCCGCGCACGTGATGGCGCAACAGGCAGCGCAGGCCGGACATTACCCACGTCTGCAACCGCGGGCCTTCGTCGACCAGGCGCCGCTCTCACTGGCCCAGCGCCGGCTGTGGGTGGTCGAGCAACTGGCCGGTGGCAGCGCCGCCTACGGCATGCCGCTGGCCCTGCGCCTGCACGGCGAGCTGTCGGTCGAGCACCTGCTGCACAGCCTGGCGCTGATCGTCGAGCGTCATGACGTGCTGCGCACCGCCTACCTGCAGGATGACGAGGGCGATCCGCTGGCGTTGATCCATCCGCATATCGACCTGAATGTGCCGCTGGTCGACCTCCAGGCGCTGGACCGCGCGCAACAGGAAGCCCAGGTGGCCGCAGCGGCCCTGGCCAACGCCAGCCTGGCCATCGACCTGCAGCAGGCGCCGCTGTGGCGTGCGCGGATCCTGCGCCTGGCGGCCGATGAGCATGTGCTGCTGTTCTCCATGCACCACATCATCTCCGATGGCTGGTCCATGGGTGTGCTGGTCAACGAACTGGTGACGCTCTACGCCCAGCTGCAACAAGGCCAGGCGCCGCAACTGGCGCCGCTGCCGATCCAGTATGCCGACTACGCGTACTGGCAGACGCAGTTGCAGGCCAGCGGCGTGCTCGGCCAGCAGGCCGACTACTGGCGCCAGCGCCTGGCAGGTTGTTCCGGTCAACTGGCCTTGCCGCTGGACTTCCCGCGGCCGGCTCGCGCCAGCCAGCAAGGCGGGCTGGTGTCGTTCGAACTGCCGGCAGCGTTGAGCCAGCGCATCCAGGCCATGGCCCGCGAGGCCGGGGTGACGCCTTATGTGGCGTTGCTCACGGCATTCAGCCTGTTCCTGCACCGCCTGTGCGGCAGCGACGACCTGGTCATCGGCGCCGACATCGCCGGTCGTCATCAACCGGAGCTGGAGGGGCTGATCGGCTTCTTCGTCAACGTCCTGCCGCTGCGCTCGCAGTTCCCGGCCTCGGCCAGCTACCGCGAGCGCCTGGCGGCGATGCGCGGCGTCACTCTCGATGCCCTCGAACACCAGGACCTGCCGTTCGACCAGATCGTCGAGGCGGCCGGCACGCCGCGCCTGGCGGGCATGAATCCGCTGGTGCAGGTGCTGTTCGTGATGAACAACCTGCCGGCCCGGGCCACGCGCCTGAGCGGTATCGAGGTGGAAGAACTGCCGCTGACCCAGGTGCACAGCAAGTTCGACATGGCGCTGTTCATGAGCGAGCAGGGCGAGGGCCTGAGCGGCACCTGGCAGTACGCGGCAACGCTGTTCAAACAAGAAACCATTGAAGCCTTCGTGAAGGCCTGGATCGCCATCCTTGAACAGATTACTGCCGATCAGGCAGTCACAGTGGGAGATATCGACATGGCCCTAGCCGCCAGTGCAGTGCCACCGGATAACCCGGGCAAGAAGGATAAACTCGGCAAGTTCCTCTCCAAGGGCAAGAGCGCTGCCGCTCCTGTCGCCGCCAGTGTGCGCGAGTATCCGCTCCTGGCAGGGCAGCGCTTTCCGCTGGTGATCGAGCCGCTTGATCCCGGGGTCGACCTGGTGCAGTGGGTCCATGCGCATCGCGAGGCCATCGAACGCCAGCTGGTCGAGCATGCCGGCATTCTGTTCCGCGGCTTCGAGGTCAATGGCATCGAGGGCTTCGAAGCCTTCGCCGAGGCGGTGCAGCCGGGGCTGTACGGGCAGTACGGCGACCTGCCGAAGAAGGAGGGTGGCAAGAACACCTACCGCTCCACGCCGTACCCCGAGCAGAAGATGATCCTGTTCCACAACGAGAGCTCGCACCAGGACCGCTGGCCGCGCAAGCAGATGTTCTACTGCGAGCTGCCGTCGCCGGTGGGCGGCGCCACGCCGGTGGTCGATTGCCGGGACATGTACCGCAGGTTGCCGGAGCCGCTGCGCCAGACCCTGGAGGACAAGGGCCTGCTCTACGTGCGTACCTTCACCGGCAACCTCGATGTGCCGTGGCAGCATTTCTTCAAGACCGAGGACCGCGCCGAGGTCGAGGTGCGCTGCCGTGACAGCGGCATCCAGTGGTCGTGGCTGGAAGACGACGCCCTGCAGATCCGCACCTGGTGCCCGGCGATCATCCGCCATCCACACACCGGCGAGCATTCGTTCTTCAACCAGGTACAGCTGCATCACCCGTTCTGGCTCGACGCCGACGTGCGCGACGATTTGTTGGCCCTGTTCGGTAATGATCGCCTGCCGCGAAACGTTTACTACGGAGATGGCAGCCCGATTGCCGAATCCGACCTGCAGTTGATCGGCGAACTGTACGAAGCCTGTGCGGTGCGTTTCGACTGGAGGAAGGGCGACATCATTCTGCTGGACAACATGCTCGTGGCCCACGCCCGCGACCCATACCAGGGGCCGCGCAAGATCGTGGTCGCCATGGGTGACATGGTGGAGCGCACAAGCCTGGCCCTGGCGCGGGTGAACGATCCATCGCCGGACAAGGAGACAATCGACGCATGAGCACATTGCAACCGCAGGCCGTTGACACCGGTATGGTGCTGAGCCCGCAGCAGGCTGCGCGCCTGCCGCAAGGGCCGGCCACCTGGGCGACGGCGGCGCATACCCTGGTGTTGAATATCGCCGGCACGCCAGATGCGGCGCGGCTGCAGCAGGCCCTGGCCCAGGTGCTGGGCAATCAGCCGGCGCTGGGGCTGCGCCTGAAAGAGGTGGCTGGTTACCGTGGTTTGCGCCAGTGCTTCCAGCCGGTAGACGTGACGCCGCTGCAGTGGCAGGAGGGCCAGGTCGATGAGGTGGGCCTGCAGGCCTGGTTGCAGCAACCGTTCGACATCCACAAGCCGCTGCTGCGCATCGGCGCCTGGCGTGGGGCGCAAGGTGTAGTGCTGGTACTGGCGGTCGCCGCTTGCGCATGCGACGTGGCGAGCCTGGCGCTGCTCTATCGTCAGTTGCGGGCTGCTTATGTGCAGGGAGGCACCCTGGAAGAACATGAGGCCAGTTTCAGCCAGTATCTGGAATGGCGTGCCGAAGTTGCCCAGGACGAAGATGCCGACACGGCCCGGCACTGGTGGCAGCAGCAGGTGGGGCAGGCGCAGGCGAGCGACGGACTGGCCATGGCCGAGGCCCGGGGTGCCGACGCGTTGGTGAGCCTTGGCGGAATCGGTGGCATTGCCGAACTGGCGGCGAGCCTTGCCCAGTCGCCCCAGCGGGTGCTGCAGGCTGCCTGGTATTGGCTGCTGGCCCGGGTCAGCGGGCGGATGGCGTTCACCGTCGCCTGGCAGCATGACGGCCGTGAAGACTATGACTACTTCGCCGACTGCGCCGGTGTGTTCAGCCAGGTCCTGCCCTTGAACCTGCGGATCGATGCCGGGGAGTCCTTCGCCGCCTGGCTGGCGCGCCTGGGCAATGAGCTGGATGAACAGATCACCTGGCAGGAGTACTGCCCGGCGGCGACCAGCGCCTTGTGGCAACCGTTCCGCTATCAGGTGCAGCCCGCAGCCGGGCAGGGCTGGGATGCCCGCTTGCTTGCAGCCCAGGTTGATACACCGGGTCTGAGCCTGCAGGCGGTGATCGACGACGCAGGCCAGTTGCTCGAACTGAACCTGGATTACCCGCAGTCCTGCGCAACGCCTGGCGCCATGCAAGCGTTGCTGGAGCAGTACCGGACCTTGCTTGAACAGTTGATCGAACAGCCACAGGCACGCTTCGACGCCCTGCGCCTGCTGAGCGCCGATGAGCAGCAGCGCCTGCTGGCGCACGCCAGCGCCGGGCCCCTTGCGCGCGCCGCCGTGCTGTTGCCCCGGGCCATCGCCGAACAGGCCCGCCTGCAACCGCAGGCCGTGGCGCTGGCGGAGGGTGATCGGCAGTGGTCCTATGGCCAGTTGCTGGAGCAGGCCGGGCGGGTGGCGGCGTACCTGCAGGCGGCCGGGGTGGTGCGCGGCGACCGCGTGGCCCTGGCATTGCCGCGCAGTGCCGAGTGGATCATCGCCATGCTCGCCAGCTGGCAATGCGGTGCAGCCTACGTCGCCCTGGACCGGCAGTGGCCGGTGCAGCGCCAGGTGCAGATCATCGAACAGGCAGGCGTGCGTTGTGTGCTCGGCGATGCCCAGGCGATCGCCAGCGTGACCCGGACGCCGGCGCCGGTACTCGACCTCGGACAGGCTCTGCACTGTGAAAGTCCGCTGCAGCCGGTCGAGGTGCAAGGTGGTGATGCGGCTTATGTGTTGTTCACCTCTGGCTCGTCGGGTACGCCCAAGGGCGTGGTGATCGAGCACCGGCAACTGGCCAACTATGTGGCCGCGGCCGGCGAGGCCCTGGAGCTGGAACAGTGCCGTCACTTTGCCTTCGGCTCCAGCGTGGCCGCTGATCTGGGGCATACCAGCCTGTTCGGCGCGCTGTACCAGGGGGCGACGCTGCACGTCGCCGACGACACCATCATGCAGGATGGCGATGCCTTTGCCCGCTTCATCGGCGAACAGGGTATCGACTGCCTGAAGATCGTTCCGTCGCACCTGGCCGCCTTGCTCGAGGCCCGTTCGCCGGTGTTGCCGCAGACCCTGGTGCTCGGCGGCGAGGCGCCCAGCCCGGCCCTGCTCGAACGCATCCTGCAACTGCGTCCGCAACTGCGGTTGTTCAACCACTATGGTCCGACCGAAACCACCGTGGGGGTGATGATTCACCGCATCACCAGCGCCGAGGGCCAGGTGCCGCTGACCCGGGTGCTGGCCAACAACCGGGTGTATGTGCTGGATGAGCAGCGGCGCTTGCTGCCCAGTGGCATCGACGGTGAGCTGTACATCGGTGGCGCGCAGTTGAGCGGAGGTTACCTGAACCTGGCCGAGCAGACCGCCCAGGTGTTCATCGACGACCCGTTCAACCCGGGGCAGCGCCTGTACCGCAGCGGTGACCGGGCGCGGTACCGGGCTGAAGGCGGGATTGTCCTGCTGGGGCGTGTCGACCAGCAGATCAAGGTGCGCGGGATTCGGGTCGAGCCTGCAGAGATCGAGCAGTGCCTGCGTGAGCACGGGCAGGTCGGCGACGCCCTGGTGCTGGCGCATCAGGACGAGTTGCTGGCGTTCGTCACCACGCAGGCCGACGACAGCGCTGTGCGGTTGCTGGCGCTGTTGCGCGAACGGCTGCCTGCAGCGTTGGTGCCGACGCGGGTGCTGGTGTTGGCGCAGTGGCCGCGGTTGGTCAACGGCAAGATCGATCGCCAGGCGTTGCTCGGTACCTTGGCGGCGACTGCACAGGGTGAGTCGAGGGAGGCTGCCACGGCGTTGGAGCGCTGGTTGGTCGAGCGCATGGGGCAGTTGCTCGGCGTAACTTCACTGGGTGTCGAGCAGGACTTCTTCGCCGCAGGTGGTCACTCATTGCTGGTGATCAAGTTGGTGGCGGCCGTTCGCAAGTTGTTGCAGTGCGATATTCCGCCGGCCATTGTCTTCGATCATGCCAGCGCTGCCGGGCTGGCGGCGGCTTTGCTCAAGGTGGAGCCGCAGGGTGGGCAGTTCGAGCGCCTGGCTCAGGCGCGTCTGCGTCTGGATGCCATGAGTGAAGAGGAGAGGGCGGCGCTTGTCGCCAAGGCGCGGATGCTCAGGCAGAACCATCCGGGCTGAGTGTCCTTGCTTGGGTGTTGGGGCTGCGAGCTTATCCATTCCCTGTGGTGAGGCTGCCGGCCCCTTCCGCCCTTACGGCGGCCTACTTTTCTCTTGGGAAAAGTAGGCAAAACCGCTTGCTCCTGCATCCGGCCCTACGCTGCGCTCCGGGTCCCCTCGCTCCGGCGCCCTCCGGGGCCACGCGGCCTACGACTTGCTTCGCCAAGTCTACGGCTCGCGTTCTTCGGCTAACGCCGAAGGTGCTGCGCACGGCCCCTCCAGGCACCTCCACTCGGCCTCCTGAAGTCGCATTCTGCGGCGCCTGAAACAACGCGCATGAAGATCAAGAGCAAGAGCAAGGGTAGGAGCGGGCTTGCCCCGCGATGGCGTCAGCCAGGCCGCGCCAACATCTGCCTTCGAAGATGCGCCCGCGCAGGCGCCACCCGTAACTTCGCGACTTCAGGAGGCCGAGCGTAGGTGTCTGGAGGGGGCGGGTGCGCAGCACCCTTCGGCGTAGCCGAAGAACGCGAGCCGTAGACTTGGCGTAGCAAGTCGTAGGCCGCGCAGCCCCTGGAAGACACCGTAGCGAGGGGACCCGAAGCGCAGCGTAGGGCCGTATGTAGGAGCGAGCGGTTTTGCCTACTTTTTCCAAGAAAAAAGTAGGCCGCCGTAAGGGCGGAAGGGGCCAGCAGCATCGCTGCATCGAATGGATAAGCTCACAGCCCCAACACCCAACACCCAAAAAATAAATCGAGAAAAAGTTTTCCGGTTTGCAAACGCCCCTGCGTCTAATTGAAAACGCTTAATTAAAGTATAATCATTCTTGTTTATATGGGGTCGTCATGAGTCTTGCAGCACGTCGTTTGCGTTCATTGGTGTCGCCGCTTTCCAGCATGGAGCGTTCCCGGTCTGCGTCCTGGGTACTGCTGGGCGCACTGGGCTTTGCTTCGCTGGCCCAAGCTGCACCGGTAAACGTCCACATCCCTGCCCAGAGCCTGGCCAGCGCCTTGCGCGAGTTCGGCGAACAGTCGGGCCTGCAGGTGCTGTACGAGCCGAGCCTGGTGGAGGGCAAGCGCGCTGCCGCCGTCAACGGCGAGATGGAATCGGTCGATGCCCTGACGCAACTGCTGCGCGGTAGCGGCCTGCGTTACCAGATCGACAACGGCACCGTGCTGCTGCTCGGTACCCCCGACAGCGCCGCGCTGGAACTGGGCGCCACCAGCGTCACCGGCGCAGGCTTTGGCGCCACCACCGAAGGCACCGGCTCCTACACCACAGGTTCCGTGTCGATCGGCAAGATGCCGCAGTCGATCAAGGACACCCCGCAGAGCGTCAGCGTCATCACCCGTCAGCGCATGGACGACCAGCACCTGACCACCATGAACGACGTGCTCAACCAGACCACCGGGGTGACCGCCTACCAGGGCAGCATGACCAACTCCCGCTACCTGGCGCGCGGCTTTGAAATCACCAACTTCCGCCTCGACGGTGGCGCGCCGGTGGGGGTCAGTGCCTTCGCCTGGAAAGACCTGGACATGGCCATCTATGACCACGTCGAGATCCTGCGTGGTGCCGACGGCCTGTACTCGGGCAACGGCGAGCCGGGCGGCAGCGTCAACCTGGTGCGCAAGCGGCCGACCGCCTTCAACCAGTTCTCGGTGACCCAGTCGGTGGGTAGCTGGGACAACTACCGCACCGAGCTGGACGTCAGCGGCCCGCTGGGCTTCGATGGCCGGCTGCGCGGTCGCAGTGTCATCGTCTACCAGGACCGCAACTCCTATATCGACAAGTTCGACGCCGACCGCCAGCTGTTTCACGGCGTGCTCGAAGCCGATATCACCGACAGCACCCTGCTGACCGTCGGCTACACCCACGACCGCCTGAACTCGTCCGACCAGGCCTACGGCCTGCCGCGCTACAGCAACGGTGATGACCTGGACCTGCCGCGCAGCACCTTTCTGGCCGGCAACCACGACTACAAGAACCGTCGCGGCGACAACGTCTATGCCCGCATCGAGCAACGCCTGAGCGAAGACTGGACCGCCACCCTCGACACCGTCTATGCCAACAACGAGCAGGATCGCGACTACTACAACTTCTATGGTTCCATCGACCCTGTGACCCACACCGGCTCCACCGCGGTCTGGGCCTACCAGGACGAAACCTACCGCGATCGCGCGGTGGACTTCTCGATCAAGGGCGGCTTCGACCTGTTCGGCGGTCGCCACGATGCGGTGCTGGGCTACACCTGGCAGAACTCCAAGCAGGACATCGATGCCTACGCCTCGGGCAGTCGCGTCTCGGCGGGCGACATTTTCGCCTTCGACCCGGACAACTACCCGTCGCGCAAGGGTAACGCCTACCTGAGCCAGGTGCTGCCGACCTACATCAAGCAGAACGGTTTCTACGGTTCGGTACGCCTGCAACTGACCGACCCGATGCACCTGATCCTCGGCGGTCGCTACAACGACTACTACTACAGCTTCGAGGCCACCCGCTTCAATGCGACCGGTGCGCAGACCTCGAACAGCAAGACGGTGTTCAGCGACGACAACGTGTTCACCCCGTTTGCCGCGCTGACCTATGCCCTGACCAATGAGTGGACCGCCTATACCAGCGTCGCCGAGATCTACAAATCCCAGGCCAGCAGCCTCAAGGGCCCCAATCCTGGCAGCTCGCCGCTGGACCCGATCGAAGGGCGCAGCTATGAAGTGGGCATCAAGGGTGAACTGTTCGACGGCCGCCTGAACACCACCACCGCGTTGTATTACACCAAGCGTGATGGTGAGGCCGTGCGCGACACCCGTTACCCGCCGTCGACTTCCGGCCAGGGCGCCTCGTGCTGCTGGCTGGATGACGGTTCGGTCACCAGCAAGGGCGTCGAGTTCGAGATCAGCGGGCAGATCACCGATCGCCTGGAAGGCACCTTCGGCTACACCTACAACCACAACGTAGCCACCGACACCGGCTCGACCACCACCACCACCCTGAGCCTGACGCCCAAGCATCTGGGCAAGGCCTTCCTGACCTACCGCATGCCCGGTGTCCTGGAGAACCTGCGCGTCGGTGCCGGCGTCAACGTACAGAGCGCCAGCTACGTGTCCGAGGGCGATCTCGACTTCTCCCAGCCGGGGTACGCGGTGTACAACGCCTTTGCCGATTACCGCCTGAACGAGCACTGGAGCGTGGCGCTCAACGGCAACAACCTGGCCGACAAGAAGTACTACTCGACCATCGGTACAGCCGAGTACGCCAACTTCTACGGCGACCCGCGCAACTTCATGCTGACCCTGCGCGGTACCTACTGAGTCAGCGCATAGCGCAACAACAAGGCCGGCACCCTCACAGGGTTGCCGGCCTTGTTGTTTGTGGAGACTGACCTGCACGAACCCTGTAGGAGCGGGCTTGCCCCGCGATTGCGTGTAGTCAGTTACATCGCATCGCGGGGCAAGCCCGCTCCCACAGTCACACTGGCGCTGTGGGAGCTGGCATTGCCAGCAGGTCAGGCCAGGGCCTGGCAGATGTCGTCGATGACTTGCGGCGAGTACGCCAGCGTCGCATGGGTCACGTCGAAGCCGCGGCAATAAGCAACCCGCCGCTGTTCATTCAAACGCGCCAACGCCTGGGTACGCACCTCGAAATCCGGGGTGTCCAGTGCCGACCACCAGCAATGGGCAGGCACTTGCAACGACGGGTAATGCAGGTCTTCGGAGAGTTTTTCCAGGTAGGCATAGACCGACTTGCCCAGGGCCACTTCGCGTTCGGTACTGACGTTGAGGAACACCGCCCGCGCCTGTTCGGCGCTGATGTCGGCAACGCTCACCGACCACCGGATGAAGTCCTCGACCACCGCATCATCGAGCAGCGGGTTGCCCCGTGCCTCGCAGTAGCGTCCGGCGGTCTCGGCGTGCTTGACGAACAACAGCGAGAAGAATCCGGTCAGGGCCTGCAGCCGCAGCGGCTGGCCGTCGCTATCGGCCGGTTCGCTGACCGCTCCCCCGGCGGGTGAGCCCTTGTGCTCGACGGTCGGGTCGAGCAGGCCGAGAAAGCCCACGGTCCGCCCCTGGTCTTCCAGGTTGCGGGCGATCTGCATCGCCAGCGGCGCGCCCAGCGACCAGCCCAGCAGGTGCACGTCACCCTCGGGCTGGTCGGCAAGGATCTGCCGGGTGTAGTCGTCGACCATCTGCTGCCAGTCGGGACGCGGGGTGGCCGGGTCGTTGACGTAGTCGTGGAACATCAGGCCCTTGACCCGGACCTGCTCGACCAAAGCCGCCGCCAGCGGGAAGTAGCACAGCGCCGAACCACCGCCCGGGTGCAGGCAGTACAGGGTGCGTGGCTGGTGTGAGCGGTTGAGGTCGATGATCGCGCTGCGCCGGCTGCCCTGGCCTTCGAGGTAGGCGCACAGCTCTCGCAGCGATGGCTGCTGGATGAAGGCGTGCAGGGTCAGTTCCACACCCAGCTCGGCCTTGATCGCCGACACCGCCACCAGCACTTTCAGCGAATGGCCCCCCAGCTCGAAGAAGTTGTCCTGCACCCCGACCTGCTCCGGCGCCAGCTCCAGCACCTGGGCCCAGACGGCGATCATGCGCAGCTCCAGGGCCGTGGCCGGCGTGCTGTCGGCGGCACCCCGCACGCGCTCGGGCAACGGCAGGCGGCGACGGTCGATCTTGCCGTTGTGGGTCAGTGGCCACTGCTCCAGCAGCACGATATCGCTCGGCACCATATATGCCGGCAAGTGCTCGCCAAGCTGACGCTTGAGCACGGCTGGGTCGGTAGCCTTGAGCTGCGCATTGTCGCTGAAGCTGACATAGGCCAGCAGGCTGTCGGCCTGCGGGTGGCGCATGACCAGGGTCTGGTGGATGCCGGGCAGGGCGCACAAGCGGCCTTCGATTTCGCCGGCCTCCATGCGCAGGCCGCGGATTTTCAGTTGCTGGTCGCAGCGACCGTGGTAGTACAGCAGCGCGTCGTCACCACGCTCGGCCAGGTCGCCAGTGCGGTACAGGCGGGCGCCCGGCGCGCCGAAAGGGTCGGGGATGAAACGTTGTGCGGTCAATGCCGGCTGGTTGAGGTAACCCTGGGCCTGCAGTTCACCGCCCAGGTACAGCTCGCCGCTCAGGTGCGCGGGCAGCTGGCCGAGCATGGCGTCCAGCACGTGGGCCTGGCGTGCCCCCAGCGGTGTACCGATGGCCAGCCGCTCGCCCCGGGCATCCAGGGGCACATGCCAGGCCAGGGGCGTGATCACCGCCTCGGTGGGCCCGTAGGCATTGATCAGGCGTTGGCAGCGGATGCCGTGCTGCTTGTCGTAGTGCTCGCGGCTCCAGCCTTCGCCGCCGAGGATGCAGGTCTTGACCTGCAGGCAGCGGCCCTGGCCCTGCAGCACCCGGGCAGTCTCGAAAAAGTACGAGGGCGGCAGGTTGAGGCAGGTCACGGCGTGGCGTTCGACGGCATCGGCCAGGTCCTGGCTGGTCCACTGGTGGGTGTCGCCGACCAGCAGGCTGGCCCCGCGCAGCAGCGGCATGAGGATCTGTTCGCTGGCCGCATCGAAGCTGATCGAGGCGAACTGCAGGCAGCGATCAGTGGCGTCCAGGCCATAGGCCTCGGCCGCGCCGAGGCAATGCCGGGCCACGGCCTGATGGGCCACGGCCACGCCCTTGGGCAGGCCGGTGGAGCCGGAGGTGTAGATCACATAGGCCAGTTGCTGCGGCGAGCTGAAGCGTTGGACGGCCGGCAGGGTTTCGGCGACTGCACTATCGACTGCGGCGATATCCAGTACCGCACCGGCGAAGGGTGGCAGTCGGTCCTGCACGGCGGATTCGGTCACCAGCAAGGTCAGGCCGCTGTCGTCGATAATGTGCTGCAGGCGCTCCGTCGGGTAGCTCGGGTCCAGCGGCACATAGCAGCCACCGGCCTTGAGGATGCCCAGCAGCGCGGCGATCCGCTTGAACGATGGCATCAGGGCCAGGCCGACGCGGCCCTGGGGTGCGAGGCCAAGGTCGATGAGGTAACGGGCGATTTGCTCGGCCTGGCACTGCAGCTGGTCGTAGCTCAACTGCCCTTGGTCATCGACCAGGGCGATGGCCTCAGGCGTGCGTCGGGCCTGTTGCTCGAACAGTTCGTGGATGCACGCGGCGGGTGCCGTGGGCAGCGCCGGGGCTGGTTGCGGGTGGGCAATCGCCAACTCGCCAAGCGCCTGCCCGGCACTGGCCTGGCTCAGGGCCTGCAGCCAGGCGAGCAGGTGCGCGCTGATCTGCTCGGCACGCGCCACGCTCACGCGGTCGAGGCGATGGTGCAGCTTGATGTCCAGGCACTGGCCAAGGCCGACCGCGACACTGAGCGGATAGTGGGTCTGGCCATGGGCGGTGATGGCGCCGATCTGCAACTGGTCGTCGGTCTGCTGTTGCAGGGCTTCGTCGACCGGGTAGTTTTCGAACACCAGCAAGGTGTCGAACAGCACGCCACCGAACAGCCGCTGGATCTCGAACAGCGGGCTGTGCTCATGCTCGCGCAGGCGCAGGTTGTCGGCCTGCAGGGCCTGCAACCACTGGCCCAGGGCTTGTTCCGGACGTGGCTGGACGATCACCGGCAAGGTATTGATGAACAGGCCCATCTGCTCGTCGGCATGGGCCAGGGTGGCTGGCCGGCCGGCCACGGTGATGCCGAAGGCGACACTGGTCTGCCCGCTGTACTGCTGCAGCAGCAGGGCCCAGGCGGCCTGGACCAGGGTGTTGACGGTGACCCTGGCGCTGCGCGCGAGCTGTTCCAGCGCCCGGGTGCGGGTGGCGTCGAGGAGCGTCTCGCAGCAGCCATGTTCGACCGGCCCCGGGGTTGCGTTGAGGGTCTGCGGGGCGAGCAGGGTAGGGGCGTCCTGGCCGTGCAGGTACTGTTGCCAGAAGTTGAGGTCGGCTTGCTGGTCACGCCCTTGCAGCCAGGCGATGTAGTCCCTGAAGCGCGCCCTGGGTGGCGGCACCGTGATGCCGTGATAACGCTGCATCAGCTGGGCGAACAGCTGCGAGGTGCTCCAGCCGTCGAGCAGGATATGGTGGCTGGTGAACACCAGGTGCCAGTGGTCGCTGCCTTGCTGCAAGGCGGACCAGCGCAGCAAGGGCGCCTTGCCGAGGTCGAAGCCGCGTTCGCGCTCCTGGTCGGCCAGTTGCCCCGCGTCGAGGCTGCCCTGGGCGTGGCAGGTGAACTCGGCACTCAGGTGGCGGTTCACCCGTTGCAGCGGCACCGCCAGGCCTTCGCCCCAGTGGAAGCTGCTGCGCAGGATCCCATGGCTGTCCAGGGTGGCCTGCCAGGCGCGCTTAAAGCGCTCGATATCGAGGCCGGCGACGTCCAGTTGCAGCTGTTGCAGGTAATCGCCCTGGCCGCCATCGAGCTGGGCATGGAATAGCATGCCTTGCTGCATCGGCGACAGCGGGTAGAGGTCTTCGAGCTGGCGCGGGCTGTCGATCAATCGATCAAGCTGGGCCTGGGACAGCTGCGCCAGCGGCACGTCCTTGGGCGTGACCGCACCCTGGTCGGGGGCGCAGCAGTGCTCGATCAGGCGGTGCAGTTGCTCGCCCAGGGCGTCGGCCAGGGCCTGGATCGTCTCAGGCGTGAACAGGGCCTGGTCGAACTGCCACTCGAGGGTGAGTTCACCGTCCTGCACCTGGCCCTTGATGTGTAGCCCATTGCCCAGAGGCGCATCGGCCTCTGGTGCTTCATCGCTCGGTATGAACAACGGCTCGCCGACGCTGCTGTCGAGTGGATCGAAATAGTCGAATGTGACCCGTGGCACCGGCAGGGCAGCCAGCGCCTCGCGGCTGTCGGTATCGCCCAGGTAGCGCAGGGCGCCGAAGCCCAGGCCGTGGTTGGGGACGGCGCGCAGGTGCGCCTTGGTGCCTTTGATCGAATCCGCCAGCGACGGCGCCGCGGTGAGCCTGACCGGGAACTGGCAGGTGAAATTGCCCAGGCTGCGACTCAGGTCTATCGCCTCGAAGCGGGTCTCGCGACCCGTCCCCTGGAACTGGATCAGCACATCCGCCTGTTCGGTCCAGCGGCACAGGGTGAGGGTCAGTGCGCTCAGCAGCAGTTCATGGGTTTGGGTGCGGTAGGCGTCCGCTGCTTCATGCAGCAGGCATAGGGTCTGGTGCCGATCCAGCCGGGTCTGGACACGCGTCATCTGATGATCGCTGCACAGCGCAGGGGCGCCCGGCAGTTCGTTGTCCGCGCCTTGCAGTAGCGCCTGCCAGTACGCCAGCTCGGCGCGCCCCTGGGGGCCGCGGGCGAATGCTCGCAGGTCCTGCAGCAGGCTGGCTCCCTGCAGCGGCCCCTGGTCGACCTCCACCACGACCCTGGCCAGGCTTTCGATGGTCTGGTGTTCGAACAGGTCCCTTGGGTTGAGTTGCAGGCCCAGGCGGCGCGCACGGCTGACCACCTGGATGGAGATGATCGAGTCGCCGCCCAGCTCGAAGAAGTTGTCGGTGACGCCGATCGGTTCGCGGCGCAGCAGCGTTTGCCAGAGTTGCACCAGGTGTTCTTCACGCTGGTTGCGTGGGGCGACGTACTCACCCTGACTGACTTCCGGCATTGGCAGGGCGCGGCGGTCGAGCTTGCCGTTGGGGCTCAGCGGCAGCTGTTCGAGCAGCAGGATATGCGCCGGTACCATGTAGTCCGGCAGTTGCACGCGCAGCGCACTTTGCAGTTCGCTGATCTGGGTATCGACGGCGCCGACCACATAGGCCACCAGCTGCAGGCCGGTCGGGCCGGGTTGGGCCAGCACGGCGGCTTCACGCAGGCCGGGTTGCTCCAGCAGCCGGGCCTCGATCTCACCCAGCTCGATACGCAGGCCACGGATCTTCACCTGATGGTCGATGCGTCCGCAGTAGTCGATGGCGCCATCGGCACGGTAGCGGGCCAGGTCGCCGGTGCGATACAGCCGCGCGCCCGGCGTCGGGCTGAACGGGTCGGGAATGAAGCGCTCGGCGGTGAGCGCCGGGCGGCGGTGATAACCCCGGGCCAGGCCACAGCCGCCGAGCAGCAGCTCGCCCGGGGTGCCGTTGGGTACCGGGCCGAAACTGTGATCGAGGACATGGGTATAGAGGTTGGCGATCGGATGGCCGATCGGCACGCTGTCCAGGCCTTCGTCGCGACAGGTCCAGTGGGTGACGTCGATGGCCGCTTCCGTGGGGCCATAGAGGTTGTACAGGCCGGCCTCCGGAAGCTTGGCGAACACCTGGTACTGGGCATCGGCCTGCAGCGCTTCGCCGGAGCAGACGATGCGCCGCAACGAGGTGCAGCGCTCGACCCCTGGCTCGTGGATGAACACCTGCAGCATCGACGGCACGAAGTGCAGGGTGGTGACCTGGTGGCGCTCGATGCTGGCGATCAGTCTGTCCGGTTCGCGGTGCTCGCCGGGGGCGGCGATCACCAGGCGTGCGCCCTGGATCAGCGGCCAGAAGAACTCCCAGACCGATACGTCGAAACTGAACGGGGTCTTTTGCAGCACGGTGTCGGCCGCGCTCAGCCGGTAGGCCTGCTGCATCCAGGCCAGGCGGTTGTGCAGGGCCAGGTGGCGGTTGCCGGCGCCCTTGGGCTTGCCGGTGGAGCCGGAGGTGTAGATGACATACGCCAGGTGCTCGCCGTCGACCTCCACCGCCGGGGCGTGGTCGGGCAGCTGGCTGTAGTCGGCGTCCAGCAGCAGGGTCTGGCCGGCGAAGGGCGGCAGGCTGCCTTGCAGGTGCTGCTGGGTCAGCAGCAGGCCGATGGCGCTGTCCTCGAACATGTAGGCCAGACGCTCGGCCGGGTATTCCGGATCGAGCGGCACATAGGCGCCACCGGCCTTGAGGATGGCCAGCAGGCCGATGACCATTTCCAGCGAGCGTTCGGCGGCGATGCCCACCAGCACCTCGGGACCGACCCCGCGCCGGACCAGGGCATGGGCCAGGCGGTTGGCCTGCTGGTCGAGCTGGCGGTAGCTCAGGTGCCGATCGGCGAACACCAGGGCGCAGGCCTCGGGCGTGCGCCGGGCCTGTTGCTCGATCAGGCGCTGGACGCGGAACTCGCCAGGGTAGGCCACCTCGGTCTGGTTCAGGCCGCGCAGGATCGCCTGCTGTTCGCCGGGGCTGAGCATCGGCAGTTCATCGATGCGCCGCTCGGGCTCGGCCAGCAGTGCCCGCAGCAGGTGCTGCCAGTGCCGGGCCATGGTGGCGACGGTGGCGGGGCTGAACAGGTCGGTGCTGTATTCCAGGCTCACGCCGATGGCATCGGCGGCATAGTCCACCTCCAGCGACAGGTCGAACTTGGCCTGGCGTGGGCCGCCTTCAAGGACGCTCACCTCAAGCGCGCCAAGTTTCAGGGCGACCGCATCCGCGCTGCTCACGCGCCAGTTGAACAGGGTCTGGAACAGCGGGTTGGCGTGGCTGCTGCGGTGCAGCTGGAGGGATTCGAGGATCTGTTCGACGGGGTAGTCGGCATGCTCCAGGGCCGCCAGGCTGTCGGCCTTGAGGCGGTTGAGCAGTTCCAGGCCGGTGGTCTCGGGCGACAGCCGGGCGCGGTAGACCTGGCTGCTGACGAACAGGCCGACCAGTTCCTGGGTTTCACTGCGGGTGCGGGTGGCGCTGGGAATGCCGACGGTGAAGTCGCTTTGCCCGCTGTAGCGGCCCAGCAGCAGTTGCCAGGCCGCCAGCAGCACCACCATCGGCTGCAGCCGGTGGGCGCGGCATAGCGTCTGCAACTGCGCACAGGTATCGGGGTCGAGCTGGTCGAGGTGATAGCCGGCGATATGGCGCTGGCCCGACTGGCGCGGATGATCCTGGGGCAGGGCCAGTGGCGGGATCTCGTCGCCCAGGTAGTCGCGCCAGTAGCGGCTGCTGGCGTTGAACTGCGGGCTTTGCGGGTAGCTGTGGCGTTGCCAGCGGGCGTAGTCGGCGTACTGCTGGGCCGGCACCGGCAGGCCCTGCTCGGCGCCCAGGCCGTAGGCCCGGGACAGGTCGGCGATCAGCAGCGGGTTGGACCAGGCATCGCAGACGATATGGTGCAGGGTCAACAACAGGTAGTGCTGCTGCTCGCCGGTCTCAAGCAGCACTGCACGGATCAGCGGGGCGATACTGAGGTCGAACGGCGTGCCTGCCTGCGCGGCGATCTGCTGTTGCAGTGCGTCGTCCAGTGCCTGCCCCTGCAGGTGCCTCAACGACACCTGCTCAAGCACCAGGCGGGCATGGG
This sequence comes from Pseudomonas sp. BGr12, assembly GCF_030272895.1. Classification (GTDB taxonomy): domain Bacteria; phylum Pseudomonadota; class Gammaproteobacteria; order Pseudomonadales; family Pseudomonadaceae; genus Pseudomonas. Next base: position 7,310 of record NZ_JALRNF010000045.1, on the reverse strand, counting down.
GTTCGATGACTTGCTGCGGCTCAAGGTCACCCTGTTCGAAGCGTGTGCGCAGGATGGCGTGGCGTTCGATCACCCGGTTCAGCGCCCGCTCCAGCCGTTGCGCATCCATCTGTCCGTCCAGGCGCAGGACCCTGGGCATGTTGTAGGCGCTGCCGTCCGGCTCCAGTTGCTGCAGGAACCACAAGCGCTGCTGGGCGAACGACAGCGGTAGTGGCCCCGTCAGTGGCTCGACCGGCCCTGGGGTGCTGTCGGCGGCGAATGCGGGGGAAAGGTCGTCTTCGGCCAGGAGCAGGGCCAACAGGTCGTCATCAAGGCAGGGATCGAGGGTGTGCATGGTCGATTCTCGAGCGGGCTTCGCGAAAAAGTTCTGCTTAGGGAACGAAGCATCGAGACATCGATTTAGGCGCGGGCAGGCCGTCGGGCCTGCCGCGCGGGGGCGGGGTCAGAGGTCGCGGGCTACCCGAAAGCCGAGCCAGTCGCCGAGTACTTCTGGCGCGCGGGTGTTGCGGTTGCCGGAGCGGGTGAAGATCGGCGCTTCGGTCCAGTCGTTGCCACGGATCTGGCGGGTTTCACAGCCGCTATCGGTCCAGGCGCTGCCATCGCCGGGGGCGCCTTCGTAGTTCTTGTGCCAGCAGTCCTCGACCCGCTCATAGACGTTGCCATGCATGTCATGGAGGCCGAAGGCATTGGCCGGGTAGCTGCCCGACGGCGCGGCGTAGCTGAAGCCGTCTGCCGGGCCGTAGGTGTTGGCGTGCTTGCTGATCTGGTATTCGCCTTCCTTGTCGAACGGGAACGGGAACGGACCTGCGGAGCCGGCGCGGGCGGCATATTCCCACTCCGCTTCGCTGAGCAGGCGGTAGGTGGCGCCGGTCTGTTTGGACAGCCAGGCGAGGTAGCCCTGCATGTCCTGGTAGTTGATGCACACCTGGGGCTGTTTGGGGCCCATCGGGTAGCTGGGTTGTCCGGCCTTGCAGGCGCGGCCGGGACGGGTGTCGCCATCGGGCGGGGTGGCGCCGGTGGCCCTGGCATAGGCGCTCCACTCACCGGCGGTCACCGCGTAGCGGCCCACGGCAAACGGGCGGGCGAAGCTGACCTGATGCTGCGGGCCTTCATCGGCCTCGCGGCCCAGTTCGCCCTCGGGAGCGCCCATGGTGAACTGGCCGGCGGGCAGCACGACCATCTGCGGGCAGTCCTTGCACTCTTGGAATACCGAGCCCGGGGTGCTGGGCGCTGCCGCGTGCGCATGGCTACTGAGCAGGCCGAGGCCGACGGCGAAAACGAGCGGGTGAATCATCGTGAAGGTTCCTTCTCAGGCGGTTTCCAGGGCACTGGCGACGCAGCCCGCCTGCATCCGCAGCAACTGGTCGGCGATGTGGAAGTAGCGGTCGTCGTGGGAGATGACAATGATGGTCTTGCCCAGGCGTTTGAGCTCCGGCAGCAGCTCGGTGTAGAAGATGTGGCGGAACGCCGGGTCCTGGTCGGCGGCCCATTCGTCGAACACCAGCACCGGCCGTTGCTCCAGCCAGGCGCTGACCAGGGCCAGGCGCTTGCGCTGGCCGGTGGACAGGTCGGTGGTGGTGAAGCGGCCGTTATCGATGCCGACCTTGTGGGCAATCTGCAGGCGCTGCAGGTACTGCTCGGCCGCCTGGGGCACCTGGGCATCGCTCTGTACCAGGTCGTCGAACAGGAAGTAGTCGGCAAAAATCGTGGTGAACGACTGGCGATAGTCGTCGCGCGTCTCGGGGGTCACCAGCTGGCCGTTGAGGCGCAGCTCGCCCCGTTGCGGCGCATACAGGCCAAGCAGCAATTTGATCAGGGTGGTCTTGCCACCGCCGTTCTCGCCGACGATGAAGACGATCTCGCCGCGCTGCACCTTGAGGTTCACCGGGCCTAGGCTGAACGGCACGACACCGGGGCTGGGGGCGAAGGTGTAGCCGGCGTTGCGCAGCTCCAGGCTGGTGAACGGCAGCGGTGCCACGTTCGATTCGTTGAGCAGCAGGTGCGGCTCGGGGGAGGAGAACTGCCGGGACAGGTCGGCGACGCGGCGGAAGGCGATCTGCGCCCGGCTGACGATCGGCAGCACGCTGACCAGTTGATCCAGCGGCCCCTTCATGTACAGCAGCACCAGCACGAAGCCGCTCATGGCCGCCTTGTCCATGCCCGGCAGCAGGCGTTCGATCACCAGGGCCAGGCCGATGACCACGAAGAACAGCGTCGAGCCGAAGCTCTTGGCGACGATAAAGGTGTTCATCGCGCGAATCTGCGTCTGGCAGATCGCCTCGGCAGTACCGAGAATGCGCTGGTTGAACAGGCGGTTGCGCCGTGGCCGGTGCATGCGCAGTTCCTTGGCGCCTTCGGCGATGGCGTGGTACTGCTTCTGCAGTTCGTCTTCGGCTTCACGGGCCTTGTCGAAACCTTCAATGGCGCGCCGCCGGGCCACCAGTTGCGCACCCAGGCCCAGCACCAGGCCGCCGACCAGCAGCAGGAACAACGGCCACGACAGCATCGCCAGGTAGCCCAGGCAGCCGAGGCTGACGGTCAGGGCGATGGTCAGCGGGGCGAAGGCGAAGGAGAAGTCCCTGATGGTGTAGATGTCGTGGGTCAGCACCGGAATCAGGCGATGGCTCTTGTAGCGTTCGATCTGGTCGATCGGCGCGCAGAGCACCTTTTCCCCCAGCTCCTTGCGCAGCTTGAGGATGATGCGCTGGCCGACGAAGTTGCTGCCCATGTCCGACAGCCCGGTGCCCAGCAGCGACAGCAGGCACAAGCCGGCGAAGGCCCAGAGCATGCCGCTGGCGACACCGTCCGGGGTATGCAGGGCCTGGTTGATCTGGGCCAGCAACAGGGTGACGCTGGCACCGCCGATAATGCCCAGGGCAATCGACAGCAGCACGATCGGCCAGAAGGGCCTGAGCAGTTGCAGCAGTTCTCGGGTTGCGCCGCGGGAGCTTGAGTTCATGCGAGCGCCTTGAGGGTCTGAGCGTTGATCAAGGGCCGGGCGGCCGGTTTGCCCAGGGTCTGGTACAGCGACTCACCGATTTCCCGGGCGCGGATCGGCAGCACCGACAGCAAGGTGTCGCTCAGGCCGTGGCTGGCTTCGCAGAAGCCCTGCAGGTAGACGGCGGCCTTGAAGCCCTGGTTGGCCAGGCACTGGTAGTCGCGGCCGACCGCAAAGGCCTGCAGGTGATCGGCCAGCGGCGCCAGCAGGTTCTGGTGCGAGCGGCGTTCGTAGCCGGTGGCGAGGATCACCGCATCGTAGCGGTGGGTCTGGGTCTGTTGGGTGGCCAGGTCGCGCAGGGTCAGTTCGATGCCCAGGGTGCTGCTGGTCACCGTTTCCACCTGGCGGCGGCACAGCACGGCATGGCGGAACTGGTGGGCGACTTTCTGCCGGTAGAGGATGCCGTAGATGCGCTCGATCAGGTCGATGTCGACCACCGAGTAGTTGGTGTTGTGGTATTCCTCGATCAGCTTGGCCCGTTCGCCGGCAGGCTGGTTGAACACCAGGTCGGTGTAGTCGGGGGTGAACACCTCGTTGACGAACGGGCTGTCGTCGGCAGGCTTGAGGGCCGAACCGCGCAGGATCATGTCGACCTTGACCGACGGGAAGCTGTCGTTGAGGTCGATAAAGGCCTCCGCCGCACTTTGGCCGGAGCCGATGATGGCGATGCGCATGGGCTTGCCCTGGGCGCAGGGCAGTTGCTCCAGGGCCGCGAGGTAGCGCGAATGGTGGAACACCCGTGGATCGTCACGCAAGGCGGCGAAGGCCTCGGGGATCTTCGGCGTGCCGCCGCTGCCGACCACCACCGAGCGGGCCAGGCGGCTGAGTTCGCGGCCGTGCGGGTCGCGGCTGATCACGCGCAGGTGCTCGACCTCGCCCTTGTCCAGCACCGGCTCGATGCGCAGCACTTCCTCGCCATAGACGGCCTGGGTGGCGAAATGCTCGGCGGCCCACTTGAGGTAGTCGTTGTACTCCAGCCGGCACGGGTAGAAGGTGCCCAGGTTGATGAAGTCGACCAGGCGCTGCTTCTGGTGCAGGTAGTTGACGAAGCTGTAGGGGCTGGTGGGGTTGCGCAGGGACACCAGGTCCTTGAGGAAGGAGATCTGCAGTTCGCTCTGGGTGGCCAGGGTGTTGCCGTGCCAGCGGTAGTCGCTCTGCTTGTCGATGAACAGGGCGTCGAGGGCGTGGCCGTTGGTTTCGGCCAGTTCTTCCAGGGCAATGGCCAGGGCCAGGTTGGAAGGGCCGAAACCGACGCCGATCAGGTCGTGGATGGTGTCGAGGGAGGGGGACTGGCTCATGGGGACGGTTCCTTGGATGGTCGGGAGGGGGCTTGGCAAAGCGCCCCTGGTCCTGCGCAAGTACACCGATAGAACGAGCCGTCCGTGGCAGAATTTACTGCGCTGCTCAGCCGATTTTCTTGCGCAGCAAGGCCATGGCCCGGTCGACCTGCGCTTCGTCGTTAAGCAGCCCTGGCGCCATGCGCAGCACCGGCCCCGCATCGCGGTCCACGGCGTCGACGACGATGCGGTTTTGAACCAGGTAGTTGGCCAGGGCGTCGGGGTCCTGGCCCTTGACCCGGAAGAAGGTGAAGCCGGCGGAATAGTCGGGACTGAGCGGCGTCACCAGCTCGAAGGCTGGGTGTTCGAGCAGGTGCTGCTTGAGGTAGTCGTTGAGCTGGTGGATGCGCGCCTGGACCTCGGCCTTGCCCAGCTGCAGGTGCAGTTCGAAGGCCTTGCCCGCCGCCCAGCGGTGCTCGAAGGCGTGATAGCCGCCGGGGGTCATGATGGTGGCGAAGTCCTTGTCTTCGGAGAAGGTGGCGAAGGTCGGCACCAGGTTCTGCATCGACTCGGAGGCGGCGCAGATGATCCCGGTGCCGCGCGGGCCGAACATCCATTTGTGCGTGCCGGAGATGAAGTAGTCGCAGTTGAAGTCGGCGAAACTGGCGTTCTCCACGCCAAAGCCGTGGACGCCGTCGACCACGTAGAGAATGCGCCGGTCTTCGTCGCGGTTGCGGTTGTGCTGGCGCACCAGCTCGCCGATCTGGCCGATGGGCAGCTTGACCCCGCTGCCCGAGTGCACCCAGGTCATGCCCAGCACCCGGGTATCGGCGGTGATGGCTTTATCGATGGTGCTCAGCACCTGGTCGGTGGAGACCTCGCGCGGCTGCTGGAACAGGCGCAGCTTGCGCACCCGGGTGCCTTCCTGGCGCTGGCGGAACTCCAGGGTCTTGCGGGTGGCGTAGTGCTCGTGTTCGGTGGTGAGGATCTCCTGGCCGGGGGCGACCTTGAGCCGGCCGTAGATCATCCCCAGGCCTTCGGTGGTGCTGCCGGTCAGGGCGATCTGGCGGGGGCGCACGTTCAGGTAGCGGGCGGCCCACTCGCGCACCTCGCCTTCGCGCTGCCATTCGATCCCGGTTTCCCAGTCGACCCAGCGCGCCGGGTTGCGGTCGATTTCGGCGCGGTAGTAGTCGATGGCTTCCTGCACCGGGCGCGGGTGGGCAGTGACCAGGAAGTTGGCGAAGTGGGCGTAGCTTGGGTCCAGCGGGAACAGCTGGCGCAGTTGCTGCCATTTGTCCTTGCCGCTGAAATCCGGCGGGGCTGCCGCCAGGGCCCGGGGCAGCAGGGGCAGGCTGGCGGCGAGCAGGCCGGCCTGTTTGAGAAAGGTGCGACGGTCGGTCATGGTCGAGGCTGCCTGGATCAAGGGGTGGAAAGGCTGGCGACAGGGCGGGCGGCCTTTTGCACCTGCTCCCAGACCCGCAGGAAGTTGCCACCCCAGAGCTTGGCGATGTCGGCCTCGGAGTAACCACGGCTGAGCAGCTCGGCGGTGACGTTGCGGAGCTCGCTGACATCCTTCCAGCCGTTCAGGCCGCCACCGTCGTTGAAGTCCGAGCTGATGCCGACGTGGTCGATGCCCATTTTCTTCACCGCGTAATCGATGGCATCGCCATAGTCCTTGAGCGATGCCTTGGGCTCCTGGTCGACGATATCGTAGAGGCTGCCGGCGTATTCGCCGAAGCGTGATTCGGGCCAGATGGCGATCACCGCGTCGCCGGGCATCAGCGCGTTGGCCAGGCCCTGCAGGGGCTGCAGGTCGAAGCGCGCGCGCAGGGCTTCGAGCTTGTCCAGGCTGGGCTTGCTCAGCGGCTTGAGGTAGGTGCCGAAGGCCACCACCTGGAGCACACCGCCGCTGTTCTTGATCAGCTGCATTTCCTTGTCGCTGAGGTTGCGCGGGATATCCACCAGCGCCCGTGGCGCCGAGTGCGAGGCCACCATCGGCGTGCGGGACAGGCGCGCGACGTCTTCCAGGGCCAGGGTCGACATCTGCGACACATCGATGATCACGCCCAGGTCGTTGAGGCGCTTGACCGCCTGCTCGCCCAGGGGCGACAGGCCGCCGAGGGCATCGGGGGTGTCGTTGAAGAACGGCAGCGGGCGCGAGGAGTCGGCCCAGTCGTTGTTGGCCACATAGCTGAAGCCGAACATGCGCATGCCGCGGCTGGCCCACAGGTCCAGCTGGTCGAGGTCGCGGCCCAGCGGGTAGGCGTTGAGCATGCTGATGAAGATGGCGAACTTGCCTTCGCCGTTCAGGCGCCGGAAGTCTTGCGGGGTATAGGCGATGCCGACCTGGTTGGGGAAGTCGCGGACCATGTTGCTGATGATCTTGTAGCGTACTTCCTGCTGGTGCCGGGCCTCGTCGATAAAGCCCGGGGTCGGGCGGTGCGGGGCGTTGGGGCCGTTCCACAGCTCCGGCCAGCCGAAGATGGTCAGCGCCGCGCCGGACAGGCGGCCCTTGCCGGCCTTGACCAGGTCGAACTGGCCGGGGCCGTCCTTGTCGATTTCCTGGCCTTCGCCACCGAACTTCAGCGGCACGGTGATATGGCTGTCGAACGAGAGCATGTGCTCGTGCAGGGCATTGGCCTGCTCGACGATCTGGCGCGGGTAGCCGGTGTTTTTCTGGTAGTAGAGGTAACCGGCAGCGGCGGCGCCCAGGGCCACCGCCAGGGCAAGGGGCAGGCCGATGTACAGGGCTTTGCGGGAACGGGTCTTGGTCATTGCCATCTCGTTGCTGGGCTGATCGGAACGGCTTTCGCGGCGCGCAGGCGGGTCGCGGGACAAAGCGCGGGTATCAGGAGGGACGAACGGCTTGGGGCTAAATTTATGGGGTTTCACGGAATCCCCGGGGGGCTGTGATCCTTGGGTTGGGGGGTTAGGTTGTGAGCTGATCCATTCAATGCAGCGAGGCTGCCGGCCCCTTCCGCCTTTACGGCGGCCTACTTTTCTCTTGGGAAAAGTAGGCAAAACCGCTTGCTCCT
>NZ_JALRNF010000044.1 GCF_030272895.1 Pseudomonas sp. BGr12 | reverse complement strand
GTGGTGAGCGCGCCGCGGGTGTGGTCGATTTCACCGTCGAGGTAGGCATGGGCCTGGCGGTGGTCGTAGGCGCGGATATTGACCTGTTTTTCGACCACCCGGTGGCTGGCCTGCAGTTGCCAGACGGCGTCCTGCTCGCCGCTGCTCAGGCCCGACGGTGACAGCAGCGGCAGTTCGAGGCCGAACTGGTAGTGGCGGGTGTCGTCGTGGAACTCGACCACTTCGATGCGCAGGCGGTCGTCGCTGCTGAAACGGTACCAGATGCCGACCTCGGCCAGCAGCCGGCTGATGAAGGCCAGGTCGCTTTCGCCGTACTGCATGACCTGTTCGCGCCGCGGGTATTCGCGGGCCAGGGTGAAGAGGAAGTCCTCGCCGCGAAAGTCGTGGCGCTCGCGCAGGATTTTTTCGACGATCTGCGGCACCGACTGGTCCTGGTAGATACGGTACTGGCGGCCGAGGCCGAGTCGGGCCAGGCGTGGTTGCAGGGTGACCTGGTAGCGGGCCTCGTCACGGGAGGCGGACAGGCGCTCGAAGGCGCCGATCACCCCGTAGCAGGTGCGCAGCGGTTTGATCTCGGGTTCGGGCAGGCCCAGGGACGGTAGCTGTTGCGGCCGCGGTTGCAAGCTGAAGCAGGCGCTGCGGCCGAGCAGTTGCTCGGCGGCCAGGTCCAGCTCGGGGCAGGTGAATTCGATCTGGTAGCGGTACGGCTGGCTCAGGTGCTCCTTGCCGTCGAAGGCCAGCACGTCGAGTGCGCTGTCGAGGCGGGAGACCTGGAGGCGGTGGCGGTTGTGGTCGAACAGCAGGCCGATGGCGGTGGACACGGTGGCGAGCCTCCCTGGCAGGCGGATTTACAGGGGGCGTGGTTTCCACCCTGGTCACGGTGCCGGGAAGCCTTGCATGGCGTTACTTTGAGTGGATATGGGAAATATCCTGTGTTGAAGTAGGGCGTTTCTTTGATGGCAATATCGACTCGAGCGTTGAAAACGGAATTCCCTTGAACCTCACAGAGAACACCACCATGGTCACCTGCTACCTGCGCTACGTCCTCGACCCCTACAAACTCGCCGAGTTCGAACACTACGGCAAACTCTGGATCCCCCTGGTCGAGCGCTTCGGCGGCCAGCACCATGGCTACTTCCTGCCCAGTGAAGGCGCCAACAATATCGCCCTGGCGATGTTCACCTTCCCGAGCCTGGCCGAGTACGAGCGCTATCGCCAGGACTCGATGAAGGACCCTGAGTGTCTGGCGGCCTTCCAGTACGCCCAGGACACAAAGTGCATTCTCAGCTACGAGCGGTCGTTCTTCCGTCCGGTATTCGGCAAGGACTGATCCACCGGCAAGGCGCTGGTGGTCAACACCACTGGCGCAGCCCCCACCGTCAGCAACCCCTCGTCGCCTTTTGACAGGATTTTTCCCACTGCGTGGGAATCCTGTTTCACCCTTTGGGAAAACCCTGTGCACCATGGTCACAAGGAGCCCAAATGAACTACACCACCCCGACCGATCGCCTGCTGCAGATTCTCGTCGCCCTCGGCCAGGCCCATGAAGCCGTGTCGGCCAAGGAGCTGAGCCTGCAGCTGGAGCAGCCCTTGAGCAGCACCTACCGGCACCTCAAGACCTTGCTGCGCTGGGGCCTGGCCGAAGACAACGGCCATGGCCGCTACCTGCCGGGGCCGGCGTGCCTGCAACTGGCGAAGAAGTTCGACCGCGAGGCGTTGCTGGTGTCGCAGGCCAAGCCCGAGCTCAAGCGCCTGGCCGAACTGAGCCAGGAAAGCGTGGCGCTGATGGTGCCGAGCAATGGCCAGGCCATCTGCATCGAGCTGATCGACAGCCCGCAACCGCTGCGCTGCTGCTATCAGAAGGGCCTGGCCCAGCCGCTGCTGGTGGGGGCTTCGGCGCGGGTGCTGCTGGCTCATATGGAGCCAGAGCGGTGCCAGGCGATCCTCAGCGAGCACGGCGTGGACGCCGAAGGCTATGAGGCCTACCAGCACAGCTTCATTGCCATTCGCGCCCAGGGCTACGCCGTGAGCCTGGGCGAAATCGACGACGGCATCTGGGGCGTCAGCGCCCCGGTGCTCGACAGCCGCAACCGCCTGCATGGCGCGATCAGCCTGATGGCCCCGGCCGTGCGCGCGGCCCAGAACAGCGAGCGCCTGACCCGCTGGACCCGTGAAGTCGCCCTGCGCGTAGGGGCGCGGCTGGACTGAATCAACCTGGAGTACCTTGCATGAGCACCAACCTTTCCTTGCCGATCTGGCAGGGCCGTATCGATGCTGCCGAAGGATCGTCCGCCCTGCGCTGGCATCAATGGGTGCAGCCCTACGATAGCGAGCAACCGGCCGGCACCGCGCTGGTGGGGCTGGCTTGCGACGAAGGGGTTACCCGCAACCAGGGCCGCAGCGGCGCCCGCCAGGGGCCGCCGGCGCTGCGCAAGGCGCTGGCCAACCTGGCCTGGCGCGGCGAGCGCCCGGTCTACGACAGTGGCGATATCGTCTGCCTCGGCACTGACCTGGAGGGCGCGCAGCACGCCTATGCCCGTCGTGTCTGCCAGTTGCTCGACCAGGGGCATCTGCCCCTGGGGCTGGGCGGCGGTCACGAAATCGCCTATGCCAGCTTCCTTGGCCTGGCCGAGCACCTGCGCAAGCACGAGGCACGTCCGCGCATCGGCATCCTCAACTTCGATGCTCACTTCGACCTGCGCCACGCCGCGCAGAGCAGCTCCGGCACACCGTTCCGGCAGATCGCCGAATACTGCGAGCAAGCGGGCATGACCTTCGACTATTGCTGCCTGGGCGTGAGCGAGCTGAACAACACCCAGGCCCTGTTCGACCAGGCCGAGCGCCTCAAGGTGCGCTACCGCCTGGACCGGCAGATGCAGCCGTGGACCATTCCGGCCCTCGAAGCCTTTGTCGATGAGTTCCTCGCAAGCATCGACCACCTGTACCTGACCCTGTGTCTGGACGTGCTGCCCGCCAGCCAGGCCCCCGGCGTCAGCGCGCCCTCGGCCCATGGCGTCGACCTGATGGTGGTCGAACACCTGGCCCGGCGCGCCAAGGCCAGCGGCAAGCTGCGCATGGCCGACGTCGCCGAACTCAACCCCGGTCTCGACCAGGACCAGCGCACCGCCCGCATAGGGGCGCGGCTGCTGGCCAGTCTGGTCGACTGAAACCCCGAACCAACGCTCACCCGTATAAAAACAAGAGTGCTTACCCATGCTGACCCTGCAACTCGATGCATTGACCACCGTCGCCCTGGCATTACTGCTGCTGGCGATGGGCGCGAAACTGAAAAAGCACAGCCACTGGCTGCGTCAACTGTGCGTACCGGCCCCGGTGATCGGCGGCTTCGGCTTTGCCCTGGCGGTGTGGCTGCTGCGTGACCAGCAGTGGCTGGACATCAAGCTCGACACCGCCATGCAGACCCCGCTGATGGTGTTGTTCTTCACCACCGTGGGCCTGGGCGGCAGCCTCGGCCTGCTGCGCCAGGGCGGCAAGATCCTGTTCATCTACCTGGGCGCCTGCTGGGGCCTGGCGCTGCTGCAGAACGTGGTTGGCGTGAGCATGGCCAAAGTGCTGGGCATCGACCCGCTGCTGGGGATCATGGCCGGTGCCGTGTCGCTGGAAGGCGGCTTCGGTGCGGCGGCGGCCTTCGGGCCGATTGCCGAAAGCCTCGGCACCGCCGGCGCCACCACCGCGGCACTGGCTTCGGCGACCTTCGGCATGGTCGCCGGCGGCCTGCTCGGCAGCCCCCTGGCGCGCTACCTGATCGACCGCAAGAAGCTGGTGGTGCAGACCGACCAGGCCGATTCCCTGCAAGCCCTGGAAAAAGCCAGCGAAACCCTGAGCGTGCCTCTGGACGCCAGCGTATTCCTGCGCCTGCTGACCTGCATGCTGGTGATCATGGTGATGGGCTTCTGGATCGGTGATGCCCTCAAGGCGCACCTGGGCATCGTTTTGCCGGTGTATGTCGGCGCCATGTTCGTCGCCATCGTGCTGCGCAACTTCAACGACCGTGCCCGCCTGATCGAGATCCCCGACAATGCGGTGAGCACCATTGGCGACATCAGCCTGGGCATGTTCCTGACCATGGCGATGATGAGCCTGAAGTTCTGGGAGCTGGAGCAACTGGGCCTGCCGCTGCTGGTGATCCTGGTGGTGCAGGTGGCGATCATGGTACTGCTGTGCGTGTTCGTGCTGTTCCGCCTGTTCGGTGGCAACTACGACGCCGCGGTGCTGTGCGCCGGCTACATGGGCCACGGCCTGGGCGCAACGCCGAACGCGGTGGCCAACATGGGCGCCATCTGTGACCACTACAAGGTGTTCTCGCACAAGGCCTTCATCATCGTGCCGCTGTGTGGCGCGGTGCTGATCGATATCGTGGCCTTGCCGTTGATTACCTGGTTCATGAACGCGTTCAGTTGATTGAAGGGTGTGGATCGCGGGACAAGCCCACCCACCAAGTTCGGGCCATGCCGAGAATCATTGTGGGAGCCGGCATCGCCGGCGATGGGCTGCACTGGCAATCGGGGATGGCGATCGCTGCGCGGTCGATCGCAGGCTTCGCCAGCTCCCACAAAGACGGTACCTCCTACCTGTGTGGGAGCGGCGGTGCGATGAATCGATTTGCCCCGCGATGGGTCATACCGGATTACGCGCCGTACGCTTCTCCAGCGCGCCGCGCGACAGGCGATCGAGCAACAGCGCCACCGCGACGATCGCCAGGCCCGCACGCAGGCCCAGGCCCATCTCCATGCGGGTCAGGCCACGGGTGACTTCCGCGCCCAGGCCACCAGCCCCCACCAAGCCGGCCAGTACGACCATGGCCAGCGACAGCAGGATGCACTGGTTGAGCCCCACCAACAGGGTGGGCATGGCGCAGGGCAGCTCGATCTTGAGCAGGATCGTCCGTGGCCTGGCGCCCGTGGCCTGGCCCAGCTCCAGCAGGTCCTTGGGCACCTGGTTGAAGGCCAGGGTGGTCAGGCGCAGCATGGGCGGGATGCCATAGATGATGGTGGCGATGATCGCCGGCACCTTGCCCAGGCTGAACACCATCACCGCCGGAATCAGGTAGACCCAGGGCGGCACGGTCTGCATGACGTTGAGCACCGGGCCGAGAAAGGCCTCAAGGCGTTTGACCCGCGCCGCGACGATACCCAGCGGGAAGGCGATTGCCACGGAGATCAGCACCGACACCGAGACCAGCGCAATGGTCTGCATCGAGGCGGTCCAGAAGCCGCTGATCCAGCAAAAACCCAGCATGCAGGCGGCCAGCAGCCCGGCGCGGCGACTGATGAACAGGGCCGTGACGCCGGTGATCAGGACGATCATGGCCCAGGCCGGCAGGGCCAGCAGCCCCCCTTCGATAGCCCCCAGCGCCGCCTCGATAAAGCGGCTGATGGCAGCGAACAGCGGGTGCAGGTTGGCGTTGAGCCAGTCGACTGCCGGGGCCAGGTAGCTGCCCGGGGAGAAGGTGATGTCAGTGAGTGTCATGGCCAACCCTCCGGGTGGTGCGCGTTGTGCTTTGTGCCAGGCGATCGAGGATCAGGGTGAGGATGACGATGGCGATCGCGGCATTGATCGAACGGGCGATATCCAGGGTGCGGATGGCGCCGTAGATCACTTCGCCCAGGCCGCCCGAGCCGACGATACCGGCGATCACCACCATGCCGAAGGCCATCATCAGGCTCTGGTTCACACCGGTCATGATGCTCGGCAGGGCGAAGGGCAGGCGGATCTTGAAGAACTGTTGCCAGGCACTGGTACCGCTGGCGTGGCCCAGTTCGAGGAAGACCTTGGGCGTCATGCTGATGCCCAGCGCGGTCAGGCGCAGCACCGGTGGCACCGCGACAATGAACGTGGCGACCAGGGCAGTGGCGGTGCCATAACCGAGCAGGGCGATGGCCGGCAGCAGGTAGATGTAGGGCGGAAGGGTCTGGATCAGGTCCAGTACCGGTTCGAAGAGGCGCTTGAGGGGCGCCGACAAGCCCGCCGCGACGCCCAGCGGAATCCCCACCGCCAGGGCCAGGAGGGTTGCGGTCAACACCAGTGCCAGGGTGCTCATGGTCTCGGCCCACAAGCCCATTACCGCGCACAGCCCCAGGGCCAATGCCGCGCCGATGGCAAAGCGCAGATGCCGGGTCAGGTACCAGGCCAGCAGTCCGATCAACAGCGCCATGACCGGGAAGGGCGCCAGGCTGAACAGCCAGTACACGGCCTGGTACAGGCCCTTGAGCAGCTCATCGAACAGGTCGAACACAGCGGCCCCATTATCCGACAGCCACTCCAGCGCGCCATCGACGTGGGCGTCGAAGGCGTCGGCAAAGTCATCAGGGTTCATAGCGACTTCTCCAGCTGCGTGACAGGCTGATCGAGCCCTTCGTGCTCGGACGAGCCCTGCACCCCGCGCAATAGGTCGCGCTGGGTGACGATGCCGACTACCACGCCCTCCTGGACGATGCCCAGGGCATCCTGGCCGCAGCGCACCATCAGGTTGATCAAGGTGTCGAGATCGCTTTGCGGGCTGGCGCTGGCGAGGCTGGCCAGATCGACCTCGGGATGCGCGGCGCGGTAATCGGCCGGCGAGGTCATGATCGAGTGCGCCTTGACCAGGTGCAGCCGGGAGATGCCGGCGACGAATTCCGCCACATAGTCATCGGCCGGGCTCAGCACGATCTGTTCGGCGGTGCCTTCCTGGATGATCACGCCATCCTTCATGATCGCGATGCGGTCGCCGATGCGGATCGCTTCCTCCAGGTCATGGGTGATGAACACGGCGGACTTGCCCAGCGACTTGGTCAACTGGCGGAACTCGTCCTGCAGTTGCCGACGGATCAGCGGGTCGAGGGCGCTGAAGGGTTCGTCCATGAGGATGACCTCAGGGTCGGAGGCAATCGCCCGGGCCAGGCCGACCCGTTGCTGCATGCCGCCGGACAGTTCGTCCGGATAGCGGGCAGCCCAGTCGCCGAGGCCGACCTTGGCCAGTGCCCGCTCGGCCACGGCGTGGCGTTCGGCCTTGCCCACGCCTTGCACCTCAAGGCCGAACGCGGCGTTTTCCAGCACCGTGCGGTGTGGCAGCAGGGCGACGCTCTGGAACACCATGCCGATGTGCTTGGCCCGTACCTCGCGCAAGGTCGCGGTATCGAGCTTGGCGATATCCTTGCCCTTGACCAGCACTTCGCCGGCGGTGGGGGTGATCAGCCGGTTGAGCAGGCGGATCAGGGTGGACTTGCCACTGCCCGACAGGCCCATGATGCAGAAGATCTCGCCGCGGCGTACCTGCAGGCTGACGTCCGAGACGCCGACCACACAACCGAAATCCTGCAGGATCTGCTTCTTCGACAATCCCTGGTCGCGGTAGGCCTGCATGGCGGCAGGGGCCCTGTCGCCAAACACCTTCCACACGGATCGGCAATCAACCAGTACTTCTTCAGCGTTATTCGTATTCATATCGCACCCGACGAACCAGAGGTTTCTGGTTTGTTCTTGTCAGTTCAAGTTCGGCAGTGGCTGTAAAAGGACAACTCAGTACTTTTTAATGTTGTTCCAGCGCTTGAGCAGCTCGGCGTGGCTGTCGGTCCAGTCCTTGATCGCCTGGTCCATGGACTTGCCATCCTTGACCGCGCCATTGATGGCGGTGATGTCGGCCAGCGGCACATACACGCCGGCAATCACTTCACGCGCCTGCGGGTTGTTCGCCGAGAAGCCTTTCTGGCCGATCCAGTAGTAGCCCTGGGGCGGGGCGAAGGCGCCCTTGGGGTCCTTGAGGAACTTGACGTCGAACTTCTGGAACATCCACGACGGTTCCCACAGGGTCACGGCGACCCATTCCTTGCGGTCAACGGCCGACTTCAGGGCGGCGGTCATGGCTGCGGTACTGCCTTCGAGCAGGTTGAGTTTCAGGCCGTATTCTTTGACGGCCGTTGCGGCTTCGCTCATCAGCCCCGAACCGGGCTCGATGCCGACGATCTTGTTGCCGAACTTGTCAGCCTGCTCGTTGAGCTGCTCCAGCGAGTCGATGGTCACGTACTTGGGCACGGCGATGGCCTGGTAGAGGCCGTGGGACACCGGTGAGATCTTCTCCAGCTTGTTCTTGTTCTTGTTCCAGTAGTCCTGGGCCACATAGTCGATCTGCGAAGCGAGGACCTGCACATCGCCCTTGCTCAAGGCGGCGTAGGCGATGCCCCATTCGGAGAAGGAGGTGACATTGACTGTGTAGCCTTGATCTTCCAGGGCTTTCTTGGTGATGCCGGTGATCGGGGTAAGGTCTTCCCAGGACAGGGTGCCCATGTTGATGACCTTTTCCTCGGCCTGTACCTGGGCGATGCCCAGGCCGACCAGTGCCAGTGTGCAGAGTGCCTTGCAAAAGCGATTCATAATGAAGCTCCTGTTGTGGTGTCGGTTGGGGCCTGCAGGCCCCGTGTTGTTATTGAATTTCACCTGCCTGCGCCGAATCCGGCGCAGGGTTCACCCCGCAGGCTTCTTGCCGCGTACCGTGCGTGACTCCTGTCGTCACCGGTTCAGAAAAAGGTGGCTGCGCTTTCAGCCAAACCTGTCATCGATCAGTGCGTCGGCATTGATGGACTCGGGCGCGATGAACATCTGCATGTTTCCCCGCGACAGTTCCCAGTGCTCGAACACCAGGTCGACCACGGCAGACTCATCGTGTTTGCCGAAGGCCTCGATAAAGGCGTCGTGATGCTCGACGGCCAGCACCAGGTGCTGTTCCATCTGTTCGTTGCGCGGGCGGAAGAAGGTATGGCCGATGCGCGCATGGTCGATCAGCAGGCGCCCCAGGCTGGGCTCCAGATAAGGGTTGCCGGACATCTCGCCCATGATCTGGTGGAAGCGGTTGTTCTCCACCACCATCGACAGCGCGTCGTGGCCCAGGCTTGCGCGACGGAAGCGTTCCTGGGTGGCCTTGAGGTCGTTGAGCTGGCCCGGCTTGAAGTTCTGCACCGCCAGCCGGCCGATCGCCGCATAGACCATGGGCGCCACCAGAAAGAAATTCCTCAGGGTCGAATGGTTCATCGGTGCGACCCGGGCACCGCGGTTCTCTTCAATGGCCAGGTAGCCTTCGCCGGCCAGGCGGCGGAACACTTCCCGTACCGGGGTGCGCGAGAGGCCGTAGCGTTCGCTCAGGCCCAGTTCGTCCAGCACCTGGTCCGGGTCCAGCTCCATGGTCAGGATCTGGCGTTTCAGATCCTCGTACAAATCGCTCTTGCCACTTCTCACCTTGGAACCTCCGTATGCGACGGACTACCCGGATTCGTTGACTTCCAGAGCAGACTCGCACGGGTTTTCGAAGCGGTCAATCGAATTGTATTCTTTGTGTATACCGATAGAATTCTGGAAAAATACACGCAGGCCGCGGTTTCTCTAGGCTTTTCATCGATCTACGCGCGGCCTGCGTAACCGGGTCGCCGGCGCGAACGGAAATGTACCTGTCGCGGGCGGACAAAAGGTTGCCAAACCCCCATAAGCAGGGGACATTCGCCAGGGAAACCGTTCATCGAATCAGCTGTAGACACATTGTCTAACGCTGCCCTATAGTCATTATACAAATTGTAGACACAGACCTATGACCACTAAGAAGGCTGCCATGAAAGCCACCGCTGATGTCCAATCGACCACCGCTGAAGTGCCCCAGGACCGCAAGGGTTTGCTGGCCGACGCCCTGCGCCGGCGCATCCTGAGCATGGAGATGGCGCCAGGCGCGGTCGTCGACGAGTTGGCCTTGAGCGACGAGTTCGGCCTGTCGCGACCGCCGGTGCGCGAGTTGCTGCGCCAGATCGCCGCCGAGGGCTACATCGAGCTGGAGGCCAACCGCGCCCCGCGGGTGGCGGCCATGAACCACGATTCGTTGCACAGCTTCTTCCTGGCCGCACCGCTGATCTACATCGCCACCACGCAGCTGGCCGCCACCCACGCGACCGCGGCCGAAATCGAGGCGCTCAAGGCTATCCAGGCCCTGTTCCGCAAGGCGATCCAGGAGCAGGACGTGGAGAACCGCGTGCTCTACAACGACGAGTTCCACCTGGAGATCGGCAAGATGGCGCACAACGACTACCTCATGCCCAGCCTGCGGCGCCTGCTGATCGACCACACCCGGCTGGGCAAGATTTTCTACCGCCACCCGACCACCGACGACATGCAGCGCGACCTGGAGCTGGCCTGCGACCAGCACGACCAGATGATCGAGGCGATCGAGCGGCGTGATCCGGAACGGGCCGGGCAGCTGGTGCGTGCCCACTTCGAGCTGTCGCGTCGACGCATGGCCGAATACGCGGCGCCGGAGGGCATGGATGTGGCGCTGGTCTTCTGAAGATTGAAATCCCGGGCCCGGGGTTTCGACCCAGGGCCCGGGGGGATTGAACGCTAACAACAATACCCAGGTTCACGATATGACTAGAGTAACCTCGCTGCCTGCCGATGATGCCACCTGTGGCTGGTTTCACCTGAGCAAGCCCCGCAAGCCCCGGCCTGCCCACTTCGGGCATACCAAGGCACGCTGGGTGGTGCTCGGCGCCGGCTTCACCGGCCTTGCCGCTGCGCGCCAGCTGGCGGTGCATTTTCCCGATGAGGAAATCGTGCTGATCGAAGCCCAGGAAGTGGGCTTCGGCACCTCCGGGCGCAATGCCGGATTTGCCATCGACCTGCCCCACGACATCGGTGCCGAGGATTACATTGGTGATATCGCCATCGCCAGGACCACCTTGAAGCTCAACCTGGGTGGCCAGTCGTTTCTCAAGGAACTGGTCGAGCGCTACAACATCGATTGCCAGTTCAAGCACTGCGGCAAGTACCAGGCGGCCGTGGAAGACCGTGGCATCGCGGTGCTGGAAGCCTACCGGCGCGGCCTCGACAAGCTCGAGCAGCCCTATGAAATGATCGAGCAGGATGACCTGCCCGAGCACATCGGCACCTCGTTCTACCGCAAGGCCCTGTTCACCCCGGGCACGGCGTTGATCCAGCCGGCAGCCCTGGTCAAGGGCCTGGCCGACAACCTGCCGGCCAATGTGACGCTCTACGAGCGCACCGCCATCAGCGATGTCGAATACGGCGAGAAGACCGTCCTGCGCCATGCCAACGGCAGCATCACCGCCGACAAGCTGGTGCTGGCCAACAACGCCTTCGGCATGAGCTTCGGCTTTCTCAAGGGCCGCATGCTGCCGGTGTTCACCTACGCCAGCCTGACCCGTCCGCTAACGGCCGAGGAGCAGGCACGCCTGGGCGGCAAGCCATACTGGGGCGTGATCCCGGCGGACCCGTTCGGCACCACCGTGCGGCGCACGCCGGACAACCGCCTGCTGATCCGCAACAGTTTCAGTTTCAACCCCGACGGGCGCAGCAATCGCAAGTACCTGGCGCGCTTTGCCAACCGTCACCACGCTTCGTTCGAACGCCGCTTCCCGATGCTTCCGGATGTGCCGTTCGAATACACCTGGGGCGGCGCGCTGGCCTTGTCGAGAAACCATATGGGCTTCTTCGGCCAGTTGGCCCCGAATGTTTATGGCGCGTTATGTTGCAATGGATTGGGCGTGACCCGCGGTACGGTCACCGGAAAACTTCTGGCCGATTGGCTGGCAGGCGAAAGTAATGAGTTGATCGACTTTCTCCTGCAAGCACCAGGGCCCTGTGCGAATCCACCGAAGCCGCTGGTTTCGCTGGGTCTGAACCTCAATCTGCTGTGGGGACAATACCGAGCCGGCAAAGAAAGCTGATCTTCCTGAGTTAGTTATTCATCGATAACTGGCTGGACAGTAATTGTCCGGCGTGTGGACCTTATTGCTCGAAATAACTGATCGGCGCGGCGTGTCGATCTGCCGGAACTGAAGTGTGTTTTCAGTTTCGCGGACTCGCTCGCCCGCCATTCAGACAGGCACTTGGTAATAGAAGGGAACAATAATGACAATTCCTAATATTTCTGTTGAAGATGTACCGCTTAATCGCTTTCACCAGTTGCTCACCCTGCGTTCCGGTGGCGGCTCTTTTGTCGACGGCTATGTCCTGAGCATCATTGGCGTGGCCATGGTGCAGATGTCCGCCGGCCTGAGCCTGTCCAGCTTCTGGCAGGGCATGATCGCCGCGTCCGCGCTGATCGGGATTTTCTTCGGTGGCTTTCTCGGTGGCTGGCTGACCGACCGCCTGGGGCGCAAGCGCCTGTTCTTCGTCGGCCCGACCCTGTTCATCCTTGCGTCCGTCGCCCAGTACTGGGTGGAATCGGCCTTGATGCTGTTCCTCTTGCGCTTTGCCATCGGTATTGCCGTCGGCATCGAATATCCGGTGGCGACCTCGTTGCTGGTGGAGTTCCTGCCCAAGAAGAACCGCGGCCCGCGCCTGGCCACCCTGACCATCCTCTGGTTCGCCGGTGCCGCCTTCGCCTATGTGATCGGTGAGTTCCTGCTGCGCCACGCTGGCGAAGATGCCTGGCGCCTGGTGCTGGCCAGCGCGGCAGTGATCGGTGCGGTGCTGTTCGTGCTGCGCATCGGCACCCCGGAATCGCCGCGCTGGCTGCTGAGCAAGGGCAGGGCGGCAGAAGCCGAAGCCATCATCAAGCAGGTGTACGGCGCGTCGTTCTCGTTGCGCAACCTGCCCGAGCAACCCGAGGTCAAGAAGCTTTCGGTCTGGAACCTGCTGCACTCCGGCTATGGCAAGCGCATGCTGTTTGTCACGGTATTCTGGACCTGTTCGGTGATTCCCGTGTTCGCCGTCTATGCCTTCGCCCCGAAAGTGCTGCAGGCGCTCAACCTCAAGGGCGACTGGGCCTCCATCGGCTCGGTGGCGATCACCTTCCTGTTCGTCGTCGGCTGCATCGTCGCCACCCGCCTGATCAACACCATGGGCCGGCGCAGCATGCTGATCTACAGCTTCCTCTGGTCGGGCCTGGCGCTGTTCGGCCTGGGCGTCTTCCACGCCGGCTCCGAGGTGCTGATCCTCGCCCTGTTCGGCGCCTACGCGCTGTTCATCGGCGGCGCCCAGGTGTTGCAACTGGTGTACCCCAACGAACTGTTCCCCACCGAGATCCGCGCCTTTGCCGTTGGCGTCGGCACCTCGTTGTCGCGGGTCGGCGCGGCGGTCGGTACCTGGCTGGTGCCCCTGGCCCTGGATCACCTGGGCATCGCCCAGACCATGTACATCGCCGCCCTGGTGACCCTGGTCGGGCTGCTGTTCGCCTGGGCCCTGGCCCCCGAAACCCGTTCGTTGAACCTGCAGCAAGCCGCGTCCCTGGGCTGAATCCTGATCCGCCGCGCCGGGCAGTCCGGCGCGGCCCGAATGACCTGTTGTCCTCATGGAGAAACCATCGTGAAATTTGAAGGCATCTATACCCCGGCAATCACCCCGCTGACCGCAGAGGGCAGCATCGACAAGGCAGCGTTCGCCGAGGTGCTGGAGTACCTGGTCGAGTCCAAGGTCCATGGCATCGTCATTGGCGGCTCCACCGGCGAATACTATGCCCACACCACCCAGGAGCGCCTCGAACTGGCCGCCCAGGCCAAGGACGTGCTGCAGGGCCGACTGCCGCTGGTCGTCGGTACCGGCGCCATCCGCACCGAAGACTCGGTTGCGTTCGCGCAAGCCGCCAAGGCCATCAAGGCCGACGCGCTGCTGGTCGGTTCGCCACCCTATGCACTGCCGACCCAGCAGGAAATCGCCCGCCATGTACTGGCCGTCGACCAGGCCGCCGGCCTGCCGATCATGCTCTACAACTACCCGGCGCGCATGGGCGTGAGCATGGGGCCGGAGTTCTTCGAGGCCGTGGCCTCGTGCAAGAACATCGTCGCCATCAAGGAAAGCTCGGGCGACCTGGCCCAGCTGCACCGCCTGGCCTGCCAATACCCGCACATCTCGCTGTCCTGCGGCTGGGACGACCTGGCCCTGGAGTTCTTCGCCTGGGGTGCGCCGAGCTGGGTGTGCGCCGGTTCCAACTTCATCCCACGTGAGCACGTGGCCCTGTACGAGGCCTGTGTGATCGAGAAGGACTTCGCCAAGGGCCGTCGGATCATGGCCGCCATGATGCCGCTGATGGACTTCCTCGAAAGCGGCAAGTTCGTCCAGTCGATCAAACAGGGCTGCGAATTCAACGGCTTGCGCGCCGGTGGCGTGCGTGCGCCGTTGCAGGGCCTGGAAGCCAGCGAGAAGGAAGCGCTCAAGGATGTCATCAGCGTGCTCAAGCGCACTGTCGCGCAGATCACCGAGGGTGCCTGAAATGACCGAACTACTGAGTAAAGAGCAATACGCGGCCATCGCCGCCAGGCTCGAACCGCGAACCCAGGCGTTCATCGACGGCGAGTTCCGCGATGCCTTGTCGGGCCGCACCTTCACCACCACCAACCCGGCTACCGGGAAGGTGCTGGCCGAAGTCGCCGCCTGTGATGTGCAGGACGTCGACGTGGCCGTGGCGGCCGCCCGCCGGGCCTTCGACGACGGTCGCTGGCAGCGCCAGGCGCCGTCGGCGCGCAAGAAGGTGCTGCTGCGTTTCGCCCAGTTGCTCGAAGACAACGCCCATGAACTGGCGGTGCTGGAAAGCCTGGACAGCGGCAAGCCGGTCAGTGAGTGCCAGAACGTCGATGTGCCGGAAACCATCCACACCCTGCGCTGGCATGCCGAGCTGATCGACAAGATCTACGACAGCACCGCACCGACCGGCGCGGGCGCCGTGACCCTGGTGGTGCGCGAGCCGATCGGTGTGGTCGGCCTGGTGCTGCCGTGGAACTTCCCGCTGCTGATGCTGGCCTGGAAGATCGGCCCGTCACTGGCCGCCGGTTGCTCCATTGTCGTCAAGCCGGCCAAGGAAACCACCCTGACCGCCCTGCGCGTGGCGGAACTTGCGCACCAGGCCGGTATCCCGGCCGGTGTGTTCAACATCGTGCCTGGTGGTGGTCGCGAGGCGGGTGAAGCCATCGGCCGGCACATGGATATCGCCATGGTCAGCTTCACCGGCTCTACCGACACCGGCCGCTTGTTCCTCAAGTACGCGTCCGAGTCCAACCTCAAGCGCGTGGTGCTGGAGCTGGGTGGCAAGAACCCGGCCGTGGTCATGAACGACTGCGAAGACCTGGACCAGGTCGCCCAGCACGTGACCGCCGGGGCCTTCTGGAACATGGGCGAGAACTGTTCGGCGTCCTCGCGCCTGATCGTGCACAAGGAGGTGAAGGACCAGCTGCTGCACTTGATCGGCAAGCACCTGCGCGACTGGAAGCTGGGCGACCCGCTGGACCCGGACAACCGCCTGGGCGCCATGGTCAGCAAGGCGCACTTCGAGAAAGTGCGTTCCTATCTGGAGTATGCCGCCGAGCACAAGCTTGATGTGGTGCGCGGCGGCGAGACCGAGGCGGGCGTGTTCGTGCAGCCGACCATCATCGATGGCGTGGCGCGCGACAACCGGCTGTTCGTCGAAGAGATCTTCGGGCCGGTGCTCAGTGTCACCAGCTTCTCGACGCTCGATGAAGCCATCGAGCTGGCCAACGACACGGTCTACGGCCTGGCCGCCTCGGCCTACACCGGCAGCCTGCGCAATGCCCTGCGCTTGTCTCGGGAGATCCGCGCCGGTGTGGTTACGGTCAACTGTTTCGGTGAAGGTGATGTTTCCACGCCGTTCGGTGGTTACAAGGAGTCCGGCTTCGGCGGGCGTGACAAGTCGGTCTGGGCCCACGATCAATACACGGAGATCAAGACCATCTGGATCGATGCTTCGTAATGTGCAACCGGTGCTGTTCTGACGGATAGCGCCCTGGCCACCGCCCCACGCAGGCGGTGGCCAACCTTGAGTACCTACCGATTGACGGTGAATAAGCAGCACGGCTCAGCAATGAGTCAGACAAGGCTGCGGCGCCGCAGGCTACCGGGTGTGCCGGTGGCTACATTGCTTCCCCGAATTCATCGAACCCGTGCACAAGACCGCTGGGGAGTGGCTGCGTGCGCCTTATTTGTAGATTGACTGCCCATGATCGCTTCAGATGTAAACCGGACTCTTCCCGCGACCCATCACCGCAACGCGCTGATCGTCGCCCACATCGCCGCGGTGCTGTTCGGCCTGACCGGTATCCTCGGCGCCTTGATCCATGCCGATGCGACCATCATCACCTATGGCCGCGCCGCCTTCGCCGTGATCGCCCTCGGCCTGGTGGCCCAGGTGCAACGTCGCGCCCTGTTCAAGGGCCTGGACGGGCGCAAGCTGGGCGTCATGCTGGTGACCGGTGCGCTGTTGGCCTCGCACTGGGTGACCTTCTTCATCGCCATCAAGGTCGGCGGCGTGGCCGTGGCGACCCTGGGTTTCGCCAGTTTCCCGGCCTTTATCGCGCTGCTTGACCTGCTGGTGTTCCGCGAGCGGATCAAGGCCGGTGAGGGCTTGCTGTTGCTGCTGGTCAGTGTCGGCCTGGTGCTGGTCGTGCCGTCGTTCGACCTGCTCGACCAGGGCACGGTCGGCCTGCTCTGGGGTCTGGGTTCCGGGCTGTCCTTCGCCTTGCTGGCGATCGCCAACCGCCGTGCCGTGCGCGGCATGGATGCCTTGCAGGTGGCGTTCTGGCAGAACGTCACGGTGGCCGTGCTGGTGGCGCCGTTTGCCCTGCAAAACTTTGTCGTGCCTGGCCTGCAGGTAGCGGACTGGGTCTACCTGGCGCTGCTGGGGGTGTTCTGCACCGGTCTCTCGCAGTACCTGTTCGTCAAGAGCCTGGAAGGGCTCGAAGCGCGCAGCGCGGGAATGATCATTGCCCTTGAGCCGGTGTACGCCATTGCCTGTGCCTGGTGGTTGTTCGGCGAACAGCCTTCGCTGCGCATGGGCGTGGGGGCGGGGCTGATCATCCTGGCGACCGTGCTGTCGGCCTGGGGCAAGGAGCGGGTGGGTTAGCGCCCATCGCGGGGCAAGCCCGCTCCTACAGGGTTTTGTAGGAGCGGGCTTGCCCCGCGATGGGGGGGAACCTCAAGCGTGATGAATCTCCCGATCCTTGGTCTCGGGCATGAAGAAAATCCCCAGGATCGCCGTCATCACCGCAATGGTGATGGGGTACCACAAGCCATAGTAGATATCCCCGGTGGCCGCCACCATGGCGAATGCCACCGTCGGCAGGAAGCCGCCGAACCAGCCGTTGCCGATGTGGTAGGGCAGGGACATGGAGGTGTAGCGGATGCGCGCCGGGAACAGTTCCACCAGCCAGGCGGCGATCGGGCCGTAGACCATGGTCACGTAGATCACCAGGATGGTCAGCAGCAACAGCACCATGGGGTAGTTGGTCTTGGCCGGGTCGGCTTTCTCGGGGTAGCCGGCGTCCTTGAGGGCGGTGCCGAGGGTGGCGACGAAGGCATCGTTCTGCGCCTTGAAGTCGGCAGCCGGCATGCCGGTGCCCTCGAAGCTCTGCAGCACCTTGTCACCGATGCGGATCTGGGCGACGGTGCCCGGCTCGGCTTTCTCGTTTGCATAGGGGATGGCTTTTTTCGCCAGCACGCTCTTGGCCAGGTCGCAGGAGCTGGTGAATTTGGCCTTGCCCACCGGGTCGAACTGGAACGAGCACTGGCCGGGGTCGGCGACCACGGTCACCGGGTTCTTCTCCTGGGCGGCGAACACATCCGGGTTGCCATACTCGGTCAGGCCCTTGAAGATCGGGAAGTAGGTCAGCGCCGCGAGGATGCAGCCGGCCATGATGATGCCCTTGCGGCCGATGCGGTCGGACAGGCTGCCGAACAGAATGAAGAACGGCGTGCCGATCAGCAAGGAGCCGGCAATCAGCAGGTTGGCGGTCTGCGGGTCGATCTTGAGCATCTGCAGCAGGAAGAACAGCGCATAGAACTGGCCGGTGTACCAGACCACCGCTTGCCCCGCAGTGCCGCCGAGCAGGGCCATGATCACCACCTTGAGGTTCTCCCAGCGGGCGAAGGACTCGGTCAGCGGCGCCTTGGACGCCTTGCCTTCGGCTTTCATCCGCTGGAACACCGGCGACTCGCTCAGTTGCAGGCGGATGTACACCGAGATGATCAGCAGCAGGATCGACAGCAGGAAGGGAATCCGCCAGCCCCAGGCTTCGAACGCCTCGGTGCCCAGGATCGTGCGGCAGGCGAGGATCACCAGCAGCGACAGGAACAGCCCCAGGGTGGCGGTGGTCTGAATCCACGAGGTGAAGTAGCCGCGCTTGCCCTTGGGCGCATGTTCGGCCACGTAGGTGGCGGCGCCGCCGTACTCACCGCCCAGGGCCAGGCCTTGCAGCAGGCGCAGGGTGATCAGGATGATCGGCGCGGCCACGCCGATGCTGGCGTAGCTGGGTAGCAGGCCGACGACGGCGGTGGACACGCCCATGATCACGATGGTGATCAGGAAGGTGTGCTTGCGGCCGATCATGTCGCCCAGCCGGCCGAACACGATGGCGCCGAAGGGCCGTACGGCAAAGCCGGCGGCGAAGGCGAGCAGGGCGAAGATGAAGGCGGTGGTTTCGTTGACGCCGGCGAAGAAGTGCTTGGCGATGATCGCTGCCAGCGAGCCGTAGAGGTAGAAGTCGTACCATTCGAACACGGTGCCCAGGGAGGAGGCGAAGATGACCTTGCGCTCCTCCCGGGTGACACCTCGGTTGGGCGCGGTGCCCGTGGACGTGTTGTCGATTGCCGCCATGGGTATTCTCCGTCTTGTTCTGGTAGGCCGGAGCACTCCACTGTCATTACCGCACCCAGGCCCTGGGGCTGATGTCATGGGGTTGCATGAAGCGTGAACACAGACTGACGGCCTCGCATCGCTGCAAGGTCTCTTGAAGCATAATCAGGTTCTTGCAGATATCCACTGTAGGAGCGGCGGTGCGACGGCTCGGCTTGCGCCGCGATTGTGATGTGACCGACACACCGCAATCGCGGGGCAAGCCCGCTCCTACCAGTATTCAAACACCAGCGAGTACTTCGCCATGGATCAGACCGGCTACGCCCCCGTCAATGACCTGCGCCTCTACTATGAAATCCATGGTGTCGCCCGGGCCGATCAGCCGCCACTGGTGCTGCTGCACGGTGGCGGCGACACCCTCCAGACCTCGTTCGCCCAGCTGCTGCCGGTACTGGCGGCGCAACGTCAGGTCATCGCCTTCGAGCAGCAGGGCTATGGCCACACGGCCGATATCGTCGAGCGTCCGTTCAGCTTCGAACAATCGGCCGATGACACCGCCGCGCTGCTGACACACCTGGGTGTCGACCAGGCCGATCTGTTCGGCTTCAGCAATGGCGGCACCATCGCCTTGCAGGTGGCGATCCGGCACCCGCAACAGGTACGCAAGCTGGTGCTGGCCTCGACCCTGGTCAATCGCGCGGGCGCCTACCCATGGCTGTGGGAGGCCATGGCCACTGCGCGCCTGGAGAACATGCCCGAGGAACTGCAAACCGCCTACCTGCAGGTCGCACCGCACCCAGAGCACCTGCGCCTGATGCACGACAAGGCCGCGCAACGCATGCGCGCGTTCAAGGACATCGCCGACGACGCCATCCGTGGCGTCGTCGCGCCGGCCCTGGTGCTGGTGGGCGATGCCGATGTCATCCGCCCCGAACATGCCGTCGAGCTGTTCCGCTTGCTGCCCGGGGCACAACTGGCCGTGTTGCCGGGCACCGACCATATGCAACTGACGACGCGCACCGACTGGCTCGCAGGCATGCTGGAGCGCTTTCTGGGCGGGTAGGCGCCCTTGATGTTGTCGCTCAGGCCGGCGCCGTTGCAGCTAGTCGTCCTGGTAGGTGGTGTCCTGGCCACCGAAAACATTCTTGCGGCTGCTGGATGAGCGCCCGTCGTTGTAGCGGGTGTCCTGGCCACCGAAGACGTTCTCGCGGCTGCTGGAGCTGCGGCCATCGTTGTAGCGGGTGTCCTGTCCGCCGAAGACGTTCTCGCGGCTGCTGGAGGTACTGCCGTCGCTGTAGCGGGTGTCCTGTCCGCCGAAGACGTTTTCGCGACTGCTGGAGCTGCGGCCATCGCTGTAGCGAGTGTCCTGTCCACCAAAGACGTTGGCCCGGCTCGTCGAGGTGGTGCCGTCATCGTGCTTGCAGTCGTAGCCGCCGAACACGTTCGATCGGCAACTGTCGCCCATCGCGTGGTACAGCGGTGATGTCATCAGGAGCGAACCTAGCAGCACGGCCTTGAGTTTCATGAACATTCCTTGAGCTGAACGTGTCGAGCGATGGATGCCGCAAACCGGCGCTAGTGCGCAATAGTGAGCCAAGGCCAGCGCGATTGGTAGCTGCGGGCTTTGTGCAGGAACAGGTCGGGTTGTGGATTTTTCGGGTTGATCCGCAGCACGCCCTGTTGGATGTCGGCCAGGCCGTAGGGGGCGTGGACTTCACCGGTCAGCACATCCAGGGCGATGCAGGTTCCGGCGATCAGGTAGCGATCGACACCCTCCCGGGCCGACTGCAGTTGCGGATAGGCCCGGCCAAACTTTTCCTGGTACCAGAGGTGCACCCGGGCCTGGTTCCTGATCTCGATGTTGGCGTCCAGGTCCTGGAACAGCTGGCGGGCGCGGCGGATGACGTCATCCTCGGCTTCCCAGGACAGGTCCGGGTCGAAGTAGAACACGTCGTAGTCCTTCACACCCCAGCCGGGCGGCAACTGCGCCTGGTGGTTCCACACCGCCTGGAACAGGCAGCCGGCGGTGAGCAGGCACTGGTCCAGACCCAGGGCGGGGAGGCGGATGGCCAGTTCACGGTTGATCGGGTTGGTCATCGCGATGCTGACCAAGGTTTCGACGGTCATTGTCATGGGCATGCCTTTGCGTTCGATCGGGTCCAGAGGGGTGACGATAGCGTTACAGTGGCCGGGTGTCATGGGCTGCTGCGCAGCCATCGCAGGCTTCGCCAGCTCCCACCCGTGTAGCCGCTGCCGAGGAACGAGGCTGCGATCGACTGTGCAGCAGTCGCAACCCGGCCATCTCGTTGCTTCCGACGGAACGGGGCAGGTTTTACGGCCGTTTCACGGCCGATCGCAGCCTGACGGCAGCGGCTACACGGTCAGGCAATCAAGACAGTTGCTCCCACAGTGATTGAGCAGTGGGAGCTGCTGCAGTCCTCGGACCGACGCTGGACCCTGTGGGAGCTGGCGAAGCCTGCGATCGACTGCGTAGCAGTCGCCAACCACGCCCATTGGCTTCCCGGGAATTTGCTGTCATCGTGCACGGACCATTCCATAGCAAGGACCGCTCCATGGCGCTGCACCTCTGGCTGACCTTTTCCCTCGCTTACCTGCTGACCTCCCTGACCCCCGGCCCGAACGTGCTGCTGACCGTGCGCAACGCCTTGCGCCATGGCCCGTCCGGCATGGGCGTGACCATGCTCGGCAACCTGCTGGCGCAATTGCTGGTGATCAGCGCCGTGGCCCTGGGCGTGGGGGCCATGCTGGTGTCGTTGCCGTCGGCATTCCTGGTGTTGAAGGTGGTGGGGGCGGGCTACTTGATCTATCTCGGCCTGCGCCAACTGTTCGCCCGCACCGCGGCCCCC
This sequence comes from Pseudomonas sp. BGr12, assembly GCF_030272895.1. GTDB lineage: Bacteria > Pseudomonadota > Gammaproteobacteria > Pseudomonadales > Pseudomonadaceae > Pseudomonas. Next base: position 29,290 of record NZ_JALRNF010000044.1, on the reverse strand, counting down.
GCTCCCGCGAGTGAGGTGGTTGCGCCTGCGCACCAAGGGAAGTGGCGGATCGGCGCCGAGTCGTTCCTGGTCTCGGCCAGCAACCCCAAGACGCTGATCTTCTTCTGCGCCTTCCTGCCGCAGTTCCTTGAGCAGGGCCGGTCGATCGCCGAGCAGTTCGCGGTGATGTACCTGACCATCGCCGCCATCGTCTTCGCCGTGCACTCGTTCTACTGCTACACCGCCTACCGCTTCAGCAAGCGCATGAAAGGGTCGCGGCTGGTGGCGTGGTTCAAGCGCGCCACCGGGGCGTTGTTCATCGGCCTCGGGGTACGCCTGCTCAATACCCGGGCGGTGTGAGCGGCGACCGGCCTCAGAGGTAGATCGTGCCGCGCAGGAACAGTGCGCCGTGGCCGCTGATGATCACCCGGCCATTGCCCGGCACCTCGCAATGCAGCTGCCCCTTGCGCGCCCCGCCTTGTTGCGCGCTCAGGCATTGCTTGCCCAGGCGTCCGGCCCAGTAGGGCGCAAGCGAGGTGTGGGCGGAGCCGGTGACCGGGTCTTCGTTCACGCCCACGCGCGGGCCGAACCAGCGCGAGACGAAGTCGAAGTGGCGACCCGGCGCGGTCACTGCGATGCCGCGTACCTCGAAGGCCGCCAATGCCGCGAAGTCGGGATTCAGGTCTGCGATGATGGCCTCGTCCTCGACCACCACCAGGTAGTCATCGGTGCGATACAGCGCCTCGATCCGCGCCAGGCCCAGTGCCTCCAGCAACCCGGGCGGCACCGCGGCCTGTTCGGGCTGCTTGGCGGGGAAGTCCATGGCCAGGCGCGTGCCGTCCCGGCGTACGCGCAACTCACCGCTGCGAGTGGCAAAGCGCAGCACCTCGCGGGTTTCGCCCAGTTGCTCGAACAGCACCCAGGCCGTAGCCAGGGTGGCATGGCCGCAGAGGTCGACTTCCACCGTTGGGGTGAACCAGCGCAACTCGAACACCTCGCCTTTGGGTACCACATAGGCGGTTTCGGACAGGTTGTTTTCGGCGGCGATCTGTTGCAGCGTCGCATCCGGCAGCCAGTCTTGCAGCGGACACACCGCCGCCGGGTTGCCGCCAAACGCTTCGGAAGAAAACGCGTCCACCTGGAAAATATCGAGTTGCATACTGGTCATTCCTGCCCGTTGGAGGCTTCAGTTGCCCGGATCTGCTCCAGGTAGTTGTAGATGGTGTAGCGGGTTACGCCGAGGGCGGCCGCGGCTTTCTCGATCCCGCCCTTGACGATGAACATCCCGCGGTCCTGCATTTGCCGCACCGCTTCGCGTTTCTGCGCCTTCTTCATGCCCACGACCCCGCCCGGGCATGCCGCCTCGATGATCTGCACCATCAACTGCTCCATGTCCCTGGGCTCCTCGCGGCGTGCGACGGGGGCGCCACCCAGCCCCAGCAGGCCGGCAAGCACGGCATGGGCGGCGGCCACGGCGCTCAGGTCGGCATTGATGCACAGGCTGGCGAAGGGCAGGCCGCTGCTGTCGCGATAGACCAGGGTGGAACTGCGCAGTGGCCGCCCGTCGGGCGCCAGGGTCGCGTAGTTCTCCACCAGCAGCGGCTCGCTGCTGGCGCGATCGGCCATGGCGCGCCGCACGGCCTTGAAGCCCAGGTCCCCTTGCGGCCCGCCCAGTATCGACCCCCCCACCTGGCGACCGGTGACATGGCCGTTGGCGATGGCGAGGATGGAATGTTCGGGCCGGGTCAGGTCATGCAACACGATTTCGGTGTGCGGACCTACCGCATGGCCAAGCAGTGTGAGCGTGCTGTGAAGTACACGCAGGACCTGCTGGCGTTCTGAAAAGACGTCGGGGGCTGTCATGGGGCCTTGAGGGCGATGGTTGAAGGTTTTGAAAATATCAACTGAATGTTGAATTATCAACTTTGCGTTGTTTTGTGTTCACCCCTTCGAGCGTAGCTCAAGACAATCTGCAGCAAAGACCATACGCTCTGCATCCATTCGTCTGAAGCTTCCAGCGACACTGGCAGCACATCCGATGTACTCCGCGTCGGGTTCTGGAGGCTTGATCATGAATACCTTGAATCTCGAAAACGCCAGCCTTGCCCGCGTATCCGCCCAACTGACCCTGGGCACCAGGACCATGGCCCTGGGCATCTACGCCCTCTACTTTGCATTGGCGGTCATCTACTTCTGGTTCGGCGGGATGAAGTTCACCCATTACGAAGCGCAGGGGCTGGTGCCGCTGGTGAGCAACAGCCCGCTGCTGGGGTGGGTGTACCAATTGTTCAGTGTCGATACCTTTTCCAGCCTGCTCGGTGTGCTGGAAATCTCGATCGGCGTGCTGATTGCCGGCCGGCTGCTATCGCCCCGGCTTTCACTGGTGGGCGGCGTGCTGTCGGCCGGGCTGTTCGTCACCACCTTGAGCTTCATGCTCTCGACGCCGGGCGTGATCGAGCCCGGGCTTGGCTTCCCGGCCATCAGCGTTGCCCCGGGACAGTTCCTGCTCAAGGACCTCGGCCTGCTTGGCGCCTCGTTGTTCGTGGCCGGGCATTCGCTCACAGCGCTGGAATCGCGTTGAGCCGACGATCCGCGTTGGCGAGGGCCTGAAGGCGCAGCGACCTTCAGGCCTTTTCGCCTGTGCGTGCCTTTACCCAGTCGCGGGGGCTGCAGCCGGTCTTGCGGCGAAACGCGCGGGCCAGCGCAGACGGGCTCTCATAGCCGACTTCGGTGGCGATCAGGCTGATCGAGCGTCCCTCACGCAAGCGCTTCTGCACCAGGCTGACGCGCCAGCTCAGCAGATAATCGGCGGGCGTCTGTCCGACGACCTCGCGAAAATGCGCGGCATAGGCCGCCCGCGACATGTTCGCGGCACTGGCCAGCTCGGCGATCGACCAGGCCCGCTGCGGTGCTTCATGCATCTGCACCAGTGAGCGCGCCAGGCGTCCATCGGCCAGGCCAGCCATCAGGCCGGTCTGCAATTGCCGCTGGTCGAGCAGGTGGCGCAACAGCTGGATGACCAACAGTTCGAACAAACGGTCCAGCGCGGCATCCCGACCGCAGTGTGCGCCCTGGGCCTCGGCGAACATCCAGTCCAGGGTGCCGGCCAACTGCGGCAACTCATCCAGGGCCAGCACCAGAACGTCGGGTAGCGAAGCCGCCAGCGGATTATCGACACCGCCCTCGAACAGCATCGAGGCGCACAGCAACTGCACACCCTCGGGGTCATGGACGATCAATTGATGGTGGCTTGGCCGTGGCAGGAAGACCAGGCTTGGGCGGGTGAGCCGTTGGGGCTTGCGACCGGCCCCCTGGAAGGTGAGGGTGCCCGAGCGCAGCAGATGCAGATGACCACGCAGGTCCTGTCCATCATAGGTGGCCGTGCCGCACAGCGTGCCGTTGTAGAACAGGCTGGCGCGCACACCGAACTGCGACAACAGGGTAGAGAGGCGATCCATGGGCAATGCCGTTGCGAGCGATCAACGCCCGGTATTCTATCATTGGTGTTTTGCGCCAAGCCGAGTTGCCTGCTCGCCCTGTCGATTTCGCCGTACCTCGTTCGACTACCTGTCAGGGCATGCAGCTCACTGCACCCGAGCATTGCCACGACAACAACGAACAAGGAGAAGAGCATGCGCAAGCTTACCGTTGCCGCTTTCATCAGCCTGGACAGCGTTATCCAGGCGCCGGGCGGTCCGCAGGAAGATACCGATGGCGGTTTTCGCTTCGGTGGCTGGGTGGTGCCCTATGCCGACGAAGACTTCGGCCAGGCCATGGGCGAGCTGTTCTCGCAGCCGTTCGAGCTACTGCTGGGGCGGCGCACCTACGACATCTTCGCCGCCTACTGGCCAGGGGTGCAGGCCGATTCGGAGGACCATGGCATTGCCGAACTGTTCAACAGCGTGCCCAAGCATGTGGCCACCCATCAGGTCGCAACGCTGAAATGGCAGAACAGCCGGGCATTGAAGGGCAACCTGGTCGACGCCATCCGCGCGCTCAAGCAGCAGGACGGTCCCCGGCTGCTGACCCAGGGCAGCGGCCACCTGGTGCGCCAGCTGCTTGCCGCCGGGCTGGTGGACGAGCTTCGGCTGATTACCTTTCCGATCCTATTGGGCCGCGGCAAGCGCCTGTTCGATGACAAAGGCCAACCGTCGGCCTTCACCCTGGTGCATTCGAGCAGTACGCCTGGCGGGCTGTTGATCAACTGTTACGAGCGCAGCGGCGAGGTGCGCACCGGATCGTTCATGTAGGCGCGGTGGTCTGCAAACCAATGTGTGGAGAATCAGCATGATCAGCAAAAACACTATCTGTCTCTGGTTCGACGGCACCGCTGAGGACGCCGCGACCTTCTACGCCCAAACCTTCCCGGACAGCGCGGTGAAAGCCGTACATCGCGCCCCCGGTGACTTCCCGTCGGGCAAGCAGGGCGACGTCCTGACCGTCGAATTCACGGTGATGGGCATCCCGTGCCTGGGACTCAACGGCGGGCCGATGTTCAAGCACAGCGAGGCGTTCTCGTTCCAGGTGGCGACCGACGACCAGGAAGAAACCGATCGCTTGTGGAACGCGATCGTCGGCAATGGTGGCCAGGAAAGCGCCTGTGGCTGGTGCAAGGACAAGTGGGGTCTGTCGTGGCAGATCACCCCGCGGGCGTTGACGGCCGCCTTCACTCACCCTGACCGGGCGGCCGCCAAGCGTGCGTTCGATGCCATGATGGGTATGACCAAGATCGACATCGCCACGATCGAAGCGGCCGTCAAACAATGATCGATCCACGCAGCCCGCGAAACGCTGCGCGCATTTCGCTGCAGAACAACGCCGGCTCTTCCCAGGCAGCGAAGTGGCCGCCCTTGTCGACCCGGTTGTAGTAGACGAGGTTGGGGTAGGCCCGGGTCAGCCACTGGCGTGGTGGGCGGTAGACTTCGCCGGGGAAGATGGTCACGGCCACCGGCACCTTCACCGGCTCGGGCTTTGCCATGGCCGTGCTGGTTTCCCAGTAGATGCGGGCACTGGAGGTGCCGGTGTTGGTCAGCCAGTAGAGGGTGATGTTGTCCAGCATCGCCTCGCGACCCAGGGCCCGCTCCGGGTCGCCGCGGCTGAAGACCCAGTCGGCCTGCTTGTCGTAGAGCCAGGCGGCCAGGCCCACCGGCGAGTCCGCCAGGCCGTAGCCCAGGGTCTGTGGCCGCGTCTGCATGATCGCGGCGTAGCCGAAGCCCTTGTTCAGGAAATCCCGGGCCTGGTCGAACACCTCACGTTCTTCGCCGCTCAGGTTGTCCGGTGGCGGGTCGCCATTTTTCAGGGCCCTGGCCAGTTCAGGGGGCAGGGTGGTGGCCCGTTCGATGCGATTGACGTGGATGCCCAGCAGGCCGGCAGGGGCCTGGCGGCCAAGGCTGTCGCAGATGATCGCACCCCAGTCGCCACCCTGGGCCACGTAGCGCTGGTAGCCGAGTCGTTTCATCAGCGTGCCCCAGGCCCTGGCAATGCGCTCGGGGTTCCAGCCGGCCTCGGCCGGCTTTTGCGAAAAGCCGAAGCCGGGCAGTGACGGCAGGACCAGGTCGAATGCCTCTTCGGCCTGTCCACCGTGGGCGACCGGGTCGGTCAAGGGGCCGATGGTAGCCAGCAACTCGAACACCGAGCCCGGCCAGCCGTGGGTCATGATCAGCGGCAAGGCATTGGCGTGGGGCGAGCGCACATGGATGAAATGAATATCCAGGCCGTCGATGCGGGTCACGAACTGCGGCCAGGCGTTGAGCCGCGCCTCGGCACTGCGCCAGTCATAGTCCTGTTCCCAATAGCGCACCAGGGCTTGCAGGCGATCCAGTTCGACGCCCTGGCCGCTGGCGGTCTGGGCATCTGGCCAGCGGGTGGCGGCCAGGCGCAGGGCAAGGTCATCCAGCGCCACCTTGGGCACGTTGGCCTGGAACGAACGTATCGACTCGCCCGGGTCACCCTGCGCGGCAGCGGAACTGGCCGGCACGGCGGCCCGCAATGCACCGGGCAGTACCGACAGCCCGGCGCTTGCCGCGCCACCGAGCAGCAAGGTGCGGCGGGAGAGGGCGGGCAGGGCTGTATCGACGGGCGGTTTCATCGGGGTCACCTCGCATCACAGAGCATAGTCCGGTTGCGAGGTCCAGGTGCCTGGCTCATTGAATCAGACGGTCCACCTGCGCTTGCAGGCGCGGGCCGATCAGCAGGATGGCCGGGATCACGATCAGGTAGGCAAGGCCCCAGGAGCGCAGCCAGACCAGGGCGAAATCCTTGGTAAAGCCCAGGTTCAAGGCCAGCAGGGAGAAGGAGATGATCCCGGTGGTCACAACCCCCATCGACAGCGCGAAGGCGATCTTGCGTTTCAGTTGGATGCTCATTTCACGTTACCTCGAAGGTTTATACCGATCGGTATATTTCCACCCAAAAAAATTCACGACAGGTCGTGAACGGTTTTCTCCAGCGTCAGCATGACGCCACTGCTGTGCTTGCGTTGCCCGGTGAGCCGGGAAATCATGATGGCCCCTTCGATCAGGGCGATCAGGGTAACGGCCGTCTGCTCGGCATCCACCTCGCGGCGAAACTCCCCGGCCTCGATGCCGGCTTCGATCACCGTCACCAGTTGCTGCTTCCAGCTGGCGAAGGCCGCCATGGCCTTGTCACGCAGCGCCGGGTGGGTGTCGTCGGCCTCGATGGCGGTATTGAGCAGCGGGCAACCCCCTTCGGGGAAACCTGGCGGCAGGTCGCGGTAGGTGGCGGCCAGGGCCAGCAGCCTGGCCTTGTTGCTTGGCTCGCGCGCCATGATCGCCCGGACCGTGGTTTGCGCTTGCTGCCAGTTGTAATCGAACGCCGCCAGCGCCACCGCCTCCTTGTTGGCGAAATTGCCGTAGACACTGCCCTTGGTCAGGCCCGTGGCTTCGGTCATGTCGGCCAGTGACGTCCCGGCATAGCCCTTGGTGTTGAAGAGCGGTGCGGTCTTTTCGACGATCAGTTGGCGGGTACGCTGTGCTTTGTCCATGGGAAGAAAATATACCGATTGGTATTTTATCGTCAAGCGGGTGGGCGACCGGTGGTCGAGGGGCCGCCGGCCTGCCGCTCACAGCGTGTACTGGGCAACCCCGTTGCCGAACGACCAGTTCTCCTTTTTCACCTCGACCAGGTTGATGAACACGTCTTCCCGCCGCACGCCGACCTCCTTGTGCAGCCCTTCGGCAATCAGCTGGAAGAGCAGCTTCTTCTGCTCGAGGGTGCGCCCTTCGCTGATGGTGATCTGGATGAATACCTGCCTGTCCGTGCGTTCGATGCTCAGGTACTGGCGGTCGTTCACCAGGCGGTCGTCGGCATGTTCGGTCAGGACCTGGAAGTTGTCGTGGTCGGGGACGTTGATCGCCTGTTTCAGGCAGGCATAGACGACCTGGCCGAGCTTGTTGATGTGGGTGGGGTCGGGATGTTTTCTGATATCGATACGTACGAGGGGCATGGGTTTCTCCTGGCGCTGGGATGCACCAACACGATAGCAGCCTGTAGGAGCGGGCTTGCCCCGCGATGCGATGTGGCTGACCGACCGCAATCGCGGGGCAAGCCCGCTCCTACAAGGGCACGACTTATGCGCCAGGGCTATAGGTATGTATCGAACTGATCTTGCCCCGCCAACCGCAGCCCTTGCCGGTCGGCAGGGTTAGCGTTTAGCTGGTCGCTGCTGAACACTCCAATCCATTCAAAGGCGCGTCGATCGTCGGGAGGGGACGGTCACGCGGACACATCAGGTGCAGACGATGAGCACACCCCTGGATTTGAACGCGTTGAAGGCTCGCCAGCAGGCAGCCTGGGCCAGCGGCGACTACGCGGTGATCGGCACGACCTTGCAGCTGGTCGGCGAGCGCCTGGCCGAGGCCTGTGACTTGCGCTGGGATGAAAAGGTCCTGGATGTGGCCGCCGGCAACGGCAATGTCACCCTGGCCGCCGCACGGCGCGGTTGTCAGGTCACCTCAACGGACTACGTGCCCGAATTGTTGAAACGCGGTGAAGAGCGCGCCCGGGCCGAACGCCTGAGCGTGGTGTTCCAGACCGCCGACGTCGAAGCCTTGCCGTTTGCCGATGGCGCCTTCGACGCGGTGGTCTCGACCTTCGGCGTGATGTTCGCCCCCGATCACGCGCAATCGGCCCGGGAACTGGGCCGGGTCTGCCGCTCGGGCGGGCGCATTGGCATGGCGAACTGGACGCCGCAAGGTTTCATCGGGCAGATGTTCAAGACCCTGGGCCGGCATGTGCCGCCACCTGCCGGCGCGTTGCCGCCCTCGCGCTGGGGCGATGAAGAGCAGTTGCAGCAACTGTTCGCCGACATCCGCGGACCGATGAAGGTCAGCCGCCAGCATTTCAATTTCCGCTATCGCTCGGCGGCGCATTTCATCGAGGTGTTCAGGACCTGGTACGGCCCGGTGCACAAGGCCTTTGCCGCGCTCGATGGTGAAGCCGCCAGCGCGCTGGAACGAGACCTCACCCAACTGCTGAACGACCACAACGTGGCGGGCCCGTCGTCGCTGGTGGTGCCCAGCGAATACCTGGAAGTGGTCATCAGCCGTCGCTGAGGGCAAGCCTGCACGTGCCGGGCTGGCTCAGACGAGTACCGGCTGGTGCGTGCAGGCGTGCAGGTCTTCGAGAAAGGCCTGCAGGATCGGCGGCGGCGATACCCCGCGGCGGGTGATGACATCGAAGGGCGAGGTCAGGTCCAGGGTGCTGGCGCCCAGGCGCCGCATGTCGCCGGTCTTGACCCATTGCTCGGCGAAGTGCACCGGCAAAAAGCCGATGTAGGCGCCGGAAATGATCAGGATCGCCGCCGCCTCGATGTTCTCCACGGTTGCAGCGGCCTTGGTGATACCCAGTTGCTCCAGGTCGAACTGGTGCATATAGCCGCGCACGACGATATGGCAGTCGCGGACCTCTTCGAGCAGGCGACCGTTCGCCGACTTGCTCGCGTACAGCGGATGGCGGCGGCCACAGTAGAGCCCCAGGGCCTCGTTGTAGAGCGGCAGGTACGACAGCCCCGGCACATGCAGGGGAAAGTGGCCGATGGCCAGGTGCAGGCGACCGTCGAGCACCCGCTCTTCCAGCTCCGCCGGGGCGCCGATGTAGATATGCAGGTGGGCGTCGTGCCCGCGCGAGACAAAGCGCTGGGTGGTGCGCGGCAGCGGCGAGGCGGAATCGGTCAGGGTGGAGTCGATGATGCCGAGGTTGAGCTTGCCGCTGATGTGCTGCTTGAGCACGTCGGCATCCATGCAGAAACTCTCCACGGCACTGAGCAGGCGCAGGGTGGCTTCATGGATCGCCACGCCCTGTTCTGTGAGGCGAAAACCGCTGCGCCCCCGCTGGCAGAGCTTGACCCCCAGGCGGGTCTCCAGGTGTGTCATCTGTTCGCTGATGGTCGACTGGCCGGCATTGAGCGCGGCCTGCGCCGCAGAAAAGCCACCGCACTTGACGATGGTGGTGAAGACCCTGAGCAGCTTCAGGTCGACATCGTGGAGCTGGATCACCGTAGCCTCCCGGCCGGGCGTCACATCGTGCACGCTGATATGAACGTCCGGGCATTGTTTTTTTTCCCAAGCTAATCATGGGCGTGTGATCACTGCAATGCCTGAGGTTGGGAAATGTCATCAGCGGCACTGGCGGATCTTCGTCAACGGCTGACACTCAAGCGGATACTTCGGATCCGGCGATGTATGCATCTGCACTTGCGCATTTTTCCCTGTCCGGGCTGCCGCCATAGTGGCTGCAACGGTGGTCGAGCAGTCGCCCCGTCTCCTGACCAGAACAATAAGTGGAGAAACTCGAACATGGCTAAGCACGGTTATGAATCCGGCCGCCTGAACCTGCCTTTCGTAGGTCATTGCACCTTCGCCAAATCGCCCATCTGCACCGACTGGGCGGCCATCGATGCCGACGTGGCGATCCTCGGCGCCCCCAACGACATGGGCACCCAATGGCGTTCCGGCGCACGTTTCGGACCGCGCGGCATCCGCGAGGCATCGACCCTGTTCTCCTTCGGCCACTCCGGCGCCTACGACTTCGAAGATGACGCCACCTACCTGACCGAAGACCAGCTGCGCATGGTCGACGTCGGCGATGCCGATATCGTCCACACCGACATGGCCACCAGCAACGCCAACATCGAATCGGCCGTGCGCCAGATCCTCGCCGCAGGCGCCATGCCGGTGGTACTGGGCGGTGACCATTCGATCCACGCCCCGGTGATCAAGGCCTTCGAAGGGCACGATCCGATCCACATCGTGCATTTCGACGCCCACCTGGACTTCGTCGACGAGCGCCATGGCGTGCGCTACGGCCACGGCAGCCCGCTGCGCCGCGCCTCGGAGCTGGACCACATCGTCGGCATGACCCAGCTGGGCATCCGCAACGTGTCGTCCTCCAACCGCGACGACTACGACGCCGCCCGCGACGCCGGCTCGCAGATCCTCTCGGTGCGCGACGTGCGCCGCCTGGGTTGCGAAGGCGTGCTGGCGAAGATCCCCGAAGGCCGCGACTACTACATCACCATCGACATCGACGGCTTCGACCCGTCCATCGCCCCGGGCACCGGTACCCCGAGCCATGGCGGCTTCCAGTACTACGAAGTGCTGGAAATCATCCAGGCGCTGGCCCGCCGCAGCAAGGGCCGGATCGTCGGCATGGACCTGGTGGAAGTGGCCCCGGCCTACGACCCGGCGGGCGTCACCTCGATCCTCGCCGCGCAGCTGCTGATGAACAGCATCGGCTTCATCTTCCACGCGCGCGCCCAGGCCCGCTGATCCGGAGACTCCACAGTGGACAACAAGGTAAAAGCCTACCTGCAGGCCTTCGGCGTCTCCGAAGCGACCCAGCGTTTTCTCTCCAAGCCCCAGCGCATGTTCATCGGCGGGGCCTGGCTTGAGGCCAGCGACGGCGTCAGTGCCGAGGTCATCGAGCCTTCCACCGAGGGTGTGCTGACGCGCATCCCGATGGGCACCCGCGAAGACCTGGACCGTGCAGTACAAGCCGCCCGTGCGCAGTTCGACGGCGGCCCCTGGAGCCAGCTCAAGCCCCTGGAGCGCGAGCGCCTGATCCATCGCCTGGCCGACCTGATCGAAGCCAACGCCGACGAACTGGCCCAGATCGAGTCCATCGACATGGGCAAGTCGGTGGCCCAGGCCCGCGCCGTGGATATCCAGGGCACGGTCGATACCCTGCGCTATTTCGCCGGCTGGGCCAGCAAGATCCACGGCCGCACCGTCGAGCCTTCGCTGCCGGGCAACTACCTGGCCTATACCCGCAAGGAAGCGGTGGGCGTGGTGGGGGCCATTGTGCCCTGGAACTTCCCGCTGCAGACCATGGCCTGGAAGCTGGGTGCTGCACTGGCCACCGGCTGCACCGTGGTGGTCAAGCCGGCGGAGCTGACCTCGCTGTCGGCCCTGCGTTTTGCCGAGCTGGTACAGGAGTCGGGTATTCCTGACGGCGTGCTGAACATCGTCACCGGCCGCGGCAGCGTGGTGGGCGAAGCGATGTCCAGCCACCCGGGCATCGACAAGCTGAGCTTCACCGGCTCCACGCCAGTGGGCACTTCGGTGGGCAAGGTAGCGATGGACCAGATGAAGCGCCTGACCCTGGAGCTGGGCGGCAAGTCGCCGGTGATCGTGTTCGCCGATGCCGACATCGAGGCGGCGGCCGAGGCGGTCGCCAACGGTGTGTTCTTCAACTCCGGGCAGGTCTGCGATGCCGGTACCCGTGCCTATGTCGAGCGCAGCGTCTATCCGCAGTTCCTGGAGGCGCTGGCCAAGTACACCGCGACCCTGAAGATCGCCCCGGGCCTGGATCCGGACTGCTTCATCAGCCCCATGGTGTCGCGCCAGCAACAGCAGCGGGTGCTGGAGTACATCGCCCTGGGCAAGGCCGAAGGGGCGCAGGTGTACTACGGCGGCGAGCCGGTCGAAGGCCCGGGCTTCTTCGTCCAGCCGACGATTTTCGCCAACTGCAACAACGACATGCGTGTGGTGCGCGAGGAAATCTTCGGCCCGGTGCTGGTCACCGCGCCTTTCGATACCCAGGAGCAGGCCCTGGCGTGGGCCAACGATTCGGAGTTCGGCCTGGCGGCGGCGATCTACTCCAACGACCTGGGCAAGGTCCACGGCCTGATTCCGCGCCTGCGCGCCGGTACCGTCTACGTCAACGCCCACAGCACCCTGGATCCGTCCATGCCGTTCGGTGGCTACAAGCAATCGGGCTACGGCAAGGACATGGGCGCCGAACAACTGGAGTTTTTGCTGGAGACCAAGGCGGTCTGGATCACCTTGCCCTGAGGTACAGGGTTGACCGGTGTCGCTGACCGTTGGTGAGCGGCGCCGGCTCATTGGAAGCATCGTATCTACAAGAACAAGAACCCATCGAGGTGATGCCCATGAACAGCCAAGTGGATGTCGAGCGAGCGCAAGACCTGGAAAGGCGCCTGCGCGCCTATGAAGAACTGGAGAAGAGGGCGGACTGGCCGGGCGCGTTGAGCGCGGCTGACTTTGTCGCGCTGACCCTGCTGACGCTGGTGATGGTGGCCGGCGCTTACTTTCTCGGAGGCCAGCCATGAGCGGGTCCAGAGAGCAGGAGTTTCGCCTCGGCGCCGAGCGTGGCGATACCCCCCTGTTGCCGGGTGAGCGGGTCTGGGGCTTCTGGGGCTACGCCTACGCCAACACGGCGCTGGCAGTGGCCACCTGGGTGTTCCTGATCGGCGGCGCCACCGCGCTGTTCGTCGGGCCCTTGCAAGGGATCGCCGCGATCGTCATCGGCAACATCATCGGCGTGATCCTCGCCGCCTCGTCCGCCTGCCTGCCATGCGGCAAGTACGGTGTCGAGCAGTTCACCTTCCTGCGCAGCATGTTCGGTATCAATGGCAGCCGCCTGGTCTACATCCTCTCCGTAGTGGTGTTGACCATGGGCTGGCTGGCGGTGCTGGGGCTGATGTGCGGACGGGCACTGGACAACCTGGAAACCCTGGTACAGCAGACCCAGCCCGACGGCGACGGCTGGATGGTAACCGCCGGCGCCTTGCTGGCCATCGTCCTGGCAGCGCTGGTGGCCATGCGCGGACCCGAGCTGATGAGCCGCCTGAGCGCGGTGATCGCACCCAGCCTGATCCTGATCATGCTGGCGCTGATGTACTTCATTTCCCAGCGCTACAGCTTCGCCGAGCTGCTGGCCATGCCGCCACTGCAGCCACCGTTCGAGAACCCCCATGTCAACTTCATGGTCGCGGTGGAGATCAACATCGCCGCGGGTTTCTCCTGGTGGCCCTACATCGGCAACCTGTCGCGCCTGTGCAGCAACCAGCGCACGGCCTTCTGGCCGAACCTGGTGGGCATCTTCGCAGCCGCGTCGCTGGGCGAGTCGGTCAGCCTGTTCGCCGCCACCACCCTGGGCAGCAGCGACCCTACCGCCTGGATGCGCCTGGCCGGAGGCATGGCGTTCGGCGTGATTGCCCTGAGCTTCCTGGCGCTGGCCAACCTCACCGGCATGGTCAACATCCTCTACACCGCGGTGATCGGCCTGCGCCAGCTGGCCGGGGAGCGTATGCGCAGCATGGGCTGGGGGGTATTGATCGGGCTGTTCTGCATCATCCCGGTGGTCATCGTGGTGTTCCTCCCGGGTATCTACGATGGCTTCTTCATCTTCCTGGTGTGGACCTCCGCACTGAACAGCGCCCTGGCCGGTATCGGCATCGCCGATTACTTCTTCCTGCGCAAGCAGCGCCTGAACCTGCGCCACCTGTATGCCGAACAGCACGGCTCGCCGCTGCGCTTTTGCAAGGGCTTCAACCCCATCGCGCTGGTGGCGCTGGTGGCGGGTTTCGCGATCTACGTGGTGGTGTTCAACCCGCAGACCCTGGCCCACACCGACTTCTTCACCTTCGCCACCGCCTCGCTGCCGTCCTGCCTGCTGGCCGGGCTGGTGCACTACGGCCTGACCCGACTGCTGGCGGCGCGCCTGGGCTGGGGCGGCTACCCAAAGGGCAATGAACGCAACATCGAGGCCGCCGGCCTTCGAGTACAGGACTAGAACAATGAACAACAAACGATACGACTACATCATCATCGGCGCAGGCTCTGCCGGCTGCGTCCTGGCCAACCGCCTGAGCGAAGACGCCGGTACCTCGGTGCTGGTCCTGGAATTCGGCGGCAGCGATCGCAGCGTGCTGATCCAGATGCCCAGCGCGTTCTCCCTGCCGATGAACACCAAGAAGTACAACTGGCGCTACGAGACCGTGGCCGAGCCGCACCTGGACGGCCGGCGCCTGCACTGCCCACGGGGCAAGGTGCTCGGCGGTTCGTCCTCGATCAACGGCCTGGTCTACATCCGCGGCCATGCCTGCGACTTCGACGAATGGGAAAGCCTGGGCGCCAAGGACTGGAGCTATCGCAACTGCCTGCCGTACTTCAAGCGCGCCGAAAACTACAAGTTCGGCGGCGATGACTACCGCGGTGGCGCTGGGCCGCTGTCGACCAACAACGGCAACAACATGCAGAACCCGCTGTACGGCGCCTGGGTGGAGGCCGGTGCCGAGGCCGGCTACATCAAGACCGACGACTGCAACGGCTACATGCAGGAAGGCTTCGGCGCCATGCACATGACGGTCAAGGACGGCGTGCGCTGGTCCACCGCCAATGCCTACCTGCGCCCGGCCATGACCCGCCCGAACCTCACGGTCATCACCCATGCCATGACCCGGCGCATCCTGCTCGATGGCAAGCGCGCGGTGGGCGTGGAGTACGACGAGGGTGGCCAGACCCACAAGGTCTACTGCAACCGCGAAGTGCTGGTGTCGTCCGGCCCGATCGGCTCGCCGCACCTGCTGCAGCGATCGGGCATCGGCCCGGAGGCGGTGCTGAAAAAGGCCGGCATCGAGGTGCGTCACAACCTGCCGGGTGTTGGCGAGAACCTGCAGGACCACTCGGAAATCTACATCCAGTACGCCTGCAAGGAGCCGGTGACGCTCAACGGCAAGATGAGCCTGCTGGGCAAGGCGATGATCGGCCTGCGCTGGCTGCTGTTCAAGGATGGCCTGGGCGCCAGCAACCACTTCGAGGCCGGTGGCTTCATTCGCTCGTCCAAGGGGCTGCGCTGGCCGGACATCCAGTTCCACTTCCTGCCGGCGGCCATGCGCTACGACGGTGACAAACCGTTCAAGGGCCACGGCTTCATGGTGCTCACCGGGCCGAACAAGCCCACCAGCCGTGGCCATGTGCGGGCGCTGTCGGCCGACCCGTACCAGCATCCGGAAATCCGCTTCAACTACCTGGAGACCGAAGAAGACCGCGAGGGCTTCCGCCGCTGCGTGCGCCTGACCCGGGAAATCATCGCCCAGCCGGCCATGGACCGCTTCCGTGGCGAAGAACTGGCGCCGGGGCCGCAGGTGCAGACCGACGAGCAGATCGACGCCTTCGTGCGCGCCAACATGGAAAGCACCATGCACCCCTGCGGTTCCTGCCGGATGGGCGAGGACGACATGGCGGTGGTCGACTCCTCGCTGCGTGTGCGTGGTGTGCAGGGGCTGCGGGTGATCGACTCCTCGGTGTTCCCGAGCGAGCCCAACGGCAACCTCAATGCACCGACCATCATGCTCGCCGAGCGTGCGGCGGACCTGGTGCGCGGGCGTCAGCCACTGGCACCGGCCGATGTACCGGTCGGCCTGGTGGGTGGCTGGGAAGAACAACAGCGTAGCCGCGAACCGCTGCGCAAGGTCCGCGCCTGACGACTGGCAACTGGCAACTGTGGGAGCTGGCGAAGCCTGCGATGGATTCACACTGGCCTCATCGCAGGCTACGCCAGCTCCCACGGGGCCGCGTTTGACATCCGGTGGGAGCGGGCTTGCCCCGCGATGCGATCTGGCTGACAGAACGCAATCGCGGGGCAAGCCCGCTCCCACAGGAAAGAATGCGTTCCATTGGAGCGATATCGATACAGGTGGCCCGAGGGCACGGATTACGACGCTTTCCTACGTATGAGCGACCGGATTAACCCTATTTTCTGGAGTGACTTCATTACAGCCAAAACCCCATAACGCTCGACAAAACCGCGATTTCAGCGGTCTTCAGCGCTTGGCACAGGCCTTGCTATTTCCCTTGCGTCCGGCCGGATAAGCACGTGGTGTGTTCGGTTCAGGTGTTTGAACTTGTGACGTTATAAAAACAATTAAACTAGCAAGGTAAATAGAATGAAAAATTCGCCCCTCGGTCACTGTCCGCCCGATAGTGAAGAGCACGAACTCAAGCGCAATCTATCCAACCGCCACATCCAGTTGATCGCCATCGGCGGTGCCATCGGCACCGGCCTGTTCATGGGTTCCGGCAAGACCATCAGCCTGGCTGGGCCGTCCATCATCTTCGTCTACATGATCATCGGCTTCATGCTGTTCTTCGTCATGCGGGCGATGGGCGAGTTGCTGTTATCCAACCTCAAGTACAAATCCTTTATCGATTTCTCCGCCGACCTGCTCGGCCCCTGGGCAGGTTTCTTCACCGGCTGGACCTACTGGTTCTGCTGGATCGTCACCGGCATTGCCGACGTTATTGCCATCTCCGCCTACTCACAGTTCTGGTTCCCGGATATTCCACAATGGTTGCCGGCACTCAGTTGCGTGGGCCTGCTGCTGTCGCTCAACCTGATGACGGTGAAGATGTTCGGCGAACTGGAGTTCTGGTTCGCCATGATCAAGATCGTGGCCATTTGCGCCCTGGTCTGCACCGGGCTGTACATGGTGGTTTCGGCTTATCAGTCGCCGACCGGCAACGTCGCGGCGCTTTCCAACCTGTGGAACGACGGCGGAATGTTCCCCCAT
This sequence comes from Pseudomonas sp. BGr12, assembly GCF_030272895.1. Taxonomy (GTDB): domain Bacteria; phylum Pseudomonadota; class Gammaproteobacteria; order Pseudomonadales; family Pseudomonadaceae; genus Pseudomonas. The sequence goes on along the minus strand of NZ_JALRNF010000044.1, from coordinate 12,477 downwards.
GGCGCCATGGGCTTCTTCGCCGGCTTCCAGATCGCGATCTTTGCCTTTGCCGGGATCGAGCTGGTGGGCACCACCGCCGCTGAAACCAAGAACCCTGAACGCAACCTGCCGCGGGCGATCAACTCGATTCCGCTGCGCATTATCGTGTTCTACGTGTTCGCCCTGGTCGCCATCATGGCCGTGACCCCCTGGCGCGATGTGGTCGCCAACAAGAGCCCCTTCGTCGAACTGTTCGTTCTGGCAGGCCTGCCGGCCGCGGCCGGGATCATCAACTTCGTGGTCCTCACCTCGGCGGCGTCGTCTGCCAACAGCGGCGTGTTTTCAACCAGCCGCATGCTGTATGGCCTGGCGGTGGATGGTGATGCACCCGGCAAATTCAAGGCACTGTCCAGCCGCGCAGTACCTTCCAATGGCTTGATCTTCTCTTGTGTCTGCCTGTCGGCCGGGGCGCTGGTCATTTACCTGGTGCCGAACATGCTCGATGCCTTCACCCTGATCACCACGGTGTCGGCGATCCTGTTCATGTGCGTCTGGTCGATGATCCTGCTGTCCTACCTGGCCTATCGCAAGCAGCGTGCCCACCTGCACCGCGCCTCGAAATACCGGATGCCGGGCGGCATCTTCATGAGCTGGGCTTGCCTTGCCTTCTTCGTGGCCATGCTCGCCTTGCTGGCGCTGGAACAAGACACCCGCCAGGCGCTGTTGTTCGTACCGGTGTGGTTCGCCGTGCTGGGCTTGTCCTACCGTTCCATCCGCCAGAAAAAACAGGAGGGCGTGCAGTTGTCCTTCGACGCGGATTGATCGCCACGTTCACGTTTTACCCAGGGGGACGGCGCAGGGTGCGCCGGCCCCCTGTTGTCGTTTGCCAAGCAGGAGTCCACGATGCGCATCCACGTCACCTTCATTGACCGCGTCGGCATCACCCAGGAGATCCTGGCACTGCTGGGGGCGCGCAACCTCAACCTCGACGCGGTGGAGATGATTCCGCCCAACGTCTACATCGACGCCCCGGCGCTGTCGCAGGTCGTATTGAACGAGCTCCACCATGCCTTGCTGCGGGTGGTCGGCGTGCAGGCGGTGGAGCTGGTCGACTTCCTGCCCGGTCATCGCCGGCGCCTGCAACTGGAGGCGCTGCTGGCGGCGATGAGCGACCCGGTGCTGGCGGTGGACCCCTGCGGCCATGTGCTGCTGGCCAACCCCACCCTGGTCAGCCTGGTGGGCCGGGAGCCTGCCGGTGAGCCTTTGTCCCGGTTGTTCGCCGAGCCGGACCTGGCTCAGACCCTGATCGACAAGGGCTTTCGCCTGCCCATGTGCGAGGTGGGCTTCCAGGGCCAGGCCTTGTTGCTGGAGGCCACGCCCATCAGCGGCGGGGCCGACGCCCTGGTCGGTGGCCTGCTGACCCTCTATCCGCCCAGCCGCATCGGCGAGCGCCTGGCGTCGTTGCTGCATGACCACACCGAGGGCCTGCAGGCGCTGCTGGGTGAATCGACGGCGCTCAAGGAGCTCAAGGTGCGCCTGCACAAAGTGGCGAGCCTGGAGGCGCCGCTGTTGATCCAGGGCGAAACCGGTACCGGCAAGGAACTGGTGGCCCGCGCCTGCCATGCGCTCAGTGCCCGGCGCGATGCGTCGTTCCTGGCGCTCAACTGCGCGGCGCTGCCCGAGAGCCTGGCCGAGAGCGAGCTGTTCGGCTACGCCGCCGGAGCCTTCACCGGCGCCCAGCGCGGCGGCAAACCGGGGCTGCTGGAACTGGGCGACGGCGGTACGGTGTTCCTCGATGAAGTGGGCGAGATGTCGCCTTACCTGCAAGCCAAGTTGCTGCGCTTTCTCAACGACGGCAGCTTTCGCCGGGTGGGGGGCGCCGGCGAGGTGCGGGTCAATGTACGGGTGGTCTGCGCCACCCACCGCGACCTGGAAAGCATGGTGGTCGAAGGCAGTTTTCGCGAAGACCTCTACTACCGCCTCAACGTGCTCAACCTCAAGGTGCCGCCGCTGCGCGAGCGCGGCAAGGACATCCTGCTGCTGGCTGAGCACTTCCTGCACCAGGCCTGCACGCAGATCCAGCGCTCGCCCTGCCGGCTGGCCCTGGCCACCCATCCGCTGCTGCTGGGCAATCGCTGGGCAGGCAACGTGCGCCAGTTGCAGAACGTGATCTTCCGCGCCGCCGCCATCAGCGAAGGGGAGGTGATCGACTGCGACGACCTGGAACTGGCCGGCACCGCCTTGAACAGCCAGCAGCCCGACGCCCAGGAGGTCATCAGCCTGGAAGCGGCGGTGCAGAATTTCGAGAAGTCCCTGCTGGAGAAGATGTACGCGACCTATCCCTCGACCCGGCAACTGGCCGTGCGCCTGCAGACTTCGCACACGGCCATCGGCCAGCGCCTGCGCAAGTACGGCATTGCCAGCCGGGTCTCGTAGTCGGCCTGGTTCGAATACGCTCCACTGGAGTGAATACGCTCCAGTCGGGCGTGGGGCGCGGGTTCATTGGCCTTTCCTGTAAGTGGTGGCAAGCGGGTTCACGCAGCGGAGCGATTTCGCTCCAGCGCAAAGGCTTGAGATTTACCGGTTTTTCAGTGCAAGGCCTTGAAATACAAGGCTTTTAACAAGTTGGCATCACCCTTGCTCTGGTATCAATCAGTCCTGCATCGGGACCCCACTGATAACAAGAGAGGAAGATCCATGAGCACGCTGCGTTTTACTCCCGAACACGAATGGCTGCGTCTGGAAGCGACTGGCGAGCTGACCGTCGGCATCACCACCTACGCCCAGGAGGCCCTGGGTGACGTGGTGTTCGTGCAGCTGCCGGAGCCGGGCGAGTACGGGGAGGGCCATGAAGTCGCCGTGCTGGAATCGGTCAAGGCCGCCAGCAACATCAGCATGCCGCTGAACGGCACCGTGGTGGCGGTGAACCAGGCCCTGGCCGACGACCCCGAGCTGGTCAACGCCTCGCCCATGCAGGACGGCTGGTTCTTCCGTATCCAGGTCAGCAACCCGGCCGACCTCGATACCCTGATGGACCAGGACGGCTATGACCGCTTCCTGGCCGAAAACGCCTGAGCCAGGGTGCCGCCATGACTAACGCATCCATTCCGCTGGGCACCGACAACGAGTTCATCGCCCGTCATATCGGCCCGCGCGAGGGCGATATCGACGCCATGCTGGCGCTGACCGGGCATGACTCGCTCGACGCCCTGATCGACAGCGTCATCCCCGCCAGCATCAAGGGCACCAGCGTGCTCGAACTGAGCAAAGGGCAGGGCGAGACCGAAGCCCTGGCCGCACTCAAGGCCATTGCCGCGCAGAACCAGCTGTTTGCCAACCACATCGGCCAGGGCTACTACCCGTGCCACACGCCGACGCCGATCCTGCGCAACCTGCTGGAGAACCCGGCCTGGTACACCGCCTACACGCCGTACCAGCCGGAGATTTCCCAGGGTCGCCTGGAGGCGCTGCTGAACTTCCAGACCCTGGTCAGCGACCTGACCGGCATGGAAATCGCCAACGCCTCGCTGCTCGATGAAGCCACCGCCGCAGCCGAGGCCATGACCTTCTGCAAGCGCCTGGCGAAGAACAAGGCACCGGCATTTTTCGCCTCCCGCCATTGCCACCCGCAAACCCTCGACGTATTGCTTACTCGCGCCCGGCCGCTGGGCATTGAAGTGGTCATCGGTGATGAAGCGGCGCTGGAAGACCAGAGCCTGGACGCCTACTTCGGCCTGCTGCTGCAATACCCGGCCAGCACCGGCGCCATCGGCGACCACCGCGCCCTGGTCGAGCGCGCCCATGCCGCTGGCGCCCTGGTGGCGGTGTCCGCCGACCTGCTGGCCCTGACCCTGCTGACCCCACCGGGTGAGTTCGGTGCCGACGTGGTGCTCGGCAGCGCCCAGCGCTTCGGCGTCCCCCTGGGCTTCGGCGGCCCGCACGCGGCGTACTTCGCCACCCGCGATGCGTTCAAGCGCGACATGCCCGGGCGCCTGGTCGGGGTGTCCATCGACCGCTTCGGCAAGCCGGCCCTGCGCCTGGCCATGCAGACCCGCGAGCAGCATATCCGCCGCGAGAAGGCCACCAGCAACATCTGCACCGCCCAGGTACTGCTGGCCAACATCGCCAGCATGTACGCGGTCTACCACGGCCCACAGGGCCTGACCCAGATCGCCCGGCGCGTGCACCGCCTGACCGCGATCCTGGTGCAGGGGCTGCAGCAGCTCGGGCACCAGGTCGAGCAGCAGTACTTCTTCGACACCGTCAGCGTGGTGACCGCACAGCCTGTGGCCCAGGTGCTGGCCGCGGCCAACGGCGCGCGCCTGAACCTGCGTGTAATCGATGATCTGCGCGTCGGCCTGTCGCTGGATGAAACCTGCGAACAGGCCAGCGTCGAGGCCCTGTGGCAGGTGTTCGCCGCACCAGGGCAGACGCTGCCGGACTTCACCGCCCTGGCCGCCGACACCACCGATCGCCTGCCACTGCCGTTGCTGCGCGAAACGCCGTTCCTGCAGCATCAGGTATTCAACCGCTACCACAGCGAAACCGAGCTGATGCGCTACCTGCGCCGCCTGGCCGACAAGGACCTGGCCCTGGACCGCACCATGATCGCCCTGGGCTCGTGCACCATGAAGCTCAACGCCGCCAGCGAGATGATCCCGATCACCTGGCCGGAGTTCGGCGCCCTGCACCCGTTCGCCCCGGCCGAGCAGTCGCTGGGCTACCGCCAGCTGACCGACGAACTGGAAGCGATGCTCTGCGCGGCCACCGGCTATGACGCCATGTCCCTGCAGCCCAACGCCGGCTCCCAGGGCGAGTACGCAGGCCTGTTGGCCATCCGTGCCTACCACGCCAGCCGTGGCGAGGCCGGGCGCGATGTGTGCCTGATTCCGTCGTCGGCCCACGGCACCAACCCGGCTACGGCGCAGATGGCCGGCATGCGTGTGGTGGTGGTCAACTGCGACGAGCGTGGCAACGTCGATGTCGACGACCTGCAGCGCAAGGCCGAGCAGCACAAGGATCAACTGGCCGCGCTGATGATCACCTATCCCTCGACCCATGGCGTGTTCGAGGACGGCATCACCCGCATCTGCGACATCATTCATGAGCACGGCGGCCAGGTGTACCTGGACGGCGCCAACATGAACGCCATGGTCGGCCTCTGTGCCCCGGGCAAGTTCGGCGGCGACGTGTCGCACCTGAACCTGCACAAGACCTTCTGCATCCCCCACGGCGGTGGCGGTCCGGGCGTCGGCCCGATCGGCGTCAAGGCGCACCTGGCGCCGTTCCTGCCCGGTCACGGGCACATGGAGAACAAGCAGGGTGCCGTCTGTGCAGCGCCCTATGGCAGCGCCAGCATCCTGCCGATCACCTGGATGTACATCCGCATGATGGGCGGCGAAGGGCTCAAGCGTGCCTCGCAGCTGGCGATCCTCAGCGCCAACTACATCGCCCGGCGCCTGGAGGAGCACTACCCGGTGCTCTACACCGGCGAGAACGGCCTGGTTGCCCACGAGTGCATTCTCGACCTGCGCCCGCTCAAGGACAGCAGCGGCATCAGCGTCGAGGACGTGGCCAAGCGCCTGATCGATTTTGGCTTCCACGCCCCGACCATGTCGTTCCCGGTGGCCGGCACGCTGATGGTGGAGCCGACCGAGAGTGAGTCCAAGGAAGAGCTGGACCGCTTCTGCGACGCCATGATCTGCATCCGCGAAGAAATCCGCGCGGTGGAAGACGGCACCCTGGACAAGCTCGACAACCCGCTGAAGAACGCACCGCATACCGCCGCCGAGCTGGTGGGCGAATGGCCGCATCGTTATGGCCGGGAGCTGGCGGTGTACCCGCTGGATGCGCTGCGCGAGAGCAAGTACTGGCCGCCGGTGGGGCGCGTGGACAACGTCTACGGCGACCGCAACCTGGCCTGTGCCTGCCCGCCGATGTCGATCTACCAAGACGCTTGACCCTGTAGGAGCGGGCTTGCCCCGCGATGCGATGTAACTGATTGCGCACCATCGCGGGACAAGCCCGCTCCCACAGAGACAATTGCTCCCACAGACAGTTGCCCTTTGGTTGAACGCTAATAACAAGGAAAACCACCATGTTCCATAAAAGCCTGACCCTGTCCGATTTCGACCCGGCGCTGGCCGAAGCTATCCGCCGCGAAGCGCAACGCCAGGAAGACCATATCGAGCTGATCGCCTCGGAAAACTACACCAGCCCGCAAGTGATGCAGGCCCAGGGCACCGAGCTGACCAACAAGTACGCCGAAGGCTACCCGGGCAAGCGCTACTACGGCGGTTGCGAGCATGTCGATGTGGTCGAGCAGCTGGCCATCGACCGCGCCAAGCAACTGTTCGGCGCCGGCTACGCCAACGTCCAGCCACACTCCGGCTCCCAGGCCAACGCAGCGGTCTACCTGGCCCTGCTGCAGGCCGGCGACACCATCCTGGGCATGAGCCTGGCCCACGGCGGTCACCTGACCCACGGTGCCAAGGTCAGTTCTTCCGGCAAGCTGTACAACGCCGTGCAGTACGGTATCGACGCCAACGGCCTGATCGACTACGACGAAGTCGAGCGCCTGGCCGTGGAGCACAAGCCGAAGATGATCGTCGCCGGCTTCTCCGCTTACTCCAAGACCCTGGACTTCCCGCGCTTTCGCCAGATCGCCGACAAGGTCGGTGCCTACCTGTTCGTCGACATGGCCCACGTCGCCGGCCTGGTTGCCGCTGGCCTGTACCCGAACCCGCTGCCCTATGCCGATGTGGTCACCACCACCACCCACAAGACCCTGCGCGGTCCGCGCGGCGGCCTGATCCTGGCCAAGGCCGATGCGGAGCTTGAGAAGAAGCTCAACTCGGCGGTGTTCCCGGGCGGGCAGGGCGGTCCGCTGATGCACGTGATCGCAGCCAAGGCGGTGTGCTTCAAGGAAGCTTTGGAGCCGGGCTTCAAGGACTACCAGTACCAGGTCATCAAGAACGCCCAGGCCATGGCCGAGATCTTCAAGCAGCGCGGCTATGACGTGGTCTCCGGTGGCACCGACAACCACCTGTTCCTGGTCAGCCTGATTCGCCAGGGCATCACCGGCAAGGACGCCGACGCCGCCCTGGGCCGGGCGCACATCACCGTGAACAAGAACGCGGTGCCCAACGATCCGCAGTCGCCGTTCGTGACTTCGGGCCTGCGCATCGGTACCCCGGCGGTGACCACCCGTGGCTTCCAGGTACCGGAATGCCGTGCCCTGGCGACCTGGATCTGCGACATCCTCGATCACCTCGGCGATGCCGACGTCGAGGCCCAGGTGGCCCGGCAGGTGGGCGAGCTGTGCAAACTGTTCCCGGTTTACCCGGCCTGATCACCGGGTGCGATGGCGGAGGCTTGTATGTCGCTGAGTGTTTTTGATCTGTTCAAGGTGGGCATCGGCCCGTCCAGCTCCCACACGGTCGGGCCGATGCGCGCTGCGGCGCGCTTTGTCGAAGGGCTCAGGGACCAGGGCCTGCTGGCCCAGGTGGAAAGCGTGCGCGCCGAGCTGTACGGCTCGCTCGGCGCCACCGGCAAGGGCCACGGCAGCGACAAGGCGGTGCTGCTGGGGCTTGAAGGCGAGCACCCGGATACGGTCGAGACCTCGATGGTCGCTGACCGCCTGGGGATGATCCGTCAGAGCGGGACGCTGGCGCTGCTGGGTGAGAAGCGCATTCGCTTCGTCGAGAAAGAACACCTGGCGATGATCCGCAAACCCTTGCCCTACCACCCCAACGGCATGATTCTGCGTGCCTTCGACGCGGCCGGCCTGCAGCTGTGCAGCCGCGAGTACTACTCGGTGGGCGGCGGTTTCGTGGTGGACGAGGCGGCGATCGGCGTCGACCGCATCGTCGAGGACCGCACGCCGCTGCGCTTCCCCTTCCTGACCGGCCGTGAGCTGCTGGCGCAATGTGCCCAGCACGGGCTGTCGATCAGCCAGTTGATGGCCGAGAACGAAACCGCCTGGCGCAGCCCGCAAGCGACGCGCCAGGGCTTGCTGCATATCTGGCAGGTGATGCAGGACTGCGTCACGGCCGGTTGCCGCACCGAAGGCATCATGCCCGGCGGGCTCAAGGTCAAGCGCCGCGCCGCGGCCTTGCACCGGCAGTTGAGCGGTAGCCCCGAAGCCAACCTGCGCGACAGCCTCTCGGTGCTCGACTGGGTCAACCTCTACGCCCTGGCGGTGAACGAGGAGAACGCCAGCGGCGGTCGGGTGGTCACCGCGCCGACCAATGGCGCGGCCGGCATCATCCCGGCGGTGCTGCATTACTACACGCGCTTCGTGCCGGGGGCCAACGAAGACGGGGTGGTGCGCTTTCTGCTCACCGCCGCGGCGATCGGCATCCTCTACAAGGAAAACGCCTCGATCTCCGGCGCCGAAGTCGGCTGCCAGGGCGAGGTCGGGGTGGCCTGTTCGATGGCGGCCGGGGCCCTGTGCGAAGTGCTCGGCGGCACCGTGCAGCAAGTGGAGAACGCCGCTGAAATCGGCATGGAGCACAACCTCGGGCTGACTTGCGATCCGATCGGCGGGCTGGTCCAGGTGCCCTGCATCGAGCGCAACGCCATGGGCTCGGTCAAGGCCATCAACGCCGCGCGCATGGCCCTGCGTGGCGACGGGCAGCACTTCGTGTCTCTCGACAAGGTGATCCGCACCATGCGCCAGACCGGCGCCGATATGAAAAGCAAATACAAAGAGACTGCCCGCGGCGGGCTGGCGGTCAATATCATCGAATGCTAGGAGTCACCCATGTCCACAGAACAACTACAACAAACGCCGCTGCACGCCCTGCACCTGGAACTGGGGGCACGCATGGTGCCGTTCGCCGGTTACGCCATGCCGGTGCAGTACCCGCTGGGGGTACTCAAGGAACACCTGCACACCCGTGATCAGGCCGGCCTGTTCGACGTTTCGCACATGGGCCAGATCCGCCTGCGCGGCGCCGGTGCCGCCAAGGCCCTGGAAGCGCTGGTGCCGGTGGACATCATCGACCTGCCGGTGGGCATGCAGCGCTATGCCCTGTTCACCAACGACGACGGCGGCATCCTCGACGACCTGATGGTCGCCAACCTGGGCAACGATGAGCTGTTCCTGGTGGTCAACGCCGCCTGCAAGGACCAGGACCTCACCCACCTCAAGCAGCACCTGGAAGGGCAGTGCGAGGTCGAGTCGCTGTTCGACAGCCGCGCCTTGCTGGCCCTGCAGGGGCCGGCGGCAGCCAAGGTACTGGCGCGCCTGGCGCCTCAGGTCGCCAGCATGACCTTCATGCAGTTCGCCAGTGTGCGCTTGCTGGGTGTCGACTGCTATGTCAGCCGTTCGGGCTACACCGGTGAGGATGGCTATGAAATCTCGGTGCCGGTAGAGGCTGCGCAAATGCTCGCCCGCTCGTTGCTGGCCGAGTCCGAGGTCGAGGCCATCGGCCTTGGCGCCCGCGACTCGCTGCGCCTGGAAGCCGGATTGTGCCTGTACGGCCATGACATGGAGCCGCGCACCACGCCGATCGAGGCCAGCCTGACCTGGGCGATTTCCAAGGCCCGGCGTGCCGATGGCGTGCGTGCCGGTGGCTTCCCCGGTGCCGAACGCATCTTTGCCCAGCAGCGCGAAGGCGTGGTCAGCAAGCGCGTCGGCCTGTTGCCCAAGGAGCGGGTGCCGGTACGTGAAGGGACGCTGATCGTCGATGCCCGGGAGCAGGTGATCGGCCGTGTCACCAGTGGTGGCTTCGGTCCGAGCCTGGGCGGGCCGCTGGCGATGGGGTATGTGCAGAGCGAGCATGCGGCGCTGGAGAGCGAAGTCTTCGCCCAGGTGCGCGGCAAATTGGTGCCGATGCAGGTGGTGCGCACGCCGTTCGTGGCGCAACGTTATTACCGTGGCTGAAGACGTGAGTGCCGGAGTATGAGCATGAACCAAACCCAGTCTGTCGCCACGCGCCCGCAGCCCCTGCAGGCCGGGGTGAAACTGCGCGGCGCCGAGAAGGTGGCGCGCATTCCAGTAAAGATCCTGCCCACCGAGGAGGTGCCACGCAAACCCGACTGGATCCGCGTGGAAATTCCTACCTCACCGGAGGTGGCGCGGGTCAAGGCATTGCTGCGCAAGCACAAGCTGCACAGCGTCTGCGAAGAAGCCTCGTGCCCGAACCTGGGCGAGTGCTTCTCCGGCGGCACGGCGACCTTCATGATCATGGGCGACATCTGCACCCGGCGTTGCCCGTTCTGCGATGTCGGCCATGGCCGGCCCAAGCCGCTGGATGTCGATGAGCCGAAGAACCTGGCCATCGCCATCGCTGACCTGCGCCTGAAGTACGTGGTCATCACCTCGGTGGACCGCGACGACCTGCGCGACGGCGGTGCCCAGCACTTCGTCGACTGCCTGCGGGAAATCCGCAAGCTGTCGCCGGGCATCCAGCTGGAAACCCTGGTGCCGGACTACCGCGGGCGCATGGACGTGGCCCTGGCCATCACCGAGCAGGAACCGCCGGATGTGTTCAACCACAACCTGGAAACCGTGCCGCGCCTGTACAAGGCGGCACGGCCGGGGTCGGACTTCGAGTGGTCGCTGGATCTGCTGGAGAATTTCAAGAAACGGGTGCCGGGGGTGCCGACCAAGTCCGGGCTGATGCTCGGCCTGGGCGAGACCGATGAAGAGGTGATCGAGGTGATGCAGCGCATGCGCGAGCATCAGGTCGACATGCTGACCCTGGGGCAGTACCTGCAACCGTCGCGCAGTCATTTGCCGGTGCAGCGTTTCGTCCATCCGGATACCTTCGCCTGGTTTGCCGAGCAGGCCCTGGCGATGGGCTTCCGGAACGTGGCGTCCGGGCCGCTGGTGCGTTCGTCCTACCATGCCGACCAGCAGGTCGCGCAGGTAGCCCTGTAGGGCGGGCCCTTGCGGGCGCTGGCGATGGTTGCGACCGCTTTGCGGTCGTTCGCAGGCTTCGCCAGCTCCTACGGTCGGCAGGCGATTGCCGGGTATCTGTGGGAGCTGCCGCCAGGCTGCGATCGGCCGTGAAACGGCCGCAAAACCTGACGACGCAATTCCTTCAGACCCACTGAGCTGAACCGATTGCGACTGCTGCGCAGTCGATCGCAGGCTTCGCCAGCTCCCACGGTCGGTAGGCGATTGCCGGGTATCTGTGGGAGCTGCCGCCAGGCTGCGATAAGCCGTGAAACGGCCGCAAAACCTGACGACGCAATTCCTTCAGACCCACTGAGCTGAACCGATTGCGACTGCTGCGCAGTCGATCGCAGGCTGCGCCAGCTCCCACGGTCGGTAGGCGATTGCCGGGTATCTGTGGGAGCTGCCGCCAGGCTGCGATCGGCCGTGAAACGGCCGCAAAACCTGTCGACGCAATTCCTTCAGACCCACCGAGCTGAACCGATTGCGACTGCTGCGCAGTCGATCGCAGGCTTCGCCAGCTCCCACGGTCGGCAGGCGATTGCCGGGTATCTGTGGGAGCTGCCACCAGGCTGCGATCGGCCGTGAAACGGCCGCAAAACCTGACGACGCAATTCCTTCAGACCCACCGAGCTGAACCGATTGCGACTGCTGCGCAGTCGATCGCAGGCTTCGCCAGTTCCCACGGTCGGTAGGCGATTGCCGGGTATCTGTGGGAGCTGCCGCCAGGCTGCGATCGGCCGTGAAACGGCCGCAAAACCTGTCGACGCAATTCCTTCAGACCCACCGAGCTGAACCGATTGCGACTGCTGCGCAGTCGATCGCAGGCTTCGCCAGCTCCTACGGTCGGTAGGCGATTGCCGGGTATCTGTGGGAGCTGCCGCCAGGCTGCGATCGGCCGTGAAACGGCCGCAAAACCTGTCGACGCAATTCCTTCAGACCCACCGAGCTGAACCGATTGCGACTGCTGCGCAGCCGATCGCAGGCTGCGCCAGCTCCTACGGTCGGTAGGCGATTGCCGGGTATCTGTGGGAGCTGCCACCAGGCTGCGATCGGCCGTGAAACGGCCGCAAAACCTGTCGACGCAATTCCTTCAGACCCACCGAGCTGAACCGATTGCGACTGCTGCGCAGTCGTTCGCAGGCTGCGCCAGCTCCTACGGTCGGCAGGCGATTGCCGGGTATCTGTGGGAGCTGCCGCCAGGCTGCGATCGGCCGTGAAACGGCCGCAAAACCTGTCGACACAGTTCCTTCAGACCCACCGAGCTGAACCGATTGCGACTGCTGCGCAGCCGATCGCAGGCTTCGCCAGCTCCCACGGTCGGTAGGCGATTGCCGGGTATCTGTGGGAGCTGCCACCAGGCTGCGATCGGCCGTGAAACGGCCGCAAAACCTGACGACGCAATTCCTTCAGACCCACTGAGCTGAACCGATTGCGACTGCTGCGCAGTCGATCGCAGGCTTCGCCAGCTCCCACGGTCGGCAGGCGATTGCCGGGTATCTGTGGGAGCTGCCACCAGGCTGCGATCGGCCGTGAAACGGCCGCAAAACCTGTCGACGCAATTCCTTCAGACCCACCGAGCTGAACCGATT
>NZ_JALRNF010000043.1 GCF_030272895.1 Pseudomonas sp. BGr12 | reverse complement strand
CGCTACGCTCAGCTGGGGGCGGGGGGGGTTGCTGTCGGTTTGTGTGGGGTTTTATCCCTTCGGGGGGCACCCCCGCCCCCCGGGGGGGGTGGGGGGTGGCCCCGCGATGCTTTTCAGAAGCCACCACTGGATAATCCAATGAAAACAATACTCCAGGACTTCTCCCTGTCGGCCTTGGTCGCCGGCTTCATCGCCACCCTGATCTCCTACGCAGGTCCCTTGGTGATCATCTTTCAGGCCGCCCACAGTGCACAGCTGTCGGCGGCCGAACTGTCTTCGTGGGTGTGGGCCATTTCCATCGGCAGTGGCGTGCTGGGTGTAGTCCTCAGCCTGCGTTTCAAGGTGCCACTGGTGATCGCCTGGTCGGCGCCGGGCTCGGCCTTGCTGGTGGCGTTGCTGCCGGACATCGCCTTCGCCGAGGCGGTCGGCGCCTATATCGTCGCCAACCTGGTGATCCTGCTGGTGGGCCTGTCCGGTGCCTTCGACCGCATCGTCGGCAAGCTGCCACCGGCCATTTCCGCCGCCATGCTGGCGGGTATCCTGTTCAGCTTCGGCACCGGTTTGTTCACGTCGCTCAAAGCGCAACCGCTGTTGGTGCTGGCGATGTTCGTCTGCTACCTGGTGTTCAAGCGCATCGCGCCACGCTACGCGGTGCTGGCCGTGCTGGTCTGCGGCGTGAGCATTGCCGTGGGCAGTGGCGCAATGAACAGTTCGGCGCTGGTGGTGGGGCTGGCCACCCCGGTGTGGACCACGCCGGCGTTCACCTGGCATGCCGTGCTGAGCATCAGCTTGCCGCTGGTCATGGTGGCGCTGACCGGGCAATTCGTACCGGGCATCGCGGTGCTGCGCAACGACGACTATGCCACGCCCGCCAGCCCGATCATTGCCAGCAATGCCCTGACCAGCCTGTTGCTGGCGCCCTTTGGTTGTCATGGCCTGAACCTGGCGGCGATCACCGCGGCGATCTGCACCGGTCGCGAAGCTCATGATGATCCGGGTAAACGCTATTGGGCGGGTGTTTGCGGTGGGGTGTTGTATCTGCTGTTGGGCGTATTCGGCGCAACGCTGGTGTCGCTGTTCACTGCCTTTCCCGCGGCCTTGATCGCGGCGCTGGCGGGACTGGCGCTGTTCGGCGCCATCGGCGGCGCGCTGGCCGGGGCGATGAGTGTGCCCGCTGACCGCGAGGCGGCGTTGATCACTTTTCTGGTGACGGCCTCGGGGATGTCATTCCTGGGCTTGTCGGCTGCCTTCTGGGGGTTGATCTTCGGTCTGTTCGCGCACCTGCTGCTGCACCTGCGGCGACCGGCGCCACAGGTGAGCAGGGTAGGGATGCAGGCTGACTGAAGTCAGATCTGCATGGCCATGCCTTCGACGTTCATGGCCGCCTGGCGCAAGGCTTCGGAACGGGTCGGGTGCGGGTGGCAGGTCAGGGCGATGTCTTCGGCCGACGCCGAGAACTCCATGGCCACGCAGAACTCGCCGATCATCTCGCTGACGCTCGGGCCGACCAGGTGCACGCCCAGCACTTCATCGGTGTTGGCATCGGCCAGGACCTTGGCGAAGCCCTCGGTCTCGTGGTTGATCTTGGCCCGGCTGTTGGCGGTGAAGGGGAACTTGCCGACCTTGTAGGCGCGACCTTCGGCCTTGAGCTGTTCTTCGGTCTTGCCGACGCTGGCCAGCTCCGGACGGGTGTAGATCACCCCGGGGATCAGGTTGTAGTTGACCTCATGGGCCTTGCCGGCGATCCGCTCGATACAGGCCACCGCTTCGTCTTCGGCCTTGTGCGCAAGCATCGGGCCGGAGGTGACATCACCGATGACCCACACGCCCGGTACTGAAGTGCGGTGATGCTCGTTGGCGAGCATGCCGCGTTTGTCGGTCTCAAGGCCGACACTCTCCAGGCCCAGGCCCTTGGTGTAGGGGCGACGGCCAATGGCGACCAGCACATAGTCGGCTTCGAGGTTTTCGCTGGCACCGCCGGCGGCAGGTTCCAGGCTCAGGCTGACGGCATCGGCCGAGGCCGTGGCCTGGGTCACCTTGCTGCCCAGCTTGAACTTGATGCCTTGCTTGGCCAGTGCGCGTTGCAGGGTCTTGGCGGTTTCTTCGTCGGTGCCCGGGCAGATGCGGTCCAGGTATTCGATCACGGTGACCTGGCTACCCAGGCGCCGCCACACCGAACCCAGCTCCAGGCCGATCACGCCAGCGCCGATCACCACCAGGTGCTTGGGTACGCTCGGCAGCGACAGGGCACCGGTGGAGTCGATGATGCGCTGGTTGTCGATGGTCACGCCCGGCAGCGGGGTGGGTTCGGAGCCGGTGGCGATGACGATGTCCTTGGCCTGCAGCTCGGTGATGCTGCCGTCGGCGGCGCTGACGTTGACCCGGCCAGGTCCGGCCAGCTGGCCCCAGCCCTTGATCCAGTCGACCTTGTTCTTGCGGAACAGGAACTCGATGCCCTTGGTCAGGCCGGTCACGCTTTCGTCTTTCTGCTTCATCATCTGGGCGAGGTTCAGGGTCGGGGTGACCTCGATACCCAGGTTGGCGAATTCACTGCCTGTGGCGGCTTCGTACAGCTCGGAGGCATGCAGCAGCGCCTTGGACGGCATGCAGCCAACGTTGAGGCAGGTGCCACCGAGGGTCGAGCGTCCTTCCACGCAGGCCACGCTCAGGCCCAGCTGGCCGGCACGGATGGCTGCGTTGTAGCCGCCGGGGCCGCCGCCGATGATCACCACATCATAGGTTTTCATTGTTGTACTCCAGGATGAAGAATCGACAATGGCGCCAAGATTAGTCTGTGGGATGATCGATTGTATACAAATTATCGAGTGGCCCCGGATGTGCCCGCAGGGTCTGGAATGCGGGCGTCAGCCTCAGACCATGGTCGCAATGTGCTATAGCTTTGAATATCTGAACTACCCTTTGGCGGTGACGTCCGATGAAGAAAGGGAGGCTCATTCATGCTTGCGCAACTTCCACTGGTTCTGCAAAGCCTGCGACTGCCACTGCGTCTGCGACTGTGGGATGGTCATGAGTACGATCTTGGCCCCAAGCCCAAGGTCACCATCCTGGTCAAGGATCCGCAGCTGATCACCCAACTGACCCACCCGAGCCTGGATGAACTGGGCGCCGCTTTCGTCGAGGGCAAGCTGGAGCTTGAGGGCACCATCGGTGAGGTGATCCGGGTTTGCGATGAGCTCAGTGAGGCGTTGCTCAAGGATGAAGCCGACCATCAGCCGGTGCGTCGCGAGCATGACAAGGACACCGATGCCGAGGCCATCTCCTATCACTACGACCTCTCCAACGACTTCTACCAGCTGTGGCTGGACAAGGAGATGGCCTACTCCTGCGCCTACTTCAAGACCGACCAGGACAGCCTGGAACAGGCCCAGCTGAACAAGTTCGAGCACCTGTGTCGCAAACTGCGTCTGCAGAAGGGCGATTACCTGCTGGACGTCGGCTGCGGATGGGGTGGCCTGTCGCGATTCGCCGCCCGTGAGTTCGGCGCCAGGGTGATGGGCATCACCTTGAGCAAGGAGCAGCTCAAGCTGGGCCGCGAACGGGTCAAGGCCGAGGGGCTCAAGGACCAGGTGGAGCTGAAGATCCTCGACTACCGCGACCTGCCTCAGGATGGCCGCTTCGACAAGGTGGTCAGTGTCGGCATGTTCGAGCACGTCGGCCACGCCAACCTGGCGCTGTATTGTCAGCGCTTGTTCGGCGCGGTACGCGAGGGCGGCCTGGTGATGAACCACGGCATCACTGCCAAGCATGTGGACGGCCGTCCGGTGGGACGTGGCGCCGGTAGCTTCATCGATCGCTTTGTGTTCCCTCACGGCGAGTTGCCGCATCTGTCGATGATCTCCGCCAGCATCAGCCAGGCGGGACTTGAGATCGTCGATGTCGAAAGCTTGCGCCTGCACTATGCGCGCACGCTGCACCTGTGGAGTGAGCGTCTGGAGAGTCAGTTACAAACAGCCTCGACCCTGGTGCCGGAGAAAGCCTTGCGCATCTGGCGCCTGTACCTGGCCGGCTGTTCCTATGCCTTTGCCAAGGGCTGGATCAACCTGCACCAGATTCTCGCGGTGAAGCCATTCGCCGACGGGCACCACGACCTGCCGCTTACCCGCGAAGACCTGTATCGCTGAGCGCCGCTAGAGAATCGGTGAAATCAGCCGGGCAATACGCATCCCCAGTTGTTGCAGGCGATGGGTGTCCTGGCTGTCTTCGGCGGTGATCTCCCGGGCCAGGTCGAAGTCGTGGAACAGCATGGCTTCGACCTGGCCGGCGAAGGCGCGATCGACAGTCAGCAGCATCACTTCGAAGTTCAGGCGGAAGGAACGGTTGTCGAGGTTGGCGCTGCCGATGGCGCTGATCTCATTGTCGATCAGCACCACCTTCTGGTGCAGGAATCCCGGCCCGTAGCGAAACATCCTCACCCCGGCACGCACTGCCTCGAAAGCGAACAGGCTGGAGGCGGCATAGACGATGCGATGGTCGGCCCGTGACGGCAGGAGGATGCGCACATCCACCCCACGCAAAACCGCCAGGCGCAGGGCGGCGAATACCGCTTCATCGGGGATGAAGTAAGGGCTGGTGATCCACACCCGCTCCTTGGCCGAATGAATGGCTTCGACGAAGAACAGCGAGCAGGTTTCCTGAGGGTCGGCCGGACCACTGGCCAGCACCTGGCAGAGCACGCCGTTTTCCGGATAGGTGTCGGGCAGCAGCAGGGGCGGCAGTGTGCGGGTCGCCCAGAACCAGTCTTCGGCGAAGGACTCCTGCAGGCAGGCCAGCACCGGACCGCTGACTTGCACATGGGTGTCGCGCCAGGGTGAGAGCTTCGGCTTGTTGCCCAGGTACTCGTCGCCGACGTTATGCCCGCCGACGAAACCCTGAATACCATCGACGACGACAATCTTGCGGTGGTTGCGGAAGTTGACCTGGAAGCGGTTGAACCAGCCGCGGCGGGTGGCGAAGGCGCGGATGTTCACACCGCCATCTCGCAGGACCTGGCTATAGGCAGCGGGCAGGGCATGGCTGCCGACCCGGTCGTACAGCACAAAGACCTTGACCCCCTCGGCGGCTTTTTTCAGCAGCAGGGCCTGCAGCGCCCGGCCCAGGTTGTCGTCGTGAATGATGAAGAACTGCACCAGCACGGTGTCCCGCGCCTGTTCGATGGCGGCGAAGATGGCGTCGAAGGTGGCCTTGCCATCGATCAGCAGACGCACCTGATTGTTCGCGAGGCAAGGCATGCGTCCCAGTCCGGGCATGGCTCGCAGCGAGGTGTAGGACTCGGAACTTCGTGCGGCGAGGGCCTCCTCGACCCAGGGCCGCCAGTTCAGGTCGGCCATGGCCACATGCATTTCACGGTTGGCGTGGCGGCGGGCATGGATGTAGGCATCGAAGGTGCGACTGCCGAACACCAGGTAGGGGATCAGGGTGAAGTAAGGAATGAACACCAGCGACAGGGCCCAGGCAATCGCGCCCTGGGCGGTGCGCACAGTGAGCACCGCATGCACGGCGGCGATGCTGCCCAGCAGGTGTATGACACCGATGAGGTAACCGAAGAATAAGGGGCTGTGGTAGTCCATACGCATCCTGCTATCCAAAGGCACTGTCTCTAACAGAGCATGTTCGAGGGCGACCTTGCAACCGAAAGCACAAAATGACGTCTAAGCTGTGTTCCAGCTTGGGGCTGGAGTTTCGAGGAGTCCACTACATGAAGAGTCGTCTGCCGATGCTGGCACTGGTCCTGGGGCTGGCGAGCCCGTTGGTGCATGCACAGATGTTGCAACCGGGTCTGTGGGAACTGACCACCAGCAATATGCAGGTCGATGGCAAGCAGCTGCCGGACATGGGCTTCATGCTCGGCCAGCTGAAGAACCTGCCGCCCGAGCAACGGGCAATGATCGAAGGGGGCCTGGCCAAGCAGGGCATCAATATCGCGGGTCAGGGCGTGCGTTCGTGCCTCACCCCTGAACAGGTCAAGAGCAACGACATCCCGCTGCAGGATCCGAAGTCTGGCTGCACGCAGAAGATCACCGAGCGCAATGGCAATGTGTGGAAGTTCACCTTCACCTGTCCGAAGGCCCAGGGAGCGGGACAAGCTACCTTCCTTAGTGACCGCGAGTTTCTCACCGAGGTCGCCGGCACCTTCAATGCGTCGGGCGTGCAGCAGCAGGGCAGCATGAACACCCGTGCCGTGTGGCTGGGTGCTGAGTGTGGAACGGTCAAGCCACGGACCTAGCCGTTCCAGCACCATCGGCTTTCGGCAACCGCGTCGTGGGCATGCAGGCTTTCCGCATGTTCCACGCGCAGCTTGAAGCCGCTGATCCCTTCCAGGCTGCGCAAGGCAAGATGCAGGCGCCGCGCGGCATCCTCACAGAACATCAGGTTCTGACCATTGGCCAAGGCGAAGGCCTGTTCATCCGCACGTTTCACCGCCGTTTGCACAGCAGTACCCAGTGCGGCTTCGGCCTGATCGATCAGCTCGACAATCGGAAACGCATCACTACCTTCCCGCAAACGCACCTGCAGTTTCGCCACACTGCGCTGGCTATGGGGTGTGGCAACCACACCCTCGGCACTGCCTAACCAAGCGAGTACGGCTTCGTGGCTTAGCGGGCGATTGTCGAAATCGGACAGGAACTGCTGCTGAATCAATTGCCTGGCCAGGGCTGCCGAGCAGGGGCAGGTGGAGGAATAATCCAGCTGCACAAATAGTTCCACGTGGAACATTTCATCCTTTAGCTGAGCAGACAGCGTAATCGGATGGGCCTTCCAACCCGCCAATGGGCTGACCAGTGCTGGGCGTTTGAGCAGCAAATCGAAGCGCAGATTCAAATAGGCTGCGGTGGATAAACCGGCGTGACTGGCTAGAAAATCTTCCAGAACCTGGCGTAGCAATCCTGGGCTCAGCGGCTGCTGTTCGAAAATCTCCAATGCCAGGTAGAGGCGCGACATATGGATGCCGCGAGCGCTGCCATCGTCCAGGCTGACGCCGGCGTCGGCACTGGCCCGCAGCCTGTTGCCTTGAAACAGCAGCGGCAAGGCAATGTTGCACATGCCGACCCAGTCCAGTGGCAAAGCAGTGCGGATGTCTTGAACAGCGATATCGGGAAGGGTTAAGGCAGTCATGGTCAGCTCATGTTCCGGGTGGCGTATTGGAGCAGGTTGGCAAAATTGTATTGTTATAATATAACATTGCGCAATGCATCGTTCGAATGCGCTTGCCCATATGAGGACCTGACCATGCCCGCCCGCCTTCCCGTCACCGTGCTTTCCGGCTTCCTCGGTGCCGGCAAAAGTACCTTGCTGAACCATGTGCTGCGTAACCGCGAGAACCTGCGCGTCGCGGTGATCGTCAACGACATGAGTGAAATCAACATCGATGCCAGTGAGGTGCAGCGCAATGTCAGCCTCAACCGCGCCGAAGAAAAGCTGGTGGAGATGAGCAACGGTTGCATCTGCTGCACCCTGCGCGAAGACCTTCTGGAAGAAGTGGGCCGGCTGGCCCGGGAGGGACGCTTCGACTATCTGCTGATCGAGTCCACTGGCATTTCCGAGCCGCTTCCGGTGGCCGAGACCTTTACCTTTCGTGATGACCAGGGTCGCAGCCTGGCTGACCAGGCGCGCCTGGACACCATGGTGACGGTGGTCGATGGTCTTAACTTCCTGCGTGACTACCAGGCCGCCGACAGCCTGGCCAGCCGTGGCGAGACCCTGGGTGAGGAAGACCAGCGCTCGATCACCGACCTGCTGATCGAGCAGGTGGAGTTCGCCGATGTGATCCTGCTCAGCAAGATCGACCTGATCAGCAGTCATGAACGGGAAGAACTCTGTGCCATCTTGCGCCGACTCAATGCCCAGGCGCGGATCATCCCGATGAGCATGGGCCAGGTACCGTTGGCCTCGATCCTCGACACTGGCCTGTTCGACTTCGAGCGCGCCGCGCAGGCGCCCGGCTGGTTGCAGGAGATGCGCGGCGAGCATGTGCCGGAAACCGAGGAATACGGCATCGCCGCCAGCACCTGGCAGGCGCGTCGACCGCTGCACCCGCAGCGCTTCTTCGACTTTATCAACGGTCCCTGGAGCAATGGTCGGTTGCTGCGCTCCAAGGGTTTCTTCTGGCTGGCCAACAAGCACCAGGACGCCGGTAGCTGGTCCCAGGCCGGGGGCATGATGCGCTATGGCTTTGCCGGGCGTTGGTGGCGCTTTGTTCCACGCGAGCACTGGCCGCAGGACGAACAGAGCACCGCTGCCATTCTCAAGAACTGGACGAACGAGTGCGGTGATTGCCGCCAGGAGTTGGTATTCATCGGCCAGGACATCGACTTTGCCCGCCTTGAGGCACAGCTTGAGGCTTGCCTGCTGAGCGATGCGGAAATGGCGCAAGGTGTTGAACGTTGGCGCCAGTTGCCGGACCCGTTTGGCCCCTGGTACGAGGAGGACGCTGCCTGACCTTGACGGGGTGGCCTGCAATCAAGGCATAGTGGCGCAAACTCCGGGTGATTACCGCCACATGCTGCAGAACATTCCTACTCATGTCATTGCCGGCCCGCTGGGGGCCGGCAAGACCAGCCTGATCCGCCACTTGCTGGGCCAGCGCCCGCCCGACGAGCGCTGGGCGGTGTTGATCAACGAGTTCGGCCAGATTGGCCTGGATGCTGCGCTGCTGAGCACTGACGACCAGGGCGTCGGCATGGCGGAAGTGGCGGGTGGCTGCGTGTGCTGCGTCAATGGCGCGCCGTTCCAGGTCGGGCTGGGTCGTCTGTTGCGCAAGGTCAGGCCGCAGCGGTTGTTCATCGAACCCTCGGGCCTGGGACATCCGTTGCAACTGCTCAAGCAGCTGCAGCAGGCACCCTGGCGAGGCGTGCTGGCCGTGCAACCGGCTGTGATGGTGCTGGACGCCGCTCAACTGGACGCCGGCATCCCCTTGCCCGCAGCGCAGCAGGAAACCCTGGCCAGTGCAGGGCTGCTGGTGTTGAACAAATCAGCGGCTGTGGATGATCAACGGCGGTTGTGGATAACTTCCCAGTTGCCGGATCAGCCGCTGTGCTGGACCGAACAAGGTCGGTTGGCCTTGTCGGCACTGCCGGTTCGGATGCCTGAAACGACCGCGGAAGGGGTTGTGGATAAGCTGGTTTCGCCGAGCAAACCCGAGCCCATGGCCGCCCTGTGGATAAATCAGCAGGAGCCGATATGCAGTGTCCAGGACAGCGACGACGGCTGGAGCATCGGCTGGCGCTGGCATCCACGGCAGCTGATCGATCACCTGCGTGTGGAAAAGTTTTTGGCTGATTTCAGCTGGCGCCGGGCGAAACTGGTTATCCACAGCCCCCGAGGCTGGCAGTCGCTCAATGCATTGGCCGAGCAAGGCGAGTTGCATTGGCAGCCCAGCGAATGGCGACGCGACTCGCGTATCGAATTGATCTTTTCCACAGCCCAGGATAGCCAGGCGCTGCAACAGGCCATGCTGGCCTGCCGTCTCTAGTTGCGCCAGCGGTTGTGGTCCTGGCGCCACTGCTTCATTTCGATAACGTTGTCAGCGTGCGGGGCGGGTTTGATCTCGAAGGGGTAGGGCGCCAGTTCGATGTGCATGCTGTGGGCGCCGAACTGGGTAACGGTGCCCGGGTGGCGTTGTTCGCCGGTGACGGTGAACTCGAAGTTATACACACGGGCCAGACGCTTGCGGCCCTGGGCGTCACGGACAAAGCCGATGCGCTTGAGCGCCACATTGCCGTCGAGCAGTTCCAGATCGAGTTTTGCACAGTGCTGCTTGACCCGCTCCAGGGCTTTCTCACGCAATCCGTGGTTGTGCCATAGCCAGGCGCCGGCAGAGGCCAGCAACATCAGCACGAAGAGATTACCCAGGGTCAGCATTACATTGGCTCCAACGAAGTACGTCCAGCTTAACTGCCTCTGCGGTCTGTCGTACAGGTAGCATTTAGCGCCATACTGCGCGCCGTGTTTTTCATTTTCTTGCCTGGAAGTCCTGAATGAAACGTACGCCGCATTTGCTCGCCATCCAGTCCCATGTGGTTTTCGGTCACGCCGGTAATGCGGCAGCGGTGTTCCCTATGCAGCGGGTCGGGGTGAACGTCTGGCCGCTCAACACGGTGCAGTTCTCCAATCACACTCAGTATGGCCAGTGGACGGGGGAAGTGCTTGCGCCAGCGCAAATCCCGGCGCTGGTGGACGGTATTGCGACGATCGGTGAGCTGGGCAACTGCGATGCGGTACTGTCCGGTTACCTGGGCAGTGCCGAACAGGGGCGGGCGATCCTCAGTGGCGTGGCGCGCATCAAGGCGGCCAACCCCAAGGCCTTGTACCTGTGCGACCCGGTCATGGGCCATCCGGAGAAAGGCTGCATCGTGCCGACCGAGGTCAGCGTGTTCTTGCTCGAAGAAGCCCTGTCGGCCGCCGATGTGCTGTGCCCGAACCAGCTGGAGCTCAACAGCTTCTGCGATCGCCAGCCGCAGTCGCTGGACGACTGCGTGGCCATGGCGCGCAGCCTGCTGGCGCGAGGGCCGAAAGCCATTTTGGTCAAGCACCTGGCGTACCCGGGGCGTGGGCCGGACGATTTCGAGATGCTGCTGGTGACTGCCGAAGGCAGCTGGCATGTGCGCAGGCCGCTGCTGGCGTTCCCGCGTCACCCGGTGGGTGTCGGCGACCTGACCTCGGGGCTGTTCCTGGCCCGGGTACTGCTGGGCGACGACTGGCTGGCGGCGTTCGAATTCACCGCCGCCGCCGTGCATGAGGTGCTGCTGGAAACCCAGGCCTGCGCCAGCTATGAACTTGAGCTGGTGCGGGCCCAGGACCGCATCGTGCACCCGCGGGTGCGCT
The DNA here is from genome assembly GCF_030272895.1 of Pseudomonas sp. BGr12. Taxonomy (GTDB): domain Bacteria; phylum Pseudomonadota; class Gammaproteobacteria; order Pseudomonadales; family Pseudomonadaceae; genus Pseudomonas. The sequence goes on along the minus strand of NZ_JALRNF010000043.1, from coordinate 40,530 downwards.
TCGAGGCCAAGCGTCTTGCCAGTTAAAGCGCGTCGCCCTTGAGCTCCTGGTAGCGCTTTTCCAGTTCCTGGCGAATCTGCCGGCGCTGCTTGCCTTGCAGGTAGCGGCGTTTTTCTTCGCTGGTTTCCGGCTGGCGTGGCGGCACGGCCACCGGCTTGCGGTCGTCATCGACGGCGACCATGGTGAAGAAGCAGCTGTTGCTGTGGCGCACCGAGCGCTCGCGAATGTTTTCGGTGACGACCTTGATGCCCACCTCCATCGAGGTGTTGCCGGTGTAGTTGACCGAGGCCAGGAAGGTCACCAGTTCACCGACGTGTACCGGTTCGCGAAAGACCACCTGGTCCACCGACAGGGTGACCACGTAGCGTCCGGCGTAGCGGCTGGCGCAGGCATAGGCGACTTCATCCAGGTACTTGAGCAGGGTGCCGCCGTGCACATTGCCAGAAAAGTTGGCCATGTCCGGGGTCATCAGGACGGTCATCGACAGCTGGGCGTTTCCAGGTTCCATAGTGTGCTCACGGTTAGGTTGCGCTGAGACGGGGTGGCGATTGGTATTCACGCTTCTTTCCCCCAATACGATTCCCATCTAGAGACGGGACGCTGACAGCGGCCTTGCCGTCACGCTGTTTTTGCCATTTGCGGCGTTGATTCGGTCGATCTGTTTCCACTTATTGCATCTGCTTTTCGCGACAGGTCGCGGTGTTAACCTGAGGAGGCCCATGCAAGGTGGGTTTCCTACATTAAAAACACTATGTGCCCGCGACTCAATCGGTTAATTCCTGGCTGAGTAGCGGCTTGTCCTTTGTCATGAGGTAAGGAGTACCACGCCATGCATGCCATCAGCTTTATCCAGGACTTGGCAGTGATCATGCTGGTCGCCGGTGTGGTCACTATCCTGTTTCACCGTTTCAAGCAGCCAGTGGTGCTGGGCTATATCGTCGCCGGTTTCATCATCGGCCCGCACACGCCCCCCTTCGGCCTGATCCACGACGAAGACACGATCAAGACCCTGGCTGAGCTCGGGGTGATTTTCCTGATGTTCTGCCTGGGCCTCGAGTTCAGCCTGCGCAAGTTGTTCAAGGTGGGCGCCACCGCCTTTATCGCGGCGTTCCTGGAAATCGTGCTGATGATCTGGATCGGCTTCGAGATCGGCCGCTGGTTTGGCTGGAGCACCATGGACTCGCTATTCCTCGGCGCGATCCTGGCCATTTCCTCGACCACCATCATCGTCAAGGCGCTCAACGACCTGAAGATGAAGAACGAACGCTTCGCCCAACTGATTTTCGGCGTACTGATCGTCGAGGACATCCTCGGCATCGGCATCATCGCCCTGCTGTCGGGAATCGCAGTGAGCGGCTCGGTCAGCTCCGGCGAGGTGTTTTCCACGGTCGGCAAGCTGTCGCTGTTCATGATCGTCGCGCTGGTGATCGGCATCCTGCTGGTGCCGCGCTTGCTGGCCTACGTGGCGCGCTTCGAAAGCAACGAAATGCTGCTGATTACCGTGCTGGGGTTGTGTTTCGGCTTCTGCCTGCTGGTGGTCAAGCTGGAGTACAGCATGGTGCTGGGTGCCTTCCTGATCGGCGCGATCATGGCCGAGTCGCGGCAGTTGTTGAAAATCGAGCGCCTGGTCGAGCCGGTTCGTGACCTGTTCAGTGCCATTTTCTTCGTTGCCATCGGCATGATGATCGATCCGCAGGTGCTGCTCGATTATGCCTGGCCGATCGTGGTGATTACCGTGGCGGTGGTACTGGGCAAGATGCTGTCGTGCGGCATGGGGGCCTTTATCGCCGGCAACGACGGCCGCACGTCGCTGCGGGTGGGCATGGGGCTGTCACAGATCGGCGAGTTCTCGTTCATCATCGCCGCCTTGGGGATGACCTTGCAGGTCACCAGCGACTTCCTCTACCCGGTTGCCGTGGCGGTCTCGGCCATTACCACGCTGCTCACCCCCTACTTGATCCGCGGCGCCGACCCGCTGTCGCTCAAGCTCGCCAAGGTCGTACCGCGGCGCCTGGCGCGGGTGCTGTCGCTGTATGGTGAGTGGCTGCGCAGCATCCAGCCGCAAGGCGAGGGCGCCCTGGTGGCGTCCATGGTGCGGCGCATCCTGCTGCAGGTGGGGGTGAACCTGGCGCTGGTGGTGGCGATTTTCTTCAGCGGCGGCTATTTCGCCGAGCGTATCGGTAGCTACCTGGGCGAATGGATCAGCGATGTCGGCCAGCAGAAGGCGCTGATCTGGGGTGCAGCATTGCTGTTGTCGCTACCGTTCCTGATCGCCGCCTATCGCAAGCTCAAAGCGCTGTCGATGCTCCTGGCCGAGCTTGGGGTCAAGCCGGAAATGGCCGGGCGTCATACCCAGCGCGTACGGCGGGTGATTGCCGAAGTCATTCCGCTGCTGTCCCTGCTGGTGATCTTCCTGCTGCTGTCGGCGCTGTCGGCCAGCATCCTGCCCACCAGCGAGTTGCTGGTACTGATCGTGGTGGTGGCGGCGGGCGTGGTGGCATTGCTCTGGCGCTGGTTCATCCGCGTGCACACGCGCATGCAGATCGCCTTGCTGGAAACCTTGGAGAACCATCAGGAGCATCATCACTGAGGTGATGAGCACGGGAAGGGGCTTCCTGCGCGGGACGAATCGAATGTCCGAGGGGATGGAGCGGTAGCGAATCGCCACGCACAGGAATGCGAGGCGATTCTACGAACATTAATAGCGAAGAGCCATTACTTTGTGAGGATATTTCTCATTCAGCTTTCCAGCCAGACATCCCGCGCCCAGTGCCAGACCGACTCCCAGCTATCCTCGGTGACGATCTCTTCTTCGCCGGACCACAGCACCACGGTGCCGTCTTCTTCCACGCAGTAGTAATCGTCACCGTCCTGGCAGATCGGGATCAGGTCACGGGGCACCCCGGCATCCCAGGCGTTGGCCGCCACGTCCGGCAGGTAGGTGTGCGATTGCGGGTCGGTGACGGTAACCGGCTCCAGGCTGCCGTACACCACGTCGCTGACCGTCAGCAGGAATTCCTTGAAGACGAATGGAATGTTGATGAACAACTCTTCTTCGATTTCGACCAGCTGGTCTTCGTCTGGTAGCTCAAGCGGCACCGGTACCGGTTCGTTGGCTTCTCGGAGTTGCTCGATGACTTCTTCCACGGTTCTATCCTCTAACCTTTACGACGGCTGCGCGTTATACCCTAGTAGCCCGCTGCGCTAAAAGCAAAACCCCGGGACAAGCCCGGGGTTTTTTTGTGCAATGCCGCAGGATCAGCCGTTCTGGCGGATACCGGCAACCAGCCATGGCTGGTTTTCGCCCTGCACGCGTTCCATGTTCCAGCTTTCGCTGAACACTTCGCCCTGGTCGAAGCGCGAGGTCTTCGACACACCGCTGAAGGTCAGGGTGGCGATGGTCTTGTCGGCGCGGTCGTCGACGCCTTCAAGTTGCACATTCAGGTCGTCGATGTAGGTGGACTGGAAGCCATCACCCAGCGCAGCGCGCTCCTGCTTGAGGAACTGCAGCATTTGCGGGGTCACGAACTCGGCGATCTTGTCCATTTCGTTGGCGTCCCAGTGCTGCTGCAGCGTCTGGAAGTGGTTACGGGCGGCAGCCAGGAAGTTCTGCTCGTTGAACCAGGCCGGTGCGTTGATCACCGGACGGGCGGCGGCAGGGGCGGCCGAACCACCGAAGACCGACGGCTGGGCAGGCTGCTGGTGCACTTCACGCTGGAAAGGCGCATGACCGGCGGCGGCCACTTGTGGCTGCTGCTGGCGGCGACGAGCGGCAATGAAGCGGAAGACCAGGAAGGCGATCAGCGCCATGATCAGGATGTCGAAGATCTGCATGCCTTCGAAACCGTCACCCATGAACATGGAGGCCAGCAGGCCACCGGCGGCGATACCGGCCAGTGGGCCGAGCCATTTCGATGCGCCGCTGGCGGCGGCAGGTGCGCGACCTGGAGCGGTTGGCGCGGCGGCCGGAGTGGTCGGAGCTGCCTGGCGGGTCTGGTGGATAGGCGCGGCGCCCGAGCTCTTGCCGCCGCCGAGGCGCTTGGCGTTGGCGTCGAGACTCATCGTCAGGCCGATGCACAACGCCAGGGCGATGCTGAGAAAACGTTGCATAGAAGGGTATTCCCGTTTTGTGGATTGCACGCGCGTCATGGTGCACAGGTTGTAGGACACATGACCAGCGCCATAATGTTTCCAGCTTTTGCTTGTAGGAGCGGGCTTGCCCCGCGATGGGATGCGTCTGACCGCACGCGATCGCGGGGCAAGCCCGCTCCTACAAGGCTTCCAGCTTGGCGTAGCCGAGCATCAGCCACTTGCTGCCTTCGGCGAAATTGACCTGCACCCGTGCCTGGGCGCCGGAGCCTTCGAAATTGAGGATCACACCCTCGCCGAACACCGCATGCTGCACGCGCTGGCCCAGGTTGAAGGCGGTTTGCGGAATGTTGGCGTTGGCGAACAGGCTGCTGGCGCTGGTCTTCTGCGCGGCACCGAACGGACGGCTGACGCTGTTGGACAGGCGCACTTCCTGGATCAGCCCCGCCGGAATCTCGCGTACGAAGCGGGAAACCTTGTTGTAGGTTTCGCTGCCGTAAAGCCGACGGGTTTCGGCGTAGGTCATCACCAGTTGCTGCATGGCCCGGGTGATACCGACGTAGGCCAGGCGGCGTTCCTCTTCCAGGCGGCCGGGCTCTTCCAGGCTCATCTTGTGCGGGAACAGGCCTTCTTCCATGCCGACCAGGAACACATAGGGGAATTCCAGGCCCTTGGCACTGTGCAGGGTCATCAGCTGGATGCTGTCTTCATGCTCGTCGGCCTGGGCATCGCCGGCCTCCAGCGAGGCATGGCCGAGGAACGCCGACAATGGCGACAGGTCGGCGTCGTCTTCGCTGCTTTCGAAGTTGCGCGCGGCGCTGACCAGTTCCTCGAGGTTTTCTACCCGTGCCTGGCCCTTTTCACCTTTTTCTTCCTGGTGATAGATGATCAGCCCGGATTGCTCGATGACCGTCTGGGTCATCAGGTGCAACGGCATGTCCAGGACCTTGGCGGCGAGGTTCTCGATCAGCTCGATGAACGCGGCCAGGGCGCCGGCGGCACGGCCCTTGAGGGCCTTGTTGGCGATCAGCAGGCTCATCGATTCCCACATCGACACCTGGGCGTGGCGGGCGTGGTCGCGAATCGCCTCGACGGTTTTCTCGCCGATGCCCCGTGGCGGCACGTTGATCACCCGCTCCAGGGCCGCGTCGTTGCCGCGGCCTTCGAGCAGGCGCAGGTAGGCCATGGCGTTCTTGATCTCGGCCCGTTCGAAGAAGCGCTGGCCACCGTAGATACGGTAGGGGATGCGCTCGCGCAGCAGGGCTTCTTCAAGCACCCGCGACTGGGCGTTGGAACGGTAGAGGATGGCGATGTCGCTGCGGGCAAGGCCGGTCTTGAGCACGCTTTCGATGGTCTCGACCACATAGCGCGCTTCATCGTGTTCGTTGAACGCGGCGTACAGGCTCAAGGGCTCGCCGTCGCCACCGTCGGTCCACAGTTCCTTGCCCAGGCGTCCGCTGTTGTTGGCGATCAGGGCGTTGGCGGCCTTGAGGATGCCGGCGGTGGAGCGGTAGTTCTGCTCCAGGCGGATCAGTTCGGCGTCGGGGAAGTCGGCGCTGTACTGGTGGATGTTCTCGATCTTGGCACCGCGCCAGCCGTAGATGGACTGGTCGTCGTCGCCCACCACCATCAGGCTGTCGCCACCCTTGGCCAGCAGGCGCAACCAGGCGTACTGCACGGCGTTGGTGTCCTGGAACTCGTCCACCAGCAGGTGGCGGAAGCGGCGCTGGTAATGCTCCAGCAGGCCGGGATGGTCGCGCCACAGGTCCAGGGCGCGCAGCAGCAGCTCGGAGAAGTCGATGACGCCGGCCCGCTGGCAGGCTGCCTCGTAGGCCTCATAGATGCTGCGCATGGTGCCCAGGTACAGGTCGCCGCTGGCCTGGATGTGTTGTGGGCGCAGGCCCTCGTCTTTCTGGCCGTTGATGAACCACTGGGCCTGGCGTGCCGGCCAGCGTTGTTCATCCAGCCCCAGCTCGCGGATCACCCGCTTGACCAGGCGCTGCTGGTCGTCGCTGTCGAGGATCTGGAAGTTCTGGTTCAGCCCGGCTTCCTGCCAGTGCGCGCGCAGCAGGCGGTGCGCCAGGCCGTGGAAGGTGCCCACCCACATGCCGGCCGGGTTGATGCCCATCAGCTGTTCGATACGCTGGCGCATCTCGGCGGCGGCCTTGTTGGTGAAGGTCACCGACAGGATCGAGTGCGGCGAGGCCTGCTCGACCTGGATCAACCAGGCGATGCGGTGCACCAGCACACGGGTCTTGCCGGAGCCGGCACCGGCCAGGACCAACTGACGACCCACGGAGGCGGCTACCGCCTGACGTTGGGCATCGTTGAGGGAGTTCAACAGGAGAGAGAGATCATCGCGCATCCGGCCATTTTAGGGGCGCAGACAACCCTTGGGCAAATATACAGTAGAAAAACTTGCCCCTGACGACCGGCCGGTCATCGGCTGCAGCCCAGCGCCTGTGCGCTTGAGCGCTTGTCGTCGGAAAATTACGCCGATGAATTAATGATCCAGAGCAGTTTGGCCCAAGCCTTCGCTTGTGTATGCTCCGTGCACGTTTAGGGCTAACCATTACAAGAACATTGCCTATGACATCCGCTTGCGACGCCGTCGGCGTGCCTCTGCAGTCTCGTGGAAGTATCCGCAAACAGTTCGCCACGCAACTGGCGGTAGAGCGCACCCGCTTGCTTTACCAAGGCTCGTTGCTACCCACCTTGTTGATGCTGCTCAACGGCCTGGTCTGTGCCTGGCTGCTCTGGAGCCCTGCACGTTACCTGCTGGTCAGCGTCTGGGTGGTCTGGTTGACCGCTCTGGTGGCATTGCGGGTCATTCAGGTCGCCGCCTTCGATTCCGCCATGCCCGAACGCCAGGCCCAGCCGATCTGGCGGCGCATGTTCCTGTTCGGTTCGGCGTTCAGCGGCCTGACCCTGGCCAGTGCGGCGATTGCCCTGGTCCCTGTGGACAACTTCGTGCAGCAGGCCTGGGTGTTCGGCTTGCTGGGGGCAGCGACCCTGTCCGCCAGTATCGCCTACGCCGTCAGCCTGCCGGCCTTTCTCAGCTTTACCTTGCCCTGCCTGCTGCCGCCCATCGCTTTCCTGTTCTGGCAGGGTGACCCACGCCCACAAGGCTGGGGCTGGCTCGGCCTGATTGTGCTGGGCGCCTTGCTGGTGGTGGCCTGGCAGGTCAATCGGCTGATCGAAGGCGGGTTGCTCAGGCGATTCCAGAACCAGGCGCTGATCGACCACCTGCAATCGGCCCAGGCGCGTAGCGAGCGGCTCAACCAGGCGCTGGCCGGCGAAGTGCAGCAGCGGCGGCTGATCGAGGAACAATTGCGCGAGGCCCAGGCAGGCCTGGAATCGCGGGTTGCCCAGCGCAGCGAGGAACTGGACCGGGCCAACCGGGCTCTGCGCAAGAGCGAGCAACGCCTGGCCCAGGCCCTTGAGGCGAGCGAACTGGGGCTGTGGGACTGGAACCTGGAGACCGACGAAATCCACCATACCCAGCTGCATGAACTGTTCGGCCTGGACCCCGGGCTGGTCCAGGAAATGGAAGTGCACCTCAAGCCGCGCCTGCACCCGCAGGACTTGCCGCTGCTCAAACGGACCCTGGTCGAACACCTGAAGGGGCGCACCGAGGACTATCGCATCGAGTACCGCATTCGCCACGGCCAGGGCCACTGGTGCTGGATCGAGGACCGTGGCCGGGCGATCGAGCACGATGCCAGCGGGCGCGTGCTGCGCATGCTCGGCACGCGCCGCGATATCAGCGCGCGCAAGGCCCAGGAGGAACAACAGCGGCTGGCGGCCACGGTGTTCGAAGCCGCCCGCGAAGGCATCGTCATTCTCGACCCGGACTTCAACCTGCTGGCGGTCAACCAGGCGTTCTGCCGGGTTACCGGCTATGTGCGTGAAGAGTTGCTCGGCGGCAGGTTGCTGGAGTTGCCGTGCAGTCGCGATGCCTGGCGCCATTACCAGGCGATCGAGCAGGCGCTGGAGCAGCACGGCAGTTGGGAAGGCGAACTGGTCGAGGCGCGCAAGAGCGGCGAGTTGTACCCCCAATGGCTGCAGCTCAACGGCGTACGCGACGCGCACGGCACTATCAGCAGCATTGTCGGCTTTTTCACCGACCTGTCGGCCCGGCGCAAATCAGAAGAGCGCCTGCGCTACCTGGCTCATTACGACGAGCTGACCGGGCTCGCCAACCGGGCGCTGTTCCGCCTGCGCCTGCACGAGGCCAGCCAGCGCGTACGCCTGAGTGGCCGGGGCCTGGCACTGCTGCATATCGATCTGGACCGCTTCAAGCTGCTCAACGACAGCCTGGGCCATGAAATGGCCGACCAGTTGCTCAAGCGCATGGCCCAGCGCATCGGCAACGCCATGCCTGAAGCGGACACGGTGGCGCGCCTGTCTGGTGATGAATTCTCGGTGCTGTTCGATGGCTATACCAACCTGTCGAGCCTGGTACGGGTGACCACCCGCTTGCTCGACAAGCTGCGGGTGCCGTTGCGCGTCGATGGCCACGAGCTGGTGATCAGCGCCTCGGTGGGCATCAGCCTGTTGTCCGATAGCAGCCGTGACGTCACGGCGCTGGTCGGCCAGGCCAACATGGCCATGCAGCACGCCAAGCACCTGGGTGGCGACAACTTCCAGTTCTATACCGAGAGCCTGCAGGCCAGTACCCTGCAACGCCTGCAACTGGAGAACCAGCTGCGCAAGGCCATCGAAGAGCGTCAGTTGCAGGTCTACTACCAGCCCAAACTGTGCCTGGCCACCGGGCGCCTGCACGCAGCCGAGGCGCTGGTGCGCTGGCAGCATCCTCAGTGGGGCATGGTGCCGCCGGGGGATTTCATCGGCCTGGCCGAAGAAACCGGGCTGATCGCGCCCATGGGCGAGTTCGTGTTGCGCCAGGCCTGCTGGCAGGCCTGTGAGTGGCAGCGCCAGGGCCTGGAGCCGATTCGTGTCTCGGTCAACCTGTCGGTGTATCAGCTACGCCAGGGCAAGCTGGTCAGCCTGGTGCGCCAGGTCCTCGATGAAAGCGGCCTGGCCCCGCATTTGCTGGAGCTGGAACTGACCGAAAGCCAGTTGCTCGACAGCGTCGAGCACATCATTTCCACCTTCCGCCAGTTGCATGACCTTGGAGTGAAGCTGGCCATCGATGACTTCGGCACCGGCTATTCATCGCTGAGCTACCTCAAGCGCTTCCCGGTGGACTATGTGAAGATCGACCAGGCCTTCATCCGTGGCCTGGCCGTGGGCAGTGAAGATGCCGCCATCACCCGGGCAATCATCGTCATGGCCAAGAGCCTGAACCTGAAGGTGGTTGCCGAGGGTGTCGAAACCCTCGAACAACTGCAATTCCTGCGCGAGCAGGGCTGCAACGAGGTGCAGGGCTACCTGATCAGCCGGCCGGTACCGGCTACAGAGCTGGTGGGCCTGCTGTGCGCCGACTACAGCATCTAGAGGTGCCAGGCGCGCCCCTGGTGCGCGAGCAGGCTGTGGGCCTGGTCCGGCCCGTTGGAGCCGGCGTGGTAGGGCCGCGGGGCCTGGAAATGCTCCTGCCAGCCGGTGAGGATCGGGTCGACCCAGGCCCAGGCCGCCTCGACCTCGTCACGGCGCATGAACAGCGTCGAGTCACCTTCCAGCACATCCAGCAGCAAGCGCTCGTAGGCGTCCCAGCGGCGGGTCTGGCCGAACACCTGGGCCAGGTTGAGGTTCAGTTCCACCGGCTCCAGGCGCATGCCCTTGCCCGGGGTCTTGGTCATCATCTGCAGGCTGATGCGCTCATCCGGTTGTAGCTGGATCAGCAGTTGGTTGGCCTGGTCGCCGTCGAACAGGCGGTGGGGTACCGGCTTGAACTGGATGACGATCTGCGAGGAGCGCTTGGCCAGGCGTTTGCCGGTGCGCAGGTAGAAGGGCACGCCGGCCCAGCGCCAGTTGTCGATATGCGCTTCTACGGCGACGAAGGTCTCAGTATCGCTGTCGTTGTCGACATCTTTCTCGAAGTAGTAGGCCGGCACTTCCTGGCCGCCGATCTTCCCGGCGCTGTACTGGCCGCGCACGGTCTTGTCCTGCACGTCCTGGCCGCGAATGGGCTTGAGGGCCTTGAGGATCTTGACCTTTTCATCGCGCACCGCTTCAGCTTCGAACTGCGCCGGCGGCTCCATGGCCACCAGGCAGAGCAGTTGCAACAGGTGGTTCTGCAGCATATCGCGGGTCGCGCCGGCACGGTCGTAGTAGGCGCCACGGTTTTCCACACCCAGGGTTTCGCAGACGCTGATCTGCACGTGGTCGACCTGGTTGTTGCGCCACACCGGTTCCAGCAGGGCATTGGCAAAGCGCAGGGCCATGAGGTTCTGCACGGTTTCCTTGCCCAGGTAATGGTCGATGCGAAACACCTGCGGCTCGGCGAACACTTCGCTGATCGCCTGGTTGATCGCGGTGGCCGATTCCAGGGAGTGGCCGATGGGCTTCTCGAGGACAATGCGTGCTTCGCTGTCGGCCAGCCCGGCGATTTTCATGTGGTTGGCGATGGGCACGAACAGGTTGGGGGCGGTGGCCAGGTAGTAAACCCGGGTCAGGCCGCCGGGTTCGCCGAGAAAACGCGCCAGGCGGCCGAAGTCGGCACTCTGCGAGGCATCCATGGGGAAGTAGTCCAGGCGGGCGGAAAAACGCGCCCAGACCTCCTCGTCGAAGTCGTTGCGGGCAATCTGGGCCCGGCAGCGGCGTTCGACGAGCTTGAGAAATTCACCACGTGGCAGGTTGCGCCGCGCCAGGGCAATGATGCGCACGGCATTGTGCAGGCGCCCCTCGCGATACAGGTGGTAGAGCGCCGGAAGCAGTTTGTTCAGGGCCAGATCACCGGTGCCGCCGAATACCATGATGTCGCAAGGGATAGTCAATACCACCACTCTCCTGTTCGTTTAGCTGGGCGGGTCGCCGGTCATGTAGTATAACTACAAGAAAGCTACAACCCGGTCAGTCGATCATAACCGAGTCCTGCCCTTGAATCTGTTGCAACACATCGCCCAGTCGCGCCATCTGCTACGCAAATCGGAACTGAAGGTTGCCGATCACGTGCTGCTGGATCCCGCAGCCGTCATGCACAGCTCCATGGCCGATCTTGCCCATAGCGTTGGTATCAGCGAGCCGACCATCGTGCGCTTTTGCCGTGCGATCGGTTGCTCCGGGTTCCAGGACCTCAAGCTCAAGCTGGCCCAGAGCCTGGCGGCCGGTGCCAGCTTCGGCCAGTTCGCCATTCATGAAGACGACTCGGTTGCCGACTACAGCCTGAAGATCTTCGACACCACCCTGCATACCCTGATGGAGGTGCGCGAGCATCTCGATCCCCAGGCCCTGCAGCGCGCGGTGAGCGCCATGGCCCAGGCCCAGCGCGTCGAGTTCTACGGCTTTGGCGCCTCAGGCGCGGTGGCGGCCGATGCCCAGCACAAGTTCTTCCGCCTGCTGCTGACCGCGGCGGCCTATTCCGACCCGCACATGCAGGCGATGTCGGCGGTCACCCTCAAGCCTGGCGATGTGGCCATCTGCATTTCCCAGTCGGGGCGTTCCAAGGACCTGCTGATCACCGCCAACCTGGTGCGTGAAAGCGGCGCCACGCTGATCACCCTGTGCCCGAGCCAGACGCCGCTGGCCGAGCTGTCGACGGTCAACCTGGCCATCGACGTGCACGAAGACACCGAGATCTACACCCCGCTGACGTCGCGTATCGCCCACCTGGTGGTGATCGATGTGCTCGCCATGGGCGTGGCCATGGCCCGCGGCCCGAGCCTGGTCAACCACCTCAAGAGCGTCAAGCGCAGCTTGCGCAGCCTGCGCCTGTCGCCCAAGTCCGTGAAGGCGATGGACGACTGATACCTGCCTGTGGGAGCGGGCTTGCCCGCGATTGCGATGTGGCTGACAGATCGCAATCGCGGGCAAGCCCGCTCCCACAGCGGTTTTCATTGATTTGTCATGGGCTCGCCGCCAAACCGTCACGCCCCCTTGTCAGGCTGAAACTCCCGCACTCGATCAGGGAGATATGCAATGGCTCGTGAATTCGATGGCTCGTATCAGCCCAGCGCCAAGTCCCGCAAGCAGCAGGAGAAAGATCAGCGCCGCATGGAGTTCCGCCGCGCGATCGAAAGCTACTCCGAGCAGCGTCGCCTGCTGCAGGAAATCGCCGATTACCCCGAGTTGCAGGCCATCAATGTGTGGCAGGTATCGGCGGCAAGTTCCCCGAAAAACGCTCAACAAGTGCGCTGATTTGCGTACGTTCGCTACGGATGAACGCAAGAAAAGCCAAGGCCACCGGCGACTGCCGCTTGGCCTTGGATTGCACCACGCACCAACTGCGGTACAGCGGCAATTCCTCCACCGGTAGTTCGCGCAGCACGCCGGTGGCCAGCTCCAGGTTCAGTGCATGGCGGGTCAGCAGGGCGATACCCAGGCCGGCCACCACGCACTCGCGCTGGGCATCGGTGGAGGCCACTTCCAGGGTCTGGGTGAAGTGCACGCGCTTGTCCTTGAAGTACTCCTCGCAGGCCTTGCGAGTGCCCGAGCCTTGCTCGCGAATCAGCAGGGTATGGGGCTCCAGGTCCTGCAGGCGCAGTTTTTCCAGCTTGCACAACGGATGATCCGGTGGCGCCACCGCGACAATCGGGTTGTTGAGGAACGGCAGGAACTCCAGGCCCATGTCCTGGGGTACCATGGACATGATGATCAGGTCGTCGCGGTTGTCGGAAAGCCGGCGGATCGCCTGGGCGCGGTTGACCACCGTCAGGGTCAGGTTGACTTCGGGGTGCAGGCGTTTGAAGGCGGCGAACAGGTGCGGCACGAAGTACTTGGCGCTGGATTCCACCGCCAGCTTCAAATGGCCCTGCAGCGAGCCCTGCATGTCGGAGAGCTGCATGTCGAGGCTTTCGAGGCGGCCGAAGATGTCCCGGCTGGCCCGTTGCAGGGCTTCGGCGGCTTCGGTCAGGTAGAGCTTCTTGCCGACGTACTCGAACAGCGGCTGACCCACCAGTTCTTCGAGTTGGCGGATCTGTAGACTAACGGCGGGTTGCGTCAGCGACATTTCCTCGGCCGCCCGGCTGTAGGAACGCAAATCGCAGACCTCGTTGAAGATCTGAAGTTGACGCAATGTCATACGCATCAATGACTTACGCATTTTATTCCCGCCTCGGCAAAACCTTGTAACAGCACTATAAGCTTTTGCTAATGCACACCCTAATAAATATTGATTTTTGTTTATCCAGAGACGGCGCTAGGGTAAAGATGCGACTGGCCAGCGACGATTGGTCACGCGCCGACCGGCGGTGCCGGCTCGTTTGTTCTAGCGGCCTTGGGAATACTCCAGTGATAAAAAAGATCCTGATCGCCAACCGCGGTGAAATTGCTGTCCGAATCGTGCGTGCCTGCGCCGAGATGGGCATTCGTTCCGTGGCGATCTACTCTGACGCCGATCGCCATGCCTTGCACGTCAAGCGTGCCGACGAAGCCCACAGCATCGGTGCCGAGCCCCTGGCCGGCTACCTGAACCCGCGCAAGCTGGTCAACCTGGCGGTGGAAACCGGTTGCGATGCCCTGCATCCCGGTTACGGCTTCCTGTCGGAGAACGCTGAACTTGCGGATATCTGCGCCGAGCGCGGGATCAAGTTCATCGGTCCTGCGGCCGAGGTGATCCGCCGCATGGGCGACAAGACCGAAGCCCGTCGCAGCATGATCAAGGCCGGCGTGCCGGTGACCCCGGGCACCGAGGGCAACGTTGCCGACATTCATGAAGCCCTCGAGGAAGGCGATCGCATCGGTTACCCGGTGATGCTCAAGGCCACCTCCGGTGGTGGCGGTCGCGGCATTCGTCGTTGCAACAGCCGTGAGGAGCTGGAACAGGCCTTCCCGCGGGTGATCTCCGAAGCCACCAAGGCCTTCGGTTCGGCGGAAGTCTTCCTGGAAAAATGCATCGTAAACCCGAAACACATCGAGGCCCAGATCCTCGGTGACAGCTTCGGCAACGTCGTGCACCTGTTCGAGCGCGACTGCTCGATCCAGCGCCGCAACCAGAAGCTCATCGAAATCGCTCCGAGCCCGCAACTGACCCCCGAGCAGCGCGCCTACATCGGCGACCTGTCGGTGCGCGCAGCCAAGGCCGTAGGTTACGAAAACGCCGGTACCGTGGAGTTCCTGCTCGCCGATGGCGAGGTGTACTTCATGGAAATGAACACCCGGGTGCAGGTGGAGCACACCATCACCGAGGAAATCACCGGTATCGACATCGTTCGCGAGCAGATCCGCATTGCCTCGGGCCTGCCGCTGTCGGTCAAGCAGGAAGACATCCAGCACCGTGGATTCGCCCTGCAGTTCCGTATCAACGCGGAAGACCCGAAGAACAACTTCCTGCCCAGCTTCGGCAAGATCACCCGTTACTACGCGCCCGGCGGCCCCGGCGTGCGGACCGACACGGCGATCTACACCGGCTACACCATTCCACCGTTCTACGACTCCATGTGCCTGAAACTGGTGGTCTGGGCGCTGACCTGGGAAGAAGCCATGGACCGCGGCCTGCGGGCCCTGGACGACATGCGCGTGCAAGGGGTCAAGACCACTGCCGCCTATTACCAGGAAATCCTGCGCAATCCGGAATTCCGCAGCGGTCAGTTCAACACCAGCTTCGTTGAAAGCCACCCGGAACTGACCAACTACTCGATCAAGCGCAAACCCGAAGAGCTGGCCCTGGCCATCGCTGCCGCCATCGCCGCCCACGCAGGCCTGTGAGGAACCCGATAATGTCCAAGAAAATCTTTGTAACCGACACAATCCTGCGCGACGCCCACCAGTCCCTGCTGGCCACCCGCATGCGTACCGAAGACATGCTGCCGATCTGCGACAAGCTCGACAAGGTCGGCTACTGGTCGCTGGAAGTCTGGGGCGGCGCCACCTTCGACGCTTGCGTACGCTTCCTCAAGGAAGACCCGTGGGAGCGCCTGCGCAAACTGCGTGCAGCGCTGCCCAACACTCGCCTGCAGATGCTCCTGCGCGGCCAGAACCTGCTCGGCTACCGCCACTACAGCGACGACGTGGTCAAGGCCTTCGTCGCCAAGGCGGCGGTCAACGGCATCGATGTGTTCCGTATCTTCGACGCCATGAACGACGTGCGTAACCTGCGCGTGGCCATCGAAGCAGTGAAGGCCGCCGGCAAGCACGCCCAGGGCACCATCGCCTACACCACAAGCCCCGTGCACACCATCGACGCTTTCGTGACCCAGGCCAAGCAGATGGAAGCCATGGGTTGCGACTCGGTAGCGATCAAGGACATGGCCGGCCTGCTGACCCCGTACGCCACCGGTGAGCTGGTCAAGGCACTGAAGGCCGAGCAATCGCTGCCGGTGTTCGTCCACTCCCACGACACCGCCGGCCTGGCTGCCATGTGCCAGCTCAAGGCTATCGAGAACGGTGCCGACCACATCGATACCGCCATCTCCAGCTTCGCCTGGGGCACCAGCCATCCGGGTACCGAATCGATGGTCGCCGCCCTCAAGGGCAGCGAGTTCGACACCGGCCTGGACCTGGAGCTGCTGCAGGAAATCGGCCTGTACTTCTACGCCGTGCGCAAGAAGTACCACCAGTTCGAAAGCGAATTCACCTCCGTCGACACCCGTGTGCAAGTGAACCAGGTGCCGGGCGGGATGATTTCCAACCTGGCCAACCAGCTCAAGGAGCAGGGTGCACTCAATCGCATGAGCGAAGTGTTGGCCGAGATCCCGCGTGTGCGTGAAGACCTCGGCTTCCCGCCGCTGGTGACCCCGACCTCGCAGATCGTCGGTACCCAGGCCTTCTTCAACGTCCTCGCCGGCGAGCGCTACAAGACCATCACCAACGAGGTGAAGCTGTACCTGCAAGGCGGCTACGGCAAGGCCCCGGGTGTGGTCGACGAGCAACTGCGTCGCCAGGCCATCGGCAGCGAAGAAGTCATCGACGTGCGTCCGGCCGACCTGCTGAAGCCGGAAATGGCCAAGCTGCGTGCCGATATCGGCAACCTGGCCAAGTCGGAAGAAGACGTGCTGACCTTCGCCATGTTCCCGGACATCGGGCGCAAGTTCCTCGAAGAGCGCGAGGCGGGCACCCTGACCCCAGAAGTACTGCTGCCGATTCCTGAAGCCGGCAAGGTGGCCTCGGCCGGTGGCGAAGGTGTACCGACCGAGTTCGTCATCGACGTCCACGGCGAGACCTACCGCGTCGACATCACCGGTGTTGGCGTCAAGACCGAAGGCAAGCGTCACTTCTACCTGTCCATCGACGGCATGCCGGAAGAAGTGGTGTTCGAGCCGCTCAACGAATTCGTCGGCGGTGGCGGCAGCAAGCGCAAGCAGGCCAGCGCGCCGGGTCATATCAGCACCACCATGCCGGGCAACATCGTCGATGTACTGGTCAAGGAAGGCGACCAGGTCAAGGCCGGCCAGCCGGTGCTGATCACCGAAGCGATGAAGATGGAGACCGAAGTGCAGGCGGCCATCGCCGGCAAGGTCACCGCCATCCACGTGGCCAAGGGCGACCGGGTCAACCCGGGCGAAATCCTGATCGAGATCGAGGGCTGATTTTCAGGCCCTCATCTACAAGCGGTTAACCTCCGGGGGGCGTATGCTCCCCTTTTTTTTGAATCGCCCCCTGTAGGAGCGGGCTTGCCCCGCGATGCGATGTGACAGGTACGCTGCAATCGCGGGGCAAGCCCGCTCCTACAGAGGGATGCGTTCAGCGTGCCCGGCAGGCTTCGAGCGTGTGCACTTGCCCCTGCGGCTGCTGATTCTCTGCTGACAGCCAGCGGTCGAACCCTGCGGCAATGGCTGGCCACTCCTCATCGGTAATCGAGAACCAGGCCGTATCGCGATTCCGGTCCTTGATCACCATATGCTTGCGAAACACCCCCTCGAAGGTGAAGCCGAACCGCAGCGCGGCACGCTTGGAGCGGGCATTGGCATCGTTGCATTTCCACTCCAGGCGCCGGTTGCCCAACTCGAACGCCAGCTTGCCCAGCAGGTAGACCGCTTCGCTCCCCTTGGGCGTGCGCTGCATGGCGGCGCCGAAGGCGATGTGGCCGATCTCGATGCGACCCTGGTCGGGGACGATGGACATCAGGCTGAGAATGCCCTGGGCCTGGCCGCTGGCCAGGTCGATGACGCTGTAGAACAGCGGGTCGCTACTGGCCGCGTTGCTGTCGAGCCAGTGGTCGAAATCCTCGCGTTCGGTGAAAGGCCCATAGGCCAGGTAGTCCCAGAGTTTCGGGTCGGACTCGACGCCCTGGAACACCTCCCAGAGGTCTTCACGGTCGCGCCGAGGGTCGAGTTTTTCCAGGCGGATGAAGCGCCCGGTCAGGGTGGTCGGTTGCGGGCGTCTGGCCGGATGCCAGTTCAAGGTTGCACTCATGTGATGGCTCCCGGGCTCAAAGCGGTTTGCGGAACTGGATGAAGCCAGGCCGTTCGGCGACCTGCTCGTAGAGGCTGATCGCGGTGGCGTTGGTTTCATGGGTCAGCCAGTGCACCTTGGCGCAGCCAGCCTCCCGCGCCGTGGCGTAGACATGCTCGATCAGCTGGCGACCGACACCCAGGCCGCGTTGCTCGCTGTCCACATAGAGGTCCTGCAGGTAGCAGGAATTTTCAATGGACCAGTTGGAGCGGTGGTAGATCCAGTGGACCATGCCCACCGCCTTGCCATCGACCCAGGCCAGGGCG
Organism: Pseudomonas sp. BGr12; assembly: GCF_030272895.1. Classification (GTDB taxonomy): domain Bacteria; phylum Pseudomonadota; class Gammaproteobacteria; order Pseudomonadales; family Pseudomonadaceae; genus Pseudomonas. Next base: position 22,723 of record NZ_JALRNF010000043.1, on the reverse strand, counting down.
GCATTGGTCGGCTCGCCGGGATCGAGCATGCGCTGCCAGGCCACGGCGGTCACCTCGTCGGCGATGCGGGTCTCGTAGAAACGTAGATAGGCTTGCCACAGGGGCAGCCAGACGCTGTGGTCGCCGGCGGTGACAGGGCGGATGGTGACGGTCGACATGGTAGTTTCCTTTCAGGGTTGGCGCATCAAGGCGGCCAGTTGGTTGTCCAGGGGATCGGGGCTGTCGCTCAGGCGGGTGCGCACGCCTTCGATATCGATGGCCGAGCGGTTCTGGCTGAGTTTGCGGGTGCCTTGCAAACGCTCGATGGGCAGGGCGAAACCGACGATGGCCTTGAGCATGCCGGCCATGTAGTCGGCGGGCGCCTCATCCACCGACCAGGGCCTGGCCTGGCCTTGTTCATGGCGGTCGCTCAGGCGCCGGACGATCTCCAGCAGGCGCTCGGCATCGTGATAGACCTCGGCCTTGCCCCAGGCATGCACGGCCACGTAGTTCCAGGTGGGCACGGTGCGCGGGTCGTCGGCCTTGCTTGGATAGTAGCCGGCGCTGACGTAGGCATCGGGGCCGGCGAACACCACCAGGGCTTCGGCGCCATCGGCCAGGTCGTGCCATTGACGGTTGGCGCGGGCGAAGTGGCCGTACAGGGTGCCGTTGCCGCCCTGGCTGCGGTCCAGCAGCAGGGGCAGGTGGCTGGCCTGCAGGCCCGACTCGCCTTGAGTCACCAGCACGGCCAGGCGGGTTTGCTCGATCTGCTCGTGCAGTCGGTCGAGATCGGTTTCCTTGTAGCTTGAAGGTGTGAACATGAGGATTGTCCTTGGCGAATGGCTCAATCCTAGGCAGGCTATTGGTTCATGGTAAGAGCCATTTGTAGCTAATTTGAGAGGTCCATTGGTGATGAGCGAGCGTCCTTTCACCTCGTCATTCGATCCCACCGGCATTGTCCTCGACCGCCGCCAGGGCCTGAGCCGGCAGCTCTACCAGGCCCTGCGCATGCGGGTGCTGGACGGACGCCTGGGCAGTGGTACGCGGTTGCCGGCCAGTCGTGACATGGCCGCTGCGCTGGCCGTGTCGCGCAACAGCGTGGTGCGGGCCTACGACCAGCTCTACGCCGAAGGCTTCATCGAAAGCCGGGTAGGGGACGGGACCTATGTCAGTCAGTTGCCGAAACTATCCACAAAAGTATCCACAGGGTTATCCCTGGGTTTTTCCACAGCTTTATCCACAAAACTAGACGAAAATACTGAGATTATATCCAGTAAAGTTATCCACAGCGGCCCGCTCGAACGCTTGGAAAAGCACCATTTACCCGCCCCGAAAAGCGGTCCACCACGCGCGTTTCGCGTCGGTTTACCGGCGCTCGATCTGTTCCCTTTCGACGTCTGGGCCAAGCTGCAGGCGGGTTTCTGGCGCAATCCCGATCCTGCCACCCTGGGCTATGGCGATCCTGCGGGTGAACCGCAACTTCGTGAACTGATCGCCACCTATCTGCGTCGATCACGCGGACTTTCCTGCACAGCTGAACAAATAGTGATCACCAGTGGTGCACAACAGGCCATCAGCCTTTGTGCACAGTTGCTGCTGGAGCCGGGCCAAGGCGTGGCTGTGGAAAACCCGGGTTACCGTGCCGCCGGCAACGCCTTCGCCCTGACCGGCGCCCGGGTTCATCCGGTGGCTGTGGACAACGAAGGGCTGGACTGCTCGGCGCTCAATGGCTTGCCCGACTGCCGCCTGTGCTATGTGACGCCGTCGCACCAGTATCCCACCGGCGTCACCATGAGCCTGGCCCGGCGCCTGCAGCTGCTGGAATGGGCGCAGCGCAAGGACGCCTGGATCATCGAGGACGACTACGATGGCGAATACCGCTACAGCGGTGCACCGCTGGCGCCCCTGGCGGCGCTGGATCGCAGCGCTCGGGTGCTGTACATCGGGACCTTCGGCAAGATTGCCTTTCCGGCCTTGCGCCTGGGCTATCTGGTATTGCCGCAGCCATTGGTGCAGGCGTTCTCCCGCTGCCGGGCGCTGGCGGTCAGGCACTCGGAAGTCGGTACCCAGGCAGTGATGGCCGAGTTCATGGCCAAAGGGCATTTCCAGCGCCATATCCGTCGCGTGCGGCGCGCGGCGCTGAACCGGCGCAATGCCTTGCAAGTCGGCTGGCCTGTGGATATCCCCGGTCTCGGCCCCTTGCCGGAGGTGGCGGCGGGGCTGCATGTGAAGGTCGATGTGGACAGTTTTGCCCGTGAGCAGGAACTGATTGCCCAGGCCGAAGCCGTTGGCGTCGAGCTCAATGCCCTGAGCGATTACTGGTTGTCGGATTCACCCACCCCTGTGGATAAGCGGGCCGGATTGGTGCTGGGCTTCGCCGCGGTGGACGAAGCCCGGATCGCCGACGCCTTGGCACGCCTGCGGCGTGCCTGGCGTGGCTGAGGCTCAGGTGCCGGCCTTGATCTTGGTCCAGGCCCGGGTCCGCGCGCGTTCCGCGTCACGGGCCAGCGGTTGCAAGGTGTACAGCTTGGCCATGGCCGCTTCGGTCGGGTACAGGTTGGGGTTGTTGCGAATCGCCGGGGCAACCATGTCCGTGGCGTCCTTGTTCGGGTTCGGATAGCCGACAAAGTCGCTGATGGGGGCGATGACCTTGGGCTGCAGCAGGTAGTTGATGAAGGTGTAGGCATCTTCCGGGTTGGCTGCACCTTTGGGGATCGCCAGCATGTCGAACCAGATCGGCGCGCCTTCCTTTGGCAGGCGCATGTCCACCACCACGCCGTTCTTCGCCTCGATCGCCCGGTTGGCGGCCTGGGAGAAGCTACCCGAGTAGCCGACGGCGACGCAGATTTCGCCGTTGGCGATGTCGGCCATGTATTTGGAGGAGTGGAAGTAGGTGACGTGCGGACGGATTTTCAGCATCAGCTCCTCGGCTTTCTTGTAGTCGGCCGGTTTGTCGCTGTTGGGCGGCAGGCCCAGGTACTGCAGGGCCAGCGGCAGGATCTCCGAAGGCGAGTCGAGCAGGGCTACGCCACATTGCTTGAGCTTGGCGATGTTCTCTTCCTTGAAGATCAGGTCCCAGCTGTCGACGGGGGCGTTGTCACCCAGTACCGCCTTGACTTTGGCCGGGTTGAAGCCGATCAGCACGGTGCCGTACATGTAGGGCACGGCGAACTTGTTGCCCGGGTCGTTGGCTTCGATCAGTTTCATCAGCTTGGGGTCCAGGTGCTGCCAGTTCGGCAGCTTGCTGCGGTCCAGCGGCTGGAACACCCCGGCTTCGATCTGCTTGGCCAGGAACACGTTGGAAGGCACCACCACGTCATAGCCGGAGTTGCCGGTCAGCAGCTTGGCTTCCAGCGCTTCGTTGGTGTCGAAGATGTCGTAGATCAGCTTGACCTGGCTGTCTTTCTGGAAGTCCACCAGGGTCTGCGGGGTGATGTAGTCGAACCAGTTGTAGACCCGCAGGGTGCGTTGCTCGGCAGCCTCGAGGCTACCGGCGAGCAGGGTGCTGCAGAGCAGGGGGGCGAGCAGGCGCTTGAGTCGGGTCATGCTTGGGCTTCCTGTTGGGCGCGTTCGAAACCTTCAAGTACGTTCACCGCGTTGATGCCGATTTCCTCGACGGCATAACCCCCTTCCATGACGAACAGGGTCGGTTTGCCGAGGCGGGCGATGCGTTCGCCCATCTGAAGATAGTCGGGACTGTCCAGTTTGAACTGCGAGATCGGGTCGTCCTTGAAGGTATCGACCCCCAGGGACACCACCAGCACGTCCGGCCCGTAGTCGGCGATACGCTCGCAGGCATCGTTCAGGGCGTTGTTCCAGGTCGGCCAGTCGCTGCCGGCCGGCAACGGGTAGTTGGCGTTGAAGCCCAGGCCCGGGCCTTCGCCCTGTTCGTCGGCATAACCGAGGAAGAACGGGAATTCGGCCTGCGGGTCGCCATGGATCGAGGCGAAGAACACGTCGCTGCGCTCGTAGAAGATTTCCTGGGTGCCGTTGCCGTGGTGGTAATCGACATCGAGGATCGCGACCTTGCGGCGGCCCTGGTCGAGGAAGGCCTGGGCAGCGATGGCGGCATTGTTCAGGTAGCAGTAGCCGCCCATGACGTCGCTGGCGGCATGGTGTCCAGGCGGGCGGCACAGGGCGAAGGCGCTGTAGGCGCCGGCCTGCATGGCGGACTGGGCGGTCAGGGCAACCTGCACGGCACTGTAGGCGGCCTGCCAGGTGCCGGCAGTGATCGGCGCGCCGGCGTCGAAGCTGTAGTAGCCCAGCTCGCCATGCAGGCCGCGGGGTTTGACGCTGCGCAAGGTGCGCGCCGGCCAGGTGAAGGGCAGCAGGTCGCCTTCATGACCGAGCTCGGCCCAGCGGCGCCAGGCACCTTCGAAGAAGTCCAGGTAGTCGGCGCTGTGTACCCGCAGGATGGGCGCGCGACCGTGGTCCACAGGCCCTTGCACCGGGCCCAGGCCAACGCTTTTGACCCGCTCCAGCACATGGTCGGCGCGCGAGGGCATTTCAAAGCAGGGCATCAGTTGCCCGTCGATCAGCTCGCAGCGGCCGTGGTGCAGGCGGTGGTCATCGGAATAGATCGTCAGCATTTATTGTTCTCCGGGTAACTGGCGTGACTCCATTGTTGATGGGCACGCCTCGCGGCAGAACGGTGGATGCGGCCAAAAGGGGATCGATATGGCCAGCCTGGTTGTCCGGATTGCGCCCCTGGCCGGCTCAGGTGCGAAAGTGACTCGGGGCCACGCCGCTCCAGCGCAAGAAGGCATGGCGGAAGCTGGCGGTTTCACTGAAGCCCAGTTCCTCGGCAATGCGGTAGATCGGCAACTGGTCTTCAGCCAGCAGCTGCTTGGCCCGTTCAAAACGCAGCTCGTCGAGCAATTGCTGGTAGCTGCTGCCCAGTTCCTGCAGGTGCCGGCGCAGGGTGCGCGATGAACAGTTCATCTGCCGCGCCAGGCCTTCCAGTCCGGGGGCGGCATCCAGCTGGTCGAGCAGCAGCTGGCGAATCCGCCCCAGCCAGGCCTGGCGACCGGTGAACTCCAGGTTCTGCCGGCGGCAGCGTTCGCTCATGGCCCTGTGGGTGATCTGGTCGGCCAGAGGCAGCGGTGCGTTCAGCCAGCGGCGATCGAAGGCAAAGGCATTGTCGAGCGCATCAAACGCCAGCGGGCAATCGAAGGTCTGGGCGTAGAGCGGGTGGTAGTCGGGCGCGCCGTGGGCAAAGCGGGCGGCCAGCAGTGGCAGCGACTGGCCGAGCAGGTCGTCGCAGATGACCTTCAGCGAGGTCAGGCAGAACTCGGCGTTGAATGCCGCCAGTTTCGGGTCTTCATCATAGTCGCCGGCACTGAACCAGACGCGTTCGCCATCGTCGACCAGGCGCAGCTGGAAAAACGTTCCCAGTAGCGCCGGGTATTGCATGGCCAGGCGCAAAGCGTCACCTAAGGTGGCACTGGAGAGCAGGGCGTAACCGAGCATGCCGTAGCAGGAAACATGCATGCGCCGTCCCAGCTCCAGGCCCACTTCACGGCGCCGGGCCACCGCATTGGCGCACACCAGCAGCTCCTGGCGGGTAGTGATGCGCGAATCGGCGCGGCCCAGGTCGGCCGGGCTGATGCCGCTGCCTTCGAGCAACTCGCCGGCATCGATGCCCTGGTCCTGGAAGGCCTGTAGCACCAGGGATACGGCGTTCAGCGTGGTGAGGTGTGAGTGGAGCATGCTCGGCTTCCGGCTGTGGGGCTGGTCAATGCGGAGCAATAAATGTGCCTTGGCTGCCGGTGGGGACTGACATTTCTGTCAGGTGACGGTGTCCGGTCGGGCGCATAGCATTTTTTGGCGTAGTTTCGGTGTTCCTGTTGAGTCGGACGGGATCACCGGGTAATCCGATCGAAACGGTTTATTGCGAGGAACCACGTCATGGGAATACTGAAAACAGCAGTACTTCTGACTGGCTTGCTGGTAGGTGCTTTTCCTGCGGAGAGTTGGGCTGAGGATACATACAACTGCGAATACTCGAAGATGGAGAACAATTCGAAAAAAGATTTCGGCTACGACACCTACGAAGCCAGCAGCAAGGAGGAGGCAGAAAAAAAATCGCGCGAGGATCACCCTGACGCAGAAGCCAATGGCTTGACACTCGAATGCACGAAGAATGAATGATGAAGCGTGAATCCTAGTTTCATCCAGGATTCGTCTTACCCTCGAAGCTGTCGCTTCGAGTTGATGCAGGCCTTTTCGGTTCGCATAAAAAAAGGGCCCGGGGATCTGATCCCTGGGCCCTCAAAAGGTGAGAGGTGTCTAGTCCCTCGACCTGGTGAGCGGTGTTACAGCATCGGTTACGCCTTCAGCGGCACCAGACGCGGAGCAATCATGTTTTCCGGACGCAGGATGTCGTTGAGCATCGCTTCGTCCAGCAGGCCTTCCTCGCGGACCAGTTCCAGCACGCCACGGCCACTTTCCAGGGCGATGGCAGCGATACGGGTGGCGTTTTCGTAGCCGATGTACGGGTTCAGGGCGGTGACCAGGCCGATCGAGTGCTCGACCAGTTCACGGCAGCGCTGTTCGTTGGCGGTGATGCCGACGATGCAGTGCTCGCGCAGCATGTCCATGGCGCGTTGCAGCAGGCGGATCGAGTCGAAGATCTTGTAGGCGATCAGCGGCTCCATCACGTTCAGCTGCAGCTGGCCACCTTCGGCGGCGACGGTCAGGGCCAGGTCGTTGCCCATGATGGCGAAGGCCACCTGGTTGACGGCTTCCGGGATTACCGGGTTGACCTTGCCTGGCATGATCGAGCTGCCTGGCTGACGCGCTGGCAGGTTGATCTCGTTGATGCCGGTGCGTGGGCCGCTGGACAGCAGGCGCAGGTCGTTACAGATCTTCGACAGCTTGACCGCGGTACGCTTGAGCATGCCGGAGAACAGCACGAAGGCGCCCATGTCGGAGGTGGCTTCGATCAGGTCGGCAGCCGGGACCAGCGGCTGGCCGCTGATGGTTGCCAGGCGCTGAACGGCCAGGGCCTGGTAGCCAGGGTCGGCGTTGATGCCGGTGCCGATGGCGGTACCGCCCAGGTTGATTTCGGTCAGCAGTTCCGGGGCCAGCGAGCGCAGGCGCTGCAGGTCTTCGGTCATGGTGGTGGCGAAGGCGCGGAATTCCTGGCCCAGGGTCATCGGCACGGCGTCCTGCAGCTGGGTACGGCCCATCTTCAGTACGTGGTCGAACTCTTTACCTTTGGCAGCGAAGGCCTGGATCAGGCTGTCGAGGCTGGCCAGCAGGGCGTCGTGACCGAGCAGCAGACCCAGGCGGATCGCGGTCGGGTAGGCGTCGTTGGTCGACTGCGCCATGTTCACGTCGTTGTTCGGGTGCAGGTATTTGTACTCGCCTTTCTGGTGGCCCATGGCCTCCAGCGCGATGTTGGCGATCACTTCGTTGGCGTTCATGTTGGTAGAAGTACCAGCACCGCCTTGAATCATGTCGACCACGAACTGCTCGTGGTAGTCGCCGCGGATCAGACGGGCGCAGGCCTCGCTGATGGCGGCGTGCTTGGCATCGCTCAGGTGACCCAGCTCACGGTTGGCGTCGGCAGCGGCCTGCTTGACCATGGCCAGGGCCACGACCAGCTTCGGGTAGTGCGACAGCGGAACACCGGAGAGGTGGAAGTTGTTGGCAGCGCGCAGGGTCTGGATGCCGTAGTAGGCATCAGCCGGGACTTCAAGGGTGCCAAGCAGATCTTTTTCGACGCGGAACGATGCAGCAGCGGACATGATAAATATCATCTCGAGTTTGACCCGGCACATGCCGGAATGGCGCCAATCCTAGGCCTGCGCCGATTTTGCGGCCAATGCTGTTGCACGCTAACCTATGCACAAACGGCATAATGATTGATGTGACGCCGATTGACATTCGAGCGTGTACCATTTTGGTGCATGCCGGGAGATGAGTGATGAACCTCGAAAGCAAGTGGCTGGAAGACTTCAGTGCCCTGGCCGCGACCCGCAGTTTTTCCCAGGCCGCCGAACGCCGCTTCGTGACCCAGCCGGCTTTCAGCCGCCGCATTCGCAGCCTTGAAGCGGCGCTGGGGCTGACCCTGGTCAACCGTTCGCGCACGCCGATCGAACTGACCGCTGCTGGCCAGTTGTTCCTGGTCACGGCACGTACGGTGGTCGATCAACTGGGCGAGGTGTTGCGTCACCTGCATCATCTGGAAGGCGGGCAGGGAGAGGTCATTCAGGTGGCCGCAGCGCACTCTTTGGCCCTGGGCTTCTTCCCGCGCTGGATTGCCCAGCTGCGCAACGATGGCCTGAACATCGCCACCCGGCTGGTGGCGACCAACGTCGGCGATGCGGTACACGCCCTGCGCGAAGGCGGCTGCGACCTGATGCTGGCCTTCTACGACCCGGATGCGGCCTTGCAGATGGACGCGGAGATCTTCCCTTCGCTGCACATGGGGCATACCGAGATGCTGCCGGTCTGCGCGGCCGATGCCGACGGCAAGCCGCTGTTCGACCTCGAAGGCGAGGGCAGCGTGCCGTTGCTGGCCTACAGCGCCGGTGCCTTCCTCGGTCGTTCGGTCAACCTGTTGTTGCGCCAGCGCAATCTACGCTTCACCACGGTCTATGAGACAGCCATGGCCGACAGTCTCAAGAGCATGGCCCTGGAAGGCCTGGGCATTGCCTGGGTGCCACGCCTGTCGGCACGGGCGGAGCTGGAGCGCGGCGAGCTGGTGATCTGTGGTGGCGCCCAGTGGCATGTACCGCTGGAAATTCGCTTGTACCGCTGCGCCCTGGTGCGCAAGGCCAACGTGCGTTTGCTCTGGCGCAAGCTGGAAGGTGGACCTGCCACGCCGGCTTGACCCGAAAGTCAGTCAAAGCCCCGAAAAATAAGGGCGACAGTTGGTCGACGGGGTGCATTAAACGCACCGCTTTGCGGTATACTGCGCGGCCTTCGGTCGGTTTTCCCGACCCTAATTCGCATAACAAGCCACGCCGGTCGTCCCGCGTGGCTTGTTGTTTTTTGACGCGCCTGCGGGCGCCCAAGAGAAGAGGCTCGACGATGAGTGCACTGGTTGGCGTGATCATGGGCTCCAAGTCCGATTGGTCCACCCTTAGCCACACCGCCGATATGCTGGAAAAACTCGGCATTCCCTACGAGGTCAAGGTGGTTTCCGCCCATCGCACCCCGGACCTGCTGTTCCAGTATGCCGAAGAGGCCGAAGGCCGTGGCATCGAGGTGATCATCGCCGGTGCCGGTGGCGCTGCCCACCTGCCAGGCATGTGCGCCGCCAAGACTCACCTGCCGGTGCTGGGCGTGCCGGTCCAGTCGTCGATGCTCTCCGGCGTCGACTCGCTGCTGTCGATCGTGCAGATGCCGGCCGGTATCCCGGTTGCCACCCTGGCCATCGGCAAGGCCGGTGCGATCAACGCCGCGCTGCTCTCGGCGAGCATCCTGGGCGCCAAGCACCCGCAGTTCCATGCGGTGCTCAAGCAGTTCCGCACTGAGCAGACAGACAACGTTCTGGACAATCCAGATCCGCGCCAGGCCTGAGGTCAAAAGCATGAAAATCGGTGTAATCGGTGGCGGCCAGCTGGGTCGCATGTTGGCCCTGGCAGGAACCCCGCTGGGCATGAACTTCGCTTTCCTGGACCCGGCGCCGGACGCGTGCGCGGCGCCCTTGGGCGAGCACCTGCGGGCCGATTACGGCGACCAGGACCACCTGCGCCAGCTGGCTGACGAAGTCGACCTGGTGACCTTCGAGTTCGAAAGCGTGCCGGCTGAAACCGTCGCCTTCCTGTCCCAGTTCGTGCCGGTCTACCCGAGTGCCGAGTCCCTGCGCATCGCACGTGACCGCTGGTTCGAGAAGAGCATGTTCAAGGACCTGGGCATCCCCACGCCGTCCTTCGCCGACATCCAGTCGCAAGCCGACCTGGACGCTGCCGTGGCCAGCATCGGCCTGCCTGCCGTGCTCAAGACCCGGACCCTGGGTTATGACGGAAAAGGGCAGAAAGTGCTGCGAACTGCTGAGGATGTTGTAGGCACCTTCGCAGAACTGGGCAGCGTGCCCTGCCTGCTGGAAGGCTTCGTGCCGTTCACCGGCGAAGTGTCGCTGATCGCCGTGCGTGCCCGTGATGGCGAAACCCGCTTCTACCCGCTGGTGCACAACACCCACGAGAGCGGCATCCTGCGCCTGTCGGTGGCCAGCGAAGACCACATGCTCCAGGGTCTGGCCGAAGACTACGCGGGCCGCGTGCTCAAGCAGCTGGATTATGTCGGCGTGCTGGCGTTCGAGTTCTTCGAAGTCGATGGCGGCCTGAAAGCCAACGAAATCGCGCCGCGGGTGCACAACTCCGGGCACTGGACCATCGAAGGCGCCGAGTGCAGCCAGTTCGAGAACCACCTGCGCGCCGTCGCCGGCCTACCGCTGGGCTCGACCGCCAAGGTCGGTGAAAGCGCCATGCTCAACTTCATCGGCAGCGTGCCGGCGGTGGAGCAGGTCGTGGCCATCGACGAATGCCACCTGCACCACTACGGCAAGGCGTTCAAGGCCGGACGCAAGGTCGGCCACGCCACCCTGCGCTGCGCCGACATGGCGACTCTGGAACAGAAGATCCAGCAGGTCGAAGCCCTGATCGAGGGCTGACCCCTTGCTGTTCCTCTGAATGGCGCGATGCCAAAGCGCTGACTAGGCTTTGGCATGCGTCATTTCATTCAGAGGGATTGCCATGGGCATCATCGGTACCATCTTCATCGGCCTGATCGTCGGTCTGCTGGCACGCTTCATCAAGCCCGGCGACGACAGCATGGGCTGGATCATGACCATTCTGCTGGGCATTGCCGGTTCGCTCGCCGCGACCTACGGCGGCCAGGCGCTGGGCATCTACCAGGCCGGGCAGGGCGCGGGATTCCTTGGCGCGCTGGTGGGCGCGGTCGTCCTTCTGGTGATCTACGGCATAGTCAAAAAGAACTGACAGCAGGCTAGAATGCTCGGCAATTTTCGTTGCCGAGCATTTTCATGCGCCGTGTATTACTGGCTTCACTGTTGTTGATCAGCAGCCTGGCTCACGCCGAGCTGGCGGAAACCGACTGGCTGGAATTGATGCCCAAGTCGGACCAGAAAGCCCTGGAGTTGATGCCTGAGATCGATCACAACTCCCCGGAAGCTACCGGCACCTTTACCGAGAAGGGTGGCCTGAAGCAGAGCAAGGGCTTGCCGGCGGTAATGTATTCGAGCAAGACCGTGGCGGCCATGAACGGCAAGCACATTCGCCTGGGTGGCTACCCGGTGCCGCTGGAAAGCGATGCCAAGGGCAACAGCACGCTGTTCTTCCTCGTGCCTTATCCGGGCGCCTGCATCCACGTACCACCGCCACCGCCCAACCAGCTGGTGCTGGTACGCTATCCCCATGGCCTGAAGCTGGACGATATCTACACGCCGCTGTGGGTCACCGGCACCCTGAAGATCGAAAAGGTCAGCAACGACCTGGCCGATGCGGCCTACGCCCTGGATGCGGCGAAGGTGAAGGTGGTGGAAGAGGGCGATCTGTGAATGATCGCGGGGCAAGCCCGCTCCTACAGTAGGAGCGGGCTTGCCCCGCGATAGCGATCTAGAGCGGCTCGCTGCTGATACTCAGGCCTAGCGAATGACTCGCCCCGGGCTTGAGCGTAACCACATCGTCCCAGACGTTCGCCGTCTCGATGCACAGCATGCGCTGCCAGCCATCATCGGCCATGTCCGTCAGTTCCGCGGCGCGATCGGTCCAGGGGTTCCAGATCACGGCCGAGCGCGAACCACTGGCCGTCAGGTGGATACGCCGGTTCCAGGCCGGGTCGACAATGCTCAGTCGCTCAGGGGCCTGCAGGTAGATCCGGTCGGTTTCCCCGGCGAACCCCAGGCTGCCAGCCTGTGTGCGCTGCTCCCAGTTGGCCAGGGTTTCGATATAGCCAAGGCCGTCGACGCCTTCTACCTGAACCTGGCGTACATCACTGACCGCAAAGTAGCTGTGCAGCGCCTGACTGATCGTAACGGGGACGTTGTCGAGGTTGTAGCTGGTGAGGGTGATGCTCAACTGCTCGGCCATGACGATGCAGAGCTTGAGCTCGACATTGTGGGGCCAGCCAGGCAGATCGCCCTGGGTGTCCGGCAGGTTGAAGTCGACCCGCACGGCGCTGCCTTGCTGGGTGATATCTGCCAACTGCCAGTCGCGACCGCGCACCAGGCCGTGGGCCGATGCTTCGCTGCCGCGATACATCGCCTGGACAGCTTCGGGGTTGCGTGCCAGCTGGCCGAACCAGGGCCAGCACACCGGAACACCGGCGCGCACGGATTTGCCCTGCTTGAAAATGGCCTGCTCGCTGAGCCACAGCAGTGGCGGCTCGCCCACGCGCTGATAGCTCAACACCTGCGCGCCCTGCTGGGCGACCAGCAGCTCGGCGCTGTCGGTGGTGATGCGCCAGCAGTTGAGTTCGCCGTGCTGTTCGGTTTCGACCTGGAATGTGGACATGCGCGTTATCTCGTTGATTTGCCGTACGGTCTTGGACCGCTTGCATACCTACGAGTTTACCGCGCCGGTGTCTCAGCGACGAGGAGGAACCGAGCGGGTGCGGCCACTGCCGTCGATGGCAACGAAGACAAACACCGCTTCGGTGACCTTGCGCCATTCGCTGGACAGCGGGTCGTCGCTCCACACCTCGACCATCATCTGGATCGAGCTGCGGCCGATTTCCAGGGTCTGGGTATAGAAGGACAGCTGGGCGCCAACGGCCACCGGGACCAGGAACGCCATGCGATCGATGGCCACGGTGGCTACCCGGCCACCGGCTACACGGCTGGCCATGGCGGTGCCGGCCAGGTCCATCTGGGCGACCAGCCAGCCGCCGAAGATATCGCCGAAACCGTTGGTTTCACGCGGCAATGCGGTGATCTGCAAGGCCAGGTCGCCTTGCGGGATAGGATCTTCTTGTTCGAGTTCAATCATGCCGGGGGTGCCTCTGACCCGTGACGCTTCGTTGGTTGGCGCTATGACAGACGCCTCGAAAAACGATTCAGCACAACTATTCTACGCTGCTTTCGCTTTGCCAGGCGGCGAAGGGAAACTCTGCGAAATCGACTAAGCATACCTAGCGGCGTTTTCGCACAACATCCTTCAAAAGGCCCAACCCGTTCCTACAGGCGGCCAGTATATAGAGCTGAAGGCGCAGCGACGACCATGCAGTCATGAATACTTGTAATGCATTTGTACGCTATGTGCTTTTTTCAGCAATTTGCTATCGTTCGAGGCTTCCCAGGCTCAAAGCCACGTCGCAGACGGCCTGCAATCTCAATAAAGCTATTCCAATAAGAGATACCTATGACCTCCGTGCCAGGCACTATTGCGCAACCTTCAAGGCCGTTGACCCGCAGTGACTACAAGACCCTGTCGCTTTCCGCCCTGGGCGGTGCGCTGGAGTTCTACGATTTCATCATTTTCGTGTTTTTCGCCACTGTGGTCGGCAAGTTGTTCTTCCCCGTCGACATGCCGGAATGGCTGCGCTTGATGCAAACGTTTGGTATTTTTGCCGCCGGTTACCTGGCGCGGCCGCTGGGCGGGATCATCATGGCCCACTTCGGCGACCTGCTGGGGCGCAAGAAGATGTTCACCCTGAGCATCTTCATGATGGCTGTGCCGACCCTGATCATGGGCCTGCTGCCAACCTACGCGCAGGTCGGCCTGTGGGCGCCGATCCTGCTGTTGCTGATGCGGGTGATCCAGGGCGCGGCCATTGGCGGTGAAGTGCCGGGTGCCTGGGTGTTCGTCTCCGAGCACGTGCCGGCGCGCAATACCGGTTATGCCTGCGGCACCCTGACGGCCGGGCTGACCTCCGGGATCCTGCTCGGTTCGCTGGTAGCGACCCTGATCAACACCGTCTACACCCCGCAAGAGGTCGCCGACTACGCCTGGCGCGTGCCATTCCTGCTGGGCGGGGTGTTCGGCCTGTTCGCGGTGTACCTGCGCCGCTGGCTGCATGAGACGCCGGTATTCGCTGAAATGCAGGCGCGCAAGGCCCTGGCCGAGGAAGTGCCGCTGCGTGCGGTACTGCGTGATCACCGCGGCGCCATCGTCATTTCGATGCTGCTGACCTGGCTGCTGTCGGCCGGCATCGTGGTGGTGATCCTGATGACCCCGGCGTTGCTGCAGAGCCTCTATCAGGTCAGCCCGACCGACTCGCTCAAGGCCAACAGCCTGGCCATCGTGCTGCTCAGCCTGGGCTGCATCGCCACCGGTACGCTGGCCGATCGTCTGGGGGCCGGGCGGGTGTTCATCGTTGGCAGCCTGTTGCTGCTGGCCTCGTCCTGGACCTTCTACCACACCCTGCCGACCCACCCTGAGTGGCTGTTCCCGCTGTACGCCCTGACCGGCCTGTGCGTGGGCATCGTCGGTGCCGTGCCTTACGTCATGGTCAAGGCATTCCCGCCCGTGGTTCGCTTCAGTGGCCTGTCGTTTTCCTACAACCTGGCCTACGCAATCTTTGGCGGTCTGACGCCGATGGTGGTCACTGCACTGCTCAAGTTCAGCCCCATGGCGCCGGCCTACTACGTGGCCGGGATCTGCACCATTGGTCTGCTGGTCGGTTGCTACCTGTTGGCGAAAAAGCGCTGAAACCCCTCTGCTTCAAGCCCCCGCAACATTTTGAAAAGGCCATCACCGACATTCGGTGATGGCCTTTCATCTAATTGTCACATTCGATTCATAGAGTGTTCATACGGCCTGCAGATACTTGGGCCCGATCCATCTCACCCCCAATTCCTGCTAGGAGTAAGGCATGAAACTGAAGCGTTTGATGGCGGCCCTGACGTTCGTCGCCGCTGGCGTTGCCACCGCCAACGCGGTTGCCGCTGTTGACCCTGCTATTCCGACCTACACCAAGACCACCGGTGTGTCGGGCAACCTCTCCAGCGTCGGTTCCGATACCCTGGCGAACCTGATGACTCTGTGGGCCGAGGCCTACAAGAAGGAATACCCGAACGTAAACATCCAGATCCAGGCTGCCGGCTCCTCCACCGCGCCACCCGCGCTGACCGAAGGCACCGCCAACCTCGGCCCGATGAGCCGCAAGATGAAGGACGTCGAGCTGCAGGCGTTCGAGCAGAAGTACGGCTACAAGCCAACCGCCATCCCGGTTGCCGTCGACGCCCTGGCCGTGTTCGTACACAAGGACAACCCGATCAAGGGCCTGACCATGGCTCAGGTCGACGCGATCTTCTCCTCCACCCGCCTGTGCGGTGGCAAAGCCGACGTGAAAACCTGGGGCGACCTGGGTGTGACCGGCGACCTGGCCAACAAGCCGGTCCAGCTGTTCGGCCGCAACTCGGTATCCGGCACCTACGGCTACTTCAAGGAAGAAGCCCTGTGCAAAGGCGACTTCAAGCCTAACGTCAACGAACAGCCTGGCTCGGCCTCGGTCGTGCAGTCGATCAGCAGCTCGCTGAACGGCATCGGCTACTCGGGCATCGGCTACAAGACCGCCAGCGTCAAGACCGTACCTCTGGCCAAGAAAGACGGCGGTGCTTTCGTTGAAGACAACGAAGCCAACGCCCTGAACGGCACCTACCCGCTGTCGCGCTTCCTGTACGTCTACGTCAACAAGGCGCCGAACAAACCTCTGGCCCCGCTGGAAGCCGAGTTCGTGAAGCTGGTCCTGTCCCAGGCAGGCCAGCAGGTCGTGGTGAAAGACGGTTATATCCCGGTTCCTGCCAAGGTGGCTGAAAAAGCCCTGGCCGACCTGGGCCTGAGCAACGCGAAAAACGTTGCCAAGCAGTAAGTAGTACCGGTGGGCCGCTCTAGTAGGCGGCCCACCACTCATTGCGAGTCTGCTGCCAGTGAACCCCCTGTGCGGCAGGCTTTTTTGCGTCACTGCATTGTAATGTTTTTGTCACACAGGACCGCTAGGGTGAGCGCATGAATGATCTGGCCAACTCTACAATGACCCCGAACTCTCCCCCCGTGCGGATTGACTTCAATACGCCCGAACTTCAACGCAAGCGCAAGCTGCGTGCGCTCAAGGATCGCCTGACCCGCTGGTACGTACTGGTGGGCGGGCTTGCCGTGCTGGCGGCAATCACCCTGATTTTCTTCTACCTCGCCTACGTGGTCGTGCCCCTGTTCCAGGGTGCCACACTGACCAGCAAGAAGGCGCTGGAGCCGACCTGGCTGCAACAGGACGCCGGCAAGCCGCTGATGATCGCCCTGGAAGAGCAGAACCTGGTCGGTATGCGCGTTTCCGACAAGGGCCAGGCGCTGTTCTTCGACACCAAGACCGGTGCCGAGCTCAAGCGCGTCGACCTGCCCGTGCCCGCCGGCACCCAGGTGACCTCCATCGGCCAGGACCAGCCGGGCAACCCGCTGGTGGTCCTCGGTCTGTCCAACGGTAAAGCGCTTGCCTTCAGCCACAGCTACAAGATCACCTACCCGGACAACAAGAAGACCATCACCCCGGCCATCGACTTTCCCTATGGCCAGGAGCTTTTCACCCTGGACGACGAAGGCCGTGCCCTTGAGCACGTGAGCCTGAACGTCAACAGTGACACTCTGGTGGTCGCAGGTTCTACCGGTGCGCACCTGCAGGTATTGTCGCTCGCCCGCGAAGAAAACATGATGACCGGCGAGGTCACCACCGAGCAGAACCGCATCGACCTGCCGCAGATGACCGAGCCGGTCAAAGCCATCTTCATCGACCCGCGCCAGCAGTGGCTCTACGTGGTCAACGGCCGCGCCCAGGCCGACGTGTTCAGCCTGCGCGACAAGAGCCTCAATGGTCGTTACAAGCTGCTGGAAGACGGCAATGCCGAAATTACCGCCAGCGCCCAGCTGGTCGGCGGCATCTCGCTGATCTTCGGTGACTCCAAGGGCGGCCTGGCCCAGTGGTTCATGGCCCGCGACCCGGATGGCGAGCAGCGCTTCAAGCGTATCCGCGAGTTCCAGATGGGCAAGACGCCGATCGTGCAGATCGACGCCGAAGAACGTCGCAAGGGCTTTGTCGCCCTGGACGCCGCCGGTGAGCTCGGCGTGTTCCACAGCACCGCGCACCGTACCCTGCTGGTAGAGCCGGTGGCCGAAGGCGCTGGCGTACTGGCACTGTCGCCGCGTGCCAACCGCATCATCATCGAACAAGGCAACAAGCTGCTGCCGCTGAGCCTGAAGAACCCGCACCCGGAAGTGTCCTGGAGCGCGCTGTGGAGCAAGGTCTGGTACGAGAACTACGACGAGCCGAAGTACGTCTGGCAGTCGACCGCCTCGAACACCGACTTCGAACCCAAGCTGAGCCTGTCCCCGCTGACCTTCGGTACCCTGAAGGCGGCGTTCTACGCCATGATCCTGGCCGCACCGCTGGCTATTGCCGCGGCCATCTACACCGCCTACTTCATGGCCCCGGGCATGCGCCGCAAGGTCAAGCCGGTGATCGAGCTGATGGAAGCGATGCCGACGGTGATCCTCGGCTTCTTCGCCGGCCTGTTCCTGGCACCGTACCTTGAAGGCCATCTGCCGGGTGTGTTCAGCCTGTTCCTGCTGATGCCGATCGGCATCCTGCTGGCCGGTTTCACCTGGAGCCGCCTGCCCGAGTCGATCCGCCTGCGGGTGCCGGATGGTTGGGAAGCGGCGATCCTGATCCCAGTGATCCTGCTTACCGGCTGGTTCGCCCTGTACATGAGCCCGTTGCTGGAGACCTGGTTCTTCGATGGCGACATGCGCCTGTGGATCACCAATGACCTGGGCATCACCTACGACCAGCGCAACGCCCTGGTAGTGGGTATCGCCATGGGCTTCGCGGTGATCCCGAACATCTACTCGATTGCCGAAGACGCCGTGTTCAGCGTGCCGCGCAGCCTGACCCTGGGCTCCCTGGCACTGGGCGCGACCCCGTGGCAGACCCTGACCCGCGTGGTCATCCTGACCGCCAGCCCGGGCATTTTCTCGGCGCTGATGATCGGTATGGGCCGTGCGGTGGGTGAAACCATGATCGTGCTGATGGCCACCGGCAACACCCCGGTGATGGAGCTGAACCTGTTCGAAGGCATGCGCACCCTGGCCGCCAACGTCGCGGTGGAGATGCCCGAGTCGGAAGTCGGTGGCAGCCATTACCGCGTGCTGTTCCTCGCCGCGCTGGTGCTGCTGATGTTCACCTTCGTGATGAACACCTTGGCCGAGCTGATTCGCCAGCGTCTGCGCAAGAAATACTCGTCGCTTTGATAGAAAGGTAGCGATCCGTGAAAAAGGATTCCCTCAAAAGCTGGTTCAAGAGCGGCGCCCCCGGCGTCTGGATCAGCGGTGGCGCGGTCGCCATCGCGGTCATCATGACCGTGGGCCTGCTGGCTGTGATTGCCGTGCGCGGCCTGGGCCACTTCTGGCCGGCCGACCTGATCCAGGCCAATTACAACGTGCCCGGCCAACCCAACCACATCGTGGTCGGCGAGGTGGTGCAGAAGGAAGAGGTGCCCCGTGCGCGTCTGAAAGGTGCCGGCCTGCCGGTGCCTGACGAGGGCCCGGAGTTCATGACCCGCGAGCTGATCAAGGTCGGTAACCGCGACCTCAACGGCAGCGATTTCACCTGGGTGGTCGGCGAATGGCTGACCGACGAGCAGCGTCCGGCCGAGCTGATCGCCCTGGAGCGTCGTGAGTGGGGCAACTTCTACGGCTACCTGGTCAGCGTCAAGGAAAACGGCAAGGTGGTCGCCGAAGGCCAGGCGGCCTGGGCCGAGCTGCAGGCGCGCCTGAAGCGCACCGAGAAGCTGGCGGGTGAGCTGCAGAGCCTGGAAAAGAAAGAGATCGGCGCCATCAACCATGGCCTCGAACGCCTGCGCCTGCACGGTCGCAAGCTGGAACTGCAAGGCAAGCTGGACGCCGCCGCCCAGGCCGACATCGAGGCCGAGCGTGCCGAGCTGAACAATCGCTACAAGGCCATCGAAGAGCGTCTGGGCAACCTGCACCAGGCGTTCAGCCGCGACAGCCTGGTGGCCAAGGACGGCAACGGCCGTGAAGTCGAGATCAACCTGGAAAAGGTGGTCCACGCCTACCAGCCGAATGGCATGGGCACCTTCACCAAGCTGGGTGTGTATTTCGCCAAGGTCTGGGAGTTCCTCAGCGACGACCCGCGTGAAGCCAACACCGAAGGCGGGATTTTCCCGGCCATCTTCGGTACCGTGATGATGACCCTGATCATGGCCGTGATCGTCACTCCGTTCGGTGTGCTGGCGGCGGTGTACCTGCGTGAATATGCGCGCCAGGGCCCGGTCACCCGGCTGATCCGCATCGCCGTGAACAACCTGGCCGGTGTACCGGCGATCGTCTACGGCGTGTTCGGCCTGGGCTTCTTCGTCTACGTGCTGGGTGGCTCGCTCGACCGCCTGTTCTTCCCCGAAGCCTTGCCGGCGCCGACCCTGGGTACCCCGGGCCTGCTCTGGGCCTCGCTGACCCTGGCGCTGCTGGCGGTACCGGTGGTGATCGTGGCCACCGAAGAAGGCCTGGCGCGTATCCCGCGCACCGTCCGCGAAGGCTCCCTGGCCCTGGGCGCGACCAAGGCCGAGACCCTGTGGAAAATCGTCCTGCCGATGGCCAGCCCGGCGATGATGACCGGCATGATCCTCGCGGTGGCCCGTGCCGCCGGTGAAGTGGCGCCGCTGATGCTGGTAGGTGTGGTGAAGCTGGCGCCGTCGCTGCCGCTGGACGGCAACTACCCGTACCTGCACCTGGACCAGAAGATCATGCACCTGGGCTTCCATATCTACGACGTCGGCTTCCAGAGCCCCAACGTCGAGGCCGCGCGGCCGCTGGTGTACGCCACCGCGTTGCTGCTGGTGCTGGTGATCGCCACCCTCAACCTCTCGGCGGTCTGGATTCGTAACCACCTGCGCGAGAAGTACAAGGCGCTGGATAGCTGATCGATACACCCCTTATTGCAAGTGCCGCCCGTGTGTTGTGCCGGGCGGTTCGATGAAACGAAATAGATAGCGTATGGAGTCTGACCATGCAGCATGAATCCCACGCCCACGGCATCGATATGTCGGCCCTGGGTCGCGACAAGCAGAGCCTGCGTCTGGCCGAAGAAACCGTGGCCATCGAAGTACCGGGCCTGAGCCTGTACTACGGCGAGAAGCAAGCCCTGTTCGACGTCAGCATGAACATCCCCAAGCAGCGCGTGACCGCCTTCATCGGCCCGTCCGGCTGCGGCAAGTCGACCCTGCTGCGCACCTTCAACCGCATGAACGACCTGGTTGACGGTTGCCGCGTCGATGGTGCGATCAACCTGTACGGCAACAACATCTACCGCAAGGGCGAGGACGTGGCCGAGCTGCGTCGCCGGGTCGGCATGGTGTTCCAGAAGCCCAACCCGTTCCCCAAGACCATCTACGAGAACGTGGTCTATGGCCTGCGCATCCAGGGCATCAACAAGAAGCGTGTGCTCGACGAGGCCGTGGAGTGGGCACTCAAGGGCGCGGCCTTGTGGGATGAGGTCAAGGACCGCCTGCACGAGTCGGCACTGGGCCTGTCCGGTGGTCAGCAGCAGCGTCTGGTGATTGCCCGTACCATCGCCGTGGAGCCGGAAGTGCTGCTGCTCGACGAGCCGTGCTCGGCACTCGACCCGATCTCGACGCTGAAGGTCGAAGAGCTGATCTACGAACTGAAATCCAAGTACACCATCGTCATCGTTACCCACAACATGCAGCAGGCGGCGCGGGTTTCCGACTACACCGCGTTCATGTACATGGGCAAGCTGATCGAGTTCGGTGACACCGACACCCTGTTCACCAACCCGGCGAAGAAGCAGACCGAAGATTACATCACCGGTCGGTATGGCTAGGATTCGACGACTGAACGCCGCCTGACCGCACTTACCGGACGCTCCAAGGATTTCTCATGATCGATAAAGACAGCCTTACCCACCACATCTCCCAGCAGTTCAACGCCGAACTCGAAGAGGTCCGCAGCCACCTCCTGGCGATGGGCGGCCTGGTCGAGAAGCAGGTCAACGACGCGGTCACCGCGCTGATCGAGGCCGACTCGGGCCTGGCCCAGCAGGTGCGTGAAGTCGACGAGCAGATCAACCAGATGGAGCGCAACATCGACGAGGAGTGCGTGCGCATCCTCGCCCGTCGCCAGCCGGCGGCCTCCGACCTGCGGTTGATCATCAGCATCTCCAAGTCGGTGATCGACCTGGAGCGCATCGGCGACGAGTCGACCAAGATCGCCCGCCGCGCCATCCAGCTGTGCGAAGAGGGCGAGTCGCCCCGCGGTTATGTCGAAGTGCGGCATATCGGCGACCAGGTGCGCAACATGGTCCGCGATGCCCTGGATGCCTTCGCCCGTTTCGATGCCGACCTGGCCCTGTCGGTGGCCCAGTACGACAAGACCATCGACCGCGAGTACAAGACTGCCCTGCGCGAGCTGGTCACCTACATGATGGAAGACCCGCGCTCGATCTCGCGGGTGCTCAGCGTGATCTGGGCCCTGCGTTCGCTGGAGCGGATCGGCGACCACGCGCGCAACATCTCGGAACTGGTGATCTACCTGGTGCGCGGCACCGACGTGCGCCACCTGGGCCTGGCGCGGATGAAAGAAGAGGTCGAGGGCGGCGGCGAAAAGGCTAATGTTCCGGGCCGATCTGACGATAAATAAGACTGCCTGCGAAAACGAACGCCCGGCTTTGGCCGGGCGTTTTCGTTTGCGCTCGGCGCTATGCGAGTCGGGATGCAATAGGAGCGGTGATGAGTAAAGTCAGTGTGCTGGTGGTGGACGATGCGCCGTTCATTCGCGACCTGGTGAAGAAGTGCCTGCGCAACCATTTCCCGGGGATGGTCATCGAAGACGCGGTCAATGGCCGCAAAGCCCAGGCCTTGCTGGCCCGCGAAGCCTTCGACCTGGTTCTGTGCGACTGGGAAATGCCAGAGATGTCGGGCCTGGAGCTGTTGACCTGGTGCCGCCAGCAGGACGCCATGAAGAGCCTGCCGTTCATCATGGTGACCAGCCGTGGCGACAAGGAAAACGTGGTCCAGGCGATCCAGGCCGGTGTCTCGGACTTCGTGGGCAAGCCCTTTACCAACGAGCAGCTGCTGACCAAGGTGAAAAAGGCCCTGACCAAGACCGGCAAGCTCGATGCCTTGATGTCCGGCGCGCCGGCGCGGGTCAACTCGGCCTTCGCCAACGATTCGCTCAGCGCCCTGACCGGCGGGCGTGCGGAAACGGTCAAAGTGGCGCCGACGCCGGCACCGGCCAAGCCGCTGGTCACCGCGCCCCAGCCCCCAGCGGCTGCCGCCGCACCAACCGGCCGCAGTCAGGGCCAGTTGCGCTTGCCGGGTGGCATCCAGCCTTGCGTGATCAAGGCCCTGAGCCTCAAGGAGGCGCTGCTGGTGGTGCGTCGTGGTGAGACCCTGCCGCAAGTGCTCGAAGGCGCCGTGCTCGACCTGGAGCAGGGCGAGAACGCCGAGATCGCGCGCCTGAACGGCTACCTGCACGCGGTGGCGGCCCTTGAGCCGAAACCGGACAGCGACTGGCTGCAACTGACGTTCAAGTTCGTCGACCAGGATGCGCAGAAGCTCGACTACCTGTCGCGCCTGATTGCCCGGGGTACCGCGCAGAAGCATTTCGTGCCGGGGGCCTGACAGGGCCCCATCGCGGGGGGGGGGCCCCCCCCCCCACCGACGCGAGGGGGTGGGGGCCCCCACAAAAAAACCCACCCCCCCCCCCAACCAAAAAACACAAAAAAAAACAAAAAACAGCACAAAGAAGGA